>CAZVKG010000075.1:0-17749 GCA_964627665.1 uncultured Eubacteriales bacterium | reverse complement strand
AAAAGATAAGGGCATGACCAACAAAAAAGCGATGAGAAACGATGGGAATAATATTTATATAATAAGACAAATCCTTATAAGTAATTTCACAGTGTGTTTCAGGCAAGCTGTCCATATGCATGGTATCAAGTAAGTCCTTTAAACTATTAATCGAACCGAAAGTTTTTTTGAAATTTTCAGGATGATTGATCTCTATAATATCTCCATTACGATTAGTGATTAATGCTAAATCTTGAATTGAAAAGAAAACAGTTTGAACATCTGGAGATGCATTGGAATGATTTGTTGTTAATAAACAAAGACGTGAAAACTCAATAATGAAAACCAAGGTCGTCACCCCAAACAAAACCCATAGAATACGAAAGGAATATACAAAAAAAGTTTGAGAGATGAATTGAAATTTGTTGCTGATAGAATTCCGAAACAACAAAGTGCAAGACAAAGCATTGAAAATATATAAATATAGGATGTCATTCGATTGTGTTTTTTTCGAATAGAATACCAAATACATAATAGTAGAATTATGAATAACAGTATCGTCAACACGATTGTTTTGAATAAAATTCCCAACGTTACAACCACAGAATCACCACCCTTTAAGTCTAATTTTAGCACTTCATTGTTGTAGAGACAATAAGAATTTTTTCTATAAGGAGCTATTGTTATGGATTCTGGGCTGTGATATAATTCTAATGTTAGTTTAGGTGCAAAATAGTTCGTAGCAAAGAGAGGAGAACGCATGAAATTACATGTGGGTGTTTTTTTCGGCGGGAAAGCGACAGAACACGAGGTGTCTGTTATTTCAGCAATACAAGCAATCGAAAATATAGATAAGAATAAATACGAGATAATTCCAATATACATAACAAAAGATGAAACCTTTTATACGGGAGATGCATTATTAGATATTAAAAACTATAAAGATTTAAACAGTTTACTTAAAAACTGTTACGCGTGTGCATTTGAGAAGCGTAAAGGTGAAGAAAAAATAGACTTGCTGAGAATACCGAGTAAGTTATTTAACAAAAAATTAGGATATATTGAATTGGCTTTTCCGATTTTACATGGAAATAAAGGAGAAAATGGAGGCGTTCAAGGATTCCTTGAGATGCTGTCGATTCCTTATGTAGGGTCGAATGTGTTAGCTTCAGCGGTGAGTATGGATAAGGATATTTCGAAAATCATTGCCCTATCCGCCGGAGTTCCGGTCATTGATTTTGTGGCCATTGATAAATATGCCTATTATAAAAAAAGTGAAGTTATTCTCGCCGATATACTCCAAAAATTGGAGTTTCCGATGATTATTAAACCGGCAGGTGGTGGTTCAAGCATTGGTATTGAAGTAGCGAAGAATTCAGAGCGATTAAAAGCGGCCATAGAACAAGCCTTTAATTATGATGTGAAGCTTATTATTGAAAATAAAGTGGAAAAAATTCGCGAAGTCAACTGCTCAGTACTTGGTGACATTGAAGATGCAAAAGCATCCGTCATTGAAGAGCCCAGTACAACCGATGAAATCTTATCTTTCAAAGATAAATATATGCAGGACTCAACAAAAGGCATGAGTAGTGCCAAGCGCCAAATTCCGGCCGATATTGCTGACGATATGCGTCAAGAGATTGAAGGCTATTCCAAAACAATCTTTCGAAAATATGGGTGCTCGGGTGTGGTGCGTATTGATTATATTATTGACACACAGAAAAACAAAGTTTATTTCAACGAAATCAATCCGATTCCGGGATCTTTATCCTTTTATCTCTGGGAACCTAGTGGCGTGAAATATAAAGAGCTTCTTGATGAATTAATCCGTATTGCAATCAAGCGTCATCAACGAAATAATGAGTTCAACTATTCCTTTGATAATAATTTGTTTGCATCCAACGGATTAAACATGAAAGGGAAGTTAAAAGGCGGTTCAAATGGGTAATCGGTTTAATGAACGTTACGATTTGAGCAAAAATATCATAAAAAGTTTAGATTCTATTGGCTACCACAAACCAACGGATGTTCAAAAGCAGGTCATCATGCGTGTGCTTAATGGTGAAGATCTTGTAGTACAAGCGGATACCGGCAGTGGAAAAACCGCAAGTTTTGGTATACCTATTGTGGAAAAAGTGCATGTTTTAGACAATTATGTTCAGGCATTGATATTGACACCGACCCGGGAGTTAGCGGTTCAGGTTAGTGATGAAATACAAAAACTGGGAAAATACAAACATATTCGAACTTTGCCGGTTTATGGAAAGCAAAACATTGATATTCAAATACATCAGTTGAAACAACGTGTGCACGTTGTTGTAGGAACGCCGGGGCGTGTCATTGATTTAGTAGAAAAAGGGCACTTAAAGCTAGAACAATTGGATATGCTCATCTTAGATGAAGCCGATGAGCTATTACGACGAGGTTTTTTAGATGCGGTTACAGGTTTAATGAATCAGCTTCCCCAAAGTAGACAGACCTTACTTTTTTCAGCAACCATGCCTGAAGCCATTAGCAACTTAACCAAACGGTATATGCACCATCCGGAGCGGATAGACGTTGCGTCTGAGATTGATGAAAAAAATTTAATTGAAACGTTTTCAAAAAGTACAAGATCAGAAGATAAGACGCTGATTTTATTTGAAGTTATTGAACAACTACAACCTGAGCAATGTTTAATATTTTGTAATACCAAAATCGATGTGGAGCGGATTTATAAATCCATGCGGCGACGTTTTAATCATGTAGAGATGCTTCATGGAGATCTGCCACAAAAACAACGTCTGCAACAGATTCAGCGTTTTAAAGCAGGCCAAACAAAATATTTAGTGGCAACGGATTTAGCTAGCCGTGGTTTGCATATTCATCGCTTACCCTTGGTCATAAATTATGATTTGCCTGTAGACGTTCAAAACTATACCCATCGCATCGGCCGAACAGGGCGAGAAGGGGAAAAAGGTGTTGCCATCAGTCTGATTAATGCTTTAGATATAGAGCGAGTCCAAGATATTGAAGCTTATTTACAGGAAACACTGAAGCCACTTCCTAAAAGTTTTGTTTTATCTAACAATACAATGAGCACAAGAAAAACGGATGATCAGAAAAAGACCTATCAAGATATTTTAAAGCTTCGCATTTCTGCGGGAAAACAAAAAAAGCTTCGTGTTGGGGATGTGGTTGGTGCACTTTGTAATTTAGACGGTATTACTCAGGAGGATATAGGAGTTATAGACATTCGGGAACGTTATAGTTATGTTGAGATTTTTAATCACAAAGGTCGGCAAGTCATCGAACAGCTTAATGGACAAACGATTAAGAATAAAGTCGTCAAAGTCGAAAAGGCAAGAGGACATAAGGAGTTAATATAATGAATCAAACCCAAGTTGCACAGTTGATTAAAGAAAATTATCGCGCGCTATATCTGACGGCAGGAAAAGCCGCTAACTGCCCGATGGTTCAATCGGATCAGTTCAGCTGGGTGAATAATCAACATATATGGCCGAATCGAATTTATGGCCTGAATCTAAAGGAAGACCTAGCGGAAGATGTGTTACGCGAGATGGTGCAAGGCATGGCAAGCGGTGAATTGCCTGAAATAATAACAACAAGCATGTTTACAAAACCAAAAAACTATGAAACGATTTTTGCCCGTGTCGGATTAGAAAAAAAATTTGAGGCAGCTGGCATGGCTCTTGATTTAACTCAAATTACATGGCCGGCAACAAAATCACCGGAGGTTACAACAAGCTTTACCATAAAAATAGTAGAAACGGAAGAAGAAATCAATGCATGGTGCTCCGTTGTTATGGAAGCGCTATTTGAACAACCAATTCACCGTATGGAAGCTTATCGCAAGGTGATTGCGCAGTTGATTCGGCGCCAAGAAATTAGGTGTTTTATGGCAAAACATGGCGATGAAGTTGTGGCTACATCGATGTTGTACCGCTCGGCTCCTGATATTGTAGGAATCTATCATGTATCAACCCTCAAGGCATATCGCGGGCAAGGAATTGGAAAAGAAGTAACACGAGTTCCCCTTATACATGCGAAAGAATTAGGGTGTCGTATCGCAGTTCTTTTTGCCTCAAAATCTGGGGAAAGCATTTACCGTCAATTAGGATTCGAATCATATTGTACATTTGGAAGATATGGATTGGAAAAAGCAAAGAATGAATAAAAATGCAAACAAATATATAAAAATTCATAACAATGTTTTGAACTTCCAAGTGTTTTTTTGAAAAATAATATGACCAAAATAGTCAAAAGGTCCCATTAAATATAGGCCTTAATTGCAAACCTTGACAAATGGGCATTCTGGTGATATAATAATAGGGGTTGTGAATTAAGATTAGTTTTTTGATTCACATATTTATTTGCAAGAAAGAAACACCATTTTTTGTGTTTCAAGAATATAATTTATAAAAATGCACTAGTGAAGTACATGTGTTGAGTAGATAGATTAGCGAGTTGATTTACGTACCATTTTGATAAAAAATGATGTGGAGATGAATTAGCTAGTCTGTAGCGTTGAAAGGCATAATGGAAAAACGTCGTAATGAGCTGGGGCTTGTATAGGATCAAATGGTCATATACTATACTATGGGAACGCCATGGTATAAAGTGAGTTAAATAATATAATTTAGCGAAACTTAGGCACTCTAACTCTGGATATCCAGAGTTAGAGTGCCTAAGTTTTTTTAAATAAGAACAAAGAGGCTACGCCTCGGTCCGCTTGCGGATTGTTCACGGAGGGAAAGGACCCTGACGTAAAGAGTAGACACTTATTGACCTTATTGGAAGGAGTATCAATGCAAGAAACAATACAAATGACACAGTTTAAAATGGATAAGAAACGAGTTACGGATGATTACTACGCCAAATGGAAAGATTGGAAATGGCAGATTAAAAACACCATTCGTAAAGTAGAAACAGTTGAGAAGATTTTAGGTGTGACTTTTGACGATGATAAACGTAAAGTGATTCAAGGGACTATCGATAAATTCCCGATGGCCATTACACCCTATTATCTTTCTTTAGTGGACAAAAGTGATTATGAGAATGATCCGGTATTTAAACAATGCTTTCCGGATAGTCAAGAATTACAATTAACTAACTGTGATATGGAAGATCCTTTACATGAAGATAAAGACAGCCCTGTACCGGGAATTACACATAGATATCCGGACCGTGTGCTTTTTCATACGAGCAATGTATGTGCAATGTATTGTAGACATTGTACACGTAAGCGAAAAGTAGGCGATCAAGATTCAATCCCGTCAAAAGACCAGATTCGAATCGGTATAGAATATATTAAAAATGCACCGGAAGTTCGAGATGTGTTATTATCCGGAGGAGATCCATTTATGTTATCGGATAATTATCTTGAATGGATTCTTGATGAAATCTCGACGATACCTCATGTTGAAGTCATTCGAATCGGAACAAGAACACCGGTTGTACTACCTTATCGAATAACAGATGGACTCATTAAAGTCCTTGAAAAACATGATAATATTTGGATTAACACACATTTTAATCACTCAAGAGAAATAACAAGTTCATCTAGGCATGCCCTTAAAAAGCTGGCAAAAGCAGGTATTCCATTAGGAAATCAATCGGTATTATTGAGAGGTATTAACGATTGTCCGCGTATCATGAAGAAATTGGTTCATGCGCTTGTTGCCAATCGAGTCCGACCTTACTATATCTACCAATGTGACCTATCTGAAGGTCTAGAACATTTTAGAACCAATGTTGGTAAAGGTATTGAAATTATGGAAAGTTTAAGAGGTCATACCAGCGGATTTGCAGTACCAACCTATGTTATTGATGCACCGGGAGGTGGAGGTAAGATACCGGTTATGCCAAACTACCTTATCTCATGGTCTGTCAACAAAGTTGTTCTTCGAAACTATGAAGGTGTGATTACAACCTATACAATGCCGGATAGTTACGAGGCAATAGAATGTGACCGAAACTGTGAAAGTTGTGATTTGCAGTTGAAGTTAAATAATGAAGATGAAGAAGATGTCGTTGTAGGAATTTCAAAACTTCTGTGTGACTATGAAGATGAAATCACATTGACGCCGGAGAATTTAGACCGAGACCGACGCAATCAAGGAGCTGATGAAGTTGATGAAGAATCAAAACAAGAACCAGCTCGTGTTTAATCAAGAAACGAGAGAAAATTCCCAAGGCAAGTGCCAACAAGCCGAAGATACAATAGAAAAAATCGGAAAATCAATTATACACCATGGAAAAAGCAGTGATCGAGTCTATATCATGAAATTTTATGAAGAAGACAGTGACGCCTTATATAATCTTGTCAATACATTAGTGCATGAAAAAGGTTATACAAAAATCATTGCTAAAGTTTCGGAAAAGTTGAAGCCTTATTTGCTAGATAAAGATTTCCGTATCGAAGCCCATGTACCTAAATTTTATCAAGGTAGATCCGATGGCTATTTTATGTCGTATTATACAGATCCAAAGCGACATACGAGTCAAGAACTTGAGCGTATCAATGATGTTTTAGAAAAGGCGATTAGAAAAAAAGATGAAACACGCGAACCTCTTGTGCTTGATTCAGATACAGATATGATGAAACTTGAAAAACGACATACAAAGGAAATGGCCAAGGTATATCAACAGGTTTTTGATTCATATCCGTTCCCGATATTTGACCCAGAGTATTTAGCCAAGACGATGGAAGAAAACATTATTTATTATGGTGTTTTTCATCATAAACAGCTCGTAGCCATTGCATCCGGTGAGACAGATTACAGTAACTTAAATGCAGAAATGACAGATTTTGCAACCTTACCGGAATACCGACGACAGGGCTACGGACAAGCGCTTTTAGAAGCGGTTGAAAGTGCATTAAAACAACAAGGATATCGCACACTATACACAATAGCGCGAGCGGTATCCTATGGTATGAATATTACCTTTGCAAAAAGCAACTACGCCTACGGCGGGCGATTAATTAATAATACAGATATAGCCGGACAAATAGAAACGATGAATATTTGGTACAAGAATATTTAGTACAAAATATAATCAAATCAAATGAAACGATGAAAAGGAGATTTATTATGAAGAAGTTTAACATGAAAGTAGTTTTATCAGCAATACTTGTTTTATCAATGGTTTTAATTGCAGGATGTAGTAGTTCGCCGGATACAACACTAGGTAAAATTGAAGAAGAAGGAACAATGACTTTTGCAATGACAGGCCAATACCCACCTTTTAACTTTATCAATGAAGATGGAGATATAGACGGTTTTGATATTGATATTGCCAAAGCGATTGCCGCAGAAATGGGCGTTGAAGCTGACCCGATTACAACAGCTTGGGACGGTATCATCGGTGGCCTTGAAAGTAAGCGATTTGATATGATTATCGGTAGTATGGCGGTAACACCTGAACGATTGGAAAAAGTAGCTTTTTCAGATCCTTATTATTATGATGGAGCACAGTTTTTTGTACCGATGAGCTCTGATATTGGAAGTATTGAAGAAGTTAATGGAGGTACCGTTGGTGTTGTTACAGGTACAACCTTCCATGACGCATTAAGTGAAATGGATAATGTTGGTGAAATCATGCAGTTTGAGTCAGATGTTGACAACTTTATGGCACTTGGACAAGGTCGTATGGATGGACTAGTAACAGCGAAGTTTGTTGGACTTCAAGCACCTGAAAAATATGATGTTCAAATTCAACCTGCAGGAAGTTTATTATATGACGAAGAAATCGCCATTGCTATTCGTCAAGATGATGAAGACTTACTAAATGCAGTCAACGAAGCATTAGCAACACTTGTAGAGAACGGAACTTATGAAGAAATAAGCAACAAGTGGTTTGGTCTAAATATATTAGAAAAATAAAAAAATAGGAGGCGTTAACCTTTGGAAGCAATCTTAGAAGCGGTACAAAGTTTTTTTGGAACAGTAATTCAATACGCCCCGAATTTTTTACCTGCAGTGTATTTAACACTGCAGTTATCTTTCTTTTCTATTCTATTAGGGACTCTTTTTGGATTAATTGTTACCTCATTAAAATTAGTTAAATTGAAAGCACTACAAATCATAGCCAATATATATGTATCTATAGTCCGTGGAACACCATTGTTACTTCAGTTGTATTTTATTTTTTATGGCTTACCACAACTAGGGCTTGAATTCGATGCATTTACATCAGCTGTTATTGGTTTGGCCTTTCATAGTGGTGCCTATATTAGTGAAATTTTTAGAGGATCTATTGAATCCATTGATTATGGGCAAAATGAAGCGGCTAGAGCGTTGGGAATGACTAAGATGCAAGCCTTTCGTTATGTTGTATTACCTCAAGCATTTAAGCGTTCAGTACCATCTTTGGGTAATCAATTTATTATTGCAGTTAAAGATTCATCACTTGCCAGTGTTATTACAATTACTGAGACGATTCTTATGGCTCGACAACTTGTGTCGGCAACGTACGATCCATTTCCAATTTTATTCACAGCAGGAGTCTATTATTATGTGATTATTTCGATCTTAAGTTATCTCTTGAGACGTTTGGAAGGTAGGTTGAAAGTTAATGAAAGATAAGCCAATGATTCGAGTAGCTGGATTACATAAATATTTTGACGATTTAGAAGTATTAAAAGGCGTTGATTTAAGCGTCTATCCAGGTGAAGTGGTGAGTATTATCGGTGGAAGTGGATCTGGTAAAAGTACACTCCTTCGGTGCATCAACTTCTTGGAGAAAAAAAATAAAGGTGACATCTATATCGGCGAGAAAAAAATTGTTTCTGAAAAACATGATGTCAACCAATTGCGAGAGCGTGTTGGAATGGTTTTTCAACGATTTAATCTCTTTCCCCACAAAACAGCATTGCAAAATGTTATGATGGGGCCGGTTGTCATCAAAAAAGAAGAAAAAGAAGAAGCAAAAAAGAAAGCTGTAGCCTTATTGCATAAGGTCGGTTTAGATGACAAAGCGGATGTATATCCGGCCATGCTATCCGGTGGTCAACAACAGCGTGTGGCAATTGCGAGAGCCTTAGCCATGGAACCGGACGTTATGCTCTTTGACGAGCCAACATCAGCCCTTGACCCAGAACTTGTCGGTGAAGTTCTTCAAGTAATCAAACAACTAGCAGATGAAGGAATGACCATGGTTATAGTAACCCACGAGATGGCTTTTGCCAAAGAAGTCTCTGATAAAATCGTTTATCTTTACGAAGGTATCATTGCTGAAGTGGGATCACCTGAGGAAGTCTTCGACTTTCCAAAAGACGAAACATTAAAGAAATTCTTAGCAGGATTTTCATCACAAGAATAAAAGTGCCCGTGGATGAAATATGCGAAGTGTTATTTCGCTAAGAGTAATCTAGGCAATAAAAAAAGAAAGAGCATCGGATTCTAAACTCGCTGTCGCTCAGACAGTAGAATCCTTAACATGCTCTTTCTTTTTTTAACGCCAATTACTCTAAAGCTCATAACAAAACTTATATTTCATCCAAGGGCACATAATAATAAGAAAAAACTTTACATTTAATGTCTAGGCATTTTTGCTATTAGCTCTACTTGATCTTCGTATTGTAGGTAGGGGCGTTTTAGCAGTGTTTTGTTATTAGCTAGGGTGTCTTGAAGAAGCGGTGTATGAAATATGAATTTTGTCATAAGTGTTAGAGTAACTGAGCAGCAAAAAAGAGTGAGTATGTTAAGGATTCCACTGTCTGAGCGACAGCGAGTTTGGAATCCGATACTCGCTCTTTTTTGAGCTTTAGTTACTCTTAACGCAAGGACACTTTGAATATTTCATAGGCCCTTACTTATACCTTATACAAAAATCAACGCCAATACAAAGACAAGAACGATGGTAGCAATTCCTTGAATCAAGGTAGCTATTGTTTGTGATTTATAAGCAGTGGATACATCCATTCCGCTGAATTCTGCAACAACCCAGAAGAAACTGTCATTGGCATGTGAAACCGTCATTGCACCTGCGCCGATTGCCATTACAGTTAGAACTCTTCCAAGTACAGAGGCCAATCCCAATGCAGGAAGCAATGGTGCGACTAATGCTGATGTTGTTACAAGTGCTACTGTTGAAGAACCTTGAGCAGTTTTTAGAGATGCTGCAATGATGAAGGGGACTAAGATTCCAATATTTAATGTTGTTAATGAAGATCCAAGATAATCTCCAATAGGTGTTGAACTTAATACTGTACCAAATGCGCCACCGGCACCCGTAATCATTATAATTATTGCTGCATCTTTAAGGCCTTCGCCAATCCATCCGGATAAGGTTTCTTTGTTAAACTGTGGAAGTAGAGCAAAGGCGAAAAAGAGTCCAATCATCAATGCATTAATTGGCTTACCAAGGAAGGCGAAAAGCGTATATACACCACCGTCTCCAAATGGTAATGTTGGGAAATTGGCAATAGAACCTAATGTAATCAAAAGAATCGGTATTAAAATCGGTGCAAAAGATTTAAAGGCACTAGGAAGTTTTCCGTATTCCTTGTGAATAACATCATAATCCATCTCAAGAGTTTCGTGATCTTCTGCAGATGTATATTTTTTGCCTGCAACTTTTGCCCACATATGACCCGCAAGCATGGTAACAATAGATACACCGATACCTACTAAAATTACTAATCCTAATTGATCTTCTAATCCAAGATTTCCTGCTGCTGCAATTGGGCCAGGTGTTGGAGGAACTAATGTATGTGTCGCATATAATCCTGTTGCTAAGGACACGGACATCATAACACCGGAAACTTTTGATTTTTGTACGAGGGATTTTTTGAGTGAATTCAAAATAACAAATCCAGAGTCGCAAAATACCGGAATTGATACGATGTAACCGATTATACTCATTGCAAGACCGGGGCGCTTTTCTCCAACCATTTTTAAAACAGTATCTGCCATGACAATAGCTGCACCGGATTTTTCTAATATTTTTCCGATTATTGTTCCTAAGATAATAACAATACCAATATAGGTAAGGATATTCCCGAATCCTGAACGTATTGTTGAGCCGATTTCAAGCACTTCCATTCCAGAAGCGAAAGCAACACCATAAGATGCAATAAGCAAGGCTAAAAATGGATGAATTTTAAATTTAGCTGTCGCCAACACAATAAATGCAATTGATAAAACTAAAATAACGAGTAACATTGGTCCTTGTACCATAATAAATCCTCCTAACAATAGTTTATAATAGTTTTGCTATATTCTGATAGGTTTGAAAAGCTAGCTCGCCTGCATTTTTTATAGCCTCCTCCAAAGGCATCGGATAACGCATAATGCTAAAAGCCGCAGTCAAACCTTCATCATACATTTTTTCATACCCATTGCTTAATGAACCGACAACAGCAATGACAGGTACTCCATATTTTTTGCCTAATCTAGAAATGCCATAAGGTAACTTTCCGTTTAGGGTTTGATCATTTAACTGACCTTCTCCGGTAAAAATAACATCGAAGTTTTCTTTTTCAATAATTTTTTCTAGTTGAATGGTTTTGCTAATCATGTCAAATCCGGAACCTGTTTTTGCATTTAAAAAGGCGATTAAGCCGGCGCCCATTCCTCCTGCTGCTCCTGATCCCGGATAGTCATTAACGTCTTTATCCAAAAATTCAATAATGCGCTGTCTGTAATTCATCATACCTTTTTCAAGTGTTTCAAGCCGATCTGGGGTTCCGCCTTTTTGAGGACCATAGACATAAGTGGCGCCTTTCTGACCGGTAAGTGGATTGTCTACATCGCAGGCGACTAGAAATTCAACATCCAATAAGTCGTTTGAAACATTGGAGGAATCAATGGTTGCAATCGTGTCTAGGAATCTTCCTCCATATCCAATTTCGACACCGTTTCGATTAAAAAAATGATAACCTAATGCTTGAAGCATGCCGACACCGCCATCATTGGTTGCGCTACCACCGATGCCCATGATGATTTTGTGGCAGCCTTGCTTGAGTGCATCAAGAATTAGCTGACCAGTTCCAAAACTTGTTGTTAATAAAGGATTCAATCGTTCGGTAGGTACTAACATAATACCGGAAGCGCTGGACATTTCAATGACTGCTGTATGTTTGTCGCCTAGAATACCGTAAGTTGCGGATACTTCTTCACCAAGAGGGCCAATGACATTAAGATTATGATATGTGCCGTTGGTTACTTCAACTAAAGCTTCAACCGTACCTTCACCACCGTCTGCCAGAGGTATGCCCATGACATTGGCATTAGGTAAAACGGATGTAATTGCATCAGTAGCGATGTCACATATCTCTTTTGACGATAAACTTCCTTTAAAAGAGTCTGATGCTATAAGTATCTTCATCATTTTCTCCTTTCCTAAAATAAAAAATATAAAAATGACTAGTTTTATGGTGGTGAAATATATTTTCACATACATGATGCATATATTTATTAGGATACGTGAAAAAGAATAAAAAAACATTATTCTTTGCCACAAAAAAACACAGCTATATTGTGCACTACGCACAATATAGCTGTGTTTTAAATATGTTAGTTCGTTTTGCTAATAATATATTCAGCGAAAAGATACCAATAGATACGATCGCCAATCTGTTCCGTTGGATCAAGATGCAAAATTTCCTTTAACCTGTTCAAACGAAATAAAATAGTGTTGCGATGTAAGAACATATCTTTGGCACACTGGCTCATATTCATATTGCTTTGATACATACAAACGAGAGTTTCGGTCATGCCGTTGATTGCGCTTAGTTTTTGGTAATCCTCTTCAAAAAAATGTTCTAAAACATTGTCAGAAGTTTTTGACAAGAAATAAGCGAGTAGATAGTCTTGAATAAAACCGAATTGATCTTTCGAAGATTTTTTCATCTGAACCAGAACAAATTCTGCTTCATAATAACTCGATTTGATGTGATATATGTCGTCATAAAAGCTTCCACAGGCAATAAAGTAGGGTGTTGATGTGTTCGCATTAATGATACGGACAAGTTCAAAAATATATTCGCGAAGATTTTCGGCTTCAATATCTACATCTAAGAAATAAGATGCCTTTAATATGACGATGCGATTCGAAGAGACTACGGTTGAAATATCATTTTTATGATGGCGCTTATTCGATTTTATATGTTGATAGATAACTTGAATTTTTCCTTGTGTTGCAAATGAGGAATCATTGCTTTCTGAGTCATTAAACTCCAATACAATAGCATTACGCCGTGTTGTCATGTCATAGCCCAATTTTTCACCCCAGTTAATGGTGGTGACAAGGGATTCGCGATCAGTAAGGTTAATTAATTCATTCAAGAAAAAAGTTTTGTCACTCTGACGATAGTACATTTTTTGTTTTAGGACTTCTTGTTCATACATCAGTTCAATCATTGACTTGACAATATTAGATAATTCATTAATTTCACTTGGAATCCCAGTGATGCCGATAATACCCATTAGCGTATTGTTGTGGTAAAAAGGTTGATTAATACCGGCTTTTACACCTTTATAGTGGTTCTCATCGATTGCTTGAATATCTACACGACGTTCCTCATCAGAGGCTTGTTTGCCTATTTTATGAAAGGTCCCGATGCGATGTGGGTTTCCGCTTGCGATGATAATGCCATCGGTATCAATAATATTTATATTATAACCAATATCTTCAATGATTTTATTGACAAGTTTTTGCAGCATATCTCCATGAATTAACATGTGCTAGCTCCTTTTATGGCATGGATACGCCTTTTGATTTAACTAAGAGTTCATACCATTCATCACGCGTTAGATCAACGTCAAATGCCTCCATTGCATTTTTAATACGTTCCGGTTTTGTGGTGCCAATAACTGGATTGATTTTTGCGGGGTGCTTCATCAACCAAGATAAAACAATGGCATCAAGTGAAACATTATATTTTTTAGCGAGTTTAGCAACCAGCTTTTTGGTCTCAAGAACTGTTTTTGGTGTATCTTTTTCAAGTGGTGCACCGGAATAAATACCACGAGCGAGTGGGCTCCATGACTGTAAACTCACATTGTTTAGAATACAATATTCTAATGTTCCCAGTTGAAAATCAAGGCCTTTTCCGTGGGGATTATTAAAGCCAACAGCACTATCAACAAACTCAGTTTTATTGAGACTAAGCTCTAATTGATTGGCAACAATTCTTCGACCCGTATAGACCTCAATAAGTTTCATTTGATGATAATCCATATTCGACACACCTAGATTACGAATTTTACCGGAAATGAAAAGTTCGTCAATAGCTTTTTTGAGTTCATCACGATCACATAAAGGATCCGGTCGATGAAGAAGCAAAATATCTAAGTAATCCGTATTTAACCGTTCTAAGATTCCATCTACGGATTCAATGATATGCTTGTAAGAAAATTCAAAGCGTGATCCAAAATCAGAGCCCCAAATATGTATGCCGACTTTGGATTGTAGAATAATATTTTCTCGAATGTCCGGATGTTTTTTAAGATATTCTCCAAAAACAATTTCAGAACGACCGTTTTTATAAATATCTGCAAGATCAAAGAAAGTAATGCCTTCTTCAAGTGCAGTTTCAATTGCTTTTTCGCCCTCAATAAACTGTTCTTCCGTCAAATCAAATGTTTCTTCCCACGGGCCACCTAAGCCCATAGCCCCATAAATAATATACTGTTCAGGTAGTGCTTTCGTCTTCATACCAATACCTCCATAATCAAAACAAAATTATTGTGTCTCTACCATTATACACCTAATAGAAATGCAAAGAAAGGCTAAGTACCTGTCAAATATTTGCCAATCCATTTCACAAAGTGTTTCTAAGGTTCAGAAAAGACAAATGCAACGGATTCTGAACTCGCTTTGCTCAAACAGCAGAATCCTTGCTTTGCATTTGTCTTTTCTTTCACCAAGAAACACTATGCTTATGAAAAAGCTCATATTTGAAAGGCACTTATCCTCTATGTGATTTTATGAAGTGCCAAGATGATAAATCTGCGTTTATTCATTAAGAAACACTTGACGAAATGAATCGGCAAAGATTTATTGTTTTGGCATGTTTATGTACCCGATCCCAATAATCCCTTTTCCCACATGGCAGCCGATGGCGGGGGAAATAGGGGAGTCGATGAGTTTGCTTGTGTCAATACCAACATCTTCTAGACGTGATTTGACATAAGCGACTTTCTCTGGAGCATCGGTGTTAAAGAGAAACATAAAACGTGCGTTTTTACCCATATTGGTATCATCGAGAAAGGATTGGATGACTTGATCCATAGCGCGTTTGCTTGTCCGGATTTTTTCGCGTGCAACAATTTTTCCTTCCGGATTGATTTCTAGTAAGGGCTTGATTTTTAGCATGGATGCTATAAATGCAGAGGAATTTGATAGGCGACCGTTTTTTACGAGATAGCTTAGATTGTCGACCATAAAATATACGCGGTCGTGGTCGCGTAATTCAGATAGGTGAGCTAATATTGCATCTACGTCAGAACCTTCCTTGGCCATTCGGTGTGCTTCGGTTGCCATAAATCCGGTGATAAAGCTTGCGCTTTTTGAGTCGAAAGGATAAATATTGAGGTCCTCTATATACGTTTGTGAGAGACAAACGCCTTGATAGGTACCACTGAGATGGCTAGAGATAGATATGTAAATGATATCCGTATATCCATCTAAGCGCATGTTTTCATAAATGTCTAGAAGTTGACCGGTTGACGGTTGTGCGGTCGAAGGAATGATTTCAAGAGTGTCTAATCGATCATAGAACTCTTGAGGTGAGAGATTTTGTCCATCATTATATTCTTGATGATCCATAATAATCGTTGTTCTTGCAATTCGAATATCATCATAACCTTGAAGATAGTCTAATCCACTGGTACTGCATGTTACAATTCCGATTTTCCCCATAATACACCTCGCTATAATTTTGTCCTATATGATGCGTGAATATATACTAATTATAACAAAAAACCTTTGATAATCAAAGTAATTTTTAGAGGCCTTGTCATTTTTTCTAGCTATTCGGCTTGTGATTTGGTACAATAAGAGTAGATTAAGAAACCAGGAGGACATTAAAAATGAAGGCAGTCGTTGAATATGGAAAATATCAGGAGTATTTGAAGAAAATTTTATATGGGTTACATGCAGGTGTTATTTTATTAGCTATTATAGGTGTTGGTATTTATAAGTATGTTGGACTCTTATCTGAGAATATGGCAGATACCTTTTTTACTCCGGAAGTATTGGCGGACTATTTTTTTAAAGTTATTTTAGTATGGGCAATTTTTTATTTTGTCAAGAAATTATGGATAACAAAAGCAGTGGATCGCTTTTATGATGTTGAAGGGGTGGACGAAAATTATTGGTTTTTGCCATGTTTATACAATACACGCATATACAATTCATGGTTTGGTAATATACTCATCGATGAAGATACGCTTTGGTTTAATGCAAACCGCGTATCAAAAGAACCGGTTAAATTTAAAGCGAACTGTTCAGATCTAAAAATATCGGTTCATCAAGAGCCGTATAATGTGTTGGCAAAATTTTTATGGGGAGAAACAGCCGTGTTGGAATTAGAAGACCTTCGCAACAAGAAAAAGGCGAGATTTTTAGTTCCAAATCCGGAAGCGGTATCACAGGAACTGTTAAAAGTTGTTAACAGAAAGGAATGAGTTTTATGAAAAACATCATACTTTTACTCGTTATTGTATTTCTATTTGTAGGTTGTCAAACAGGTACAAGGAATCTTGATGAACTTGAAATGGAACGGGATGATTTAGAACAACAATTGAGTGGTGAGATTTCAAAAAGTGCAAGTTTAGAAGACAAGCTAGAGACAGCAGGTCAAGAGATAGAAGTATTGAATCAAGAAATACTCGATTTGAATGAAGAATTAGAAATGGCTCTCGAAGAAGAAATTGAACCGCTTACATTGTCATCTTCCGGCCAATTAATTGTTGCTGGTTTAGAAGTGATTGAGTTGATAAAAACAGAAGATTATGCTGCGCTTAGCGGATGGGTTCATCCGACACTTGGAGTAAGATTTTCTCCATATTTCTATGTAAATGCAACTTCGGATATTATTATGACGCCAAATGATATTGCCAATATTGCATCGGATACATCAGTTTATAACTGGGGAGCTTATGATGGCACGGGAGATCCGATTGACTTGACCTTTGCAGACTATTACGATCGATTTATTTATGATCAGGATTTTGCAAATCCGGAAGTTATTGGCAATAATAATGCGATTCAAGTCGGTAATATGCTTGATAATCATGATGATGTGTATTCAAACGGTGACTTTGTCGAATTTCACTTTTCAGGATTTGACCCTCAATTTTCAGGAATGGATTGGCGTTCGCTTCGACTCGTGTTTGTAGAAGATGCCGGACAATTGTATCTTGTTGGGGTTGTTCATGGTGAGTGGACAATATAAAAATCTGAAATTAAGGATATAATTTTAAACGACATAAGGTGATGTCATCATCAATGGGTTTTTCCCCCAGCATTGTGTTTAATACATGATGTGTGAATGGGTTTGTTGTATTTTCACCTGTAATCAGACTGTTTTCTAATTGAATCTTAGCGTCATCAATATCTACATCTATATGCTCAATTAGACCATCAGAATATAAGAAGATATAATCAAGTTCATTGCTGGAAAATGAATTCACTGTATATGTTGTATTGTTTTTAATGCCGACAATCATATTATTAGAGGGAATAGCTGTAAGCTCTTCCCTCTTTTTTATTTTGATAGGAAAGTCCTACTTTTCTATCAAAGACATTTTAGAATCAA
>CAZVKG010000074.1:0-18588 GCA_964627665.1 uncultured Eubacteriales bacterium | reverse complement strand
TATCCGATTTATCATTCAAGGGTAAAAAACCATCATTTTTAATAAGCGCATCATAGACTACATGTTCATCCGCTTCCATTTGTGCAAAGCCATCTTCTTTTAAGCTCAAGACTAACTTTCCGTCACTATTTATTTTACTGATCTTGGCATGGAGCTCATCACCTAGTTCATAATGTTTTGTCACTTCTTTTTGTGGAAGTAATCCATGATATTTATTCTCTACAGCGACAAATAGTCCGTAATCTCTATTCATACTAAAAACTGTCGCTTTTACGCGGTCACCTTCGTTAAATGGTGACTCTGCTGACAATAATTTTGACAGCTTCATTGTAGCACATAAACGATCTGATTTATCAATATATAGACCAACCAGGTATGACTCCCCTTCTTTAATTCGACCGATTTGCTCTTTGAATGGCAAAAAGAGGTCTTTTAATAATCCCCAGTCTAAAAAAGCTCCGATTTTCGTCAACTGAACAACACGTAACTTTTTGATTTCTCCCATAGAGATTTTCGGGGTATGGGTCGTACAAATTAATCGATCTTCGGAATCTTTATATACAAAAATCTCTAATTGGTCTCCTGTTTCAATATTTTCAGGTACTTCCTTGTTGGGTAATAATATACCTTCTGGATCTTCCATTGGATCATCCGACAAATAGATTCCAAAATCCGTTCGTCGTACCATGGTTAATGTTTGAAATTCACCTAATTTAATCATTGTTCTCCTTCTTTTTCTAATAATTCCACGAGCAGTGATACCGTCTCTTCAATGGTTTCTTGCTTAATATCCACAGTTATATCGGCATACCTTTCGTATAGCATAACACGTTCTAAATAAACATCCCGCAAACTCCGGTCGGGACCCATAACAATCCCTCGCGTATGAATGTTTTTCACTCTTTTTTGAATTTCTTCAAAGTCTACAGCGATATAGACAATTGTACCTCGTTCTTTAAGATGTTTCATACCTTTGTCCGAATAAACAACACTTCCTCCGGTTGCAACAATTGTATTCAACGGATTCATTTGACAAATGACCTCTTCTTCGATGGCTTTAAATCGCTCAATCCCTTTTTCTTGAAGGATTTCTTGAAGTAGTTGCCCTTCTTGCTGTTGAATCAATACGTCTGTATCCATAAAATCGTAATTCATGGCCTTTGCCAATAAAATACCTAGTGTTGATTTCCCTGCGCCGGACATTCCTATTAATATAATATTTTTCATATGCTTATTATCCCACAATTTTTATCATTTGACCACTGGTTTTTCAAATTTCAAACTGATATCTAGAGCATTTACCGAATGCGTCAAAGCCCCGACACTGATAATATCAACCCCTGTAGCAGCAACTTCCGGCAATCGTTCTAAGGTCATATTTCCACTCGCTTCTAGAGAAATCGCTTTTTTTGCATGTTCTTTAACAAAGCGTACCGCTCTTCTTAATTGCTCGGTTGTCATGTTATCTAACAAAATAATATCGACACCGGTATGTATGACTTCTCTTAATTCATTAAAAGTTTCAACTTCAACTTCAATCTTAGCTGTATGAGGAATACAGGCCTTTACCCGTCGTACCGCCTCTGTTATTGACCCTGCTCCTGCGATGTGATTATCTTTAATCATTACCGCATCGCTAAGACTATACCGATGATTTGTACATCCTCCAACGCGTACAGCATATTTTTCTAAGCTACGAAGTCCAGGTGTTGTTTTTCGTGTGTCCACAATCTTAGTATCATATTGTTTTACTGCTTCAGCATAGATTTGAGACTTGCTTGCAATCCCGCTTAATCGCTGCATAATATTCAGTCCTAATCGTTCCCCTTTTAAAATGCTGGCAATGGGACCTGATATTTCTCCAATAACATCACCTGCCTCTATTTTCATACCGTCACTTTTTTTCTTGTCTATTTTTACCTTTTTATCAATACATTCATAGATCATTTCAAAAATTTCAATTCCACATAAGACACCTGATTCTTTTGCGATTAAAGCTCCAGACCCTAAGATTGTTTCATCTAATATTGCATCTGTTGTTACATCACCAAAAGGCATGTCTTCTTCAAGCCATGCCAAGATATGTCTTTCTAATTCTATTCGATTAATAGCACCTTTCACGACAAAACCTCCATATATGCTTTTTCTTTATAATGACATCCGATGCTTTCTTGACGCATTGCATCTTCAATAATTGCCATGCTTACCTGACACATATTAAGTAGCTCATAATACACCTGGCATCCTACAGACGTATTTGTTAGACCCTCTAAAACGTCTTGCATGCGTCGATAGGCTTCTTCTAAACCTTTCTGCGTTCGAACAATTCCAACATGGTCTGACATAATCCTTTGAATGACTTCTTTCATTGTTACATCCATATTTTGGCACCTCTGATAATCAACACTATCTTCCATGGATTTTTCAATGCTAATATCTTGATCTTTCATTGAGTTCGCTTCTTGTTTCAATGTTTCATTGATATGAAGTGCCGCTCGTTTTCCAAACACAATACATTCTAATAAGGAATTACTTGCTAGACGATTGGCTCCATGCACTCCGGTAGAAGATACCTCTCCACATGCATATATGCCTTGTACGTTGGTTGCGCCATTAAGGTCCGCCATAATCCCGCCAACAAAATAATGCGCCACCGGGGCGACAGGTATAAAATCTTTTTCCATATATATTTTTTGCTTTGACAAAAATTGATATATCGAAGGAAACCGTTTCATAAGAAAAACTTTGTCTTTATGTGTCATATCAAGCCATACATGTTTTTGATTCGACATTCGAATTTCTTTTTCAATACTTCGTGCAACGATATCACGAGGTGCTAAATCGCCTCGCCCATCATATTTTACCATAAAGGCTTCCCGGAGATGATTCCGTAAGATTCCCCCTTCACCTCTTAAGGCTTCTGAAATTAAAAACCGTTGTTGACCGGAAGGCGAATAATATGCTGTCGGATGGAACTGAATAAAACACATATTCACAAGGTCACACCCTACGTTAGCTGCTAATGCAATCCCATCTCCCGTCGAAAAGCTATGGTTTGTTGTATCTTGATAAAGAGCTCCGATCCCCCCTGTTGCTATGACAAGTATCGATGTTTGTATGAAAATCTTTTGATCGTTTTGTAATATAATTACGCCACCAACCTGTCCATCGGCTTGCATAACAATATGAATAGCCATTGATTTTTCAAAAATACGGATGTTTTCTTTATGGATTGCTTGCAAGACAACGGTCTCCATAATAATCTTTCCGGTTGCATCCCCATTTGCATGAAGAATTCGTCGGTGAGAATGGCCTCCTTCAAGGGTTGTTAATATCATTCCGTTTTCATCTTTATCAAATTCAACACCTAATTCAATCAGCTTATGAATCTCACTCGGCGCTTCTTTTACCAATAATGAAACGGCATCAAAATCATTGACATTGGCGCCTGCCCTAAAGGTATCTTTCAAGTGCTCCAAATAGGAGTCCTCTGCATTCATACATGAAGCGATTCCACCTTGAGCTAAAAAAGAATTCGACTTTTCAACAGTTTCTTTAGAGACAACGGTAATATCATAGCACGAATCAATATGTAAGGCTGTATATAAGCCAGATAATCCGGATCCTAAAACAACAACATCTTTTTTTATTGTTTTCATCTATATCCCTTCTCAACTCATGGCTAACATACGGTCTAACGGTTTTTTTGCAAGTTCAATCGTTTGCTCATCTAATAAGATTTCATTCCTTTCTTCCAATAAACATCGATAAAGTCCTTGCAAGGAATTCTTCTTCATGTTCATGCAGACCAAGCGTGGTGAGGCCAATATAAATTTTTTATTCGGATTATCCTTAGATAAAGGGTGCATGATTCCGTCTTCAGTCGCAATAATAAATTCTTTATGTTGGCTATTTCTTGCATAATCCAGGATTCCTTTTGTCGAACCGATATAATCAGCCACTCCCAAAACACCTTGGTTACACTCCGGATGGGCAAGAACCTGTGCACTTGGATTAGCTTCCATAAGTTCTAGGACATCCTCACGACGCAAACGTTGATGGGTCAAGCAAAACCCCGGCCACAATTCTATGTCCTTTTCTGGCATTTGTGATTGAATATGTGTCCCTAAATTACGGTCCGGTAAAAACAAAAACCGCTTACCTTCAAGTTTTTCCATAATATTTAATGCATTCGATGAGGTTACACAAATATCTGTTAATGTCTTAACTTCTGCTGTCGTATTAACATATGATACAATCGTTCGATTTGGATTTGCTTGCTTGTATCTTTGCAAGTCTTTTGCATCCACCATGTCTGCCATTGGACAGCCCGCATCCAAGGATGGAACCAGTACTTTTTTATTCTTTGAAAGAATTTTAGCTGTTTCACCCATAAACCGAACACCACATAAAACAATTAAATCCCGAGCATCAGAAGCACCGATTTTTGCTAAGGCCAAAGAATCTCCTACAAAATCAGCAACATCTTGAATCTCAGGAATTTGATAATAATGCGCCAAAATTAAGGCGTTTTTTTCTTTTTTCAACTTAAGTATTTGCTCGATTAACTCCATGATTCCTCCATCTACAACATGTAAACTTATCTGTCTTGTCATTAGAGGGAGTATAGCATAATCTTTTAAAAAAAACAATAGTTTAGATAACTTTTATGGTGTCGCGTTCTTCTTTGATGGCGTCATAGAGAACATGATCAATCTTATTTACAAATATTTTCAAGGTATCATCTTCTGTATATGACGTAACAAAAATACTGACTGTCATATGGATTTCTTTACCTTCCCAGAGAATAATTGTATCTTTCACATCATTACGTAAACGCTCAGCAAGTTTTTCAGCAATATCAACTTCGATTTCAGGGAACACCAGTATAAACTCTTCTCCTCCCCATCTTGAACAGACATCAGCCTCGCGTGTTAATGATTTGAAGACTTCCGATAGCGTGTAAATCACATAGTCTCCACACTCATGTCCATACTGTTGATTAATTTTATGAATATGATCCACATCAACCATTAAAACCGCAAAGGTCATATGACGTTCGTAAAAAGCAAGTATAAATTCTTTGATCTTACGAAGGGCGTATTGGCGTGTATACAATCCGGTTGTGTTATCCTTTAAGGACAAATCGGATAACTCTTCTTTAATTGATCGGATAAGGTTTGTTCGAACGGTAGTCTTTTCTGTTCGAAGACTTGGTTGAATCATGACAATCAAATATTTTAAGACATGATTTGAGTCTTCTACTGAGGTAATCGTAATACTCGTCCATGTTCGTGTTCCGTCTTTTGCAACTAAACGATACTCCTTTCGAAAGGAAGCAATTTTTTGTTGAATAACGGATTGATACATCTTCAAAAAAGTGTGCTGATCCTCATCGTCAACGAGCATCTGAAAAGGTAAATTCTTTAACTCATACTCTTTATATTGAACACTTTCACTAAGATTCTTATTTGCCAAAATGCATGTACCATCTAATCGCATAAGAGCTATTCCAATTGGTGCGTCGCCAAATAAGCGATAAAATTTTTCATCCTGTAGTCGAGTATCTAAATCTCTATCGGGTTGGTGGGTATGATTCATGACAACTCCGATAAGATCTGTGACATTGCCTTGTTCGTCATATATTATATGTATTCGCTGATGAGTACAGGCAATCTGCCCATCATGAATTTTAATGTGAAAGTAAAAATCTGCTTCTATATCATGTCGACCTACGTGATATTTATATTTTTCTACCATTTCCTTAAGTTCTTGGCTTGTGATTAAGGCTTTGATTTCTTTGATGGATATAGTATTCGTGTACATTCTTCCCAAAATATTACAAAGTCCTTTTGAGACACTAATACTTTCTTGTCTTTGATAATTCCATGTCCATGACCCTGTCTGAAGCATTGTTTCTTTGATTTCATCAATTTTCCTAGGATTCACTTCGTCCATAGGGCACCTCCTATTATTATACTCCCCCTTATCATAACATAGCCCTAAAAAAGAAAAAAGCATCATTTCTAGGTATTTATAACTAGAAATGATGCAAAAGTTATCACTAAATTATGCTAATAATTGTTCCATATCATCTTCAACGTTGTTGATTCCATTGATTCCAAATGTTTCAACAAGTACATTGGCAACGTTTGGAGATAAGAATGCCGGCAATGTTGGTCCTAATTTGATATTCTTAACCCCTAAGTATAATAAGGCAAGAAGAACAATAACCGCTTTTTGCTCATACCATGCAATGTTGTAGGCAATCGGCAATTCATTAATATCATTTAATTCGAAGACCTCTTTAAGCTTAAGTGCAATCACTGCTAATGAATAAGAATCATTACATTGGCCTGCATCAAGCACACGTGGAATCCCGCCAATATCTCCAAGAGGTAACTTATTATAACGATATTTTGCACAACCTGCTGTTAAGATTACTGTGTCAGCAGGTAATTTATCTGCAAACTCTGTGTAGTATTCTCTTGACTTCATACGTCCGTCACAACCGGCCATAACAAAGAATTTTTTAATAGCACCGGATTTAACTGCATCGACAACTTTATCTGCTAATGCAAAAACTTGTGCATGGGCAAATCCACCAATAATTTCTCCGGTTTCGATTTCTGTCGGAGCTGGCAATGTTTTTGCCATTTCAATGACTGCTGAGAAATCTTTCCAACCCTTTTCATCCGCTTCTATATGAATAGATCCGGGATATCCTGCTGAACCTGATGTGAAAATACGTTTTTCAGATCCATCCGTTGGAGGTACAATACAGTTCGTTGTGAAAAGAATCGGTCCGTTAAAGGTTGCAAACTCTTCTTTTTGTTTCCACCATGAATTTCCATAGTTTCCAACTAAATTATCATACTCTTTAAATTTTGGATAGTAATTACCGGGTAACATTTCACTATGTGTATAAACGTCAACGCCGGTTCCTTTTGTTTGCTCAAGTAGCATTTCAAGATCATTTAAATCATGTCCTGAAATAAGGATTGCCGGATTGTTTCTTACCCCAATATTTACTTTTGTTAATTCCGGATTACCATATGCTGTTGTGTTTGCAGAATCTAGTAAAGCCATTGCTTTTACGCCGTATTCCCCTGTTTTAAGGGTTAGGGCTACAAGGTCATCTGCAGATAAAGTATCATCTAATGTTGCTGCCATTCCTTCATATACAAAGGCATAAATGTCATTATCTTCTTTGCCAAGGTTATATGCATGATGTGTATATGCCGCTAAACCTTTCATTCCATATATAATTAATTCTCGAAGAGAACGTACGTCTTCATTTTCCGTTGAAAGTACACCACATGTTTCTGCTTTTGCTTCCATATCTTCATCAGTACTTACTGTAAATGTAGCTGCGTCATGGAGATTTGCTGTCACTTTTTGGGCTAACCCATCACGGATTTCGATGTTTTTACGAATTTGCTTTTTGATAGCTTCTGCATCAAAGTTGGCATTTGTAATCGTTTTAAATAAACTATCTAAGACAACTTCGTTGATATCACCTAAATCTTCCGGCTTCATACCACCCTTAACTACAATATCAGAAATTCCTTTTACTGTGTAGATAAGTAAATCTTGTAAGTTTGCTACTTCCGGAGTTTTACCACATACTCCTTTTACTTCACACCCTGTTCCTTTAGCTGCCTCTTGACATTGATAACAAAACATTTAAAATCACTACTCCTTTTCCTGTCCCTGAATCCTATTCAGCAGACGTTCTCTTGATCATTAGTTTCTATGTTGGTTTATGTGTTTTCTTCATGAACCACTAAATATATGATAACATAAAGCAACATCATGTTGTGTAGCTATGGCTACATTTCATTTTCTTTTTATATTTTAATTTCAGAGTTTTTCAGAATCTGATAGGACTCGATTTACGAATACCTTTACGATTTCAGGATCAAAACGAGTTCCTGAGCATCGCATAAGCTCTTTAATCGCTTCTTCCTTGGTCAACTCTTTTCGATAACTTTTTTTTGTCGTCATTGCATCATAAGCTTCGGCAATAGAAAGTATTCTTGCTTCAAGATGTATGGCTTCACCTTTAAGTCCATGGGGATATCCGGTTCCATCCCACTTTTCATGATGATCAATAACTAATTGTGCAAACTCTGCAAATTCATTAGTAGAACTAAGTAGCCTCCAACCAATCTCAGGATGTTTTTCAATATCAACTCTTTCACCGTTTGTTAGTTTTCCCGTCTTATTAAGTATTTTCTCATCGACACCTATTTTACCGATATCATGAATGAGACCAACTGTCCCCATTTGTTTGACTATATCCTTATCCAACTTCATCTCCAAAGCAATAGCATGGCAAATGCTACTAACCCTGTTTGAATGTTGTTTTTCACCATGACTTTTTTCAAATAATGTCGTCATGATGAGCTCGATAGTTTTACTTCGGAGACTGGTCCGTTCATATAATTTGTATTTATACATAAAGTTTTCAGCATTTTCAACAATTGTTGAAATGGATTGATTCTCCAACTCCTTCGTATCATATCCGTAAGAAATGGATAATTCAATATTTGCAACAATTTCTTTTGTCGTCAACGCTTTAATTTGGTTGGCGATTTCGACGCTTTCGTATGCCGATGTCTTAGGTAGAACAAGAACAAACTCGTCTCCCCCGATTCTAGCAACAATATCTTCATCGCGCGATACTTGATTAATTGTTTCTGCAGCCTTTTTAAAAAGTACATCTCCTAACTCATGTCCAAATGAATCATTGACCAGTTTTAATCCATTAACATCAAACATAATAATAGATAAAGGAAGGTTTTCTTTTGTATCTAACCTCTCTAATTCCCGTTCAAAATATCTTCGATTATGTAATCCTGTAAGATGGTCGTGATTGCTTAAGTAAAACAACTTTTCCTCATTTTTTTTGCGTTCAGTAATATCTTGGGCCGCTCCCCACAGAGAAATCACATGACCTTTTGAATCCTTTTGGCCTTCACCACGCACCCACATCCATCCGTGAGAGC
This sequence comes from uncultured Eubacteriales bacterium, assembly GCA_964627665.1. GTDB lineage: Bacteria > Bacillota > Clostridia > Lachnospirales > Vallitaleaceae > UBA1351. The sequence continues at coordinate 9,577 of CAZVKG010000074.1, read as the reverse complement.
CATCGTTTAATACTGTTTCTAACTCTAGTTCGTAAGGTATTCCGGATGTCTTAGTCTGCTCTATAGCCGTTGATAATTTTTCCCAACCTTCTGGAGTGAATAACTTTATATGCTCTATGAAGGGTGGTGGTGAACCAGTTGGATCTAAACCATAGATTTTATAAAGTTCTTCCGACCACGCAATCTCGTTAGTCACTAAATCCATTCTCCATGTTCCTAAGCGAGCAATTCGTTGCGATTCCAGCAAATCGTCCATACTCTGCTGAAGTTGAATTTCAATCGTCTTACGTTTAGTAACATCACTTAAAACTAGTCGACACATGGGGATTCCGTCATCAATCACAGCTGTTGCTTTTATATGCCCCCAAAATAATGAACCATCATTTTTTAACATTCTTAATTCGCACTCTTGAGGTTCTAGGGATTCAAAAAGCTCTTTTCTATGTAAATAATAACTATCTTGATCTTCTTTACTTATATAATGGGTTAATTGCTTTTTAGTAAGATCACGCCTTGCTTGTCCAAGCATGGTAGCAGCGGTCAAATTGGTCTCGATTATTTGGCCATCTTCGGATAAAATAAGATAACCTTCCGGCGCCAAATCATATATATCAAAATATTTAGCCTTCACCTGTTCTAGTTCCGCGTGGGTTCTTCGAAGTTCCTCATTTTGCATTTCAAGTTCGATTTGGTGTACTTTAAGTTCGTGAACAAGCAGTTTTATTTCTTCAAAAGATAAGTCTTCTAAATTTTCATCGTTATACTTACCTTCTTTATGAATAAATTCTTCAGCTGCTAAGCGCAAATCTTTCTTTTTCTTCATGATACTCCTCCTCATCAAATTCTGATTTCTAATTATGATGAATTACTCGAATATTGCATTGTATGATTTTGGTCTGCTTTATTTCATATGCATTGCTAATGAACTCCACAGCTATTTTTTCCCCATTGGCAGTTTCTAAGGGTAAATCCTCATAACGAATATACTTTTTCTTTTGCAACTCTAAAAAGTTTTCCTTGTTCTCTACAACATCTTTCAATAAACCGATATCCCATATCTCTTTTTTTAGGATTTTTTTTTCAGGATAGCCTAACAGTTCGATTAAAAACGGATTGACCTTTTTGATTCTTCCGGTTTCTCCATCTAGAATCAAAATACCTTGCTGCGCCGTTTCAAATAAGGTTCGATATCTCATTTCGGAAACAGCAAGCTCATCTCTGGCATTCTTAGCTTCAGTTATATCTACAAAGGTTAAAACAACTCCCTCTATGACATTTTCAATGGTCCGGTAAGGTTGTATAATCATGTCAAACCACTTTTCATCAATGGTTTGAACCTGAATGTTTTTGGGTATTAATGTTTCTAACACCGTTTTTACATCCCCACTCATTTGCTTATAATTAATTAAATTTGATGCGATATGGGCCACCGGTCGTCCTATGTCGCTTGATATAAGATTTATGATTTTATTGGCTGTTGGTGTAAATCTCAAAATATTTTGCTCGCGATCAAGAAAAATTGTGGCTATATTTGTTCCTGATAGGAGATTATTCATATCATTATTAACCTGAGATAAATCATGTACCTTCACTTGAAGTTCCGAATTCACGGTGGTAAGCTCTTCATTCATGGATTGTAACTCTTCTTTGGATGTTTCAAGCTCCTCATTAGTAGATTGCAGTTCTTCATTTACTGACTGCATCTCTTCGTTAGAGGATTTAAGCTCTTCGTTTGAAGTTTCAAGTTCTTCATTTGCAACTTTTAAATATTCGTCCTTTATACGTAACTCTGCTTTTAATTCTTCTACTTGAACATTTAAGTCCACAGGATCTGTCTCGGTATTTTCTTCTGTACTTTGCTCCTTATTTGTATATTCTTGCGTCTTAATTTCTTCAAGTAAAATAATATACAAGGACTGATCTTTTGTGGAGGCCGATTCCGCCTTCACCGGTTTTACTGTTAAATTAGTCTTTGTGTAGTGACCGTTGCTTTTAACGCTTATTTCTGGTGATCGGATCGTTTTTTGGGATTCAATCGCCTTGTGAAGGGCCACTTTTAATTCACGCTTTAAACCTTCACGGGCCATCGTAAATATATTGCTCATACCGATTTCGCCTTCACTCGGTTCTAAAAACATCCCGGTTCGTCCATGAATGTATAAAACATCCCCATTTTCGTTAATTAAAATTCCGGGAATTGCACTCTCACTAAAGATAGCTTTTTCAGTAATTTCTTTTAAGGACTGTTTTGGTAAGTGTTCATTTTTTTGTTCCTTTTTATTATTGTTTGACTTTGTTTCTATAGCTGTCGGTAAAATATGACTCACTATGTTTTTTTTAGCTTCTTCTGTTTCTTCCTTACATTGATAAAATTTTAATTTTCGGTCCAAAGCTTTAAATAATTCTTCATAATCGCCCACAGTCTCCGAGCTGCCTAAAAACAATATTCCTTTAGGCTTTAATGCATAGTGAAAGAGCGGAATGAGTTTCTTTTGAAGTTCACTACTCAGATAAATAAATAGGTTTCTACATGAAATAAAGTTAATCTTTGAAAAAGGTGGATCTTTAATAATACTCTGTTCCGAAAAAACGAGCATTTCTCTTATCGTCTTATTAATACGATACGCCGTATCTCCGTGCTCGCCTATAAAAAACCGTTTAAGCCTCTCTGGTGAAACATCTTCCTTAATGCTAGTTGGATAAATGCCTTTTCTTGCTATATCAATAGCTTCTTTATCAATATCCGTTGCAAAAATTTGTATGTGATATCTTTTTTTTACTTTATCCAAATATTCTTGTAAAAGAATTGCAATCGAATATGCTTCTTCGCCGGTGGAACATCCCGCGCACCAGACTCTAATCGTTGAATTTTCAGCTTTGTCTTCAAAAATCATGGGTATTATTTCTTCTTCGAGCTTTTTAAAGGCATCCTTGTCTCTGAAAAAACTGGTCACACCAATCAAAAGATCACGCAGTAATGCATCAACTTCTTCAGGTGTTTGTTGTAAAAACTTCACATAATCCGTCATCGTTTCAATCTGATTAACTGCCGATCTTCTTTCAATTCGTCTGTTAATCATGCTTGGTTTATATTTGGAAAAATCGTGTCCGGTTTGATTACGAATAAGGAGAAATATCTTTTTGAGCAAATTTTCGTTAGTTGGCCTATTTGTAACTGCCGGTGTATTTGACATCCAACTGGCATGGGTTACATAAGACATTAACTGCTTTACCATCTCATTTGGCGGAAGTTGATAATCCACTAAACCAGTTTCAATTGCACTGGCAGGCATACCATCATATTCAGCAGAATCCGTGCTCTGGGCAATCGCTATGCCACCTTCCTCTTTAATCGCTTTAAGTCCTAAAGAGCCATCGCTTCCCGTACCTGATAGTATGACACAAATAGCTCTCTCTTTTTGGTCTTTGGCCAAAGAACGGAAAAAATAATCAATCGGCATATTTTGCCCTTTAGATAAATTACGTTCAAAAAGCTGAAGGGTTCCATTTAATAAAGCCATATCTCGATTCGGTGGGATGATATAGGTGCAATTCGTTTTTATATCCATACCATCTTCCACTTCAAATACTTGCATTTTTGTATATCGTTTAATTATATCTGTTAGCATACTTTTATGATCCGGCGCTAAATGTTGCACCAAAACAAAAGCCATATCAGGATCTTTATCCTCTGGCATTCCGGAAAAAAATTCTTCAAATGCGCCCAATCCGCCAGCAGAAGCTCCAATTCCTACTACCGGAAATTTTTGACTGTTCTCTTGTATATCATCCGTATCATCTTTCTTTTCTTTGGTCATATTAACCTCCCCTTTTTCATTGTCTATATGGCGTTACTTCTATTATATTCCTAATTTTCAGAATTATCAAATAGCTTTGTCGCTTAGAATTCAATAACTAACATACTATGTCCATACAACCTTTCTATCTTAGTCATTAACCTGCCTTCTCTATAGTCAAAGTCAATCTCTTGCCTTTCCGGAGCGAGATATACTTTTTGTGGTTTATTCTCTTCTTGACCCATTATATTCCCGATATTTATGGTCATCTCGATATTATAAACCGGAAGTTTTGTGTCAACCAATTCTAGTTTTTTCGACTTTTTTTCAGCAATATAATGACTCATATGTACTATAAGTCGATTGCCTTGCTTTCTCACAGTCACTTCAGCACTGTTGGGTAAGTTTGTTTCAATAATAGTTTTTCCTATTAGCTCATGGATAGAGTTTTGAATAATCTCCCGATACACTCTTACACCATTCGTCATATAATCTGTAAATAGAGGATGACTGATATATATTACATTTTCCGTTTTAACAATGCCTGCTTCCTCCACCTTGGTATCATAAGGAAATTGTCGATGAGAACAAAAACGATCATATTTCCTATTGAAATACGGTTTATATAAAGCCGCTTCAATCTGTTCAGTATTTTTAGCCATGACTTTTGATCCTGTTTCATAGAGAGAATAGATCATGTCATCAATACCGTCCTTATATCCCCTAAGATCGATATACATGGGTGTGTATTCAGCGTCGCCTTTATATTCGATTGCTGCTTCTTTAAATATAAATGCGTCGCTCTCTATGTCAAGTCCTGACTTATGGCTAGCAATCACTTTTCCACCTTTTTCGATATATGCGCTGATTTTCTCTGCTGCTTCTTGATCAAAGTAAACAAAATCAGGAAGTATCAGCAATCTGTATTTGCTGAAATCATCTTGCCAATCTATAAAATCAAACTGCTGTTTCAATTCAAGCATCATACGCAAAGCACCTTCATCCGGAAGCATTTCCTTCTCAAACGCTTGATGTGCCATAATAATACCGATTTCAGCGATTTTTTTATCCTTAATACACCATTCTTCACGTGCCTCAATCTGACTATATATATGACCAATTCGCTTATATGTTGCCTCATCAGGAACACCCCTTGGATGCAGTTGATCTCCGATGGAACATTTGGAACCATTCATAAGCATTCGAAAACATTCAAATTCTAATGCCTCTTCGTTACGAAGGGACCCAAAGTCTCCCCAAGCATTATGAAACTTCCCATTCATCCCAATACACTCCCCATTATTTCGGTTATGGTAATTCACATATAAAGGAAAGAGATTATATCCCCATAATTCAGAAGGTAAGGATTCCACTTCAATGTGAGTTTGATACTGGGATCTTTCTTCAATATTGTACTCTTTTTCATATCCGCCATCCGGTGTCCAGGGACTATTAAAAAAAACAGTTTTATTTTCATCAATTTCTTTCACATACTGATAAATATCTTTTTGGAACTCTTTTAATACCTTGAAATCATGTTTTAATCGTTCCGCTTCACTTGTCGGATTCATATTGTTTGCTTTCATTTCAGCCATACATGTCTTACATAAACATTGTTCTTGAAAAATAATGTCAAACCAAAATCCTGAAAACCTATACTTATCCATAATTTCTTTGACTTGTTTTTTGATAAATGCTCTATATTCTTTATTATTAAGACACAGTTTTCTCCATGTATAATAGGCATCTTCAAAAGGTTTTTTGCCTCCTAAGATCCCTTCCGGTGATACTTCTAGCCAGGCTTCATTTTCTGCCGCCGTTTCTTCCCAGCCGATCGGAAAATATATATTTGCAGGAATATTTTCTTTTTCTAGGGCAGACAACATAGAAGCTAATAAGTCTATATTACAAGAAGGATGCTGTCTACCAATGTTTGTTTTATAATAACTCATTCCGTGATGACATTTGGCAAAAATATTGATACCGTTAACATGGGCCTCTTTTAAGGTTTTAATAAATGCTTCCGGATTAAAATCGATTCCAACGTCGTGAATATCTGGTGATGTGTGAAAATCTAAGTGTATTTGTCTATAAGGTATTTGCATCAAAATGTTCTCCCTTCAATTAAACCGTTTTTTCTTCACTATAGCATAAAAAATCAATAAACCAAAGCATTAACCTTGATTTATTGACTCTATTATTTGACATTATATTTTGATCCACAAGACTTCATATGGCTTAATTTTCCTAGCTCCATCAAAGACTTCCCCAGTGATTAAATCAGCTCCATTATTTACGGATAATTTTTCACTGAGTATCTCACGCTTAGACACGTTAACGACGACCAAAACAGGATTTTCTTGACCTCTTATGATTGTAAATAGTTCAGGCTCACTGTCAACAATCTTTTGAATGGACATGGGGGAAAATGCCGTCTGCTGCTTTCTGATCTCAAGTAAACGCTTAAATCTATTAAGAACCTGACTTCTTCGACTCAGGGTATTGAGTTGATCTTCGAGTTCCCTTAATTGCAGCTTTTCTCGATTGATCCGTCTGTTAATACCTGACGCTTCTACTCCTTCTTCATCATTTGATGAACCAAGCAAACTGTGAATGTATATTCCCGGAACGCCTTGTAAGGCTAATAGAATGCTTTGGGACGCTATAAATTTATCAATATGTTCAGCCTCGGTCATTCCATCAATTTTTAACGCATCCATATAATTAATGTTTAATTCATAGGCCGATTTTGTTCCATCCGGGTTATATTTATAACCTATTCTACCACCATTATTTAGTGTTTGATTAACCATAAGCTCTTTTTCTTCTTCTGACAAAACGCCTTCTGTGGGACGCATTCCGATACCATCATGGGATGCTAAAAAATTGAAAAAGGTGGTTTGATCACTTGGTGGCTGAATACTTGCTAACCACTTCATCATTTTTGTCACATCTTCTCTTATAAAACTATACAGCGTTAGGGGTGGCAAGGGGAATTGATACACCATATGTGCTTCATCATAGCCATTCCCAAAATAACTGATATTGTCACTATGCGGTACATTCGTTTCAGTAATCAGCTTTACATCACCGAAGCATAGGTCAAACATCTGACGATACAACTTAATGAGATTATGGGTTTGCTTTAGATGCATGCAGGTCGTTCCCGAAGCTTTACATGCGAAGCCAATAGCATCTAATCGTATATATTTTGCACCATGATCGCCATAACTTAAAAGCACCTTTGCAATTTCAACAATAAGATCAACTGAAGCATAGTTAATATCAATCTGGTCTTCACTAAAGGTTGTCCATAGTTCTTTGGGACCATTTACCGTCTCATATGTATGAAACAAGGGTAATGCCCGTGGACGAATCACCTGTGATACATCAAAGTCATCTTCTTTTTCTGTAAAGAATTGTGTATAGGGCTTAATGCCCTGCTGATAGTTTTTAAACCATTGACTTTCTTTTGATATGTGATTAATGACTGCATCTAACATCAAGTCAAAGTCTTGACTAATGGCATCGATATCTTTCCAGTCGCCCAACTTTTCATCAATTTTTAGGTAATCAACAACTGAAAATCCATCATCGGATGTAAATGGATAAATCGGCAACAAGTGAATAGCGGATATAAATCCTTTTAAGTGGTCTTGTGCAAAATATTTCAATGTTTTTAATGGCTTGTCATGGTCTGTATATATAGAATCCCCGTAGGTTATTAAAATAACCTCATGCTCATCATATGTTTTGCTCAACCGCTTAACTTTTGTCAAATAGGGTTGAATTAATTCAAATAAACGTTCTCCTAAAAGCTCGAAAGTGTCTGGAAAAATATCTTTAAGCAATTCTTCACTTAGATAGTCTTGCCATCTGTTCATCTGCATTAACCTTTCACCGCTCCTTCCATAATACCTTTTACAAAGTATCTTTGAGATCCAATAAAGATAACAAGTACCGGAAGAATGGATAGTACTGTTGCTGCAAGAATAAGGGTCCATTGGTTAACATCGGTTGCATTCGCCATTTTCGCTTGCTTTAAGGGTAATGTAAACTTTTCATTGGATCGAAGTAAAACCAAGGGCATTGTGAATGCATTCCAATTTCCCACAAAATTTATCAAAGCTACGGTGACTAGTGCCGGTGTCGATAGAGGAACAATGACTTTAGGTATTAATCCAAACTCACCCACTCCATCGATTCTTGCCGCCTCTATAAGGTCATTGGGAATATCATCAATATATTGCTTCATGAAGAAAATAGTAAAAGCATTGGCTGCAAAGGGAAATATTATAGCGGATAAGGTGTCATATAAACCTAATTTAACAATCATAAAATACAAAGGTAACAACAAGACTGCCGGTGGTACAATTAAAACACTGACAATAAGGGCTAAAATAATCTTTCCTCCCGGAATCTTTTTCTTTGAGAGGATAAATCCGGCCAATGTTCCTGTAATCATATTTAATACGGTTGTCGATATGGTTACAATCATAGAATTTTGAAAAGCTTTATTAAATCCTAATTGCGTCCATGCAGTACTATAATTGCCAAAAATGATTTCTTTCGGAAACATAGTTGGCGGCACAAGATTAAACTCAAAATTACTTTTGAAGCTTCCTGCCAATAACCAATAAAGCGGAATTAAGAATAAAGAAATCAAGCCAAACATAATTACATAATTAAAGATCATTTTGCTATTTTTTTTCATTCTACTTTCCCCTTTCTCATAATAATCTTATTCTGTACAAGAATAACAATGACTGCAATAACAAATAAAATATAACTCATTGCTGCTGCCGTTCCAAATCTTAAGTAACTAAAGGCTTCCTGATATATCAAAAACGGTACTGTAACTGTTGAATTTCCGGGACCGCCGCCAGTCATAACAAACACTTCTTGGAATATAGTTAATGCATCTCTTAAAAGTAAAACCATAATAACGATGGTGATTTTTGATAACAAAGGTATTGTTATATTTCTAAACTTATCTAGCCAATTCGCCCCATCAATCTGAGCTGCTTCATACAAGCTTTTAGGAATGTTTTGCAAACCTGCCAAATACAAGAGCATAAAGTAGCCCACTCTACGCCATATACTCATTAAGGCAATAACCGGCATTGCTAAACGTTCATCACCTAACCAACTGATTCCTTGAATACCAAAAAACTCTAACGTTGCGTTGACAAAACCTGCTTCAGTATTAAATAGTGTCATAAATATAAGACTTGAACTAATAACAGAAATGATGTAAGGCACGAAGATGATTGTCCTGAAAAAATTTACACCTTTAAATTTCTGATTCACATATATTGCCAATAACAAAGAAAACAATAATGTAAACGGAATAAAAATTATAGCAAAATATCCGGTATTAACAATGGATTTAAAAAACAAATCATTATCTAAAACTTTTTGATAATTTTCAATCCCAACAAAGACTCCCGGAATCTCATACAATGCAGAATTCTTAATATCTATTGCCTTGGTCTCTTTAAAACTGACTAAAAACGACCATATAACCGGATAAAAGTTAAACATCAACATAACAATTAATGCCGGGAGAAGGATTATATATCCACTCACAATTGTTCTTACCTTCATCTTCATCTTCATTTTCATTACACCATCTCCTTCTCCCCTTGTTTTAAACTTTAATCAAACGTTCTAAGAATGGGATTGCCATTCTCTTCAATTGATTGTGCCGCTTCTTCAGGTGTTGTTGCCAGATTGTGTCATAACCCGAATTTCACTGGATTATACAAGTCATTATCTCC
>CAZVKG010000073.1:0-19202 GCA_964627665.1 uncultured Eubacteriales bacterium | reverse complement strand
ATGATCAATCTGCATTTACTTCTTTAGTAGAGACAGCAAAAGGTAAAGTTAACGCGTAGTTAATATATAATGATTTGATAATATAAGACGGTTGCATAGCAAATTGCTGTGTGGCTGTTTTTTTTTTTTTTTTTTTTTTTTTGAAAAAGTTTCATGTTTACTGTAACAAAACTTTTTAAAATTTGTTATATATTATATGAAACTTTTTATGTGCTTTGTTCGTCTTAAAAGAAGGTTAAATAGATGAACATTAAAAGTGGATTAAAAAACAAGAAAGGCATAGGAATGAGGTTAATTATGTGATAATATTATCAAAGGGTTTGACGCCCGAATCATTAAGGGTCAATATAAAACATATAAAATATAGAGAAAAGAGGTAAGTGGTGTGAGAATTTTAAAACATGGTTTCTTAAGTTTGATTAGAAAACCGGCAAAGGTATTAATGATTTTTGCCATACTATTTGTTGTATTTAGTTTGTTATTTACCGGTGTTATTATTCAAAACAGTATTGATGAGTCGAAAGTTTATATACGAAAGCAACTGGGTGCAGCGGTTGAATATAAGGCGGATTATCAGAAAGCCTATAGTGAAGAACTGGCAGAAGAAGACTATATGAAACTGCAACTATCAAAGACTGTTGCAGAAGATATTGCAACAGATTCGGTTGTTAGTCAAGTGTATTATACGAATTCAAATTCATTAATGAGTAATTCGATGAAAACAGCAGAATATTGGGAACGTGACGGTCAAAAAGAATATTATGATAATACATATTTTGATGAAGAAGGTAATGAGATTAAGGATAACGTGTATTTTCAACTTAACGGTGGAAATGTAGCAGAACCACTTGAATTTTCAGAAGGAAATTATTTTTTATTGGATGGTAATTTTCCGACGGAAGCTCAAGTAAAAGATGGATATCCCTATGCGTTAATTACACGAGAACTCGCTGAACGCAATAACTTGGTTGTCGGAGATTTTATGGAACTCTTTGATTGGGAAGAAAATACATATGAACTTGAGGTGCTAGGTATCTATGACGGAATTCAAGAAGGACATATGGGGAATACATTTTTTGTATCTTATGAATTTAATCGTAATATGATGATGGCTATGTATCCGGAAGAAACAGAAGTTATGGAATATGTCAATCGTATTATCTTTATGTTAGACGACCCTCTTGAAGTGGATGGATTTGTAGAGCGTAGTACAAGCAAATTGCCATCAGAGTATAACTACTTAGATGCCGCAACCACACAATTTGATACATTAACAAAACCATTAGACTTAATATCCTTAATCGCTTCGTTACTCATTTGGGTTGTTTTTGGTGCAGGAATCATAATTATCATTGCCATTGTCAGTATTTTTGTACGTGATCGTAAGTTTGAAGTAGGTTTGTTGCTATCCTGTGGTGAATCAAAATTCCGTATTATATTACAATTTGTCTATGAAATATTATGTATCGGCTTAGTCGCTTTTGTCCTTGCTATTTTAATGAGTAATGTGTCAAGCACTTTTGTCAGTGATTGGATTGTAGAAAATCAATTAGTTGAAGAGGAGTCGGCGCCAGGACAAGGAAATAATATGTACTATGGGTATTATGATACAAGTGTCTTTGGTGATGTCGATATGAATAATATTGCAGAAGACTTTAATGTATCCATTAATCAAGAAGTGATTTTTAAACTCTTTGTTATTAATATCGCGTTACTAATATTTGCAAGTCTAGTGCCGCTATCCATAATAATGATGTTTAAACCGCGACAAGTATTACAAGACTAGGGAGGGTAAATGATATGGAAAAAGAAATACAGTTTGAATTAAAGAATGTAAGTTATAGTTATATAGATGGTGGTAAAAAGCGCGTAATTCTTAATGGATTATCCTATGCATTTGAAAAAGGAAAGTTTTATACAATTTTAGGACCCTCAGGTTCCGGAAAGAGTACACTATTAGCGTTAGCAAGTGCACTGGATAAACCGGAATCCGGTACAATAGAATACGAAGGTGAAAATATTCAAAAAATCGGATTCACGAAATATCGAAGAAATTGTATGGCGATTATTTTTCAAAAATACAATCTTACTGATTATTTAAACGGAGTAGAAAATGTAGAATCGAGTTTTTATATTACTGATAAAAAAGCTCCACCAAATAAAAAGGAATTATCCTATAAGATATTAAGTAGCGTTGGAATTGTACAATCTAAAGCGGATCGTCGAGTGAACAAGCTATCCGGTGGTGAGCAACAAAGAGTTGCAATTGCAAGAGCCTTAGCTAAAGATGTATCCTTAGTGTTTGGTGATGAGCCGACAGGAGCGTTGGATACAGCAACGTCAAATGAGGTCATCGAATTATTCAAGCGATTATCGAGAGAATATGGTAAGACAATTATTCTTGTTACCCACTCCGATGATGTTGCTGCTTCTTCAGATATTGCTTTACGTTTAAATGAAGGAAAACTTGAAGAAATGAAAGGGAACGAGTAATGTCAAAAGAACCTGAGAAAAAAAGTTTTTTGGATGAATTTTCTTCACCGAAGCCGGAGAGCTTCGGTGAAGAAGTTTTCATTGCCAATAAAAAAAATTATAAACCCATGCTTATTGGAGGTATTATTATTGCAGGAATTGTTTTTTTACTCCTGTATTTTTTGGTGTTTAGAGGTGTTGAAGTCCCGGATATGAGTGAATGGAATGTGGGACAAGTGAGTGAATGGACGGAAAAAAATGATATTGCATTGATAGCCAAACAAGAATTTAGTCTAGATATTGAAAAAGACTATGTTTTGGAACAAAGTGTTCCTGCCGGAGAGCGTATTCAAAAAGGAAAAGAACTAGAAGTGATTTTTTCTAAAGGCCCGGATCCGGAAGAAAAAATTCAAATGATTGATTTAGAGAATGCAACTTATCCTGAGATTCAACAATGGATTGAAGAAAATCAATTAACCGGAGTAACAATTACACGTGAAAATAGTGATAAAATCGAAGAAGATTTTGTTATTGAATATAAAATCATTGATGGATCAGAGGACGAATTCTTACGAAAAAATCGTGTACGTATCACCATATCAAGAGGTCCGGAAGAAGTATCTGATCTTATCACAATCAAAGATTTTTATCGTTCAACGAAGAACGAAGTAAATAAATGGGCAGAAGAAAATAAAATTGTGGTGACCTTTATTGAAGAAGAAAGTGAATATGTAGAAGCCGGATTGGTTATTCGTCAAAGTGTTAAAGGTGGTGAAGAAATGCCTAGAAAAGATGTATTGGAAGTTGTGATTTCTCTTGGCGAAGCTGTTGAATTACCGAATTTTGTCGGGTTATCATCCTCTGAAGCATCAAGTCTAGCGGGTCTAAAAAACATACAAATCTTTGTTCGAGAAGTTGAAAGTACAAGAGATGTCGGGATGGTTATTTCCCAAGATTTAGAAGCAGGAGCATCAATATTGAGTGATACAATAGTAACGTTAAGGGTATCGAAAGGAAATGCTAGTGTTCCAAGCTTTATTAACTTAGATCGCCAATCTGCTGAAGTTTTAGCGGAATCCATGGACATTACTGTTATTTTCAAAGAAGTTGAGACGACAGAAAAGATAAAAGATACCGTTTTAAGCCAGAGCATAAAAAAAGGTACAATGGTCGATCAAAAAGACACGGTTATTCTAGAAGTGGCCAAGAATTCAGGTGTTCAAGTCATCGATATGACAGATATGTCAAAATTTGAGGCTGAACTTTGGGCAATGGAAAATGATATTTCCTTGAATTTTGTAGAGCGCTACAATGATCAGTATCCTTATGATACGCTATTTGGACAAAGTATTGTAGAAGGAATTATTCCGGCAAATGCACAAATGTATGTCTATCAATCATTAGGAAAGATAACGATTGATAACTTTGAAGAGCGTAGTCGCCTAGAACTACTTGAATGGCAAAAGAATGTGAATGCCAAAGGTGGCCAAGTTATCATTACTTATGACTATGTCGTTGATACAAATAAAACTCGAGGAACCATACTTGACCAATCTATCAAAGAAGACTATATTCCCTTGGACGCTATTGTCTACGTCGAAGTCTCAGGAACGGATGATGGTGTCATTGTCCCCAAGATGACGTCATGGGATAAAGCTGAGATTATCGCATGGTGCGAAGCAAATGATGTGAGCTATCGATTCGAAGAATATTATGATGAAGATGAAGATGTTGGAGAGATTATTTCTCAAAACTATAGAGATAAACAAATTCCAAAGGATGAACAGCTTGTGATTCGTGTATCTTTAGGGCCATTATCTATTCGAAGCTTTGTCGGTCAATCCAGGTTAGATCTTTTAGAATGGGTTAATGAAGTGAATGCCAAAGGTGCAGATATCTCTGTTGATTTTGATATAATACGTAACACAACAGAGCCAAAAGGCACCATACTTTATCAATCTATTCGTGAGGATTATATTGACCTTGACGAAGAGATTGATGTGAAAATTTCCGGATTTGACGGTGGAACCTTCATTAGAGACTTGACAGGTTTAACTGTAGATGAGGCGATTGCATGGTGTGCCGAAAATAAAATAAGCTTTGATTTAGAAGAAATATACCATGGCTCAGAAGTAGATACGGTTGTTGATCAAAACTATAGGAATGATTATCTTCCCATAGGTAGAACATTAAACCTTGAAGTGTCACAAGGCTTGGTTCCGGTGAGAGATTTTTCGGGACAATCGGTTAGCAAAATACTACAATGGCAGAAGGATATCAATCGCGAAGGTGCTAAGATTAAACTTAATTTTAATAGAGACTATACTAATAATGATATTATAGATAGTCAAAATCCTCATAATGGAGAAATCAATGTAGGAACAACAATAGATGTTGATCTAGTAGCATTGCCGGAACCGGATCCGACTCCTGAGCCATAAGGTGAAAACAGGTGTTTGACAGACAATCTTGAAAAAAATGCGAAAAAAGGTTGTCTGTCAACAAGTTTTTAGCTATAATAAAGGTGTTGTGCTTAAACGTAATTGAGTTAGTCAATAAATATAAAAAGAAATAGGAGTATTGCCAATGAAAGTTTTAGTTATTAATTGTGGAAGTTCTTCACTCAAGTATCAATTATTAGACATGCAAGATCAATCCTTATTAGCAATCGGTCTTTGCGATCGTATCGGATTAGACGGATCAATGATTAAACATGAACCTACAGGAAAAGAAAAAGTAAAGATATCTGTGCCAATGCCAACATATAAGGATGCAGTTGAAGCAGTTATTAGCGCCTTGTTATCTAAAGAGCATGGTGTGATTGATTCTATGGATGAGATCGCTGCGGTTGGACACCGTGTTGTACATGGTGCTGAGTACTTTACAAACTCAGTATTAATTACAGAGGATGTGCTTGATAAATTACGTGAATGTTCAGAGCTTGCACCATTACATAACCCGGCAAATATTTTAGGTATCGAATTATTCCAAGAAATTCTTCCAAAGGTACCTATGGTTGGTGTGTTTGATACAGCTTTCCACCAAACAATGCCTGCAAAAGCTTACTTATATGCAATACCATATGAATATTATAAAAAACACAAAATTCGTCGTTACGGTTTCCACGGAACATCTCATAAATATGTTTCAAATCGTGCAGCGGAGATTTTAGGCAAAGATGTTAAAGATTTAAAGACGGTTGTATGTCATTTAGGAAATGGTGCAAGTCTTTGTGCAGTTGACGGTGGAAAATCAGTTGATACAACAATGGGCTTAACACCACTTGAAGGACTTATGATGGGAACACGTAGTGGTGATATCGACCCTGCGATTATCCAGTTTTTAGCCAAAAAAGAGAACATGGGATTAGACGAAGTTCTTAACGTATTAAATAAAAAATCCGGAGCGCTTGGCGTTTATATGGAATCCAGTGACTTTAGAGTTATTGAAGATGCCATTGAAGAAGGCGACCAGCAAGCACGTTTAACAATGGATATTTTTGAATATCGTGTGGCAAAATATATCGGATCCTATGCAGTTGCTATGGGTGGATTAGATGTTGTTGCATTCGCAGGAGGGCTTGGAGAAAACTATCCACTTATGCGTACAAACATCTGTAACTATTTAAAAGTCTTAGGTTGTGAGATTGATGTTGAAGAGAATCAATTCCGTAGCAAAGAACGTGTTTTCTCAACAGACAATTCCAATATTGTAGCAATGGTCGTTCCTACAAACGAAGAACTAATGATAGCAAGAGAAACATTTGAGTTAGTAAAGTAATAACTCATATTATAAAGAAAAAATCCCGGATATATATCTGGGATTTTTTTATGTTGTAAGGCGTGGCCTATTTAAAAATACAAGTCACGTTCTCCATTGGCGATGCGTTCGAGGCGTTCAACCGTATTGGTACGCATCTTTTCGCTAGGAATTTTTGAAATGTTTTCTTCGATGACACGATTACCAAGTGCTTTTAGTTCATCATCACAATAATCTTCCAGATATTCTTTCAATGTCATCAGTGCATTGGGATGACAGAGGTTTTGAATGGCTCCGGTTTTTGCAACTTGCATAAAACGATCTCCGGTTCTTCCTGCCCGATAACATGCAGTGCAGTAACTGGGGAGATATCCTTTTTCAAGGAGCGATTTTATAATCACTTCATGGGGACGTTCATCTGCGAGCTCAAATTGTGTTTCCATACGTACTTCTTCATGATAGCCACCAACATCGGTTTTAGAACCGGCGCTAATCTGAGAAATACCGAGATTAATTACCTCTTCTCTGAACGTGGCTTCTTCACGTGTGGATAAAATAATACCGGTATAAGGAACAGCTAGTCGGATGATTGCAACAAGCTTTTTGAATTCATCGTCTGTCACAGCATAAGGCATGGCATTTACATTTACATTGTTAGCTTTTTTAATACGAGGGACACTAATTGTATGAGGACCTACACCAAAGGCCTCTTCGAGATGGTCCTTATGCATCATCAATGCAAGGACTTCAAATCGATAATCGTATAGACCAAATAATGCGCCGATACCGACATCATCAATGCCGCCTTCCATGGCTCGATCCATTGCAGTTAAATGATAAAGATAGTTGGATTTTGGGCCTTGAGGATGATATTTTCTGTAGGTTTTCTCATGGTAGGTTTCCTGGAACAAGGTATAAGTTCCAATCTCAGCGGACTTCAATCGTTCATAATTTTCAACAGTTGTTGCGGCAATGTTGACATTAATTCGACGCAATGAGGTATCATCTTGCTTAGTTTTGTATAGAACGTTCATGGCATTAATAACATAATCGATTGAACAGTTTTCTTCGTCTTCTCCCGCTTCTAGAACAATGCGTTTATGGCCCATTTGAATAATCTGTCTTGCTTCGCTGGCTAACTCTTCATCCGTAAGCTTTTTTCGCTGCATGGTATTTCCGCATTTGTAGCCACAATAGAGGCAACCATTGACGCAATAATTGGAAATGTATAGTGGGGCAAACATGACAATTCGATTACCATAAATACTTTGTTTTATTTTTTTTGCGGCTTGGAAAATTTCGTCAAGGTGGTTAGGGTCCTCAACGCGAATCAAGGTTGCAACTTCTTCTAAGTCAAGCCCCTTGGATTCTAAGGCTTTATTGACAATGGCATTTACTTCTTCAGAAGTTGGAATGCTTTGATTAGTTAAGAGTTCTTCGATTTTATCCTCATTTATAAATTTTTTCAGTGTTTTCATAATATTCCTTTCCTATGGTGATTTATTTTGATTCGTCCCAAATCATTTTTGCCTGAGCAAATGGATCAAGTGCTCGGTCAAGTATTCCATGAATATATGCGATAAGGACCCCATAATTGACAATGGGGACATTTTCCTCAAGGGAAGAACTGATACGATGATTCATAGCCTTGTGATTTAACATACACCCACCGCAATGGATGACTAATTTATATCCGTCTAGATTGTCTTTGAAACCGACACCGGCAGTGTGTTCAAAGATTAAGTCTTTACCGGTAGATTGTCTTAACCATCTTGGAATTTTCACAGTGCCGATATCATCCGCTTGTCGATGATGCGTACATCCTTCAGCAATAAGAACTTTATCTCCGTCTTGTAATCGATCGATGGTACTAACGCCTTGGATCAAAGAATTCAGGTCACCTTTGTGTCTTGCAAACAGAATAGAAAACGATGTGAGGGGAATATCTAAAGGCGTCTCAGCAGATACTTGTTCAAATGCTTGTGAGTCTGTGATGACAAGTGCAGGTTTTGTTCCTAGTTTTCTCAGGGTTTCAGCGAATTCAGTTTCTTTGGTTACGATAGCCATAGCATCATGATCGATGATATCACGAACGGTTTGCTGTTGTGGTAAAATGACGCGGCCTTTTGGGGCGGCAGAGTCAACAGGAGTCACTAATACAACAAAATCTCCCGGTTGAATCAAATCACCGACGAGTTTGTGTTTATGGATATCTTGAGGGCTATGTTTAATCAGTATGTCTTTTATAGAATCAATTCCTTGCTTTGTCCTTGCGGATGTTGCAACAAAAGGAATGCCGAACTGTTTTGTATAGTCGTAAACAGCTTGTTCGGGTGTGGCGCTTGATTCTGCCACGTCGTCGATTTTATTTAAGATACCAATACAGGGTATGTTCCGTTTTTTTATGGTTCTGATTAAGTCAACATCAACTTGGTGAGGTGTTTGATTTGCATCAAAAACGAGTAAGGCAACATCTGTTTTCTCTAAAACATCCATCGTTTTCTTTTGGCGAAGGATACCTAACGTTGTATCATCATTTAAACCGGCAGTGTCAATAAGAACAACCGGACCAATTGGAAGTATTTCCATAGCTTTGTATACCGGATCCGTGGTCGTTCCCTTTATATCAGAGACTAAAGCGATATCTTGACCGGTCAAGGCATTGATTAAACTTGATTTTCCAGCATTGGTTTGTCCGAAAAAAGCAATATGCAAACGGTTTGAGCGAGGGGTAGTGTTCATAAAATTCTCCTTTATTGTTGAATGTTGACGATGATTTGGGTATAAAAAAAACAACAATCTCTTTGGCCGATGTAATCATCCAAAAAGATGGTCATATTAACAAAAGATCCAGGTTCTTAGAACAATGTCTTTGAAGTAGGATTTTGTTATTATTTTAACTATAGTTTACCCTATTGGAGGTACTCCCGTCAAGTGAATTTATAAGGAATAAAAGGAAAGATGAAAAAGCTTGTTCCTATATATGGAATCTCAAATCACTATTTGACACGAGTCCCATTTAGTTATATTATGATAGAAGAAGTTAAGATACTGGAGGAATTATATGAGTGAATCAATATTGCAAACTGCTGATCGAGCGCTTCATATTCTGGAGCTACTTGCAGAAGAAGGAATGACAGCTACAGAAATACAAAAAAAATTAAATCTTAATAAGAGTACAGTGCATCGATTGCTGATGACGCTGTTAAATCGGGAATTTGTCGAGCGAAATGAAGCGACAGGAATTTATCAAATTGGTTTAAAAATGGTTGAGATTAGTAGCATCCGACTAAACCATGTTGAGTTGAAGACAGAAGCAGTACCTTATCTACACCAGCTGGCAAATAAAGTGAATCAATCGGTTCAACTCGCCATCTTTGATGAAGGAGAAGCCGTATTTATTGAAAAGGTTGAAAAATATAAATCCTTTCATATGTATTGTCAAATTGGAAAGCGAATTCCAATCTATTGTTCAGCTGTGGGAAAAACATTAATGTTAGACCGACCGGATGGAGAGATTGTTGAAATATTAAAACAAACAGAGCTTGTTCCTTTTACCCCAAATACAAAAGTGTCAATAGAGGAAGTCATGGAAGATGTTCATCGTGGTCGAATAGAGGGCTATACGCGAGATGAAGCTGAACATGAAGAAAACGTTTATTGTGTAGCCATGCCTGTCTATGATTACCGAAGTAAGATAGTGGCTGCAGTTAGTATTACCGGATTTTCAGATAAAGTATACGAAGACGAAGGAAAACCAGTTCGTGACGAATTAGCTCTAACATGCATGGAAATATCGAAACGATTGGGATATGTAGAACGGCTTAGATAAGTGGTTTCATTATATGGAACCGTGGTCCCAATATTGGAAAATGGATTGACGCGCCTAATTAAAGATGGTATAATTATCATGAAAACGAAACGAGGTTTCATATAATGAAACTGCAATGACCTAGTTTAAAAAGGAGAAAGATATGATTGTAAGAGAACCTTCAAATTCAAGAGATGCAAAACACTATACAACAGACAGATTACGAGATGAGTTTTTAATTCAAGACCTATTTATTCCAAATAAAATACAACGGGTGTATAGTCACATTGACAGAATTATTACAATGGGATTTTGCCCGGAAAACGAAGCGCAAGAATTAGGTCAAGGACTAGAAATTATGAAGTCATTAGGTACAGAGTACTTTTTAGAGCGAAGAGAACTTGGTACGATCAACATCGGTGGACCGGGTAAGGTTACCGTCGATGGTGAAACGTATGAGATGAAAAGCCGTGATGGTTTATATGTTGGTATGGGAGCAAAAGAAGTGACTTTTATAAGTGACGATGCTAAGAATCCTGCAAAATTCTATACATTAAGTGCACCGGCTCACAAAACATATCCGAATAAACATATAGATATTAAGAAAGCAAAAGCTGTGCCAATGGGCGATTCAAAGGCTTCAAATAAACGTACGATTTATCAGTTTATTCATCCGGATGTATTGCCGACATGCCAATTAACAATGGGACTTACCCAGTTAGAAGAAGGTAATGTATGGAATACAATGCCTTGTCATACGCATGAACGCCGTATGGAAGTTTATTTCTACTTTGATTTACCTGAAGATGGTGTTGTTTTCCATTATATGGGTCAACCATCTGAGACACGTCATATTGTTTTACGTAATGAAGAAGCGGTTATATCACCAAGTTGGTCAATTCATTCAGGATGTGGTACACAAGCCTATACATTTATTTGGGGTATGATTGGCGAAAACCAAACATTCAATGACATGGATCATGTTGATATTAAAAACGATTTACGATAAAGGAGATTATTATGAATGTAATGAATAGTTTTTCATTAGAAGGAAAGATAGCATTAATAACAGGCGCTTCATATGGTATTGGGTTTGCAATGGCAAAAGCATATGCAGCAGCAGGAGCAACGATTGTCTTTAATGACCGTAATCAAGAAGCTGTTGATAAAGGACTAGCTTCATATAAAGAAGAAAACATCAAGGCTTATGGATATGTTTGTGACGTAACAGACGAAGCCGGCGTTGAAAAAATGATTACACAAATTGAAGACGAAGTCGGAGTTATTGATATCCTTGTTAACAATGCGGGAATTATTAAGCGTATTCCAATGATCGAAATGACGGCAGAAGAGTTTAGACAGGTTATTGATGTCGATCTTAACGGACCATTTATCATGGCTAAAGCAGTCATTCCAAGCATGATTAAAAAAGGTAGCGGAAAAATTATTAACATCTGTTCAATGATGAGTGAGCTAGGTCGTGAAACCGTTTCTGCTTATGCAGCAGCAAAAGGTGGACTTAAAATGTTGACGAGAAATATTGCATCTGAATATGGTGAATATAATATTCAGTGTAACGGTATTGGACCGGGATATATTGCAACACCTCAAACAGCTCCATTACGTGAAGAGGGACATCCATTTAATAGTTTTATTATTGCAAAAACACCAGCAGCGCGTTGGGGAACACCGGAAGACCTTATGGGACCGGCTCTTTTCCTAGCATCAAATGCATCTGATTTTGTAAATGGTCATGTTTTATATGTTGACGGCGGTATTTTGGCTTATATTGGTAAGCAACCAAAATAATCCTTACTATAACCAAAACCTTAAGAAATAAACCTATGCATAAGTATAGGTTTATTTCTGTATAATAAGCAATCTGATGTAGTCACATTGACAGATGATTTGTAAGAGGGTAAACTAAATACAAAACGACTGTGGCTGAAAAGGAGTACTTGGTGAAAACATTTAGCAGGTTTTGGAATGCATTATCAATTAAAATAAAATTACTTTCATATTTCTTTGCAATTTTAGCAACAGTTAGTATATTTAGTTTATACTTAAACCATAGCAATTATCAAATTGTTGATCAGTTTAATGCGACCATGACCAATTATTATGAGATTAGTCAGCTATTGATTATGAATCAAAAAAGTAAAGAAGCTGTTGAAAACTATATTAATGAATTAAATCTTTCAGACAGGGAATTATATGAAGAAAATATCCCTAAGATAGAGCGTGCCATTAATTCCTTAGATGCAAAATATGATTCATTAGAAAGTCAATTTGCCATTAATGCCATTCGAAATTCGGTTTATTCATATAATATAAAATGGCAAAGAGCCATGAGTCAAAGAGAAAATGATATATCCATATATTATACGTCATTCTATGAAGGTGAACGCATTGAACAGTTTACAGAAAAATATATTGAAGAATTACTTTATATTAGCTTGAGTGAAGGTAATGAGCTCTATAATAGACTAGCCAATGAAGCCAATGTTATGCGACGAATATCTTTATTGCTCATTGCAATTTTTTTCCTAATATCTTTGTTTATCGGTGTGTTATTCGCGAATTATTTAATAAATCCAATAAAAAAACTGGCCAAAGCTTCGATTCGTATCTCTTCAGGAGATTTAGACATTGAGGCGATTCATATTGACTCTCAGGATGAAGTCGGTGTACTGGCAGATTCCTTTAATATAATGAGTCAAAGTATTAATTCTCTTGTTTATGATTTAAAACAAAAAGTGATTATTGAGAAAAAATTACATGAAGAAGAACTACACATTTTACAAATGGAGCAATTATTAAAGGACTCTCAGTTTCAAGCACTTCAATCCCAAATCAATCCGCATTTTCTTTTCAATACATTAAATACAATTTCTCGAACGGCAATGTTTGAAAATGCAGACGATACACTCAAATTAACAGAAGCTTTAGCCCAACTGTTTCGTTACAAATTACGAAATGATAAATCAATGATTCCGATTAAGGAAGAATTGGATATGATCGATGAATATGTGTATCTTCAGAAAGTTCGTTTTAAAGAACGTCTTGAATATGAGTGCATCGTTGAGCCGGCATGTGAAAAAATATTGCTTCCTATATTCACGCTCCAACCGCTTATTGAAAACGCAATTATTCACGGGATTGAACCTAAGATAAAAGGTGGAAAAATCCGTATACGCGTGTTCATGAAGCAAGAAAACAATACCTCTTATGTTGTAATGCGTATAATGGATACAGGAATTGGAATGGACAAAAAACGTTTGAAGCAAGTCTTGAAATTTGAAGCGATTAATAATCGAAGTATTGGTGTCAATAATGTTTATCAACGGTTTAAATTAACATTTCAGCACAAGTGTTCATTTAAAATTCTAAGTAAAAAGAATCTAGGGACATTTATTGAAATGAAATTCGAACTTGACAATCAGGAGATATAATGATGATGAGAAAACCCTTAATATACTTTGTGATAATAGCTTTTCTTTTGGTGGTAATAGTTGGATGCACTCTTGTCAATCAAGTCAGTGAACCTAAGCCTGAACATGTTTTTCGTATGGCAGAAGCCCATCCTAGTGACTATCCAACAACACTTGCTGATATAGAATTTGCGCGATTAGTGGAAGAACTTTCGGAAGGAAGAATAAAAATAGTTGTATATCCGGACCAAGCATTAGGCTCTGAGACAAGCGTTATCGAACAGATAGAATTTGGAGGTATTGATATTACCCGAGTGAGCTTGGCTCCAATATCTGAAGTTGTCGATGTTTTGAACGTCTTACAACTCCCCTATCTATATGAAGACAAAGAACATATGCGACGCGTTCTTCGAGGCGATATAGGGGATGAAATATTAGAGGGCGTTGAAGAAGAAGGTTTTATTGGGTTTGGTTGGTTTGAAGCTGGGGCACGAAGTTTTTATAATACGGAAAAACCGATTAAGACATTAGACGATCTTCAAGGCATGAATATTCGTGTGTTGGAAAGTGAATTAATGGTTGAAATGGCAAATGCTCTTGGTGCAAATGGAGTCAAGATGCCTTATGGAGAAGTTTATCGAGCACTGCAGTTAGGAGAGATTGATGGTGCGGAAAACAATCCTCCAAGTTATCATACATCCGAACATTATAAGATTGCAAAATACTATACGATAGATGAACATGTACGTGTTCCGGAGATTATTGTCGGTAGCAAGATTGCTTTAGATAAATTATCGGAAGATGATTTGGCGATTATGCGACAAGCAGCAGATCAAGCTCAAATATACCAACAAAAACTTTGGGAAGAAGGTGAGCAGAGTTCTCTACAGTTTCTCATTGAACAAGGCGTAGAGATTAATTATATTGAAGATAAATCTGCATTTGTGGAAGCCGTTCAACCTGTTTACGAAAAGTATCAAATCAAATACGGAGATTTGATCAAGCGAATCCAAATGGAGTAGAAATAGATGTTGACATTTATAAGTAAAAGTGATATTTTGAAAATCAGTGACTTATGGCAATACAATGAAGAAAGGGTGATAGGATGAATCGTGTAGAAGTTTTAGGACGATGGAAAAAAGAAAAATCGGAAGAATTATATGGCATTAAAAATTGGGGAGGCGGATACTTTTCTATTTCAGATGAAGGAGAAGTTCGCATCAGTGCCAATAAAGGAGCGGACAAAGGGTCTGTTAGTTTAATGGAGATTGCATCAGGGATTAAAGAACGTGGTTTAGATATGCCAGTGCTTTTACGGATAGAAAACTTGTTAGACGCTCAGATTACCTATCTGAATGAATCCTTTCGAAATGCAATGAACACCTTAAGCTACCAAGGGATTTATCAAGGTGTTTATCCAATCAAAGTGAATCAACAACAACAAGTCGTACGCGAGGTTGCAAGATTCGGTCAACGCTATCACCATGGTCTAGAGGTTGGTAGTAAACCTGAATTAATTGCAGCACTTTCCGAGCTTAAAGATAAAGAAGCCTGTCTCATTTGTAATGGTTATAAAGATGAAGAATTTATTGACCTTGGTTTATACGCCAATAAAATGGGATATCAATGCTTTTTCGTTATAGAAATCCCCGGAGAACTTGATCTTATCCTGGAACGGGCGAATGCATTAAATATTCACCCCAACATTGGTGTACGTATTAAATTATCAGCAAAAGCCGGAGGACATTGGACGGATTCAGGTGGAGACCAAAGTATTTTTGGCTTAAATATGAATCAAGTTATTGAAATTGTAGACCAATTAAAAGAAAAGAATATGCTGGATAGTCTTAAATTAATGCACTATCATCTTGGTTCACAAATTCCAAATATTCGTGATATCCGTTCAGCAGTACAAGAGGCTTCCCGTGTATATGCGGAACTGGTTAAAGAAGGTGCTCCTATGGGCTATCTTGACTTAGGTGGTGGCTTAGCCGTTGATTATGATGGTTCTAATACTAATTTCACACATAGCCGTAATTATTCTGTTGAAGAATATTGTATGGACATCGTGGAAGCAGTTATGACTGTAATGGATAATGCCCAGATTAAGCATCCGACCATTATTACAGAATCCGGCCGTGCCTTAGTTGCCTATTACTCCATATTATTGTTTAATGTACTTGATGTGGCGTCTTATGAAGAATATGATATACCGGAAGTGCTTGATGAATCCGTGCCTGAACAAATTCGAAATCTTCATGAAGTAAATAAAGTATTAAAGACGAAAAATCTGCAAGAGTGTTATAATGATGCATTGTATTACAGAGACATCATTCGAGATATGTTTAATCATGGACGATTAGGTCTTAGAGACCGTGCTTTTGCAGAAAAAATATTTTGGAATATAATCCAACGTATAGCAAAAGACAAGGCAAAATTAAAATATATTCCACAAGAACTTGAAGATATTGATAGTGCGATTGCGGATATATATTATTGTAATTTCTCGGTATTCCAATCCATTCCGGATAGTTGGGCGATTGATCAGTTGTTTCCGATAATGCCGATTCATCGATTGTTAGAAATTCCCAAGCGAAATGCAGTTGTTGCAGACATCACATGTGATTGTGACGGGAATATTGATAGCTTTATTGATATGCATGATGTGAAGAAAACGTTGCCCTTGCATGATTTGAATCCAAATGAAGACTATTATCTTGGTGTCTTTTTAGTTGGGGCCTATCAGGAAACATTAGGAGATCTGCATAATCTGTTTGGAGATACCAATGTTGTGAGTATTCGATTGAATAAAGACGGCGGTTTTGAATTTGTGAGCGAAATTGAAGGGGACTCAGTTGAAGATGTATTAACCTATGTGGAGTATGATACTAAAGAAATGCGTCGTAACTTCAGACAAGCGGCGGAAGAAGCTGTGCGTGACGGATTAATATCACCTGCAGATCGACGCGATATTGTCAATTCATACGAGAATGGATTACGTGGATACACATACTATGAACGGTAAAATTGCCGCCAAGCAAAGACAGAATCGTAATAAAATGATATAATGGAATAAGTTATTATATAAATTAAGCATTCTAGGAGGTTATTAAATTGGGAAAAGCTCTTATTATAGGCGCAGGTGGAGTAGCAAATGTTGTTGTCCACAAATGTTGTCAAAATTCAGAAGTATTTGAAGAAATATGTATAGCAAGTCGTACAGAATCAAAATGTATTGCAATCAAGGATTCTGTTAAGGATACGAAAACAAAGATTCAGACAGCACAGGTTGATGCAGATCAAACTGAGGAAGTGGTTGCTCTTATTCGTCAATTTAATCCGGATATCGTTATTAATGTGGCCTTGCCTTATCAAGATTTGACAATCATGGATGCCTGTTTAGAAACTGGTGTTGATTATTTGGACACGGCAAACTATGAACCACCGGAAACGCCTAAGTTTGAATATAAGTGGCAGTGGGCATATCGCGAAAAGTTTAAAGAAGCAGGCCTTACAGCAGTACTAGGTAGCGGTTTTGATCCTGGAGTAACCGGTGTATTTTCTGCCTATGCGATGAAACATTATTTTGATGAAATTCATTATATAGATATTGTCGATGCCAATGCCGGAGATCATGGATATCCATTTGCTACAAACTTTAATCCGGAAATAAATATTCGAGAAATCACGGCAAAAGGACGATACTTTGAAGACGGTCAATTGGTTGAAACAGAACCACTAGAGGTTAAGAAGATTTATGATTTACCTGAAATCGGTCCAAAAGATATCTACTTACTCTATCATGAAGAGTTAGAGTCATTAGCTCAAAATATTAAAGGAATTAAACGCATTCGATTCTTTATGACATTTTCTGAAAAATATATTACTCATCTAAACGTGCTTGAAAATGTGGGTATGACATCCATTGAGCCAATTATGTTTGAAGGAAAAGAAATTCAACCTTTACAGTTTTTAAAAGCTGTTCTTCCGGATCCTGCATCATTAGGACCAAGAACAAAAGGAAAGACAAATATTGGCTGTATCATTCAGGGTATTAAAGATGGTGAGCCTAAAAGCTACTATGTATATAATATCTGTGATCACCAAGCCTGTTATAGAGAAGTTGGGTCACAAGCGATTTCATATACAACGGGAGTACCGGCTATGATTGGTGCAAAACTCGTTCTTGAAGGAAAGTGGAAAAAACCTGGTGTATATAATGTTGAAGAATTTGACCCGGATCCATTTATGGAAGAGTTAAATAAGCAAGGGCTTCCATGGAAAGAAGATTTCAATCCGACATTATTGGATTAAGTATAGAAAGAGGAAGAGAAATAGGTATAACTATGGATTATGGAATAAATGAACAAGATATAGAAAAGATTAAGTCAATCAATACGCCGGCTTATGTTGTCGATGAGCGATTACTTCGTAAAAACTTAGAGACCCTTGACTATGTACAAGAGTCAACAGGATGTAAAATCCTGTTGGCTTTAAAAGGTTTCTCTATGTATTCGGTGTTTCCGCTTGTTGGCGAATATTTGGCAGGAATAACGAGTAGTTCACTATATGAAGCTCGCCTTGGTTATGAAGAGATGGGTAAAGAAGTTCATATTTATTCTCCGGCGTTTCGAGATGAAGAATTCGATGAAATTATGTCCTATTGTGAGCATATTGTCTTTAATTCAGCTGATCAGTATAAACGCTTTAAGGACAAAGTGAAAAATGCAGATAAGCCTATTGAATGTGGACTTCGCGTGAATCCGGAGTATTCTGAAATCGAAACAACGATTTATGATCCCTGTGCAATTTATTCTCGTCTAGGTACTACAGAAGATCAATTTAGTGGTGAAGATCTAGAGGGAATCGATGGTTTACATTTTCATGCCATGTGTGAACAAAACTCAGATACCCTTGAACGGGTGATGGAAGTTGTTGAAGAAAAGTTCGGTCAGTATTTCCATCAGATGAAGTGGATTAATTTTGGTGGTGGTCATCACGTAACACGTGCTGATTATGATGTGGAACGATTAATTCATATTATTAATCGAATTAAAAACAAATACGATGTTCAAGTATATTTGGAGCCGGGAGAGGCCATTGCCCTTAATACCGGATTTTTAGTAACCAAAGTACTTGATATTTTACATAATGGGATGGGTATAGCCATTACAGATGCTTCCGCAGCATGTCATATGCCGGATGTCATCGAAATGCCTTATCGACCGATGATTATTGGTTCGGGACTCCCGGATGAAAAAAAATATACCTATCGATTAGGGGGAACAACCTGCTTATCCGGTGATATTATTGGCGATTACTCTTTTGATGAACCCCTAAAAATTGGAGATGCCTTAATATTTACAGATATGGCGCATTACACTATGGTTAAGAATAACATGTTTAATGGAGTGAATTTACCTTCTATAGCCTTACTCAATGACCAAGGAATACGTGTAATAAAGGAATTTGTTTATGAGGACTATAAACGACGATTATAAATTATATTGATTGACAAAAAGAATAACTTGAGTATAATATACACATATCGCTTAATTCAAATGAAGCGGGGGACCCACTTATTGGGGCGAATTTTTAGCTAGTCTAAAATAGGATACTCTTTCAATCCGAGCCCGTCAGCTAACCTCGTCAGCGTAGAAAGAGGAGACTGCCTAAGGGGCTGTTGCGTTAGCAAATAATTTTTGCTAGCGCAAAGCTCCTTTTTTCAT
>CAZVKG010000072.1:0-19380 GCA_964627665.1 uncultured Eubacteriales bacterium | reverse complement strand
GGTATTTTTCTTTGTCAATCATTTGACCTATTTAAAGTATACAGGAAGCTCTCAACATAATTATCTTCAATACAATCATCCTCATCACAATCATACACCTAAGAATTAATATCTGCAATGAATTATGTAGAGAGTGTGAACAATTTCTTAACTCTTTTACATTAAATACATTAAGGTATGAAACTGTGATAGTATTGAGCAGAATATTATAATTTTTTACAAAGGAAAGTAGGATTGTTTATGAAATTACGAATCAAAATGCTTCTTGTTACAAGTGCAGTCATTATTTTGTCTATCTCGCTTATTGGCGTTTTTAATACGATCTCCACGAATAATGCATTCGCAGATAATGTTAATTTACAATTATATGATGAACTAGCAAATCTTAAAATGACCATAGAATCATCGGCTGAAATCGTTGACATTACAAAAGAAGCGCTCAATAGAAAAAACATCGATTTAACCTTGTCAATAGCCAAGATGATTGATGCGGATTCGACCTTATTAGAGCCGAATCAAATGGAACAGTTGGCTGAGGATTTAAAGGTTTCTGAGATTCATGTTATCGATAGTAATGGTGTGATACAATACGGAAATGTAAGAGATTTCTTTGGCTTTGATTTTAATACATCGGATCAAACACTGCCTTTTATCGATTTAATTGGTAATTCGGGTAGTAGCCTAGCGCAAGAACCTTCATTACGAGGAACGGACAATCAACTGTTTCAATATATTGGTGTGTCTAGAATTGATGAAGCAGGAGTGGTTCAAATTGGTATAGAACCAAAAGTAATTCAAGATTTATTAGATAATTTAAATCTTCAAAAAAGGGTAAATGATTTAGTTATCGGAACCTCAGGATTTGCTCTTGTTGTCAATGATGATGGGACCTTAGTAGCGAAAGATGACCTTGAATTAAGTGAATCGTTGGCAACAGATGTTCCTTGGCTAAATACCTTTATATCTGATGACAAAAACTTTAAAACATTAGAAATAGATGGCACAAGCTATTATGCCATGAAAGAAATATATAATGACTTAACCTTAGTTGTTACTTATCCAACAGAAGAGATCGACCAAATCTTTCGAGCAAGTGTGATTAGTAATGTTATTGTTATTATACTTACAACATTAGTCTTAATCTTAATTATCAGTACGCTTTTAAATAAATTAGTAATAAAGCCGATTCGAATGTTACAAAAATCTATGGAACAAGTTGGTTCAGGAAACTTTCAAGTGTCCATTAATTACTCGTCAAAAGACGAAATTGGCCAATTAACAGATCATTTTAAGAAAATGACGAATAATGTAAGTAATCTTATCCATGAAACCAAAGGCAGTATTGACAATGTGGCTCTTTCTTCTAAGCGAATAACAGACAACGTGGAAGGATTAAGAACATCGAGTAGTGAAGTGACTCGTGCAGTTGAGGAAATCGCAAACGGCACCGCTGTTATGGCTGAAAATGTAAATGATCGTCTTGTAACCGGTCAGAAACTTGGTGAAAGTGTGACAGAGATATATTCAAAACTTACAACTGCTGAAACGGTTTCAAAAGAAATGGTGAACTCAAATAACACAGGGATTGATTATATTAATGCCTTATCGGAGTTATTTCAAATTACCATTGATAATACAGCAAATGTTGCTGATAACGTAAATGAACTTAGAGACAATTCAAAAGCCATAGAAACCATTGTTGTGACAATTAAAGGTATTGCTGATCAAACAAATTTATTGGCTTTAAATGCATCAATCGAAGCGGCAAGAGCCGGAGAATCCGGAAGAGGATTTGCTGTTGTTGCCGAAGAAATCCGAAAACTTGCAGAGCAGTCATCGACTTCAGCTGAAGAAATAAATGCGATTATAGGTAATATTGTAAAAACTGTTGTCTCCACAAGTGAAAAAGTTAATCATACTCAAGATTCAGTAGATTCAGTTAAAAAGAACCTTAATGAAACCGTTGTGGTCTTTGATGAGACGGTGGTTAGTGTTAATCGTGTTGAATCAATTATTCAAGAATTTATCGATGAAACAAAAAACATTGAGAAACTTAAGAATGATTTAATTGAATCCCTAGAATCTATGGCTGCGATTAGTCAAGAATCTGCAGCTTCCACAGAAGAAATAAATGCTTCAACGGAAGAACAACTCTCACGAGTGACAGAAATTGGTGAGTCAATCGAAATTCTGAATCAGGACATATTAAAGCTTGCAGAGGAAACAAAGCGTTTTAATGTATAGATAAGATAACAATGTTATAAGATCCTCCTTGTTATTTCTGATGTTTGCGTTATAATAAACGTATAAGCCAATTGAGAATTGATATCAGTTTTGAAAAGGAGGATGCATAATGAAATATATGGTTACCGGTGCAACAGGACATTTAGGAACATTAGTAATGAAGGAATTACTAAATAGAGTAGATCCGAAAGAAGTCGCAGTCAGCGTAAGAACGGTTGAGAAGGCCAAAGCCTATTCAGAAAAAGGCGTTGATGTCAGAAGAGGCGATTTTGAAGAAGTGGAATTAATGGTAGATACCTTTAAAGGTGTAGAGAGACTACTCATTATTTCGACGGATGGCGATAATGCAACCCGCATAAGACAGCATACCAATGCTATTGAAGCGGCAAAAAAGGCCGGAGTACAATTTATCGTTTATACGAGTTTAGCCAACGCAGAACAATCGAATCTATTCTTAGCCGAAGTACATCAAAAAAGTGAAGCGGCGATTAAAAACTCAGGAATTACCTATGCAATTTTAAGAAATAACTGGTATCTGGAAAATGAAGTTTCTTCAGTTCAAGGCGTATTATCAGGAGCTCCTTGGGTTACTTCAGCAAAAGATGGAAAAGTGGGATGGGCGCTACGAGAAGACTATGCGTTAGCCGCAGCAACAGTTTTAGTTGAAGAAGAAAAATATGACAATAAGATATATGAATTAAGCGGAGACCTTCATACGCAAGAAGAAATTGCAAACGAAGTTGGTAAAATTCTTGCTAAAGATATTGAAGTCTTGCACGTTGATGATAAAACATATGAAGAAATCATGAGAAAAGCAGGGGTGCCGGAAAGTTTTATGCCCATGCTTCTTGAAATTCAAAAAGGTATTCGTCATCATGAATTAGAAGTCGTGAATAGTGACTTTGAAAAAATTATTGGACGTAAACCGATTCCGCTAAAAGATGCGGTAAATCAACTTGTTGAAATGGCGCAAAAGTAAGATGCAAAAAAGAGATGAAAGACAATCACTTCACCATCGAAGCAGATATCTTACATCTCTTTTTTATAATTGAAAAAATCATTTGTTATTTAAAAATCCTTGTTTTTTCATTGCCGGATGTACTTTTGGAAAGTAGACATGTTGATACACACCGGAAGTAAATTGACTCCAATTGCCTTCTTGTTCTCTGTCAATTTCTTTTAAATAATCCGTCATATGCGCATCATAATGATCGATTGATTTTAATAGGTTCTTGGCTTGATAGACGTCGTTATGTCGAAAAGTATCCATAGGCAATCTTGGTTTTTTCTTTGAGGAACTATTTGGATGACCTATTGCCAAACCGGCAACTGGAAATACTTTTTCAGGCAACTCAAAAAGTTCAATGAGTTCATCGGGACTTCTTCGAATACCACCAATAGGTACGACACCTAGACCTAATGATTCAGCAGCAATAATAGCCGCCCCCATATTTAGACCGGCATCAAATGTGCCGACCATAGTTCCTTCAACACTTTCATGAATCACTTGGTTTAAGCCATTCTTTTTAGCCGCTAAATCTGTTTTATGAAAGTCCATTACAAATAATAAGAATAATGGGGCTTGCTCAATCCACGGCTGGCCGCCCGCCAGTTCAGCAAGTTTAGATCTTTTGTCTTTATCTGTAACAACGATGATTGAAGTTTGTTGACCGTTAATTGAATTGGGCATTGCTTGAGCGGCATGAATGATTTCTTCAATCATAGTGTCTTCAATCGGTTCTGCTTTAAAATCTCTTATGGAACGATGGTCTTTTATAAGTTCAATTGTTTTATTCATTATAATTCTCCTTTAAAATCGCATTAGTCAAAATGCGTTAATATCTTGTTATTAAGTTCAATGTAAAGTTTTTTCTCTTCGGCAGATAATGTTGAATTTATTGCTCTATTAAGATTGTTCCAGGCTTCCATTACATGAGGTTTTAATGCCTCACCTTGAGGTGTTGCACATAGATAGACATTTTTTCCTTCGACTTCTTTTTGGACAAGTTTTTTAGATTCCAGCTTTTCTACGAAGCGAGTAACTGTTGAAGGGGTTAACATCAGATAATCCCCAACCTCTTTTTGATGTATTCGTTGTTTAAGACATACAATATAAAGAATGAAAGCATGACTCGGTGATAAACCGGTCACAGCAAATCGATCATCAGCCTCTTTCTTTAGAACTCTTGAAACTTTTGAAAGAGAGAAGAATAAACAGCTATTTAATTGGCATTCATTATCTGTTAAGTCCATATTTTCATTCATAACATCACCTCTTTTGTTTGTACATACAAATATAGCATATGCTTTTATATATGTCAAATTTAATCTATATTTAAGGTTGGATAAAGCTCTGGTAAATTATTGTGGATTAAAGTAAGACTATACAATAAATTAAAAAGGAGCAAGAAAAATGATTAAAACAATTTTATTTACATTCACATTAGTAGGAGGCCTAGTCGGCTTAATAATCGGTTTTATCCAATTTGCTATGGGGTCTTATCAAAAAGTAAAAAAGACCTCACTCATGACATTGATTTTTGTTATCGGACTACTTACGATAGCGATTGTATCGCAACGAAGGGCTCATACACCGGAAATCGACCAAGATACAGGAATTGCAGAATTAATTCAAGTGGATGTCAACGGAAAAAAAGAATGGGTAAGCATACGTGGAAAAGACATGAATAATCCCATCATTCTGTTTTTAGCCGGAGGACCGGGTGGAAGTCAATTAGGGGCAGTTCGAAGAAATTTAGCGGAACTTGAAGAAGAATTTGTCGTTGTCAATTGGGAACAACCCGGTTCAGGAAAATCCTACCAGGCCATGCCAATCAATGGTATATCAATAAATACTTATATAGAAGATGGCATAGAAATAACAAATTATTTGCGAAATAGGTTTGAAAGAGATAAAATATATCTAATGGGAGAATCATGGGGAAGTTTTTTAGGCATTTTTTTAGCAAAAGAAATGCCCGAGTCTTATTATGCATTTATCGGAACTGGACAAATGGTTGATTTTGCAGAGACAGAGCAGGTATGTTATGACTTAGCCCTTCAACGTGCAAAGGCAAAAAGTGATACAGATACAATTGAGGAACTTAATAAAATTGGACCACCACCTTATAGCGGTAAAAATATTGCCCTTAAAGCAGGTGTGTATTTACAATATTTAAGTGGAGAAATGAGTCATAATCCGAACATTCATAATGCTGGTTATGAAACTTTAGAGGATTTAGCATCGGAAGAGTACGGCGTCATTGACCAGATAAATTTCATACGAGGCATTGTAACAACATTTTCGAATCTATACCCACAACTATGGGATATTGATTTAAGGCAAGGCTTTACGGAGATAGATATCCCAATATATATGTTTGTCGGGAGACATGACCTTAATGCCCCAACAAATTTAACAGAGGAATACTTCAATCTGATACAAGCACCGGATAAAAAGTTGATTTGGTTTGAACATTCCGGTCATAGTCCTTGGATTAATGAAAAGGATCTGTTTTGTGAAAAAACCATCCATCTATTTGTACAACATGAAAACGAGTTTTAAGAAAAGAGGTTGATGTATGCATACGATTTTAGTTGCAGAAGATGATCATCATATTGCAAGCCTTATTGAGCTGAACCTTATGGAATGCGGCTACCGCGTTTATAAAGCGCAAAATGGATTAGAAGCGCTAAGGATTTTTGAAAACCATGATATATCCTTAATTCTTATTGATATCATCATGCCTGGTTTAGATGGATTTAACTTGTTAAAGAAAATACGAGAAGAAAGCACGGTACCGGCTATCTTCATCACATCAAGAGACCAAGAAATTGACTATGTCATGGGACTAGGATTAGGCGCAGATGATTATTTAACAAAACCATTTTCCATGGAAGCGCTTAAGGCAAGAATCGCTGCAAATCTTAGACGGTGCTATAGTTATACAGTAGCTGAAAGACAAAAGAGTTCAATCATGAAGAATGGGAAATTAATCATAGATACGGATTCTTATACATGTACATTCGATGGGCAGGAGATTGAACTCAATGCAAAGGAAATCAAACTTCTTGTTTTGTTTTTACAAAATCCCAACAAAGTGTTTACAGCTAAGCAGATATATCGATCCATATGGGAAGATGAATACTTATATGATGACAATACGATTCGCGTGCATATGAGTAATATTCGAAGTAAAATTGATCCGGATAAAACGATGATTAAAACAATACGAGGAATAGGATATAAAATGGTTGAGGTGAAAACATGAAAAAGCGTACAGTCAGGGACATTCGGGAAAATATGCTTATAAGTTATATGAAAATGTTTTTGCTTAGCATACTGGTTTTACTGATTATTTATTTAATACTTGTCATATCCAATCAGTATATTAAAGGAAGACTTATTAGTCAAAAAATTGAAATAGAAGATTATTTGACGCATGATTTTAGAGAAACAGATTATTCAACGATTATCCAAAATAATGGCGGCATCGTGGTGCTAGATGAACACATGAAAGTAGTACATCAAGAAGGTAATGATTTTTTAGACTCGCATCAGTTTACCAAAATGGAATGGGCAAAGTTTTTAATGGATACGCAACAAATTGATGCACCTTATAATTATAAAGTTGCTTATTCAGAAAAAGCAGATGGTTATTGGTTAATCATTGCCTTTCCATCGTCGGTAAGAATGATGTTTTCATTTTACTATAATGGCAACATTACCCCACATGACCAAGCAATCGTTATTCCGTTTTTAGCTTTCCTGTTTTTGGTATTTATAGTCCTCTTATTGATCGTTACTTGGATTTTCACGAAAACGACTGCCAATAAATATATACAACCGATTGTTGAATTAGAAAATAATTTGAAGGCTTTTAGTGAAGGGGATTATAAAAAACGCATAGAAATTCACAAGAAAAATATTATTGCAAATTTAGCCGAGATTTATAATCAAATGGCAGACAAGATTCAATCTCAGATAAATACGCGACGTGACTTGATTTTAGATATATCCCATGACATAAAAAATCCCTTAATGAGTTCTACAGGGTACTGCGAATATTTATTGAATAATCCGGATATATCAAAAGAGAAACGATTAAGTTATTACAAAATCATCTATAATGATAGCATGCGGGCAGTAAAATTAGCCGATGATTTATTGCAACTTTCAAAATTAGAAAATGATGAGTTAAATATGAATTGTGAAAAAACTGATATATGTGAATTTATCCGAGAAGAAATCGCACGAATCATTCCTGTATTGGATGAACAGCAGTTTGAATATGACTTTAATATACCGTCTAAAAGCATATATTGTACTATAGATAAGAGTCTTATTAGTCGAGTTGTTGATAACCTTATGACAAATTCGATTAAATACAATTCTAAAGGAACGAAAATATATGTTTCAGTTCTTGAAGATGCACATTACCTTAGTTTGGTGTTTGAAGATGATGGGATTGGTATCCCTAAAGAAATATATAGCGATATAACGAAACCCTTTGTTCGTGGTGAAACCACATATCAGAACGTTCAAGGATCAGGCCTTGGCCTATCTATTGTCGATAAAATTGTTGCTCGACATGAGGGGAAATTCATGTTTGACAGTCATCGTAGCATTGGATGTAAGTTTATAGTGCAACTCATAAAAGATGAATAAATAATGGAAATAGTATTGACAAAAATAATTTACAGTTCTATAATCAAAAATACGAAAACGTTTTCGAAAATTAAAGAAAAGGAGAAAAGTATGTCAGACTATTATTTTGATCAAAAGAAGCAATTTATTATTGAAGATTATCATCAAAAAAAGACCTTTAGTAGTTTTTTGCCCGGAATTGCAGGAGAACAAGGTATTCCTATCTGGGCTTTTTATGTAAATAGAGGTCAAGGTATTTCAAGCTTTGGAATTCAAGACAAAGATCATTCAATGATGGAGTTTTTCCCGGCCAATGGAGCGTATCGTTTTGTATCAACGTATGGATTTAGAACTTTTATTAAGTTTAATGATGGTCATATTATTGAACCTTTTATTGGCACTTCAGATCAGAATAAACGAAAGATGGCTATTCGACGTGAATCTTTTTTTCTTGAAGAAAATGTAAATGATGATTTTGTCATTCGAGTAAACTACACAACAATGGTGAATCAACCTTTTGGTGGATTGATTCGTCAAGTAACTATTGAAAATTCACAAGATACATCCATAGAATTTGAAGTTGTCGATGGGATGGCGACAATACTACCATATGGTATCAGTACCGAGGATTTTAAGGCCATGAGTAATTTGATGCGTTCATTTATGATTGTTGAACATCCAAACACAATACCTTTTTACAAAATGAAGACAAGTACAAAAGATGAAGCTGAAGTTACAGACGTGAATCAAGGTTTTTTCTTTTTGGGAGACGCAAAAGAGAGCCCTTTAATTATAGATCCGGATAGTGTTTTTGGATATTCTACAGATTTGAAAAAAGCGGTTGGCTTCCAATCGGATGGTTTTATTAAACAGATAGAAAATAATCAAGTAAATGAAAATAAAGTTCCATGTGCTCTACAATATAAACAAGTTAAACTAGAACCGGGAGAAAGCGTAGTTATTAATAGCATCTATGGTTATAGTGATTCTTTTGATAAGATAGAAAAATTTGAAGCATCACTTGACAGAAAAGTGTTTGTTCAAGAACAGTTTAAACAAGTCAATTCGGTGATTGAAGAACTCTGCGCAAAGGTAGAGACACGAACGGCTTTCCCGGTTTTTGATGAATATATTAAGCAGAGCTATCTAGATAATGTCATGCGTGGTGGATTTCCACTTGTTTTTGATGGGAAAAACCAAGACAAGGTATATCATATATATTCCCGTAAACATGGAGATCCGGAAAGAGATTATAATTTCTTTTCTATTGAACCGTCATACTATTCTCAAGGGAATGGAAATTATCGTGATGTAAATCAAAACCGACGTTCAGATATACTATTTAATCCAAAAATTAAAGCATTTAATATTTGGCAATTTTATAACTTAATTCAAGCGGATGGTTATAATCCGTTGAAGATAGAAGGTATAAAATTTATTGTTCAAGGCGAGGAAATGGACTCTTGTATGGAAGCCCTAGAGAGCATAGGAGTTTCTCATAAAACAAAAGAGAAAATTCGTGATATTATTCAAGAAAAATTTACGCCGGGAGATTTATCCAAAGTTCTCACTCGACAAGAAATGCAATCAGTTATTGAAACGATCATGTATTATAGTGATCAACGAATCGATGCTGATTTTGGCGAAGGATATTGGAGTGATCACTTTACATATAATCAAGATTTGATTGATAGTTATAAAAAAGTTTATCCAGACAAAATGGAATCGCTTTTATTTGAACAAAACAACTATCGATACTACCATTCGCCCTTCAAAGTACGCCCAAGAGTAGAAAAGTATGGTGTGACAAAAGACGGAAAAGTACGTCAATATGGCGCCCTTGAGAACATAGCAAAAGATTCTGAATATAAGGGACAATGGATGACGGACAAGGATGGACAGATTATTCATACGACTTTATTTAATAAGTTGCTAAGCCTTGTCTGTACAAAGTTTTTAAATCTTGACCCTGAAGGAATGGGGCTTGAAATGGAGGCTGAAAAACCAGGCTGGAATGATGCGATGAATGGATTACCAGGTCTTTTTGGTTCAGGAATGAGTGAATCCATAGAGCTTTTACGTATTGTTCAGTTTTTAATAGAAGAGTTGGAAAATATATCGAAAGAGACAATTACGATTTTAAAAGATTCCAATGAACTTGCAGACCAAATCATTAAGAATAAAGTAGATGACCCACTGAATTGGTGGATAATTGCAGGAAAAATTAAAGAGGCTTATCGAGATAAGACGTGTTACTATTTGAATAATAGCCATGAAGATTACAAAAAAGATAAATACCTTACTCTTTTTAAATGGATGCAAGAGAAACTTCAAACGGGAATTAATAAGGCAAAAGACATGAAAGACGGGCTTATACCAACATTTTTTGTGTATGAAGCGAATCAGTATGAGGTCATTGATGGGACAACTCCCTATGGCCTAAAAAAAGTTGTCATTCATTCTTTTACGGCAAGAGCACTACCCACGTTTTTAGAAGCACCAGCACGACTGTTGAAAATTAGTTCAAAAGAAGAGGCCCAGGTTCTTTCCATGAAAATCAAAGCCTCAGAAATCTACGATCAAGAACTGAAAATGTATAAAACATCAGCACATTTAGATGATGAAACACTTGAAATTGGACGAATTCGAGCATTTACTCCTGGGTGGCTTGAACGAGAATCCGTATTTTTACATATGACTTATAAATATTTATTAGGCTTATTACAAGCTGGTACGATTGATGAATATATGGAGGCGATCAAGACGAATTTTATACCATTTCTTGACCCTGAGCGTTATGGACGCCCGATTACTGAAAACTCTTCATTTTTGGCAAGTAGTCGCAATCCGGATGAATCAGTCAGAGGGCAAGGTTTTGTTGCTAGACTAAGTGGTTCTACGGCAGAAGCCTTGCATATATGGTATCTCATGTTTGTCGGTGCGCGAAGTGTTGAAATGCAAGGAAAACAACTAAGATTTAGTTTTGAACCTGTTTTACCCGGTGAAGTTTTTGATGAAAATGGAAAAGTCACTTTTACATTATTTGGACATACGCAAGTGACCTACGTCAATAAAAATAGAAAAAATACATATGGAGATAAGCAGGTTAAAGTAACATCAATAACTATTGACGGAGAAAAGTCGAACAGATTATATTTAGTGGATCAAGAAGTTGAGCGATTAAGAGAACAAAGCATTGAACATATCTCTGTTATATTTGACTAAGCCTTCATTGACAAACATTCACAAAAGGCATACTATTATATAAATAAACGACATAAAAACATAGAGGTAATCATCATGGTGAAAATTCAAGATATAGCAAAAGCGACAGGCTATTCAACAACTACAGTTTCAAAGGCCTTGAATAATTATACAGACATTAGTGATAAAGCCAAAAATAAAATCATTATGATAGCAAAAGAATTAGGATATATACCCAATGTTCATGCTAGAGGATTAGTCATGAAGCGTTCATTTACTGTTGGTGTAATCTTAGATGAATTGCTTGGGCTTGGACTAAACCATCCCTTTTTCTCAGGTTTGATTGAGGCTTTTCGAGCTGCAATTGAAGAACGCGGGTATAGTATGATTTTAATCTCGAATCATATTGGGAATACGGGAATCGGATCTTACTTAGATCATTGTCAACAACAAAATGTGGATGGTGTCTTTATCTTATGTACAGATCATAATAGTGAAAGTATTCAACAGTTAATTCATAGTGATATCCCGATTGTACTTTTTGATATTCCCAATAAAGAAACACATTCGGTTGTATCGAATCATTTTGAGGGAGCTTATCAA
Source organism: uncultured Eubacteriales bacterium (assembly GCA_964627665.1). Lineage (GTDB taxonomy): Bacteria > Bacillota > Clostridia > Lachnospirales > Vallitaleaceae > UBA1351. Next base: position 7,682 of record CAZVKG010000072.1, on the reverse strand, counting down.
GCGACAAAATATTTGATTGATTTAGGACATCATAGAATTGCTCATATTTATGGTAATACTTTCACTTATGCAGGTAGTGAAAGAAAAAAAGGATTTGAAAAAGCGCTCTTGGATGCGAATATTGAGTTAAATGAAGATTATCTTGTAAGTGGTGGATACTTTGATTTTAAATATGGAAAACGAGCGATGGAAGAATTGCTCAATCTTAAAGACAGACCTTCAGCGGTGTTTGCAGCAGGAGATATTATGGCCCTAGGTGCTATGCAAAGTTGTTATGAACATGAAGTTCGTATACCAGATGATATATCTATTATTGGATTTGATAATATAAAGTTATTAGACTGGATTACCCCTTCTTTAACAACTATTGCTCAAGATACGCTTCAGTTGGGACGAGAATGTTGTAAGGTATTAATTGACTCAATAGAACAAAAGGAACATGTTTTTGTACATAAAGTTGTCGAGACCCATATTGTTGAAAGAAAATCCTGTGCACCTTATCATTAAGATTGATTAATTTGCATTTATATTGAAAGGGATGATTATATGTTTAAAAAACATAATAAAATTGAATTTATATTACTTATTATTTTCCTTGCATTAATTACTGGTTGCTCATCAAAAGAATCGTCAGAAGAATCATCAACATCCGAGGCGAAATACCGCAAGATAACACCCGAAGAGGCCAAAGAAATGATGGTTGAAGGCAATATTATACTTGATGTAAGGACCCAAGAAGAATACAATGCGGGATATATTGAAGATGCAACATTGTTGCCGATCGACGATGTTTTAGCGGATGATCTTGATTTGCTTCAGGATACAGACCAAGTGATTCTTGTATACTGTCGAAGTGGTAATCGTAGTGAAGTGGCATCGAAGTATCTTGTCGAGAAAGGATATACACAAGTTTATGATTTTGGTGGTATCATTGATTGGCCATATGAAGTTGTGAATGATTAATCTTAAATTGTCAACTGATTGATATAATTAATTCTAATATTAATTATATCAATTTTTAATTTAATTATATTGATTGGTTAATTGACAAAAATAAGTTTTGGAGTTATTATTATTGTGTAAGGTATTATTGTGAAACATGTTATTGTTTTTATTTTATGGAGGTGGCAAGATGCAATATAATGCTCCGGGAAAATGTCCGGTTTGTGGAGAACGGTTAACAATTACAAAATTAAGTTGTCATAAATGTCATACGAATATTGAAGGCCAATTTAATCCGTGTGAATTTTGTAGTTTGCCAAAAGAAGATTTGTATTTTTTGAAAGCATTCATTAAATGTAAAGGAAGCATAAAAGAAGTTGAAAGAGAGTTGGGAATTAGTTATCCGACAGTTAAAGGAAAGCTAAACAATTTAATTGAAGCGTTAGGTTTTCATGTACAAGAAGAAATAAATAATGTGGAAAAATCCAACGACCGTGAAATCATTTTAGCACAATTAGAAAATGGAGAAATTACTGCGGCTGAAGCAACCAAAAGATTGAATGAATTAAAGGGTTAGGAGGGTGAGAAAATGAACGAAAAAGAACGCATTTTAAAAATGATTGAAGAAGGAAAAATAACAGCATTAGAAGGTTTGGAGTTGCTAAATGCATTAGAAGAACCGAAAGAAACATCTGACAAGTCGCAAACATCATCAAAGACTGAAAATACATACCCAAAGCATAAATTTACAGTGTTAAAAGTTCGAGTCTTGATTGATGAAGAAGATATAAATGTGAATGTGAATATTCCACTAAGTATATTTAAAGTTTTTGGTAATATCACGGATGAGCTTGATAAGCTTATACCACAAGAAGCAAAAGATGCGATGAAGGACAATGGTATTGACTTAAGTGGAATGGACTTTGCCAAGATTATTGAATCCATTGAAAATGGGGTTAGAGAAGATCCCAACATTGTTGACATCAATATAAGTGAAAAAAGCTGTGGATCTGTAAGAATTAAGATTTATTTGGATTAACTCCCAATCGTCATATTTATGCCATATTTTTTAGAGATAATAAGGCATAGAGGTTATGAAAGGAGTGATTTTATGAAAAATATTAAAGAAAAATGGGAAAAGTTTATTAATAAAATTGCGGATCAAAACAAATCGACATATGGAGAAGGAAAACTTCACTGTTGTGAATTGAAAAAAGTAACCGAAGGTAGAGATATTAAAAAATGAGCACCTTCATTTACCTTGTTTTGATAAGAAATCTGTCCGGAATGTTTGGATATAATTGTTTTCGCTAAGGTTAGGCCGATACCTATGCCCATATGTCCTGAGCGAGAAAGGTCGGCACGATAAAAACGCTCAAAAATGAAAGGGATATCCTTTTCTGGCACGCCGGGACCGTTATCTAGAAAATGAATCATATAATTACCCTTGGTATCATTATCTAACTGAATGACTATTTTTGTACCAGTCCCGGCATATTTTATAGCATTTGAAGTAAGATTATAAAAGACTTGCTTCATTTTATCAAAATCACCATAAAAGTTTGCATAAGCTTTTGCATCATAGTTACTGTCGTATTTTATATGTATTGACATATCTTGTTCGACAAGACTTGTCTGAAAAGCGGTCGAAAGTTCCAATACTAAAGCGTGTAAATTGAAATAATCAAAATTTAGCAAAACCGTATTGTTTTCTATTGAAGAGAGTGCTTCAACTTCTTGGATTAATGATTTAATGCGTATGATTTCTTCATAACAACTATGAATACGCTCTGTTGTGAGAGGAAATATACCGTCAATCATTGCTTCAAGTTGTCCTTGAATAGAGGTTAAAGGTGTTTTTATTTCATGAGCCATATCTTGAGTTAGTTGCTTACGTAACTTTTCTTGCTCATGGATACGTTGCTCTAAGGTCAAAGCGCTTATGTATAAGTTCTGAATTTCTTGACTATGATAAGAATGTTTTGGAAGCGATGAAGTTGAAGTGTCCTGAATATGATTCAAATAATGGATGACGGATTCGATTGGCGTAATGATGCTTTTGGATATAAGGATACCTATTAGTATAGCAACAAGCATAGAGCCAATTGATACAAGAAGAAGGATACGATTAACTGAAGATAAAAAGTATAGTTCTTCTTCATTAAAATAAAATGGACCTAAATAGCCAATCGTAATTTCTCCTATATTTCGATTGGCTATAGTTAATTCAAAAGCGTCTTCTGTGTAGTGTCCATCCCACTGATTATAGTGGGTATACATATTCTCTCTAATATTATTCATCATTGATTCACATAGACCAAAGTTATGATCCATCGCCGACCAGACAAGTATATTATTAGTATCGTAAATGGATAGAATGAGTCCCTTCTCAATAGCTTCAACACCAATATGCTCAAGATATTGTGTGTCGAAGCTTTTTTTGGTTGAAAAGTCATGTTCAATAGAATTAATCAACTCCAGAACTAATTGATTATGTTTCTCAGAAGTATAGTTTTCAAACCCTTTTCGAATGGTTATATTCACTAAAAAGCAAATTATTCCGATTATGATGAATGTAAGTAAAACATAAGAAAGAATGAGTTGGGATTTAAGGTTTACTTTCATTTGAATTAGATCCTTCTTCTTCGTAATATTGATATCCGATGCCTCTAACAGTTCTAATATAATCTGTTGTTGAGTGTTTAGCAATCTTGTTTCGTATATTTTTAATGTGAGAATCCATACTTCTGTTATAACCTTCGTATGTGCCTGAAAAAGCGATTGTCGCTAATTCTTCACGTGTAAAAACTTTTGAAGGTCTTTTCAATAATGTCATGAAAAGATTATATTCAGTCGCAGTGAGGGATAGGTTATAACCATTCAATAAGATTGAATAGTCATCTTCAGATATCTGAAATGGACCGGTTACACAGAGCGTTAAACGGTCTTCAATAAGATGAGAACGCCTAAATAATGCCTGAATGCGAGCGATAAGTTGTCTAGGGCTAAAGGGTTTGGTTATATAATCATCAGCACCCATGTTAAGCCCTGCTATAATACTAGATTCGTCAGTTTTAGCGGTAATCATTATAATAGGTACATTTGATTCTTGACGAATGACTTTACAGATGGATTCACCGGATAAATCCGGAAGCATAAGGTCGAGAAGAACCAGATCAATCTGACTTTGTCGAAAAAAACTAAGTGCATCGCGACCATTTTCAGCGACCAAAGCTTGATAACCTGCATTTTCAATATATGATTGAATAAATTCAACGATTTTTGGCTCGTCTTCAACGATTAGTATGGTTTGATTCATTTTCAACACCTCTGCTTTATTATAATAAACATTGTGTTAATCTGCAACGACTTCTATATAACTTGTAATCATTCCCATCCAACAAGTATAGGCTATTTTTCCTGTTTTTTCCGGCGTGAAAATAATTTCATTTCTTCCCGGAACGAGTGTGTGTTCAATATTGATCGAAGGAATTGTTATTGGATTATTACATCCATTTAGGTCCTTTGAATCAACATTAATTATGAAACGAAGGGGAATTCCTTCTTTGACACGAATGGGTGTATAACTACTCGAAGTTAAGTCAATTGAAACTTCTTGCAAATAATCATCTACCTGAATAGAATCAACAAGATTTGCGTTGTTTTGAAAAGGCAAGATGATACCTGCTAACGCAGCGCCTCTTGAGAACATGCTTAAGGCTAGAATAAATATAAGTAAACCACTGTACTTTAGAATTTTTTTCGAAAACTTATGATTGAGTAAAGAACTAATAAATCCTAATCCAAACATGAGCGGGAAAGTACCAAGGCTAAAATAGAACATAGATAGAGCGCCTTGAACGACACTACCGGTTCCAAGAGCATATAGTTGCATAGATTGTAATGGTCCACAGGGCATAAATCCATTAGCAAGTCCAATGACAAAAGGGTTGTTTCCAATTTTTAAACGAGGGAGTTTAAACCTTGGAAGGTCTAAAAGTTTTAGCATGCGAATGGCCATTAATAACATAATGAAGCTTACAAATAAGGTTATATATCCTCTCATTTGACCGGTAAAACTTAAAACGGACCCTATTCCACCGATGACTCCACCAATGACAGTGTAAGAGATGAGTCTTCCAAGGTTGTATAAGAGACTGGGTTTGCTTGGGTGTGTATTAATATATCGCTGGCACTGGCTTATTGTTATTCCGCCACACATTGCAACACAATGAACAGAGGTTATCAGCCCGACCAAAAAGAGCGCGCCATAGCCCATATTTTGACGAACGCTTGGAACAAAATCATAGGAGAGTTGATTGGCATATTTTAAAACAAGGAAGCTTATAGATAGTAGAATAAAAATAAGAAAAACTTTTCCTTTAATGGTATTACTATCTTTTGATAAAAGAATATATCCGTTATCCTCAATAATCGTTGATATTTGTTGCAAATTAATTAAAGAATCATCAAATTCAATATAGACTTGATTTTTTGATGCATTTGCAGTTGCTTTTTCTACGCCACGATTTGAAGCGAGTGCAACGGAGATTTTTTCTTCGCAATGTGAACACGTCATCCCACCAACATTTAGCGTCGTCATAACTATCTCTTCCAATTTGAAAATAAAGGTTCAAATTCAGTCAGTTGATCCGATGGAATAGAAATCTGATCTTGAGTTTCTGTTTTCATATCTTCAAGAATTGGAACCGGATTACAGCCGCCTTTTTGTAATTCGATTTGGTCGATGGTAAATTGATTTCCGCAGTTATTGCAGATTAGAACATCACCGAGTTGTTCATAGTAGCCTCGGCCTGAAGAATAGCAAACTTGGCAAGTGTTTAAAGCTGTTCGAACCGAACCGTCAATTGCTTGAACGGCAATAATTTCCATATATGTCCCATTAGATTTATATGGAAAAAAAGATGCGGTTTTTGTAATTGCATTTTTTTGAATGACTAGGTCACCCTTGTCCGTTGTTTCAAGTGTTTCCACTGTCGGTGTAGGATTGGTAAGAAGGGTTAATACGATAACAAGTAAAAGAGTAGCGATACTGCCTGTAATTAATAATGTTTTTTTCATAGATACCTCCGATAATCTTTTTAAACATACTATATAGTATGTTTGTGGATTTTTTATGGAGGTGGTGTAATATTCTAAAATATTACCATATTATATTTTTTTCATGAATAGACATTGACATGAGAGGGATTCTCATTTATAATCCGTTTTATGCAAATGAATATCAATATCAAATATACATGGAGGAAAGAGATGAAAAAAATATTAGCAATCATCATCCTAGCAGTACTAGTGGTTAGTGTTGTTGGATGTGGGTCAGAAGAAGCGAAAATGGTTAATATCTATACAGACAGGCATTATGATACTGACCAAGCCCTATACGATAAATTTACAGAGGAAACAGGTATTGTAGTGAATGTCGTTACGGCAGGTTCAGATGAATTGCTTGAAAGATTAAGTGCAGAAGGTGAAGATACAGAAGCTGATCTTATTGTGACATCAGATGTAGGAAGGTTATATAGAGCCGGAAAGATGGATCTAATAAAAGCATTTGATTCAAACACTGTAGAAGCAAACGTGCCGGAACAATTAAGAGCTACAGATAATCTCTGGACTGCATTAACAGTTAGAGCAAGAGTTATAACATATGCACTAGATAGAGTGGATCCAAATACTTTATCGACCTATGAAGCGTTAACCGAACCTGAGTGGGAAGGAAGGATTCTGGTAAGGTCATCAGCTAATATCTATAACCAATCACTCTTAGCATCATTTATTGCATTAAATGGTGAAGAAGAAGCTAAAGAGTGGGCACAAGGGTTAGTAGCTAACCTGGCAAGAACTCCTAAGGGAAATGACAGAGACCAAATGAAAGCCCTTGTTGCAGGGGAAGGTGATGTGGCCATTGTTAATACATACTATGTTGGAAAATTGCTTAATTCATCCGATGAGGTGGAAGTACAAGTTGGTGAGCAGATTGGTGTGTTTTTCCCAAATCAAGAGACGAACGGAACTCATATCAATATAAGTGGAGCTGCATTAACGAAATATGGTTCTAATAGTGAAGCAGGGACTGAATTATTAGAATTTTTAACGGCAGAAGAAGCGCAAAATAACTATGCAAGTGCAAACTATGAATATCCTGTCAATGAAGCAGTAGATCCATCAGATTTACTAAAAAGTTTTGGAGAATTTAAGGTTCAAAATATTGATTTATCGTTGTTAGGTGAATACAATGATGAAGCAGTTAAATTATTTAATGAAGTTGGTTGGCAATAATTGTTAATGAAAATTAAAGAGAGGGGGCTTAGTCCCCTTTTTGTCATCGTTACATTTATTATAGTTGCCATTGTATTGCCATCTGTTTTTATTTTCATTCGACTTTTTCACCCGGTTACAGAATCTTGGTTACATATTAAGGAATATGTTTTGGCAGATTATATTCGTAATTCCTTGGTTCTTGTGACTGGAGTTGGGGTGATAACAGGGATACTTGGCACATTTTTCGCATGGTCATTATCAAAGTACAAATGGCGATTTGAACTGTTACTTGAAAGTATATTATTTTTACCAATGGCGATACCACCTTATATCGCAGGTTATGTTTATGGTGGTATTTTTACACCTTTCGGAACGTTAGATAGAATTTTAGTTCAAGCTGGCGTAGAGCCTATTCGAATTGATATTTTATCTAAAGGTGGTGCAATATTTGTTTTTAG
>CAZVKG010000071.1:0-19584 GCA_964627665.1 uncultured Eubacteriales bacterium | reverse complement strand
CTCTTGAGCAACTTATTCCTTTCCAAAAAGCAGACTTTAAAGGTATGTATGAAGCTTTACAAGATCGTCCAATGACTGTACGTCTTCTTGACCCACCATTACATGAGTTCTTACCTCATGAAGATGAAGACATTGCTGACTTAGCAAAAGACATGGGACTTACATTTGACGAATTAAAAGCAACGGTTGATAGTCTACATGAATTTAACCCAATGCTTGGACATCGTGGATGTCGTCTAGCAGTTACTTATCCGGAAATCGCTGAAATGCAAGCTCGTGCAATTATCGAAGCTGCAGTTGAAGTGAAAAAGGAAAAAGGTATCAATGTAATTCCTGAGATCATGATTCCTTTAGCTGGTGAAGTTAAAGAATTAGCATATGTTAAGGAAGTTGTTCTTAATGTAGTGAAAAAAGTTATTGAAGAATCCGGTATTGAGCTTGAGTACAAAATCGGAACAATGATTGAGATTCCTAGAGCAGCTCTTACAGCAGACTTAATTGCTGAAGAAGCTGAGTTCTTCTCATTTGGTACAAATGACTTAACTCAAATGACATTTGGATTCTCTCGTGACGATGCGGGTAGCTTCTTAGATGACTACTACAAAAAAGGAATTCTTGAGTCAGATCCATTTGCTCGTTTAGACCAAGTTGGTGTTGGACAACTTGTTGAAATGGCCGTTGAAAAAGGACGTAAAACTCGCCCTGATATCAAATTAGGTATTTGTGGAGAGCATGGTGGTGACCCATCTTCTATTGACTTCTGTCATAGAGTAGGTCTTGACTATGTGTCTTGTTCACCATTCCGTGTGCCGATTGCGCGTCTTGCAGCAGCACATTCAGCAATCTTGAACAGATAATAATTTATAAATATCAAGGTATATACCATGAAAATGGTATGTACCTTTTTTTCATTTTATGATACAATCTATTCTGTATATGAAAGGGGTTATCATTTATGGATTTAGCGACAATTGTAACACCAATTGCAGGAAGTATTATAGGTTATACAACAAATTGGCTAGCGATTAAAATGCTATTTAAGCCACATCAGGCAGCCTATATAGGTAAATTTAGGATACCATTTACACCCGGAGTTATTCCGAGAGAACAAAAACGTATTGCAAAAAGTTTAGGACAAGCAGTTGGAAATAATTTGCTTACAGAAGAAGTGATTTTAAAAGAACTGACCAATAAGCAAGTCATTGAACAATTGCAAACATATATTATAGGAGATTTATTATCTAGACCCATATCCATTGATGCCATTATGCATCAAATCTATCCAAGTAAAGAAGCACAAGAAGCTCTGTATGAAAAAATTGCAGAGATAATACAAGAGAAATTATCAAAAGAATTTTCGGATAATCAAACGATTAAGAATCAAATTTTTGCAATGATTGCCCGTAAAATTCCTTATTCAAAAAAAATAAATGAAATCATTGGTGAAAAAGCAGTCAGTCAAGTAAATACAATTATTGTATCTCATAAAGAAGATATTGCGAATTATCTAATGGGTGCACTTGAAGAAGAGGATGTAAAATCTCAAATTATTCAAGTAATTGATCAGATTCTATCTGAAAAACTTGGTGGCTTAGCAGCCATGTTTGTACAACCGGAAGCTTTATACACAATGTTAGTGGACTATAGTCATACATATCTTGAAGAAGAAGAAAATCAAGAACAAATGGCTCAGTTTATCTGCCATAAAGTTGATGCATTTCTTGATAAAGAAGTGTCAGCGGTTCTTTCTTCAAAGGAATATATTCATCTTACGGAAAAAGCAGTAGTTATGATTGAAGATGAAATCGTTGAAATGGTAAGTAGCAATGCAATGTCAGAACATATTCAAGAATATTTAATAGCATTTGCAAAGATAGATATTCAATTAACGGACGAGATGAAAGACAGCTTTAGCAAGGGTGTTTGCCAAGCTTATAAAAACTTTGCACAAACGCATTTACCCGTCTTTATTCAGCAATTTAATATTACTCGGATTGTCGAGAGTGAAATTAATCACTTTAGTGTCGCAGATGTAGAACGTTTGATCTTTGGTATCGTTGATAAAGAATTAAAAGCAATAACCTGGTTTGGTGCACTGCTTGGGTTTATCATGGGATTGTTGACACTACTAGTATAACAAGTGACGTTTAAACGAGGTTAGAAAATGAAGCTATATAATGGACAGAAAAATCATACATATGAAGTGAATTATATTCAGGTTGATGCAAAGACAAAGAAACATCTCCAAAATATGGGAATCACCCAAGGTGTAAAAATAAAGATTATGGCGAAATTGGGGAATCACGCATATGTAATGCGGATTCGTGGATCGAGAGTGGCTTTAGGTGAAGCGATACTTCGTCAGATTGATGTAAATGAAGTGACGAAAGAAGACTTAGGAAAGAGAGGACCCAATAATGCATATTAAAGTAGCTTTAGTGGGAAATCCAAATTGTGGCAAGACAACACTGTTCAATGCCTATACAGGAGCCAAGCATAAAGTTGGCAACTGGCCGGGAGTAACCGTTGAGAAAAAAGAAGGCCTGATTAAGCATGATGGAAAAAATATTACCTTAGTTGATCTGCCCGGAATCTATAGTATTTCTCCCTATTCGTTGGAAGAAATACTAACACGTGAGTATATTTTGAATTTTAATCCGGATGTCATTATTAACATTGTGGATGCGTCGAATTTAGAACGAAATTTATATTTGACCCTTCAACTAATTGAACTAGGACGTCCGGTAATCATCGCTTTAAATATGATTGATATTCTAGAAGAACGGGGTGTGTCCGTAGATATTGAAGAGTTATCTAGAGCGCTAAACGTTCCGGTGATTCCAGTTGTAGCTGTTTCAAAAAAGGGACTTACAAAGTTATTGCATCAGGTTATTCGTAGTAGTAAACACAAAGAAGACTATGAACCGATTCGTATTGACTATGGAGAAACAATTGAAAGTAAAATTCAAGAAGTTGCATCAAAAATGCATCTAAAAACCCCGGTAAATACCTTTCTTTTACGTTGGCTGAGTATTAAAGTACTCGAAAATGATCATGAAATATTGAGTAAATTACGGGATGAATCTATTGAAGAATTGCCTATTGATCATCAACGTCATTTTATTGAAAACCATATCCCCGGACAGGAAGAAACATATGAAGAAGAAATAGGGAAAAGGAAATATGAATATATTGAAAGTTTTATTGAAGATGTTTTAATCGCAAAAGAAAACAAGCCACGTGAGATTCTATCAGATAAAATAGATGCCATTGTAACTCATCCGGTCTTAGGTATTCCGATTTTTTTGTTGATGATGCTTTTGGTATTTACATTTACATTTACCGTGGGTAATTATTTTGCAGATTTATTTGAATCCGGAATTGGATGGTTTGGTGGTTCGCTAACACGCTTATTAATTGAGTGGAATGTTGTAGATTGGCTGATTTCACTTATTGCTGATGGTGTTATTAGTGGCGTTGGTGGTATCTTGATATTCTTGCCAAACATTGCAGCCCTCTTTATTGCAATGAGTTTATTAGAAGATACCGGATATATGGCCCGTGTTGCACTCATCATGGATAAAAACATGAGCCGAATCGGACTCAATGGAAAGGCGGTTATTCCCCTTATTCTAGGTTTTGGATGCACGGTTCCAGCAATCATGACAACCCGAAGTCTTAATAATGAAAAAGATCGTTTGATTACAATCTTAATAACACCATTCATGTCATGTAGTGCTAGATTTCCCATCTATGTATTATTTTCACGTGCCTTTTTCCCCGGCCGTGAAATTCTTATTGCATTTTCCCTGTATTTTTTAGGTATTGTTGTTTCAATTATCATGGCCTTAGTTTTTAGGAAATTCATGGGTAAAAGTGAAAATTCGGGACTTATTCTTGAACTTCCAAGTTACAAGCGACCGTCATTAAAAACAACCGGTATTTTTGTTTGGGAAAAGGTGCGTGAGTACTTAGAACGTGCGGGGACAATTATTTTTGTGGCCTCAGTGGTTTTGTGGTTTGTTCTTGAGTTTAATTTCTCCGGAAAAGTGGCAATGACCGAAAGTCTGGGTGCTGATCTGGGTCGTTTAATAGCCCCTATTTTTACTCCCCTTGGTTTTGGAGATTGGCAGGCTGCGCTAGCCTTGATTGCAGGTGTATTAGGAAAAGAAATTGTTGTTAGCAGTATGAGTGTGATTTATGGTGTAGGTGAAGTCGGACTTTATTCGGCATTAAATTCAATTGGATTTACGGCGGCAAGTGCATATGCCTTCATGGTCTTCTCCTTATTATATACCCCTTGCGTGGCAACGCTTGGTGTCATTAAAAGTGAAACAAGGTCCTGGAAGTGGATGTGGTTTTCTTTAGGATATCAACTTCTTGTTGCCTACGTAGTTAGTTTGTTCTTCTTCCAAATATTAAAATAGTTCTATTTATGTTGAAATTATATTGTTTTTAAGCTACAATAGTTTACACACCATATTAAGGAGAAAAAAAATGATTAAAACAATCTTTTTCTTTATGTATTTTGGTCTTAGTCTTTTATTAAGTATGATTAGTGCAATTCCTTATTTGATTTTTGGTTGGTTTGGACATAAGGAATCCCAGAAATCAGTTGTTGAATGGCTAACACGTACATGGGCCAAATCAATTATTTTTTCTACCGGAAATCGTATTCAGGTAGAAAATGCAGATAAGGTACCAAAGGGTCCGGTACTTTTCGTGGCCAATCATCAAAGTTATTTTGATATTCCTGTATTAATGGCGCATCTTCCTTATTTTGCAGCGTTTATAGCCAAGGTTGAATTGGAAAAAATTCCCATGCTATCTTGGTGGATGAAAAAGATGGGATGCCTTTTTATGGATCGTAAAAATATGCGACAATCCTTAAACATTATTCTTCAAGGAATTGAGATGTTAAAAGAGGGAAAGAGCTTAGTCATCTTTCCTGAAGGAACAAGAAGTCACTTGGGTGAAATTGATGCATTTAAACCCGGGTCTCTAAAATTGGCAGTCAAAGCCGGAGTTCCTATTGTTCCGGTTGCAATAGTCAATACATATAAGGTCTATGAAGAACATAAACGTATTCGAAAAGCAGATGTAACCGTCGTTTTTCATGACCCGATTGATGTGACGGTATTAAGTCGCGAACAAGTGAACGATTTACACAATAACGTTCACGCAACAATAAAAAAAACATTGGAAAGGTGATGATGATATGCAACCAAAATTCACAGGAGCAGAAGTTCTTCAATTAGCAATCAGTATGGAAGAAGAAGGTGCTAAGTTTTATGAAAAGTACGCTACAATGGCTGATTTAGAACTTAAGGAAGTACTATTAGGAATGGCAGAAGACGAAAAAGAGCATGCGAGAATATTTAAAAGCATGTATAATGATTTACAGGTCGACGTATCTCAGGAGAACTATTTATTTTCAGATGAGGTTCAAGAATTTTTTGCAAGTTATGCAAAAAATGAAGGCTTCAATCGTAGCCAAGCACCGATAGATTCAGTGCGTGATGCCCTGAAAATAGGAGCTGAAACAGAGCGTATAACCATTAACTACTACACAAATTTATTGGAATATGCAAGTGATAAGGTTAAAGAAGTCTTAGAACGTATAATCAAAGAAGAAGAAAAGCATTTAGCACGTTTAGAAGCACTTATATAAGCAAAAAGCGCTGTGAGTTCAAGCTCCAGCGCTTTTTTTACTGTATTGTTTTATGTCTTATTTAAGGGGTTCGATTCTATCAAATCCAGTATATGGTCGTAAGGCTTGTGGAATAAGCACAGATCCGTCAGCTTGCTGATGTTGTTCAAGTAAAGCAGGCAAGATACGAGATGTTGCTAGTCCGGAAGCATTTAAGGTATGCATGAAAGCTGCTTTTTTCTCATTGTTTAATCGATATTTCATGTTTCCGCGACGTGCTTGATAATCACCTGCGTTAGATGCAGAACTCACTTCCTTATAGACATGCATGCTATCAATCCAAACTTCAATATCATACGTCTTACGCATGGAAGCGCTGCAATCTCCGGCGGCTAACTTAGATAATTGATAGTGAAGGCCAAGTCCTTGAACGAGCGTTTCTGCTTTTTTTATCAGCTCTTCCAGAGCAGCATCAGATTGGTCTGGTGTTGTATATTGGAACATTTCTACTTTGTTGAATTGATGGCCACGAATCATTCCGCGTTCTTCAGAACGGTAGGAGCCGGCTTCTTTTCGATAACAGGGGGTATATGCAAAATATTTTTTAGGTAATTCGTCTTCAGTTAAGGTTTCATTTCGGTGAAAATTAATGAGGGCTGTTTCAGCTGTTGGTAATAAAAATTGCATATAGCCTTTTTCTTGCTCAAGCTTAAAGACATCATCTTCAAACTTAGGAAATTGACCGGCTGTATATCCGGATTCATAGGAAAGGATATGTGGTGGTAACATAAAAGTATAACCGTCTTTAAGGTGTGTGCTAATAAAATAATTAAGTAAAGCCCACTCTAAAAGCGCGCCTTTATCTTTGTAAATCCAAAATCCGTTACCGGCGAGTTTGGCTCCTCGTTCATAATCAATAATGCCTAAACTTTCAGCGAGTTCAACATGATTTTTAGGCTCGAAGTCATGCTGTGGCTTTGATCCCCATGTGTGAATCACTTGGTTATTTTCTTTGCCACCCGGAACAACATCATCTGCCGGTAGGTTAGGAAGGCTCACGACAAAAGTTTGTATTTTTTCATCAACATCACGAAGGCTTTCATCTAAAGAAGCAATCTCATCCTTTAATAAAGACATTTTTTCAATAATAGGAGTAACGTCTTCACCGGCTTTTTTTCGTTCTGGAATTTCTTTAGAAACTTTATTTCGTTCAGCCTTTAATAGTTCAACTTTTTGAATGATGGATTTTCGTTTTTCATCCCATGCATTAAAATCTGCAAAATCAACAGAATATTCTCTTTTTTTCAGTCCTTCAATAACCAAGGCTTGGTTATTACGAATTAGGTTCATATCTAACATGTTGTTCATCCTTTCAATTTACATTTCTTTTAGTTTATTGGATAGGTAGTGAAAAGTCAAGTTGATTCTATAGTTTTGCTATGTTATAATTAGCAACTGGATAGTATATAATTTTCGAGATATTTCTGTTGATACAGAAGATCTTGTTTGGAAGGAAATGAATGATGAAACAAGAAAATATACGAAATTTTAGCATCATCGCACATATTGATCATGGAAAATCCACGTTAGCGGACCGACTCATACAAATGACCGGCTTATTAACTGAACGTGAAATGAGTGAGCAAGTGCTAGATACCATGGAATTAGAACGAGAACGCGGTATTACCATTAAAGCGCAGGCAGTGCGATTAGTCTATACCGCAAATGATGGTGAAGAATATGTTTTTAATTTAATTGATACACCGGGACATGTGGATTTCAATTATGAAGTATCACGTGCCTTAGCCGCTTGCGAAGGAGCTATTTTAGTTGTAGATGCAGCACAGGGGATTGAAGCCCAAACCATGGCGAATGTATACTTGGCATTAGAAAACGATTTGGAAATTATGCCCGTCATTAACAAAATTGATTTACCCAGTGCTAACCCAAAGCGTGTTATTGAAGAAATTGAAGATATCATTGGATTAGAGGCTATTGATGCCCCTCAGATTTCAGCAAAAGACGGTATTAATGTAGAAGCCGTTTTAGAGGCTATTGTTCATAAAATTCCTGCGCCTCAAGGGGATTCGTCAGCGCCACTAAAAGCCTTGATTTTTGACTCGGTATATGATCCTTATAAGGGTGTTATTGTCTTTTGTCGAGTCATGGAAGGAACAATACGCAAAGGCTCCAAGATTAAAATGATGGCAACAAAGAAGGAGTTCGAAGTTATAGAAGTAGGCTACTTTGCTCCTGGAAGCTTTATCCCGGCCGATGCTTTAGAAGCAGGTTTTGTTGGCTATATTACAGCAAGTATTAAAAATGTCTCGGATACCCAAGTCGGCGATACAATGACGGAAGTCGGTAATGAAACCAAAAATGCACTTGCGGGTTATAAAAAAGTAAATCCAATGGTTTATTGCGGAATCTATCCGGCCGACGGTTCAAAGTACCAAGATCTTCGAGATGCACTGGATAAGTTAAAATTAAACGATGCAGCATTGCAGTACGAAGCCGAAACATCCGTTGCATTAGGATTTGGTTTTCGTTGCGGTTTCCTTGGACTCTTACATTTAGAGATTATTCAAGAACGTATCGAACGCGAATATAACTTAGATATTGTTACAACGGCACCAAGTGTTATCTATAAAGTTCAAAAAACGAATGGCGAAGAGATTTCTTTGGCCAATCCGATTGACTTGCCGGAACCCTCTGAGATTCAGCACATGGAAGAACCGATGGTTAAAGCTGAAATTATGGTGCCTAAAGAATATGTAGGAACGATTATGGATTTATGTCAAGATCGTCGTGGGACCTATATACATATGGACTATATCGAAGAATCGAGAGCATTGTTGACGTATGAGCTTCCCTTAAATGAGATTATCTATGATTTCTTTGATGCCCTAAAATCAAGAACAAAAGGATATGCATCCTTCGATTATCATCTTATTGGCTATGTGGAGTCTGATCTTGTACGCCTTGATGTTCTCATTAATAAAGAAATTGTTGATGCCTTAAGTTTTATTGTGCATCGTGAAAAAGCCTATGAACGGGGTCGCAAAATTGTTGAAAAATTGAAAAATGAAATACCTAGACACATGTTTGAAGTTCCTATTCAAGCATCTATTGGTAACAAAGTTATTGCACGTGAAACTGTTCGTGCCATGCGTAAGGATGTCCTTGCTAAATGTTATGGTGGAGATATCAGTCGTAAACGTAAGTTGCTGGAAAAACAAAAAGAAGGTAAAAAACGAATGCGCCAAGTCGGTAGTGTTGAGGTGCCTCAAAAAGCCTTTATGAGTATCCTTAAACTTGACGAGTAAGGAGACGTTTATGAATCCCTATAGTTTATATATTCACATTCCATTTTGTGCACAAAAATGTGCTTATTGTGATTTCTTATCTTTTGCAACAGATACAACAACAAAACAAGACTACGTAGAAAGCCTGTGTTATGAAATACAGGCTTATTCTGTAGGTCTAAAAGCACCGATTCATACGATTTTTATTGGAGGTGGAACACCATCTGTTTTAGCGGTAGACCAACTTCAACAACTCTTTGAAACCATCCATCAATATGTTACCTTGCAAAAAGATGCTGAGATTAGTATTGAAGTTAATCCGGGTACGGTAACGGAAGAACTGGCTAATTGGATGCAACAATCTCCCATTAACCGAGTAAGTATCGGTTTACAGTCGACCCACAACAGTCACTTAAAAACCTTAGGTCGCATTCATACATATGAAGAGTTTCTTGAAACATATGTACGCTTAAGAAAAGCCGGTATTGAAAATATCAATATTGATTTAATGTTTGGTTTATCGAATCAAACCATTGAGGAATGGAGAAGGACCTTGTTTGACGTCGGGCAACTTGAACCGGAACATATTTCCGCATATGGTTTAATCATTGAAGAGGACACCCCCTTTTATGAGCAATATGAGAAGGGGTTATTGAATCTTCCTTCAGAGGAAATAGAACGTGACATGTACCATCTAACCAAGCAAGTACTAGAAGAAAAAGGCTATCATCGCTATGAAATATCAAATTTTGTAAAAGATGGATTTGAATGTCAACATAATTTGACCTATTGGACGGACAAGAATTATATTGGAATCGGACTTGGAGCAGCATCATATATTAACGGAACGCGGTATAGCAATACAAGTGACATGGGAAAATACCTTGAACGTTCGAGTCATATTGACGAAATTCGATGTCTTACGGACGCACCTTCAAAAAAACGACGAATGGAAGAACGGATTTTTTTAGGCTTGCGCTTAGATCAGGGCATTCATTTAGAGACCTTTAACAAAAACTTCGATTATCCATTTGAAGATCAATGGAAAGAAGCTTTAGATAAGATGATAGGTGAGGGACTGCTTGTTATTGATGAGGGCTATCTTAAGTTAACGGAGCGCGGAATCGATGTGAGTAATTATGTTTTCACTGCATTTTTATAAGGTTTTAATATTTTTTGACGGAAAAAGGGTTGACAAATCTACGTTAAAATAATATTATAGATACATGGTTAGCACTCCTTATAGGTGAGTGCTAACAAAATGGAAGGTGGTGAAACGGTGGAATTAAACGAACGTAAGTTACAGATTCTCAAAGCAATCATTAATGATTATTTTGAGACAGCTGAACCGGTTGGATCAAGAACCTTATCACGGCATTATGACTTAGGAATCAGCCCAGCAACAATACGTAACGAGATGTCCGATTTAGAAGAACTTGGTTTCATCATGCAGCCACATACATCTTCAGGTCGTATTCCTTCAGACAAAGGATATCGCTTTTATGTTGATATGATGTTACAACTTCAAAAAGCTGAATTTACAAAGCTTGTATATTTAGAGGAATTGAAAAAGAGTACATCACGTATTGAAGATATGCTCAAAACAATTGGTGAATATTTAGCAAAAGAAACCCACTACACCAGTATCGTCAGTTCCCCTTCATATAAGAAAAGTAAAATCAAAAATATTCAACTGGTTGAAGTGGAAAAACATACTATCTTAGCTGTTATTGTAACGGATGGCAATGCGATTAAAGATTATATGATTCACTTAGAACATGAAATTAGTCAAGAACTGTTAAACCATTTAGCACTAAGGTTAAATCGACATTTAATGGGATTAACATTAGAAGATATCGGTTTAGATATTATTCATACGATTAAAGATCATGCTCAAGACGGTGAAGAAGTCATAAGTAAAGTTATTGATGTTGTCTTTAGAACAATACGAGAAGTGGACGATTCGGATATTCATACATATGGGACCATGAATATTTTACAATATCCGGAGTTTAATGACATTAGTAAGGCCTCTATGTTACTTCAAACACTAGAAACAAAAGATGTTCTCAAAGATATCATTAATACAACCATTGAAAGCGACGATGGACATGTAAAAATTGTAATTGGCGAGGAAAACCAACTTGATGGACTTAAAGATTGTAGTTTGATTACGACATCCTATCATATCGGAGGAAAAAAAGTCGGAGCAATTGGAATTATCGGTCCAAAACGCATGGACTATGACCGTACCGTACAGAATTTAAGATGTTTGATTAAAAATGTCGATGATTTACTAAATAAGTTATAGAAAGGGAAGAGTATTCCTTATGAAAAAAAAAGAAGAAATGAACGAAGAAATCAACAAGGAAGAAACACAATTGAATAATGACGACGTTGAAACAGATGACGTTGAACTCGAAGAAGTTGATGACGTCGAACTCGTCGAAGATGAAGCGGAAAGTATTGATGAAAATGAACTTGTGAAGCGCGCCTTTATTGAAGCTGAAAAACAAATGAAGGAAAATGCGGATAAGTATCAGCGTGCAATGGCAGAGTTTGATAATTTTAGAAAACGCACGATCAAAGAAAAAGCAAACATGTATGATAATGGTGTAAAAGAAGTTTTAGAAAAATTGCTACCGGCGATTGATAATTTTGAAAGAGCCCTAGAGCATATTACAGAAGCAGAAAAAGACCTTAGTATTACAAAAGGCGTTGAAATGATTTATAAACAGTTGACAGATACAATGACGGAACTTGGTGTGAAAGAAATCGATGCATTACATCAAGAATTTGATCCGAATTTACATCATGCAGTCACTCATGAAGAAAACGATGCATATGATGATAATTTGGTTGCTGAAGTTTTCCAAAAAGGGTATATGTATAAAGATACTGTTTTAAGATATAGTATGGTAAAAGTCGTAAATTAATAAAAACGTATAGGAGGAAATAAACATGGCTAAAATTATAGGAATTGACTTAGGAACAACCAACTCATGTGTATCTGTAATGGAAGGTGGAAAACCCATCGTTATAGAAAACTCAGAAGGTGCAAGAACAACACCATCCGTAGTAGCATTTACAAAAAGTGGTGAGCGTTTAGTCGGAGAACCGGCAAAGCGTCAAGCGATTACAAATCCGGACAAAACGATTGCTTCAATCAAACGTCACATGGGTACAGATCATAAAATAACGATTGAGGATAAAAATTACTCTCCCCAAGAAATCTCTGCTATGGTCTTACAAAAATTAAAAGCAGATGCAGAAAGCTATCTTGGTGAAACTGTTGATGCTGCAGTAATTACAGTACCGGCTTACTTCACAGACTCACAACGTCAAGCAACTAAAGACGCCGGTAAGATTGCAGGATTAGAAGTTAAACGTATCATTAATGAGCCAACAGCAGCCGCATTAGCATATGGATTAGATAATGAACATGAACAAAAAATTATGGTATTCGACCTTGGTGGTGGTACGTTTGACGTTTCAATTATTGAAATCGGTGATGGTGTCCTTGAAGTATTAGCAACCAATGGTAATAACCACTTAGGTGGAGATGACTTCGACCAACGTGTGATTGATTTCTTGGTTAAAGAATTCAAAAATGCGGAAGGTGTTGACTTATCCGCTGATAAAATGGCAATGCAACGGTTAAAAGAAGCTGCAGAAAAAGCGAAAAAAGAATTATCAAGCTCAACAACATCAAATATTAACTTACCATTTATTACAGCAACACAAGATGGACCAAAGCACTTGGATGTAACGCTTACACGTGCTAAATTTGATGAATTAACACATGATTTAGTTCAATCAACAATGGGACCAGTTAATCAAGCATTAAAAGATGCAGATTTAGAAGCAACAGAACTTGATAAAATATTATTAGTTGGTGGATCAACACGTATCCCAGCTGTTCAGGCAGCGGTTAATAAAATAACCGGAAAAGATCCGTTTAAAGGAATTAATCCAGATGAATGTGTTGCTGTCGGTGCTGCAATTCAAGGTGGTAAGTTAGCCGGTGATGCAGGTGCGGGTGACATCTTATTACTTGACGTAACACCATTATCTCTTGGACTTGAAACACTTGGTGGTGTCGCAACAAAATTAATCGAAAGAAATACAACGATTCCAACAAAGAAGAGCCAAATCTTCTCAACAGCAGAAGACAATCAATCTGCGGTTGACATTCATGTTGTTCAAGGTGAGCGTGAGTTTGCACGAGACAATAAGACCCTCGGACGTTTCCGTTTAGATGGAATTCCGGCAGCACGTCGTGGTGTGCCTCAAATCGAAGTAACCTTTGACATTGATGCCAATGGTATTGTAACGGTTCGTGCGAAAGACCTCGGAACCGGAAAAGAACAACACATCACAATTACTGCAAGTACAAACTTGTCGGATGATGAGATTGACCGTGCAGTTGAAGAAGCAAAAGCATTCGAAGCTGAAGATAAGAAGCGAAAAGAAGGTATCGATGCCCGTAATGAAGCGGATTCACTTGTTTTCCAAACGGAAAAAACAATTGAAGAGCTTGGCGATAAATTAGAAGATGCAGACAAAGAACGTCTTCAAAGTGAAGTAAGTAAAATGAAAGATCTTCTAAAAGAAACAGAAGAAAAAACATTAGAAGAAGCAGATGTTGAAAAACTGAATGCAGCAAAAGAAAGTTTAACACATGTATTAAACGAAGTTTCACAAAAAATATATGCAGCAAGTGGCGCACAAGCAGGACCAGAAGGTGTTGACCCTAATCAAGCGGCAGGTGGCCAAGCAGGTGCAACAAGTGACGAAGATGATGATGTAGTTGACGTTGACTTCACAGAAGAGTAATATATAAGACGTAATCTATGAATAAGAAGACATAACATATTGAGGAAAGGGGCCGATTGGACTCCTTTCCTTGTACCATGAATAGGTCTTCGCAATAAAAGAAATAGGCGGTGAATTATGGCTGAACAACGTGATTATTATGAAGTCCTTGGTGTATCAAAAGATGCAACAGATTCAGATATAAAAAAGGCATATCGAAAAGTAGCAAAGAAATACCACCCAGACATTAATCCGGAGGATGAGTCTGCAGCACATAAATTTAGAGAAGCAACCGAAGCATATGAAGTTCTTAGTGATGCCGGCAAACGTCAACAATATGACCAGTTTGGACATGCGGCTTTTAGTCAAGGCGGTCCGGGACATGGTGGATTTTCCGGTGGGTTTGACTTTGGTGACATGGGTGATATGTTTGGTGACATTTTCGGAGACTTTTTTGGTGGCGGTGGCGGACGTCGTCCGTCAAGTAGCGGCCCGAGAAAAGGTGCATCCTTACGCGCTTCTATAGAATTGGATTTTGAAGAAGCGGTATTTGGATCCGAAAAAGAATTAAACATCACGGTTTCCGATGAGTGTGAAGTGTGTCATGGTAGTGGTGCCAAAGAAGGGACGCATGCAGAGACATGTTCCCAGTGTGGTGGTGCAGGACAAGTACGTTATAATCAGCAAACGATTTTAGGTACAGTCTCGAGTGTACGAACATGTCCGACATGTCAAGGAACAGGAAAGATTATCAAAGAAAAATGTGAAGCCTGTGCAGGTGCAGGATATGTGAAAAAACGCAAAAAAATATCTGTAAGTATACCGGCAGGTATAGATAACGGACAAACTATTCGCCTTAAGGGTAAAGGTGAACCCGGTGAAAATGGCGGACCACGAGGCGATATTTTGCTTACGATTTATATACGTCCACATGCAATGTTTGAACGTCATGGAACCGATATTTACTATAAAATGAAAATCTCATTTTCACAAGCAGCTTTAGGTGCTGAGATTGAAGTGCCGACATTAGATAATAAGGTGAAATACAATATTGATCCGGGAACCCAGACGGGTACACGATTTAGACTTCGTGGAAAAGGTGTTCCATACCTCAATCACAGCAAAACACGTGGGGATCAATACGTGGATGTTATTGTCGAAACACCGACAAAACTTAACCAACGTCAAAGAGAAGCCTTTGAAGAATTAGCAGAAGCTTTTGGCGAAGAAACAACATCAAACAAGAAAAAAAAAGGGATTTTTGACAAAATGAAAGACGCATTTGAGTAAAATGCGTCTTTGCCTTAGACGAAAGGGCTATTATGAAATATATAGAAATAGAAACGAGTGTTCCTCGTGATGATGTGGATGTTTTTTGTGCCCAATTATATGATTTTCCTATTCAGGGTGTTGAGGTTATTGACGAATATATCTCTGAAAACGAACAAAAGCAAATGTATGTGGATGCGTTAGAATTTGATAATGTAATGGAAGCACAAGTAGGTGTTCGATTCTACTTATCGGAAGAAGAAGATGTGAAGACACTTATGGACACGATACAAACTCTTTTTCCAGGATATGTTTTTAGACAAAAAATGTCTGATGACGAAGATTGGGCCCATAATTGGAAGAAGTATTATAAACCCTTTGCAATTAGTAAGCGAATGGTTGTAAAGCCTATTTGGGAAGATATTAATGATTGGCCGGACTACCGAAATACCGAAATTATTATTGATATTGATCCCGGTATGGCCTTTGGTTCAGGAACCCATGAGACAACATCCTTGTGTATGAAAGCCATTGAAAAATACACAAAACAAGAGGATAGCTTTGTCGACATTGGATGTGGTAGCGGTATACTAGGAATTGCTGCAGCAAAACTTGGTGCAGGTAAAGGAATATTAATTGATATTGATGCCAGTGCATGTAAAATTGCAAGAGAAAATGTTGTGTCAAATCGCGTTGAGGATCAATTAGAAGTGATTCAAGGCGACTTGTTAGAACACGTTTCTGACAAAGTTGACTTTGCCGTTGCTAACATTTTCGCGGAGATTATTATTTCCGTCACGGATGACGTCCACAAAATACTCAAAAATCAAGGGATTTTTTTTGCTTCAGGGATTATTAAAGAAAAAGAAGCGCTTGTCGTATCTTATTTAACAGAACATGGATTTGATATTCTTGACATCACACGCGATGGTGGTTGGATTGCAATCATTTCAAAATCACGTGACGATTCAGGAGAAGAGGTGTAAAATGTATCATTTTTTTGTTGATCCGTCGGCGATAACCAAAGAGAACATAGAAATAACCGGTCAAGATGTAAATCATATTATGAATGTGCTTAGATTAAAGGCCGGAGAGCCATTAATAATCAGTGATGGTAAAGGTCTAGAGTACCGGTGTGTAATCCAAGCATTGACGAACGAGGTAATTCAGTGTAAAATACAATCAGTAGATGAATCAATCAGTGAGTTACCGATTCAAGTAACTCTTTATCAAGGCGCACCTAAACAAGATAAAATGGAACAAGTTACTCAAAAATGTATTGAACTCGGTGTTCATGAAATTGTATCTGTTCAAATGCGACGTTCTATTGTGAAATATGAACCCTCAAAAGCCCTTAAAAAAGTTCAACGTTGGAATGGCATTGCAGAATCGGCAGCCAAACAAAGTAAGCGGGGAATAATACCCAAGGTTAGAGGTGTGCTTAAATGGCGTGAGCTATTGACAGAGTTAAAAGACTATGATAAGGTCATTATTCCTTATGAAAATACACGAGGTATGATGGGAACAAAAGATGTCTTTCAACAATTACATCATGTAAAAAAGATTGCAGTTATTATCGGACCTGAAGGAGGTTTTGATCCTGAAGAAATCGAGCAATTGTTATCTTATGATGGAGAACTGATTAGTTTGGGAAATCGAATACTAAGAACGGAAACAGCCGGCATGGTTTTTATGGCAATGCTGATGTATGAAATAGAGGAGGCCTAGTTATGGCAGTAAATGTTATGATCGTCGATGATGCGGTTTTTATGCGAACGGTACTAAAGAAAATGCTGACAGAAGAAGGATATGAAGTTATAGCTGAAGCAAGTAATGGCAAGGAAGCAATAACAAAAGCAAAAGAATTCAAACCAGATATCATTACTTTAGATATTACAATGCCTGAAATGGACGGTGTTACAGCAATTCCCGGAATCGTTGAATCAAGCCCTGATAGTAAGATTATTATGTGTTCAGCTATGGGACAACAACCTATGGTTGTGGATGCAATCAAAAAAGGCGCGAAAGATTTTATTGTAAAACCATTTCAGAAAGCCCGAGTTTTACAAGCGATTGAAAATGTTTTAGATAAATAAAACGTATCATAGGGATGTAGGTGGGTGACTGCCTACTTTTTTTATGGAAGGAAGAATATGATGAACCTATATTTTGACCATGCGGCAACAACACAGATTTGTGATGAAGCACTCGATGCAATGAAACGCATGTTACTTACCGATTATGGAAATCCTTCAAGTCTTCATGGAAAAGGGTTGGATGCAGAAAAAGAAGTGAGTAAAGCAAGAGCATACTTAGCAAAGTTTCTTGGAATAAAAGAAAAATCATTAGTTTTTACATCCGGTGGAACAGAAAGTAACAATCTCTGTATACAAGGTGTAGCAAGAGCCTATCACCGTACCGGAAAGCATATCATCACAACAAAGATTGAACATGCTTCAGTGGGAGCAACCTTTTCTTTTCTTGAAAATGAAGGATTTGAGGTGACACGATTACCTGTCGATCATAATGGACATATATCCCTCGATGGTCTTCGCCGTGCTATACGACCGGATACAACATTGGTCTCAATTATGCATGTGAATAATGAAATCGGAGCCATTCAAGATATTAAATCTATTGGTAGAGTCATTAAGGAGGCAAACCCCAATACATTGCTTCACGTGGATGGTGTTCAAGGCTTTGCTAAATTTAATATTCACTTGGAAGACTGTTTGGTTGACTTATACTCTGCAAGTGCACACAAAATTCATGGACCTAAAGGTGTCGGATTGGCCTATATCAAAGATTCAGTGAAAATAATACCCCTACAATACGGTGGAAGTCAACAAAAGGGAATTCGTCCCGGAACCGAAAATGTGGCAGGAATTATTGGCATGTATGAAGCAGCAAAGCAAATGGTATTAGCCAATGAAGAACATTATGAGCATGTATTGGACTTAAAGGCATATTTTGTAAAAACATTCATTGAAGAATTACCGGATTGGTATGTTAACTCCCGTTATTCGAACGGAGCATTTAAAGAAGAAATCGTAAGCCCATATATTGTAAATATTCGATCTAAAAGTATAAAAGGTGAAGTCCTATTACATAGTTTAGAAGACGAAGGAATCGCAATCAGTACAGGTTCGGCATGTAGCTCCAAAAAACTCAACGTTTCCCATGTATTAAAGGCGATTGGATTATCCGACGAAGAAAGTGATAAATCCATTCGCATTAGTTTCTCGAACAGACAGACCAAAGAAGATATTGATTGTTTAATAGCAGCGCTGAAGAAGAATGATAAACTGTTCGGTCGCTTTGTGAAAAAATGATGGAGGAAATCATGAAAAAAGCATTTTTAATTAAGTATGGAGAAATTGCATTAAAAGGTAAAAATCGATTTATGTTTGAGAATATTCTCATGGACCAAATACGCCATCGAATCGAAGGACTAGGTGAGTTTAAGGTACAAAAAGAACAAGGTCGGTTTTTTGTTGAACCTCATTCAGATTACGATGAGGATGAAGTATTAGCAGCGATACAAGAAGTGTTTGGGATTGCCTATATCTGCCCGGTTGTTGTTATCCCTCGAGGTGAATTTGATGAAATCAAAAAAAGCGTGGTTGATTTTGTACAAGAACAATATGCTGAAAAAAACTTTACATTTAAAGTTGAAGCAAGACGAGCGGTTAAATCCTACCCGGTAACATCTATGGAAATTTGTCGAGATATAGGATCACACCTTTTAGATACCTATCCGGACCTGAAAGTCGATGTACATCATCCGCAAGTACGTATATGGATTGAAGTTCGTGACCGGACCTATATTTATTCGAAAGCAATCAAAGGTTTAGGCGGTATGCCGGTGGGATCTAACGGTCGGGCAATGCTCTTATTATCCGGTGGGATTGATAGCCCGGTAGCCGGATACATGATTGCAAAACGTGGTGTAGCCATCGATGCTGTTTATTTTCATTCACATCCTTATACCAGTGAACGTGCAAAAGAAAAAGTCATTGATTTGGCTCGAATTATTTCACGTAAAACAGGTCCTATTCGTTTGCATATCGTTCCCTTTACAGAGATACAGCTTGCCATCTATGAGCAATGTCCTCATGAGCAATTAACAATTATTATGCGACGCGTTATGATGACCATTGCAGAAGCACATGCAAAGCATTTAAAAGCCTTAGCCCTTGTTACAGGAGAAAGCATTGGTCAAGTTGCGTCTCAGACAATACACAGTTTGGTTGCTACCAATGCTATTTGTACCATGCCGGTATTTAGACCTTTAATTGGCTTTGACAAACAAGAAATTATTGATATCAGCGAAAAAATAGATGCATATGAAACATCGATTTTGCCCTATGAAGATTGTTGTACTGTATTTGTTGCGAAACACCCGGTGACAAAACCTAAATTAGAGGTTATAGAAAAATCAGAAAAGCATCTTGAGAACTTAGATGAAATGGTAAAAAAAGCCATTGAAGATACAGAAGTGATAAAAATTAAACCCGGGCAATAAAAAAAGGGGCTATGCCCCTA
>CAZVKG010000070.1:0-19587 GCA_964627665.1 uncultured Eubacteriales bacterium | reverse complement strand
CCAAAGAAAAACGCGTGGAACTCCACTTGCATACACAAATGAGTGATATGGATGGGGTGATGAGTGTTAAGGATGGTATTAACCAAGCGATTGCCTGGGGACATAAGGCCGTAGCCATAACAGACCATGGTGGTGTCCAGGGCTATCCGGATGCATTTCACTGTGTGCATGATGATAACATTAAGATTTTATATGGAGTGGAAGCTTATTTGGCAGATGATCAAAAACCGGTGGGTTACCATCTTGATGAACGCACCTTTGAAGATACGCTTATTGTTTTTGATATTGAGACAACCGGTTTACGTGCACATAAAGATCGGTTTACTGAAATCGGTGCTGTGAAAATTAAAAATGGAAAAATTATCGATCGCTTTTCGGAATTTGTGAATCCGGGTGTATCTATACCACAATTTATTCAAGAACTCACCCATATAACAAATGAAACGGTCAAAGATGCTCCGCCGATTGAAGTTGTTTTGCCCAAGTTCATTGAATTTTGTGAAGGAGGCATACTAATTGCTCAAAACGCCGACTTTGACATGAGTTTCATTATTCATGCTATGGGCAAAATGGACATTGAAGACCAGTTTACCTATATTGATACCTTAGAAATAGCACGTCGTCTATTTCCTGATCTAAAAAATTATCGTTTAAATACATTAGCTGAAGCTCTTGACGTGCGCTTAGTTCAACATCACCGAGCAGTTTATGATGCAGAAGCCACGGCAGGTATTTTTCTTAAGCTCATTGAGATTTTGCGCAACAAAGGCGTTGAAAAGCTGAACGATTTTTCAGTGTTTGAAAAAAATCATCAAGCGAGTTATAAAAAACTTCGGCCATCCCACGCCATTATACTGTGTAAAAACCGTGAAGGTTTGCGAAATCTGTATAAATTAATTTCCAAGTCACATACAGAAACATTCTTTAAACGTCCGGTAATCACAAAGAGTATGCTAAATGAGCATCGTGAGGGCCTTGTATTAGGTTCGGCATGCGAAGCAGGGGAATTATACCCGCTTGTACTCGAAGGACGTTCAGATGAGGCGATAAAGCGAATTATCGACTATTATGATTACCTTGAGATTCAACCCACCGGCAATAACGCATTTATGGTTGAAAATGGGAAGGTAAATGATTTTAAAGAAATTGAGGAAGTGAATCGACGTATTTGTGAGTTGGGAGAAGAATACAACAAGTTAGTCGTTGCAACATGCGATGTTCATTTTCTTAATCCGGAAGATGAGGTATATCGACGTATTCTTATGGCAGGCAAAGGATTCAAAGATGCCGACAATCAACCGCCACTTTACTTTAGGACAACCAATGAGATGTTAAATGAGTTTGATTACTTAGGAGAAGAAAAGGCCTTTGAAGTTGTAGTAACAAATACAAACCTTATTGCGGATTCCTTAGAATATATTGAACCGGTTGAACGTGATAAATATCCACCGGTTATCGAAGGTTCTGAAAAAGAACTTGAAGATATGTGTTATATGAAGGCAAAATCTATTTATGGTGATCCCTTACCTGAGATTGTCCAAGAACGCTTGGACCGCGAGTTGAACTCAATTATCAGCAATGGTTTTGCTGTCATGTATATCATTGCACAAAAATTAGTGAAAAAATCCAACGATGATGGATATCTGGTGGGATCAAGAGGGTCTGTCGGTTCCTCTTTTGTTGCAACAATGTCAGGTATTACGGAAGTAAATCCTTTGTCCCCTCATTATGTTTGTGAATCATGTCAGTACAGTGATTTTGAGTCGCCGGAAGTGAAAAAATATGCCGGTAGTTCCGGTGTGGATATGCCGGATAAAACATGCCCCAAGTGTGGTGAGAAACTATTAAAAGAAGGCCATGATATTCCTTTTGAAACCTTCTTAGGCTTTAAAGGCAACAAAGAGCCGGATATAGACTTGAACTTCTCCGGAGAATATCAGGCAAAAGCACATAAATATACCGAAGTCTTATTCGGCGAAGGACACGTTTTTAAAGCAGGAACGATAGGAACATTGGCAGACAAAACAGCCTATGGCTTTGTTAAAAACTATTTTGATGAACGTGAGATTCAAGTGAAGGAAGCTGAGATTAATCGAATTATTCAAGGTTGTGTCGGCGTTCGAAGGACAACAGGACAACATCCTGGTGGAATTATCGTTGTGCCGAAAGATCAAGAAATATATACCTTTACCCCTATACAGAAACCAGCCAATGATCAAACCTCAACCGTCATAACAACCCATTTTGATTATCATTCCATTGACCATAATCTGCTAAAGTTAGATATTCTTGGACATGATGATCCGACGATGATTCGATTTTTAGAAGATATGACAGGCCTTGATGCAACAAAAATTCCCCTCGACGAGCCTAAAGTCATGTCCTTATTCAGGTCAGGTAAAGAACTGGGAGTTAAGTCCGAAGATATTGGTGGAATTATGTTGGGGTCATTAGGAATACCTGAGTTTGGAACTGATTTTGTTATGCAAATGTTGATTGAAACAAAGCCATCAACTTTTTCCGATTTGATACGAATATCCGGATTGTCCCATGGAACAGATGTGTGGACAAATAATGCACAACAACTTGTACAAGAAGGAAAGGCGATTATTTCAACGGTAATTTCAACTCGTGATGACATTATGACCTATTTGATTAATCAAGGATTAGATAAAGAATTATCCTTTACAATCATGGAAAGTGTACGTAAAGGAAAAGGGCTTCGTGATGAGTGGGAAGCAGAAATGCGAAAATATGATGTGCCCGACTGGTATATTTGGTCCTGTAAACAGATTAAGTATATGTTTCCTAAAGCTCATGCAGCCGCTTATGTCATGATGGCCTATCGTATCGCATATTTTAAAGTCTATTATCCGCTAGAATATTACACCGCCTTCTTTAGTATTCGGGCGTCAAATTTCGATTATGGGCTCATGTGTAAAGGAAAGAGCGCACTGGATGCACATATTCAGGATTTTAAGAATCGTTTTAATGATTTAACAAAAAAAGAAAAAGATATGATCAAAGATATGCGCATTGTTCAAGAGATGTATGCAAGAGGATTTGAGTTTTTACCCATTGATCTTTTTCAAGTGGAAGCAAAACGTTTTCGAATTATTGATGGCAAAATCATGCCATCGCTAGCTTCAATAAATGGAATGGGGGAAAAAGCTGCTGAAGGTATTGTTGCCGGACGAGAAGGTGGAGAGTTCTTATCAATCGAAGATTTTCGATTACGGACGAAAACTGGAAAATCATTAATTGAATTATTAAAGAATGAAGAAATATTAAAAGGACTTCCAGAAACGAACCAGATGAGCTTGTTTTAAAGGAAAGGCGTAGGAAATATTATGAAGACTATAGATATTTTTACTGATGGTGCATGCCGGGGAAATCCAGATGGTCCGGGAGGATATGGTGCTGTCCTTAAATACAAAGATGCTGATGGAACAGAGCACATCAAAGAATTAAGTGATGGATATTTAAATACAACCAATAACCGAATGGAACTGATGGGTGTATTAGTTGCAATAAAAGCATTGAAATCTCCATGTAACATTCGCGTACACACGGATTCTCAGTATATTGTTAAGGCATTCACCGAAGGTTGGCTAAACAACTGGATTAAGAACAATTGGAGAAGAGGAAAGAAAAAAGAAGCTGTTAAAAATCAAGATTTATGGGAACAACTGGTTGAGGTTATCAAACCCCATCAAGTTGAGTTTATATGGGTTAAGGGTCATGATGGCCATGTTGAAAATGAACGATGTGATGAACTAGCTACCTTAGCTGCAGACAGTAATCCGACAAAAGTCGATCAAGCAAAATAAAGGAATATTGTTGAAAAAAAAGGAAATTCGTGGTTTTTGTTGTATATATAGGAGTATGTATTAACGGTTTTTGTGAATGGAGATCTCAGCTAGGAGGTTGTTATGAATTTACGAGAATTACAAGAAGAACGCGAATTTGAAATATTAAGTCCATATTCTTCATTTAGTCGAAACAGTCGAGGACGTGAAGTTGAAGAGACCCCATGTGATATTCGAACGGATTACCAACGTGATCGAGATCGTATACTACACTCAAAATCATTTCGACGATTAAAGCATAAAACACAGGTTTTTATTGCGCCGGAAGGTGATCATTATCGTACGAGATTAACGCATACCTTAGAAGTATCCCAAATTGCGCGAACCATTGCACGGGCCTTACGCTTAAATGAAGACTTAACAGAAGCGATCGCATTGGCACATGATTTAGGTCACACACCCTTTGGTCATGCAGGAGAATATGCCTTGAATGGTGTTTCTGAGTTAGGCTTTAAACACTATCAACAAAGTATTCGTGTCGTTGAAATACTTGAAAATAAGGGCAAGGGTTTAAATCTGACATGGGAAGTACGTGATGGAATTTTAAATCATCCGACAAAAGGAAGACCCTCAACATTAGAAGGCGCTATTGTTCGTTTATCTGATAAAATTGCTTATATTAATCATGATATCGATGATGCAATTCGAGGGCATATATTAAGTGAAAAAGATTTGCCAAAAGAATATACGGATGTTCTTGGATTAACCTCTAAAGAACGTATTAGCATTATGGTGCATGATATTGTGACAAATAGCATGGATCAAGATGCCATTATAATGAGTCAACATATTATGACTGCCATGACCGGTATGCGACAATTTATGTTTGAAAATGTATATATTGATTCAAAAGCAAAAGAGCATGAAGAGAAAGCGCAGAATATGTTGACACAACTTTTCTTGTATTTTAAGGAACATACACATTTGTTGCCTCCTGAGTTTCTTGTGATGATTGATGACGGAGAACTAATTGAGCGTGTTGTAAGTGATTATATAGCAGGAATGACGGATCGTTATGCCATCCGAAAATTTATGGATTTATTTGTTCCGTCTTCCTGGAAAGAATTGTGATAAAATATTGAAGATAAGAACGGAGAATGAAAGGTTATGTTTTATCCGGATGAAATAATTGAAGAGGTACGATTACATAATGATGTTATTGATGTCATAGGTTCTTATGTGCACCTTCAAAAAAAAGGAAGTTCTCACTTTGGATTATGTCCTTTTCATAATGAAAAAACACCTTCATTTTCTGTAAGTAAAGATAAACAGATGTACTATTGCTTCGGATGTGGTGCGGGCGGCAATGTATTTAGTTTTATTATGGCTTACGAAAACTATTCCTTTGTTGAATCAGTAAAGTATTTAGCGGAACGGGCACATATTGAGCTGCCTGAGCCTGAAGTATCAGAAGAAGTCAAAAAAGCCATCAACTATAAACAACGTTTATACGATGCGAATCGGTTGGCTGCGAGATACTATTATACCTTATTACGTAAAGACGTGGGAAAACGAGCATTAGTCTATTTTCAAGAAAGAAAATTAAGTGCAGATATTATGAAACAATTTGGGCTTGGTTATGCGACACAGTATCGTGATGATTTATATAAACATTTACAAAAACAAGGGTTTTTGGATCAAGAATTATTTGATTGTGGCTTGTTGCTAGAAGATAAGAAACACAAAGGGGAATATTATGATCGTTTTTTTAACCGTGTAATGTTTCCTATTTTTGATGTGCATGGTAAAGTAATAGCTTTCGGTGGCAGAGTTCTTGGCGAGGGACAACCTAAATATTTGAATTCACCGGAAACGAAGCTTTTTGATAAAAGTCGAAACCTATATGGACTAAATATTGCACGTAAGTCGAGAGCGTCTTTTATGATTGTTGTTGAAGGCTATATGGATGTGATCGCTTTACATCAAGCTGGTTTTGACAATGCAATTGCATCATTAGGGACAGCTTTTACAAGCGGTCATGGACAATTGATTAAACGGTATGTGGATGAAGTTGTCATTGCATTTGATAGTGATGGAGCAGGCGTTAGCGCAACACTTCGATCCATTCCTATTCTGAAATCAGCAGGGCTGATTGTTCGAGTTTTGAATATGGAGTCGTCAAAAGATCCGGATGAGTTTATACAAAAACAAGGTGTTGAAGCCTTTAAAAGCTTATTGCATAATGCAACAGCGAGTTTTATGTTTGAGATTAAACAATTAAGTAAACGTTTTGACCTTACTGATCCGGAATATCGAACGCGCTTTAGTGAAGAAGTAGCCAAAAAACTATTATCGATTGAAGGAAAGATTGAACGTGACAATTATTTAGAAGCCATTGTCTCCCAATATAATATGTCAAAAAGTGGATTATATGAACTTTTGGCCAAGCATGGTAATAATGTAGGGATTGCTCAACGGACACCACAAACGATGTCGAGAGATATGGGAGGCAATTCGCACAAAAAGCGAGAAGAAGGTACGGTACTTGCTCAAAAACAGCTTTTAGCCATTCTCGTATCAAATTATAAAATTTATAATGTTGTAAAAGACATTATTCAACCGGAGTATTTCACACATGATACGTTACAAAAAGTGGCCTATATTGTGTTTGATATATATAAAACAAAACAAGAGATTGAACCTGCAGATATTATGCGACGATTTACGCAAATTGAAGATCAGAAAATGATTGCAAATATTTTCAGTGAAGAGTTAAAAGTCGAAAATCAGCAGCAACTTGAAAAATTGTTGAATGACACTATAAGAAATATCAAAGGTGATTATCTGGAACAAAAACGCATGAATGTAAATGATCCGTCTGGATTAATGACATTAATTCAAGAAAAAAAGGCGTTACTTAATTTTTATCTTCACCTAGATGAAATCGATAGAAGGGATTGAAAATAATGGCAGCAGAAGAAAATGTAAAAAGTTTTGAAGCAAAAATCTTAGAATTGGTCACAATAGCTAAAACAAAGAAGAACGTTTTAGAATATAAAGAGATTGAGGCCAGATTTAAAGATGAAGAGTTGGAACCCGACAAAATTGAAGTGATTTATGAGGTTCTGGAAAAAAGTGGTATTGATGTATTAGGTGAGGTAGAAGATGACGAGGAAGAAGAAGAAAAAGAATTAGATTTATCCTTACCTGAAGGGATAAATATTGATGACCCCGTTCGTATGTATTTAAAAGAAATCGGGAAAGTTCCTTTGCTTACAGGTGAAGAAGAGATTGCCTTGGCAAAACGTATGGAAGCAGGCGATGAAATTGCAAAACAACGTCTAGCCGAAGCGAATTTGCGTCTTGTGGTAAGTATAGCAAAGCGTTATGTTGGTCGAGGTATGTTGTTTTTAGATTTAATTCAAGAAGGAAATTTAGGTCTCATTAAAGCCGTTGAAAAATTTGATTATAATAAAGGGTTTAAATTTAGTACCTATGCTACATGGTGGATTCGACAAGCGATTACTCGTGCCATAGCTGACCAAGCAAGAACGATACGTATTCCGGTTCATATGGTTGAGACAATTAATAAACTTATTCGTGTATCACGTCAACTTTTACAGGAGCTTGGACGAGATCCTGTACCGGAAGAAATTGCTGAAGAGCTTGATATGCCCGTTGATAAGGTCAGAGAGATTTTGAAGATTTCACAAGAACCGGTTTCATTAGAGACACCCATTGGAGAAGAAGAAGACTCGCATTTAGGTGACTTTATACAAGATGATAATGTTCCTGTTCCTGCGGAAGCCGCCGCATTTACATTACTTAAAGAACAGCTTGTTGAAGTTTTAGATACACTAACAGAACGTGAACAAAAAGTTTTGCGTCTACGTTTTGGTCTTGATGACGGACGCGCGAGAACACTTGAAGAGGTGGGCAAGGAATTTAATGTTACCCGTGAGCGTATCCGACAAATTGAAGCCAAGGCGCTACGAAAGCTTAGACATCCTAGCCGAAGTCGTAAATTGAAAGATTATCTAGAATAAGTATGCATAAAACCATGAATGATGACTATTATTCATGGTTTTATTGAAAGTGGGGAATAACATGGAGATTTCAAAACGTTTAGAATGGATTGCGTCATATGTTCAACCGGGCGACCGTGTTGCTGATGTTGGAACAGATCATGGCTATATTCCGATTTATTTGGCCAAAAACAATATATCACCTAAAGTCATTGCCATGGACATAAATTTTGGACCTTTAGAAAAAGCCAAAAATAATATCACAGCATACCATCAAGAAGATAAAGTTGAAGTAAGACTCAGTAATGGACTTATGACTTTAGATGAAGATGAAGTTGATTGTGTAATCATATGCGGAATGGGCGGACGTTTAATTGATCAAATATTAAGAGAATCAAAAGACAAATTACACACATATAAACGTTGGATTATATCGCCACACAAAGATATTGAAATTGTGCGCAAGACACTTTTGGAACTTGGGGTTGCTATTATTGATGAAGATATGATCTATGAAGACGGTCACTACTATACTCTGATTATCGCTATAACAGACACAAAAGAGGTGGCTTATTTACCCTATTCACCAAATGAAAATCCACTTTATTTTATCTATGGAAAGTGCTTAGTGACCAAAAAACATCCTCTGCTAATGGAACAACTTGAGATGAAAAATACGAGAGACACACAATTGATTACTATTTTAAAAGAAAAAGGTATTATTAATCGAATTGCTGAATTAGAGCATGATATTGCTATTCGAAAAAAGGTGATTAAATGGATGCAATAAAAGTAAAGGATATTATGGAGAGTATTGAAAAAGTAGCTCCTCGCGCATTAGCCGAAGCGTATGATAATGTTGGATTACTTGTTGGTGATTCCCGGCAGCAAGTAAGAAAGGTTATCGTAGGTCTTGAAGTTACGGATTCCTTAATTGAAGAAGCAATTAGCAAAGGGTGTGAACTTATTGTTGTCCATCATCCACTCATTTTTTCGCCACTCAAAAGCATTACTCAAGATGATAGCATCAGTAGAAAAGTTATTCGATTGATTAAAGAAGATATAAGTTTATATGTGGCCCATACAAATCTTGATAAGGCGGATGGAGGGTTGAATGATTATTTGTGTAAAATACTTGGTCTCAAACCCAATAAAAAAACCAATTCAGAAGATATGGAGCTTATTCGAATCTGTGATATAGAGCCACAGTCATTTAGCCAATTAATTATTCAAATCCGCGATCGTTTAAATTTGAAAAATATACGATATGTAGGAAGCATAGATGCTTCAATTGAACGAATTGGGGTATGTTCCGGAAGTGGCATGAGTTTATTTGATATGGCTATTGAAAAAGGAATCGATGCATATATTACTGGGGATGTAAAATATCATGATGCAGTAAAAGCTATGGATTTTGGCATACCGGTTATTGATGCAGGGCATTTTGGGACAGAGATTATCTGTCGGCAATTATTTGAGAACATTCTCACACAAGCATTTAAGAAAAACATAAAAGTCTATCAACATGAAGACTTTTTTGATCCTATTCGTATGGTATAGGACACAAGAATATATTAAATCGGAGGTATATGCGTTGGTTGTAAAAATAATACTTAAACATAATAATACGACAATTGAAGTTGAAAAAGGAACACCTTTAAAAGAAGTTGCAAAAAAGGTACAAGATGATTTTGAAGCACCAATCACACTTGCGATAGTTAATGGTAAGCTAAAAGAGATATATAAGCGGGTTAAGTCAGACTGTGAAGTGGAATTTTTAGATTTAACAGATAAAGACGGATATCGTACATATCAACGTTCTTTGACCCTCTTATTCATCAAATCCTTAAGGGATATCTATCAAGGGTATGGAATGAATAATGTGGATGTACGTGTTCAGTTTACGATTAATCGAGGATTATATTGTGAAGTTTTGAATAATCAAGAAAAACCATTGAATGACGCAATTATAAAAGCGATTGAAAGTCGCATGAAAGAATATGTAAATCAAGATGCGGTTATATATAAAAGTACAGTAACAACGAGCAAGGCTATTAAAATATTTCAAAAGCAGGGAATGAAGGATAAAGTTTGTTTATTAAAATACCGTAGTGTTTCAAATACCAATATATATGAACTTGATGGATTTTACGATTATTATTATGGATACATGGTTCCTTCCTATGGAAGCATTGGAATGTTTAACCTGCATGCACATGATGAAGGGGTAATGGTCCAGTATGTTTCAAAAGCAGAACCTAAAAAAGTTGCACAGTTTAAACCGGCTTTATTGTTATTTGATACACAAAAAGAAACATCACGTTGGGCGGAGTTAATGAATGTAACAACGATTGGTGAATTAAATGAGCTTATTGCTGCAGGTGATATGAATGATTTGTTATTAGTAGCAGAAGCCTTAATGGAAAAACGGATAGCTTCGATTGCCGATGATATCGTGAATAATCAACAAAAAAAACGCTTTATTTTCATTGCCGGACCTTCATCGTCAGGTAAGACAACCTTTGCACATCGCTTGGGAATACAACTCCGAGCATATGGCATGAATCCCAAGACCATTTCATTAGATAATTATTTTGTAAACAGGGAAAAAACACCACTCGATGAATTTGGTAATTTTAATTATGAAACGATTGATGCCATCGATCGCCAATTATTTAATCAAAATATGTTACAATTACTTGATAATAAAGCCGTGGATATTCCCTATTATAATTTTATATCCGGAAAACGTGAATATCGTGAAAATCCCATTCAGTTGGGAGAAAATGGAATTTTAGTTGTTGAAGGCATTCATGGACTCAACGATATGTTATCATATGACTTGCCGGATGAGAATAAATATAAGATTTATATTAGTGCAATGACACAATTGAATTTGGATTACCATAATCGAATTCCAACGACGGATGGTCGATTGATCCGACGTATAGTAAGAGATTACCAATATCGTGGTGTCTCAGCACGGCAAACGATAAAAATGTGGGGATCGGTAAGAAGGGGCGAAGAACAATATATTTTCCCATTTCAAGAGAAGGCAGATGTGATGTTTAATTCAGCATTAATATATGAAATTGCTGTATTAAAGCAATATGCAGATCCTTTGTTATATAGTATCCCGGACACTTGTCCTGAACATATTGAAGCAAAACGCCTTATCAAGTTTTTAGATTATATTCTAGGCGTTACTAGTGAACATATTCCACAAAATTCATTGTTGCGTGAATTCATAGGCGGAAGTTGCTTTAGAACCTGACATTATTTGGAGGTATAAAATGAAGCCGGAAAAAATCAAAAAGATTTCAGATATTCTATTTATTTTTAGTATCGTATTTGCTGCAGGAGTGATGTTTAAGAATTGGTATGATCAGCGAGGATTTCCGGAAGGGGTCTGTCCGATTGAGAACAACTCGACGTGGATGATGTTGGCAATAAGTTTATTGGTTATTAGTTTTATCGTAACATCAATCATCGATTATCGCATAAAAAAGCAAAATAGGAAGGAGAAAAACACTTGAGAGAACGGATTAAGCGTTTAATGGATAATATGGGCAAAGTCATTGTTGGCAAAGATGATGTTATTGAATTGATTACCTTGGCTTTTATGTGTAATGGTCATGTGTTGATTGAGGATGTTCCGGGAACCGGAAAGACAACATTAGCGCTGGCGTTGGCAAAATCGATTGGAGGACAATTTAATCGAATATCATGTACGCCGGATGTTATGCCGTCAGATATTACAGGTTTTACCATGTATAATCCAAAACATGAACGGTTTGAATATCATGAAG
The DNA here is from genome assembly GCA_964627665.1 of uncultured Eubacteriales bacterium. Classification (GTDB taxonomy): domain Bacteria; phylum Bacillota; class Clostridia; order Lachnospirales; family Vallitaleaceae; genus UBA1351. Next base: position 7,944 of record CAZVKG010000070.1, on the reverse strand, counting down.
GTACAATTATGGCCAATATATTTTTGGCAGATGAAATTAATCGTACACCGCCCAAGACACAATCAGGACTTTTAGAAGCCATGGAAGAGCATCATGTAACGGTTGATGGAAAACATTATGATTTACCGGATCCCTTTATGGTCATTGCTACGCAAAATCCGGTTGAATATTTAGGAACTTACCCTTTACCGGAAGCACAAATGGACCGGTTTATTATAAAAATGCATATCGGATATCCGGATTTAGAAGAAGAACTACTCATTATGGAACGATTCAAGGATGACCATCCCCTTAAGGAGTTGCAACCGGTAATTTCGTTAGAAGAAGTCCATGAAATCCAGCAAGCCATTTTGTCCGTTACAATGGATCCAAGTATTCAGAGATATATATTAAGTCTTGTCAGAGAAACGAGAGAATCTAAGCAAACATTGTTAGGTGTTAGCCCCCGTGGAAGCTTATTTTTGAGTCGAATGGCTAAAGCAAAAGCCTATTTCTGCGGACGAGATTATGTGATTCCGGACGATGTTAAAAACTTATTCGTACCGGTTTGTGCCCATCGAATGATGATCAAACCGGAAATGAAATATGAAAACCAATCAAGTGAAGATATACTTGAACAAATATTAAATAAAGTTGATGTTCCGGCAGGTGAGTTTATTGCTTAAAACATGGGGAATATATTTTGTTGTATTAATCTATAGTATCGTCTTTAACCGGGTTTATCCCGGTTATATTTCCAGCGTTTTATTTTATAGTCTTTTGATGCTTCCTATCATAAGTCTTGTTCATCTTGGGTTTACCTATACCGTTTTTCGCTTAACGCATGACGTAGATCAACGTTTTGTATCAAAAGGTGATACAGTAACCTATCGATTGAGTCTGCATAACGCAACTCCTTTCATATTAGCGCCGATGACCATACATTATCTATCTTCAAAGGAACTGTTTCATCTTGAAGAAGATAAAAAAAACGCGTGGTTGGTTTTATATCCTAAATCTCAACGTGATCTTCTCAAGAATTTGACTTGTTTTTATCGAGGCAACTATTCTGTAGGAGTTGATTACATTAAGATGCAGGATTTTTTTGGATTTTTTTTGATTCATTATAAAGACATTGAGCAACACAAGATTCTTGTCTATCCGAATTTACATGAATTCAAATCCGATGTCATGCGGCAAGTCATGAGCGAGACGGCCGAAACAATTGTTGGCCATGATTTTGGAAGTTCAACAGTCTTTACAGATGTAAGGAAATATCAACCTGGAGATTCGCTAAATAAGATTCATTGGAAATTAAGCGCTAAGAAGAATACATGGATTTCAAAAGAATATATGGGCCATGTAACAAATACGACATATCTTTTTTTAGATACGTATGATTTAGATTTGTCAACAGATCACCGCATTATTTATGAAGATTATATGGTGGAAGGCTGTATTTCTTTAGTGCATTATTTGCTAAATGATCGGGTAGAATTGAAGCTTTATTATGACTATCATGGTATTCAAAATATTAGCGGGAAAGAAATGTCTGCCTTTAATATTTTTTATGATGCCTTTGCACATATGACTTTCTATCATGAGAACAATTATACGAAGATGATTAATAAAGTATTGCTTCTTGAAAAGGAGTCGAGCCATTTGATTTTTGCAACACAACAGATTCAAGCGGAGTTTGTTGACTTGCTGGTTCAATTAAAGTCCCGTAATTTTGAAATTACAGTAGTACTTGTTCATTCATCAAGTATACAGCTAGATGACTTAAAAAAAGCAACGGATGAAGGCCTGATGCTTGTTCTTAATACATCGAATATACCGATCTACTATTTAAGAATGGATGATGGGGCTGTAAGACTGGAGGTGTCCTAGTGAGTATACTTTTTATCATTGTTTTTGGTATTATTGGGGTTATTTCTGGAGCCTTTGGCTATTATATGGGTGAAATCGAGCTGTTTTTTATTGTTTTTGGGGTTTTTATTCTGTATAGTATTATCAACAAATATAAGAAATGGGTTATTGTGTTTGTGGTGGTTCTAATGAGTACCGGAGTGGGTGTGGCCATATATTATTATCGAAATGAAAATCTTGACGTATTCATGAATCCCATTCAAGATTTTATTAATACCTATTATTACTCGGTGATACTTGACGGCTATTACATTAGTCATGGATACCAAGCCGTATTGATTGCTTTTATAAGCCTATTACTATTTTACGTTTATCATTTTTTTTATCGCCGAAAAAAATTACAATGGATGCCAATAATCGTTGGTTTTATCTTTGTGATTGCAGCTTTTTTATCAGATACACTAACAACGCCAAAAGATCATCGGGCCTTTTTATTTTTTTTAATGAGCGTTGTGATATATTACTTTGCGGTATATTCCTCTAGAAATGTTACAGATATACGGCGAAGACAGAGGTATACATTTTATGGAATGGGTATAATCTTTGCTGTCGGAATCGTTGGATTTGGAATGTTCTTTAATCATTATCGGCCAAATCCTTTTGAAAAAAAGATACAATCGTCTACAGAAAGTACCAATGATTTCGAATATAACGAGGAAGCAAGAGAATATGAAAGATCAGTTGTTCAAGATATTTCGGATGGATCATATCAGGTACAGTCTTCTTTTGAACATGAAGGCATAGCTGTTTTTTCTGTTGATGCGGATACGTTAAAGTACTATGTTACCGACGTCTATGATACTTATGAAGAAGGGGTTTGGCTTCGGTCAACGGATGAAATGCTAGCTACGTCAATAGAATATGATGAATCTCTATATGAGCGAGAAACTGTGGAGATTATATATGAGAATATTATAACGAATCGACTTTTAATGAGTCCGCATAACGATGCGATTAATATTTCGGAGGAGATGCGATCCTTAGCCGCCGAAAACGGAATTTTAGAAAGAGGATTTCACTATACGATTGATGCAGTTATTCCACGTTATGGAACCATTGCATGGCAAGAAGCAATTGAACAAAATAGTAATGGCGAATCTATTGAGGGCTTTATGCAGATTCCGGACGGGTTTGACCGTCTTCAAGAACTTGCTCAAGAGGTTACGGAAGGAGCAAGCACGGATTATGAAAAAGGCCGGCGTATAGAAGCATATCTATCATCAGAATATATATATAATGAAGCACCGGAGTATGGTTCTACCGATGATATGATTCAAGCCTTTTTATTTGAAACTCAAGAAGGTTTTTGCCAACAATTTGCATCTTCAATGGTTTTGATGATGCGAAGTGTAGGAATTCCGTCTAGATTTGTGGTCGGTTATGTTTTAAATATTGAAGCTTATGATGATATACCCGATTCATTGATGTATGCATATGGTGAAATTCCGGAGGAAAAAACCATTTATGATCATAATGCCCATGCTTGGGTCGAAAGCTACTTTCCAGGAGTAGGTTGGGTCCAGTTTGAACCAACAGCAGGACAGAACTTTTACACATTTTTCGATCCTCTAGCATTAGAAAGTCAAGCAGAAGAGAATACAGCTTCAGCAAACACGACTATTGTAAACCGAGACAATATTTTATTTTGGGGGCTATCAGCAATTGGAGTTTTGATCATGTTAAGTTTAATCGGCATTCTATTTAAACGTCGCCACAGTAATCGTAAGAATTATATTAAGCGTATATATTTGGACTATCAAATTCTTTTGTTATATTTAAATGCATGTACACTGGAAAAGCAACAAGGCGAAACAATACGGGAATATGCTAAGCGAATTCAAGAGGAAATCCCCCTTTCCCAAGTTGGATTCAAAGATTTCCTTGAAACCTTAGAGAAAGCATTCTATAATAGGAAGGTACCAGAGATAGAACAGATACAATTATTGGAAAAATATATTACACAGATAAAAAAAGTTGCAAAACGACGAATACATCTTTTGAGTTATCAAAAAAACCGTATTGTTGAAATAATGACATATTTTAGATAGGAAGATAGAATGGATAATAAGTTAATTTTATTTGATGTGGATGATACAATTATTGATCATGGATCGCCTAAATCAAAGATACCTAAAGAAACTCTTTTCGCAATTCAGGCATTAAAAGAAAAAGGCTATTGTGTAGGACTAGCGACCGGCCGAAGTTTTCCCCATATCGCTTATGTCATGAAGACACTTGATTTAGATACGGCGGTAAGCTTTGGGGGCCATTTAGTTACATATCAAGGAAAAGACATTTTTAAACAAGCCATCGATCGGGAAGAATCCGGGCGTTTGATTAAAAAAATTATTCGCACTCCATTCCCGATGATTGCTATTGATGAAAAAAACATTTACATTAAAGATTTATTTGGTCGTGTTCAAAAAGAATTGTTTCGCAATGAGAATATTCTTGAAGGTGAGGAACCGGTTGTTGGAATAACACCGATAAAAAAATTAGATACAATTCCAAGGGACTATTTAAGCATGATGATTTTTCGTCAATATGGCCTAAAGCAATTGGATTTTAAAAAACTTGATTTTAATGCGTGGGGCAAAAAAGGATATGAAGTATACTCAAAAGGCATATCGAAACTATCAGGAATACAGTTTTTAGCCAATTATCTTGACATACCAATGCATCAAGTGTATGTATTCGGAGATAGTTACAATGACTTGCATATGCTAGAACATATTAAGAATTCTGTAGCAGTAGGCAACGGCGTTAAGGAAGCAAAAGCAGTGGCATCATATGTATCTCCTCCGATTAATGAAGGTGGTATTTTGACAGCGTGTTATCACTTAGGACTTTTGGAGGAACAACAATGACAAAAATTTTACTTTTTTTTAAAGGGCTCTTTATGGGAGCGGCAGATATTATTCCCGGGGTTTCCGGAGGAAGTATTGCCTTAATTACCGGCATTTATGAAGAATTTTTAGATGCGATTCATTCGGTTAATATGGATGTATTAAAAGATATTTTTGCAGGAAGGATTATTCAAGGCATTCGTCGCATTCACTGGAACTTTATTCTACCATTATTTTTTGGTATTTTAACTGCGATTTTCACGATGGCTAAGCTGATGCACTATGTATTAGAGACATATGAACTATATACATGGAGTCTCTTTTTTGGACTGATTCTTGCAAGTGCATTTGTCATTGGGAAACAATGGGAAATGAAAAAAACCCGTTTAATCACCTTTATCGTTGGAGGAATCTCATCCTTTATTATCGTTGGATTAGTTCCGATAGAGACACCGGAAGATTTATGGTTTATCTTTTTTGCAGGTGTTATTGCGATTAGTGCGATGATTTTACCGGGAATATCGGGAGCCTTTTTGTTATTAATCATGGGAAAATACCATTACATTACAGGTATACTTAAAGATCCTTTTCATTTGAATAGTATTCTGATTTTAATGGTGTTTGGATTTGGATGTCTTGTTGGAATCATGGGATTTTCAAGAATTTTACGGAGAATTCTTCATCGATGGCATAAAGGAACACTTGCTTTTTTGACAGGAATGATGCTAGGAAGTCTTCGAAGAATCTGGCCTTATAAGGTGATTATAGAACAGGAGTTTATTGGGGACAAGGCAATTATTCTCAAAGAAGCAGCTGTATTACCGTGGAAAATCGAAGGGAATTATATTCTAAGCTTTGTTTTTATTCTTCTTGGAATGGTACTAATATTGATTCTAGATAAGTTCTCAAAGAATAAACTGGGTTAACGGTTGAAAAAACCTGTCTTCGGGTGTATAATAAGCATATAAAAGATACCTGAGATGTTCGATACTCTCGATATTTTGAACCTACATATTGAATACGGGAATCTTATATTTTATCATGGATGTCATGCCTTAAATGGACGGCAAAAGTGGTAGTGCGGATACCCACCTAGCCATGCTAGGGATCAAAATTCGAGAAACGGCATTTTGGGTTGTTAATGATGAATAAAGAAAAAGAGGCTTGATAATCAAGCCTCTTTATTTTTACCCTATTTTGTGTTCTATGTACACAAGTCTTGAATATCATCAAAAAATCTCGGATAAGAGATATCAATACATTGGCTTCCGTGAAGCGTTGAAGGGCCATAAGCAGCAAGAGCAGCAATCGATAAACTCATGGCAATTCGATGATCATGATAGCTCTTTAACGAAGCCCCAGAAAGTCGATGTGTTCCTTCAATAATCATTCCATCATCTGTTGCTTCAATAGAAGCGTGCATTTTTTTAAGTTCAGTAACCATTGTGTCAATACGATTACTTTCTTTAACTTTGAGCTCTGCGGCATCTTTAATAATCGTCGTCCCTTCAGCAAAACATGCTGCAATAGCTATGGCGGGAATTTCATCTATGAGGGTGGGAATAATATCTCCACAAATTGTTGTTGCCGTCAAGCGACTGGATCGAATACGAATGTCTGCGCGTTTTTCCTCATTGATTGTACGTTCATTAATGTATTCGATAGAGCCATTCATATCTTTTAAGACGCGGATAATGCCGTCTCGTGTTGGATTAATGCCGACATTTGTTAATAGAATATCGCTATTGGGTATGATTAATCCGGCAACGAGAAAGTATGCTGCAGAGCTAATATCTCCAGGAATATCGATACTTGTTGCCTCCAATATTGGATTTGGTTGGATGGTGACTTGCGCATTTTCCGAATGTAAATCTGCACCTAAGGATTTTAGCATAAGCTCACTATGATTTCTAGATAGACTGGGCTCAATAATCGTTGAGGCGCTATTGGCATAAAGTGTTGCTAAAAGAATACAGGATTTAACTTGAGCACTTGCGACTTTCGAACGATAGGTAATGCCTTTTAGTTGACTGGGTTCAATCAGTAATGGAGCCAATCCGTTTTCGTTTTTAGACCTTATGCTTGCGCCCATCGCTTGTAGTGGATCAATAACGCGATTCATGGGTCGTGTCAGAATAGATGCATCTCCGGTTAAGGTGCTTGAAAAGTTTTGGCCGGCAAGAATACCGGAAAGTAATCGCATCGTTGTTCCGCTATTACCTACATCAAGAATAGTTGTCGGAGGCACAAGTCCATGTAGTCCCAGACCATCTAGGGTAAACGTTGTCTCGTCTATAAAATTTATATGCACACCCATTTGTTGGAATATGTGTGCCGTTGATAGACAATCGGCTCCGTTGAGAAATCCGGTAACCTGTGTTGTCCCTTTAGCTAAAGCACCAAACATAATAGAACGGTGAGAGATAGATTTGTCTCCCGGAACATTTACGGTACCGCTTAATTTAGATACTGGATTAAGTTGCATAAGATTCACCTTAACTTTCTATTATTTTATAATTGGCATTTTCAATAACATGAATGGCCTCATTTAAACTGGCCTCATTATAGAAGAGGATTTCGAGCACACCTCCGAAATCTTCCCGATTGTTATTAATACCTATATTTTTTATGCTTATTTCTTTTTTACTCAGGCGTGTCGCAATATCTGCGATGACTCCGGCTTCATCATTAATATCAACAAAAAGGGCGAGGGATTTATCAATACTGCCTCGAGCTTTGTTTTGGAAGGTGTTTCGAAATCGTTTAGATTGATTAAAAAAATCATAGATATATCCACTGTTTTCAGCCGTCACTTGTTCACGAATGTTTGTAAGTTGATCCATATAATAATCTAAAATCTGTGTAATGGCATCTTGGTTGGCAACACATATCTGTTGCCACATCTCCGGTGAAGAGGAAGCGATTCGTGTAAAGTCTTTAAAGCCTCCAGCTGCTAATGTATACATTTCTTTTTCAGGTGTATCAAGAGATTCCACCATATTCACAAGTGACGAAGCTAATATATGGGGGACGTGACTGATTGCAGCGACAATAAAGTCATGACGTTTTGGGTCAAGTATCGTTGGGATGGCATGTATTGATGTTACAAGTTGAGCCATTTGTTCGATATATTGTGGTGGTGTAGAAGGTTGGGGGGTTAATACATAATATGCATTTTCGAATAATTCTG
>CAZVKG010000069.1:0-19759 GCA_964627665.1 uncultured Eubacteriales bacterium | reverse complement strand
TGCTGAAAAAATGGGCTATGATAAAACATTTCCGGTAACCGGTCAGACCTATCCTAGAAAACTTGACAGTCAGATGTTAAACGTCCTTAGTTCCATTGCTCAGTCTGCATATAAATTTAGTAATGACTTGCGCCTGCTTCAAAATCTAAAAGAAATAGAAGAACCTTTTGCCAAAAGTCAAATTGGTTCCAGTGCAATGGCCTATAAGCGTAATCCAATGCGTAGTGAACGTATTTCATCCTTAGCAAGACACGTTATAGTTAATGCGCTTAATCCGGCAATAACGGCAAGCACACAATGGTTTGAAAGAACACTTGATGATAGTGCAAACAAACGTCTATCAGTTTCTGAAGCGTTTTTAGCAACCGATGCAATCTTAGATATTTATGGTAATGTCGTTGATGGCTTAGTTGTTTATGAGAAGGTTATTCACAAACGTATTATGGAAGAATTACCTTTTATGGCAACAGAAACGATCCTTATGGAAGGCGTCAAGCGAGGTGGCGATCGTCAAGAACTACATGAACAAATTCGTGTACACTCCATGGAAGCTGGTAAAATGGTTAAAGTTGAAGGTAAAAGCAACGATCTCATTGAACGCATCCTTGCTGATTCTTCATTCGATATGAGTGAAGAAGAAATAAAGACAATATTACGACCGGAAAGTTTTGTCGGGCGAGCACCGGAACAGGTTGTTGAATTTATACAATCCCATATTCAACCAATTCTTACTGAAAACAAAGAGGTTTTAGGTCGAAAAGTTGAACTGCATGTATAATATTTAAGGAGGAAATTATGAAAATTGGATTTATTGGTGCCGGAAATATGGGATATGCCATGATTAAAGGCGCACAAACTATTTTTCAGAACGCTATTGTTTATACAGATGTTTCCAATGAACGATGTGAATACGTAAAGTCTAAAACCGGAATTGAGTATTTAGAATCAAATCAAGATGTTATTGATCATAGTGACATTATTGTATTGGCAATAAAACCACAGTATTATACCTCTGTTCTTATGGATATAACCATATCTTCCGATAAAATTATTATATCGATTGCTCCGGGGATGACAATCGAGTTTGTTAATGCCTTTATTAACGGAAATCCTAAAATTGTTCGAGCGATGCCAAATACACCGGCACTAATTGGTGAAGGTATGAGTAGTGTATCGTTTGGTGACTATGTTTTTTCAGACGAAGAGAAAAAAATCATCATGGATTTATTTTCATCATTTGGCAAGGCAGCTGAATTGCCTGAGAAGCTAATGGATGCTGTTGTTCCTTTATCAGGGAGCTCACCTGCATATGTATATATGTTTATTGAGGCCATGGCAGATGCTGCAGTCGTTCAAGGGATGCCACGAGAAACCGCTTATGAAATGGCGGCACAAAGTGTCTTAGGCGCAGCTAAAATGGTCTTAGAAACCAAAGAGCACCCAGGTATTTTAAAAGATCAAGTTTGTTCACCGGGTGGAACAACAATTGCTGCGGTACGAAGTTTGGAAGAAAATGGATTTCGTTCGGCCGTTATTGAGGCTATGATGACCTGTTATGATAAAACATTAAGCTTCAAGAAAAAGGAAGATTAAGCGAGAGAAGAAAGGACATTATGGAAAAGTTTAAACGATTAAGGCATCAAGATATATATCAAGGTAATCGAGTGCACCTCGTTACTGAGCAGTTGCTTTCTCCAGACGGAAAAGAAGTCACTTGGGAATTAATCAAACATATTGGAGCGGCTGCAGTGATACCGGTTGATAATAATGGAGACATTCTTATGGTAAAACAGTATCGGCTTGCATCGGATTCGATTACGCTTGAGATTCCGGCAGGAGTATTAGATGAAAAACATGAAGATCCAAAAGAATGTGCATTACGTGAGCTTGAAGAAGAAACAGGCTTTCAATGTCAACATATGGATTTTTTGTTTAAATTTTATTCGTCCATAGGAATTTGTGACGAAGTGATTCATATATTTGTCGCGAAGGACTTAATAAAAACAAAGCAAAATCTAGATGATGACGAATTTGTTGAGATTAAGAGTTATCCTTTAGATCAACTTATACACATGATTTTTAATGGTGAATTATTAGATAATAAAACTATTTCTGCGTTATTGGCATATAAATACCAACTTGAACGGGGGAATAACTAAGGAGAACAATAATGCGTGAGTATATTACAAAATATTTAGATGATTTGGAAATCGAAAAAAACATTTCGATGAATACACGACAATCATATGAAAGAGATCTTAATCGTCTTATCACATATCTTATTGACTTTGAAGTGAAAAAGATTACTGAAATTCAATACGCGCATTTAAATGAATATATCTTGCTTTTGCGTAAAGAAGGCAAGGCAAATTCCACAATTTCTCGTCATTTAGCGGCTTTTCGAGGATTTTTTCGATACTTAGAACTCATGAGAGAAATAGAATATAATCCGTGCAAACGCATTAGCACACCAAAAAAGCAAGTACATATGCCTAGTGTTATGACTTTAGATGAGGTTGAGTTGTTTTTGAATCAACCCGATCAATCGGCAAAAGGTTTGCGAGACAAAGCCATGCTTGAAGTTCTCTATGCAACGGGAATTCGCGTCAGTGAGCTGATTAACTTGACCATGACGGATGTGAATATTCCCTTAGGCTATATTCGATGTCAAACACACAAAAAAGCCCGTATTATACCTATCGGTAAGACGTGTAGTCGAGCCCTGAAAAAATATTTAACAGAATCAAGAGAAGTTTTTGTTCATAAGGAGATTCAAGTTGAAGAGCTTTTTTTGAATTATCAAGGAAAAAAACTAACGCGGCAAGGCTTTTGGAAAATTGTCAAAGCCTATGCACTTCGTGCAAAAATAGATAAAATTATTACACCACATATGTTGCGTCATTCATTTGCAAGTCATATGGTTCAAAATGGAGCCGACCTAAATGCAGTTAAGGAAATGATGGGACATTCGGATATTGCTTCAACTCAACTATACGTCAATCAAAAAAATCATAAAATAAAAGAAGAATATTTGAAAGCGCACCCAAGAGCTTAAAAACAGTCGAAATCTACGACTGTTTTTTTTATTAAATTATTTTGTAATTATGTAATTACATGATATAATAAATAGGTAATATTGAAACAAATTTGACCATAATAGGAGGAATAAACATGGGGAAAAGAGTTGTTTGGGTTATTTTAGATAGTGTCGGAGTGGGTGAACTTCCGGATGCGGATAAATTTGGAGATGTAGGTAGTCATACCTTATGTAATACAGTAAATGCGACGAGTATAACCTTGCCGAATCTTGAAAAATTAGGCATCGGACATATTGAAGGTGTACATTGTCTTGAAAAAGTATCGGAACCAATGGGAAGTTTTGGTCGATGTATTGAAAAATCAAACGGAAAAGATACAACAGTTGGACACTGGGAAATGGCTGGTGTACATTCGCCGAATCCTTTACCAACATATCCAAACGGTTTTCCGGATGAGATTATGATACCATTTTCTGAAAAAACCGGACGAAAATGGTTGGCAAACAGGCCGGCATCCGGGACTGAGATTTTAGATGAATTGGGAGAAGAGCACATGAAGTCCGGTGATTTAATTGTCTATACATCTGCGGATAGTGTTTTTCAAATTGCTGCCCATGAAGATATTGTTCCAATAGATGAGCTCTATAGAGATTGTCAAATCGCAAGAGAATTATTATCAGGAGAACATGGCGTTGCGCGTGTTATCGCTAGACCCTTTATCGGAAAACCAGGAACATTTGAGAGAACTGCAAATCGACGGGATTTTTCCCTATCTCCTCCTGGAGTAACTGTTCTTGACCAAGTTAAAAAGGCCAACTTACCTATGGTAGCCGTCGGAAAAATTGAGGACATCTTTAATGGAAAAGGCGTTACGGAGGCAATACATACAAAAGACAATATGGATGGTGTAGACCAAACACTAAACTATATGAAAACGGTAGAAGAAGGTTTGATTTTTACCAATCTGGTTCAATTTGATTCCCATTGGGGACACCGTAATGATGCTGTAGGTTATGCCAATGGCTTAGTGGAGTTTGACGATCGATTACCGGAGATTATTGATGCAATGACGGATGAGGATATATTAGTTATTAATGCAGACCATGGTTGTGATCCGACAACACCATCAACGGATCATTCAAGAGAATATATCCCATTATTGGTTTATGGCAAGCAATTGAAATCCGGAGTCAATTTAGGAACGCGAGAAACCTTTGCAGATATAGGGCAAACTATTGCTGATTTACTGGGTGTAGATAAACTTAATGAAGGTATAAGTTTTAAAAAAGAACTGATATGAGGTGACTGTTATGCGAATGTATGATTTAATCGAAAAAAAGAAACAAAATAAAGCACTTTCAAAAGAAGAAATACAATGGTTTATTGAACATTATATTAATGAGGATATACCCGATTATCAAGTGTCAGCGTTTATGATGGCTATATTTTTTAATGGAATGACGGATGAAGAAACATCCCATTTAACCTTAAGTATGGCTGAAAGTGGAGAAATGCTATCGCTTGAAGGCATTGAAGGTATTATTGTTGATAAACATTCGACGGGTGGCGTTGGGGATAAGACAACCCTTGTCGTTGCACCAATGGTTGCCAGTTTGGGAGTTCCTGTAGCAAAAATGAGTGGTCGCGGTCTTGGCCATACAGGTGGAACGATTGACAAGTTAGAATCGATTCCGGGTTTTAAAACATCGATTCCCATTGAACAATTTATAGAAAATGTGAATTCAATCAAAATAGCGATTGCGGGACAAACCGCAAATCTCGCGCCGGCAGATAAAAAATTATATGCATTACGTGATGTGACGGCAACGGTGAATCAACGATCTCTCATTGCCAGCTCAATTATGAGTAAAAAAATTGCATCCGGAGCAAATGCCATTGTACTTGATGTTAAGGTAGGAACGGGTGCCTTCATGAAAAATGAACCTGAAGCCATTGAATTAGCTGAAATTATGGTATCCATAGGAAAAAAACTCGGAAGGGATACCACGGCTATTATATCCGACATGAATCAACCCTTAGGATTTGCTGTAGGTAATAATCTAGAAGTTATTGAAGCCATAAATACGCTGAATGGCAATGGGCCTAAAGATTTACTAGAAGTATCTCTAGAACTTGCTAGCCACATGGTATACCATGCCAAAAAAGCATCTTCTATTGAGGAAGCAAAAAAAATGCTTCAAGAGACCATTGACAATGGTTCGGCTCTAAGAAAATTCATGGAATTTGTAAAGGCTCAAGGTGGAGATGAAAGTTTTGTTTCGGATACATCTAAATTTCAAGGAGCCATGTTCAAAGAAGTTGTCAATGCCGAGTCTTCAGGATATATTGCATCAATAGAAGCAGAACAAATCGGTTATTCCGCATTAGTTCTTGGCGGTGGACGAGAGACTAAAGAAAGCGTTATCGACTTAAGTGTTGGCATTATAATAGAAAAAAAGATTGGTGATTATGTTACGGAGGGAGAACCACTAGCTATCATACATGGCAATAATTCGAATAAAATCGCCAATGCGAAGACCTTGATTCAAAATGCCTATGTAATATCTGAAACAGAGATTGAACCACCACAGATTATAAAAAAAGTGATAACATAACTTTTACAATTTGATATGTATAACATTGAATTCTGTGTTATAATATAGGACGGCAGGTGTTTATACACTTGCCGTATTCAATAAGAATAAGAGGTGACATCATGTTAAATTTAACCATTGATATTATAATATCTATTGTTGCAGCAAGTATTGTTATGTTGGTACATGAACTATCTAAATACTATTTTTCTTTATCGATGTTGCACCCGATTTATCGAAAGAGAAAAGATTTAAAGGTTAACCTACTAAAATATATCGACCCTGTGGGGCTGATCCTTTTTGTATTTACAAGCGTAGGCTGGCAAAAACCGGGAGAATATAATCCAATCCAATTTAAAGATAAGGAAAAAGGCTTTTTCTTTTTAATGTTAGTCGGTATGGCAGCCAATATTCTGTTGATTTTAGCGCTTATTCCAATTTTTATGAACTTTTATGGCACTACGCGAACGGTTATCGGAAGTTATGGGATTACCTTTGTATTTCGATTGATACAATATAGTTTTGCATTAATCATCGTCAATTTGTTGCCTGTTCCTCCATTGGATATGGCTAAAATGATCTATTCTGTTAATCCGAATTTTTATTTCAAAATGATTCAAAATGAACGCATTATTCATGCTGTATTTATATTGTTAATTGCCTTTAATATTTTAAATGCTTTTGTAATGTCCTTATTTACTCCGATTCAGCAATTTTTAATATAAAAATATAAGTAGGTGCGATTAATGAAATTATCCATTCGACTAGAATCATTTGAAGGTCCGCTAGATCTATTGCTTCACTTAATTGACAAAAACAAAGTGTCCATTACGGACATTCCAATTGCAATTATTACCGACCAATATATTGAGTACATTGAAGCGATGGAACAAGATAAAATGGACACAATGAGTGTCTTTATTGAGATGGCAGCAACCCTCATTCAAATTAAGACAAAAATGCTCTTGCCAAAAGTTAAAAATGAAAATAATGAAGAGATTGATCCTCGGCAAGAACTGATGGAACAGCTATTAGAGTATAAAAAATATAAGTTGATGGCTGAGCATCTTAGAGATAAACAAATTGATGCACAACAAGTGTTTTTCAAAGTACCGACAATTCCGGAAGAAGTTCGCAATTATGTTCCCAAAGCGGACCCCAATGAATTGCTTAAAGGTATGGATTTTTCCCTTATGTATAAAATCTTTAGTGAAGTAATTAAGAAAAACAAAGATAAGATTGATCCGATTCGAAGCAAGTTTGGAACAATTAAGCGTGAAACATTTACTGTTCATGATAAAATGGAAGAAATTCTTGGGAAGAAGAAGACCGTTTCAAAACTTAGTTTTCGAGAATTATTAAATCAACAGATAACTAAATCAGAAATGATTGCGACGTTTTTGGCAATTTTGGAACTTATGAAAGTCAGTAAAATCAGAGTGATTCAAGTCAATGTTTTTCATGAAATTGATATAGAATTTATTTAGAAGAGGTCTTTATGGAAATTTTTGAATATGAAGCGATAATTGAAGCTGTTTTATTTACTATGGGTGAAGCAGTGGCCTTAGATAAATTGGCAGAAGTTATCGATCTTGATCAAGAGACAACAAAAAAAATCCTTCATCAAATGATGGATACATATCAGGAAAAGCATCGTGGTATTCGATTGATTGAGCTTGAAGGTGCTTACCAGTTATGTACAAAAAAAGAATATTATGAGTTTATAAAAAAGGCAACAAACAAAGTGATTAATCACCAATTAACGGATGTTTTAATTGAAACTCTGTCCATCATTGCATATAAGCAACCGTTGACGAAGATGCATATTGAAAAAATTCGAGGAGTAAAAACAGATCATGCAGTGAATAAGTTGATTGAATACGGATTAATTGAAGAAAAAGGACGTTTAGATAGCCCGGGTAGACCTATTTTATTAGGGACCACGGAAGCGTTTTTGAGAGGATTTGGATTGACTTCAGTTGATGAATTACCGGACCTAAACGAACAACAGTTAAGTAAAATACGTGGTGAAGTTGAACAAGAGTTACAAATGAGTTTTCACGATCAATTTGATGATCAGAAAGATGAGATACGTTTAACAAACGATATAGGTGATAAAAAATGATGCGATTACAAAAATTTATGGCAATGGCTGGAGTTGCTTCTAGGCGACAAAGCGAGAAGCTTATTGAAGAAGGAAAAGTAAAAGTTAATGGACATGTCGTAAAAGAGATGGGCACGAAAATCGATGAAAAACGCGACACGATTCATGTACAGGGAAAAAGAGTTTTTATCAATGAAGATAAGTTATACTATATGCTTAATAAACCTCGCGGGTACGTAAGTACGGTCAATGATGAAAAAAACCGAAAAACTATTATGGAACTCGTACCGGATGAAGAAAGACTCTATCCTGTAGGACGGTTAGATCAAAATACATCCGGGATACTTTTGCTGACAAACGATGGAGACTTAACCTATCGGTTAACCCACCCAAAACATGAAGTGACTAAAAAATATGTCATTAAAGTTAAGCCAATTCCCTCAAAAGAAAAACTGAGTGAACTACGAAAAGGTGGAGATATCGGTGTTTATACGATTGCTTCTTGTGAAATTCGCTTACGACGATTTGATGAAGAAGAAAATACAGGGACATATGAAGTCACTATTAGTGAAGGTAAAAACAGACAAGTTCGAAATATGTTTGAATATATCGGATGTGAAGTTGTCACCTTAAAAAGAATTGCCATTGGAGAATTAACACTTAAAGGATTACGACTCGGAAAATCCAGAAAGCTCACTCCGGAAGAAATTATATATGTGAAAAAACTAGCCGGAATATAAGGAGACAGCATGTTTGAAATACGCATCACTGAACGTGTACATCAACTTATTCACCCCTATATCCAAGCGGGTGATGTGGTTATTGATGCTACAATGGGAAATGGGAATGATACACTTTTTCTAGCGGAAAGCGTCGGTAGCCATGGGCTTGTATTTAGTTTTGATATTCAAAAGCAAGCAATTGAAGTTACACGCAATAAGTTGATTAAAAACCAATATGAGAAGCCTTTCTTGATTCACAAAGATGATCGTTTTGAGAAAACCCCATCTGAAGAAGGTGTTTATTTGATGAATCATTCCCATGAGAATATTGATTTCATTCCAATAGAACATTTTGCAAAAGAACAAAAGATTTCGTGTATTTTATTTAATTTTGGATATTTGCCTGGTGGTGATAAGACCATTACAAGCCATTCTCATGTATCCCTTGAAGCCATTAAAAAAAGTCTTCGTCTTGTTAAAGAAAAAGGAATCGTGTCTTTAGTTACTTATCCTGGGCATGCGGAAGGCCAAATAGAAGATCTTGCCATTGAACATTTATTAAGTGGCTTATCTTCGAAATGTTTTGAGATCCTGAAAATTAGCTATGTGAATCGTAGTCAAAAAGCTCCAAAACAGTATTTAATTTATAAAAAGCGCTGTCAGACAACTGACAATGTCTTATAATACGAGCATATTGGTAAAATGTTATCAATAATCCGAATAAACGATTGTATTTTTGTTTGAATAGTGTATACTAATTACGAGGTGATTGGTATGTATAAGAAATGGTTTGGTTTTTTACTTAGACGTCGAGTAGTTGTTGCTTTTTTATTACTCATTCAAATAGCAGTCATAGTTGTTCTTTTATTATACAGAAGTGAGAATTCATGGATTTTTAATGGACTTATGACGGCGATTAGTGTTATTGTTGCTGTTCGCATTATAGCAAATCGTACGAAAGGTGCATATAAGCTAACGTGGGTTTTTCAGATTCTATTGTTTCCCATTTTTGGCGGATTGTTTTATTTACTTTTTCAATTTCAAATGTCGAAAATGAAATACAACAAGCGAATCAATCATTACAAGTATATATCTGAACCTTTATATTTACTTCCGGGGAACTTATACTCAAGTGAAACACAGCTTCAACGAAAATATTTACCTCAGATGAATTATTTACAAAAATTTGCTGGCTTTCCGGTATACACACACACGCGTACTCAATTCCTTTCTTCAGGCGAAGAAAAGTTTAAAGCCATGCTGTTGGAATTAGAAAAAGCAGAACAGTATATATTTTTAGAGTATTTTATAATAGAATCCGGAATTATGTGGGATAGCATTTTGAAAATCCTTAAGGCAAAGGCGGCTCAAGGAATTGATGTACGATTAATCTATGATGATGTCGGATGTCTTTTTTTATTACCGAAGGATTATCCGACCCAATTGGAAGCATATGGAATAAAGTGTATTGCATTCAATCGATTCAACCCATTATTCTCTGCCAAACAAAATAATCGTGATCACAGAAAAATTTGTGTTGTTGATGGAAAAGTTGCTATAACCGGTGGTGTGAATTTGGCCGACGAATATATTAACCACATAGAAAAATACGGACATTGGAAAGATGCGGCAATTTTATTGGAGGGTCATGGAGCTTGGAGTTTCACTTTGATTTTCTTGGAAATGTGGTATCTGGCTTCCAATATAGAAGAAAACTATACAGCCCTCTACCCATGGAAAGCAGAAAAATGCCAAGTCCAAAGTGATGGACTGATTCAACCCTATTCAGATAGTCCTTTAGATGACGAAAATGTGGGAGAACATGTTTATTTACAGATTATTAATAATGCGAAAGACTATGTGTATATTAATACACCCTATTTGATTATTGACGACAGTATGGTATCTGCCTTATGTCTAGCAGCAAAAAGCGGGGTTGATGTTCGGATTGTAACACCCAATAAATATGATAAATGGGTTGTGCATGTAACAACACGTTCATATTATCGAGAGCTTATTAAAGCAGGAGTTAAAATCTATGAATACACCAATGGCTTTAATCATGGAAAAACATTTGTCTCCGATCACTGTGTTGCAACGGTAGGAACAACGAATCTGGATTTTCGAAGCTTATACTTACATTTTGAATGTGGCGTATTACTATTTGACAATTCAGCTATTCATGATATATATAAGGATTTTATTAAAACGCTTGAAATTTCAAGGCTAGTTAAGGAGGATGATTACACAGGGAATATCTTATTGAATTTAGGGCAAGATTTTTTGCGTGTATTTGCGCCGTTAATGTAACAAAACCATTAACAGTTCACTTGATTTTTGCTGATTTCTTATGTAGAATGAAGCGTATGAAAGTTGTATTGTTAAAATAAATCTATGGAGGTTAAATATGAGTTTCCAAGAGAAGTTAAATGATTTAAATACTCGTCGAAATCGCATCGAACTTCAAGGTGGACAAGAAGCTATTGACCAGATGCATACAATGGGAAAAAAGTCCGCACGCGAACGTATAGAGCTATTATTTGATGAAAATAGTTTTGTGGAAATCGGTGCTTTTGTTCAACAAAGAGCAACAGATTTTAATTTGAATATTAAAGATGTCCCTGCGGATGGAGTCGTAACTGGCTATGGTACGATTGAAGGGCGTTTAGCCTATGCATATAGCCAAGATTCAACGCTGCTAGGTGGATCTGTTGGTGAGATGCATGCTAAGAAGATTGTTACTTTATATGATCTGGCAATCAAAATGGGTGCGCCCCTTATTGGCCTAGTTGATACCGCTGGACTAAGATTACAAGAATCAACAGATGCTTTAGATGCAGTTGGTCAAATCTATATGAAACAATCAATGGCTTCTGGAGTGATTCCGCAAATCACCGGTATTTTAGGTCCTTGTGGTGGTGGGGCTGCTCTTGTTGCAGGGTTAAGTGATTTTACATTTATTTCTGATAAAAATGGTCAATTATTTGTCAACAGTCCAAATACCTATAGTGATACGAAGAAAAACGAAAGCTTCGGAACAGCAAAGTATAATTCGGAAATATCGGGATTAGTTGATTTTGTTTGTGATGATGAGCAAGGTCTAATTCAAGATATACGTCATCTTGTCGAATTGTTACCGGCCAATAATGCTGAAGAAGCACCTTTTGAAAATGTAAATGATGATTTAAATCGTCTTTCTCCTGAATTAAATTCTGTGATTTCAAGTCAAGGCTTTGATAGTCGCTCAACGCTTCAGTCTATATGTGATCAAAATAATATCGTTGAAGTAAAACAAAATTATGGTTCGGAAGTTGTTATCGCTTTTGGAAAAATGAATGGAATGACGGTTGGATTTATTGGAAATCAAACAAATGAAGAGGATGGACGCCTGACAGTGCAGGCATTGACAAAAATAACTGAATTCCTTACTTTTTGTGATGCATTTAATATACCGATTGTAACAATAAGTGATATTATTGGCTTTGCCGCAAACAGTTCAGATGAAAATCAAGGATTGGCTAAAGTCGCTGCCAAGATGACCCATACATTTATTCGAGCATCGGTACCCAAAATTAATGTTATTGCTTATCGTGCTTTTGGCTCAGCTTATGTAAGTTTTAATTCAAAGCATGTAGGAGCTGATGTTGTTCTTGCGTGGCCAACAGCTGAAATTGGAGTGATGGAGGCAAGCAGTGCTGTACGTATCATGTATAATGATGAAATTGCAAATGGAACACTCACAAATGCAGAAAAATCAAATAAAGAAATTGAATATAAAGAAAAGCAATCATCGCCCTATATAGCAGCAAGTCGTGGCTATATTGATGATGTAATTGAGCCAGCAGCAACACGTAAACGTGTTATTGTTGCTTTGGAGATGTTATATACAAAGCGAGTCCAAAGTATAGATAGAAAACATAGCACGATATAAGGAAGGTGATGGAAAAATATGTTATTAAATCGTGTACTCTTTTTAACAACAACGACAACAACAACTTCTGAACGATTGCAAGAAGGTCTCATTGCATTAATTAGTGGAATGGCCACTGTATTCGTAATATTAATTTCTATATCTCTAATTATAACCTTATTTAAATATATAAAAAGTGGTGAGATTGTTCACCCACATGAACAGTCAAAAATAACGGCTGTTGTAGAAAAAAAACCACATGAAGTCCTAGAAAAAAAAGATGAAACAGAATTGGTTGCTGTTATTACCGCTGCAATTGCAGCATCATTAAATATAACAACCGATCAATTACAGGTGAAATCGTTTAGACGTATTCAAAAAAAGAATCAGTATAGTCGATAGGAGGAACAAACATGAGAAAATTTCAAGTTACAGTTAATGGAAACACATATGAGGTCGATGTAGAAGAATTAGGTAGTGGAGCCCAAGTAAGTACTAGTCAAGTTGCATCTACAAATACTTCATCGGCGCCTTCACCAGCTCCCGCTTCGGCAGGTACGAGCGGTGATACATTATTGGAAGCACCCATGCAAGGGAAAATTGTGTCCGTAAAAGTTTCCGTTGGAGATTCTGTCAATGAAGGGGATGTCGTTGCTGTTTTAGAAGCGATGAAAATGGAAAATGAGGTAGTTGCTCCGAACGCAGGCACAATTGCAAGTATTAACGTGACATCCGGACAATCTGTAGAAGCAGGAGATTTAATCGCTTCTCTAAATTAAGCATAGGGAGGATTTATTCATGAACATTTTAGGAAGACTCGCCGAGGCTTTTGGGAAGTTTATAGATTCTTCTGGAATAAACTGGTTTGTTCAAAATATGAACTTGGATCGTGGTTTTGATTTCAACTACATTTTTTCCGGAAGTCTTGGTAACTTATTAATGGTTATTATTGCTTTTATACTTTTGTATTTAGCAATCAAAAAAGAATTTGAGCCCCTCTTATTAATACCCATTGCTTTTGGTATGTTTTTAGTTAATTTGCCAATCTCGGGAATTATGGATGGACCGACAACACAATTGACATTCAATGGAATTACTCAAGATTTTCAAGGAAGTTTAACTCAAGTAGCCGCACGTTTTGCTTTTGCCTTTGAATCGCAAACCGGTGCAAACTTTTATGATCATGCAAAAGAAATTCCCGGAGGACTTCTATATTACATTTACTATGGTAATAAACTTGGAATCTTTCCTCCATTGATTTTTATGGGGGTTGGTGTAATGACCGACTTTGCTCCGCTGTTAGCAAATCCGAAGAGTTTTTTACTAGGTGCTGCGGCACAATTTGGTATTTTCTTAGCATTTTTCGGAGCACTCGCTTTTGGCTTTACTAATGGAGAAGCGGCATCCATTGCAATCATAGGTGGTGCTGATGGACCGACGGCCATATATACAGCCATAAAGTTGGCGCCTCATTTATTGGCTCCCATTGCAGTGGCGGCATATTCATATATGTCATTAGTTCCTATTATTCAGCCACCGATTATGCGTGCCCTCACATCAAAAGAAGAACGAATGATTAAGATGCAACAATTGCGTCCGGTATCACAACTTGAAAAAATATTATTTCCAATCATCGTTACCTTGCTTGTTATCTTGATATTACCATCAACAACTGCACTTATAGGAATGTTAATGTTTGGTAACTTAATCAAGGTGTCCGGTGTTACTGAAAAGTTGGCTGAAGTTGCATCCGGACCATTAATGTATACAATTACTATATTCTTAGGAATCACTGTAGGTGCAACAACAAAAGCAGCAGATTTCTTAAATACAGCGACACTATTTATTTTGATATTAGGACTTTTAGCATTTGCTTTTGGAACAGCAGCCGGTGTAATATTAGGAAAAATTATGAGTAAATTATCCGGTGGTAAACTCAATCCACTTATTGGAGGAGCCGGTGTTTCAGCAGTACCTATGGCGGCACGTGTCGTTCAAAAAGTTGGTCAAAAAGAGAATCCGTCCAACTTCTTGTTAATGCATGCGATGGGACCAAACGTTGCCGGAGTTATCGGTTCAGCAGTTGCTGCCGGTGTCTTTTTATCCTTATATTTATAAGTGGATAGTTGATGAAATATCAATAGAAAAAGGAGGTCAATATGTCAGAAATTATTCAAAAACCTGTTAAAATAACAGATACTATATTAAGAGATGCGCATCAATCTTTAATCGCTACACGTTTGCGGACCGAAGATATGTTACCCATTGTTGAAAAGCTAGATCAAGTTGGATATCACTCTGTTGAGATGTGGGGGGGAGCTACATTTGATTCATGTTTGAGATTTTTAAAAGAAGATCCGTGGCACCGATTACGTGTGCTACGTCAAGGCTTTAAAAACACAAAAATGCAAATGTTATTACGTGGTCAAAATTTGCTTGGATACCGTCATCATCCGGATGATGTTGTGGAATATTTTGTGCAAAAAGCCGTAGCTAACGGTATTGATATTGTTCGTATTTTTGATGCACTAAATGATATGAGAAATATTAAAACTGCACTTGATGCAACCAAAAGAGAAGGCGGACATGCACAAGTAGCGATTGCATATACCTTGTCAGATTTTCATACAATCGACTATTTCGGTGAATTAGCAAAACAGATTGAAGATATGGGTGCAGATTCTATTTGCATCAAGGACATGGCAGGATTGTTGCTTCCATATGAGGCAACCAAGCTTGTGTCTAAGGTGAAAGAAGTAACCGATTTACAAATTCAAGTGCATTCCCACTACACGTCCGGTGTGGCAAGCATGGCTTACTTGAAAGCGGTAGAAGCTGGAGCAGATATCATTGATTGTGCAGTGAGTCCCTTCTCAATGGGGACGGCTCAACCTGCAACCGAAGTTATGGTGGAAACGTTTAAAGGAACGCCTTATGATACAGGGTTGAACGAAAAATTATTAGTTGAAATTGCTGATTATTTTCGCCCCATTCGTGAAGAAGCGCTTGAGAGTGGCTTGCTAAATTCTAAAGTATTAGGGGTTAACATTAAGACCTTGTTATATCAAGTGCCTGGAGGTATGTTGTCAAATCTTGTGAGTCAGTTAAGTGAGCAAGGGGCAAGCGATAAATTCTATGATGTTCTTGAAGAGATTCCGCGTGTACGAGCGGATTTTGGTTATCCGCCACTCGTAACTCCTTCAAGTCAAATTGTCGGTACCCAAGCTGTTTTAAATGTTTTAGGTGGACAACGCTATAAAATGATTTCAAAAGAGTCAAAAGCATTGGTTCGTGGTGAATATGGACGAACACCAATGCCTATATCTGATGAAATTAAAAAGCAAATTATTGGTGATGAAGAAGTCATAACATGTCGTCCTGCTGATTTGCTTGAACCGGGATTAGACCAATTAAGAAAAGAAACTATGCGTTGGGCACAGCAAGATGAAGACGTTCTTTCATATGCCCTTTTCCCACAAGTTGCAAAAGAATATTTTGAATACAGGGAAGCGCAACAATCAAAGGTTGATCCAAAACAAGCAGGTATTGCTCATAAGGTATATCCTGTATAAAGACGAATTATTCCATTGGCAAATAGCATCTCATACATATGAGATGCTATTTTTGACGTGACTTCATTTTCTGTATTCATTTTCGGGCAAATAATACCTTGTAAATTCAGAATTAGTACGTTATAATATAGAAATATTGAAAGACAAAAGTGAAAAACATTCATTTTTCATATAATTGAAGGAAGATAGTGCATTATGCAGGAGGAAATCATGTCACAACAAAACGATTTAATTAAGCGTATCAAAGTACATTATAATCAATTAAGCAAAGGACAAAAATTACTCGCCGATTATATTACAAACCACTATGAAAAGGCTGTTTTTTTGACGGCGGCCAAGTTAGGAACAATCGTTGGAGTAAGTGAATCTACCGTTGTCCGATTTGCCAATGAACTAGGATATGATGGATACCCCAAATTGCAGCGTGCACTTGAAGAACTTGTAAAAAACAAGTTAACATCTATTCAACGTGTTAATGTAACATCCGATCGTATTGACAAAGATCAAATATTGAAGCATGTACTGCATGCTGACATGGAAAAAATTAAAGTCACCTTAGAAGAACTGGATAATGATCAATTCAATACAGCAATCGACTATATTATGGAAGCAAAAACAATATATATTGTCGGTGTGAGAAGTAGCGCATCATTAGCCGGATTTTTAGGTTTCTATTTTAATTTAATGTTCGATAATGTAAAGTTAATTCATACCAATAGTGTTAGTGAAATGTTTGAGCAGATTCATCGTATCTCAGATGAAGATGTTATGATTGGAATTAGCTTTCCGAGATATTCAAAACGAACCTTAAAAGCCATGGAATATGCAAAATCTAGAAAAGGTAAGGTCCTTACGATTACTGATAGCCCTATATCACCCATGGTTCAATTTTCAGATGTTAGTTTGGTGGCGCGAAGCGAAATGGTCTCTTTTGTAGATTCCTTAGTGGCCCCCTTGAGTCTCATAAATGCAATTATCGTTGCTTTATCAATGCGAAAGAAAGATACGATTGTAGAAAGTTTAGAACGATTAGAAAATATATGGAATGAGTATCAAGTTTATGAAAATGATGATGATATTAATTTGAATTATAGTCTTAGACTTGATCAACATTAGTTTGGAGAGCATATGTATCAAACAATTATAATAGGCGGTGGACCGGCCGGGATGATAGCTGCCATAAAAGCAGCTGATACGGGCGAACCGGTACTCCTTATCGAAAAAAACGAAAAATTAGGGAAAAAACTATATATAACGGGTAAAGGTCGATGTAATGTTACGAATGCAAGCGATGTCGAATATCATTTAAAGCAACAAACATGCAATGCGAAATTTCTATACAGCGCTTTTTATTCTTTTGACAGTAATTTGCTCATGGCTTTTCTAGAAGAAGAAGGGTTACGACTAAAAGTAGAGCGGGGACAACGTGTTTTTCCTGATAGCGATAAATCTTCAGATGTAATAAAAGTCTTGGAAGGTGCCTTATTAAAAAGAAATGTAGAAATCATGTTAAACACGGGTGTTAAACAAGTCCTTGTCGACAACAAAAAGATTCATGGAATTCGAACAAGTAAAAATGAGGATATCGTAAGCAAGCATGTGATTGTAGCTACAGGTGGAGTGTCCTATAGTATGACAGGATCGACCGGTGACGGATATCAATTTGCAAAAGCATTTGGCCATAAGATAATTCCTCCGCTTCAAGGATTAGTCCCCATTGAGACGATTGAGGAGGATGTTTATTCATTGCAAGGCTTATCCTTACGAAATGTAAGCGTACATGTGAAAAACAAGGAAGATACCTACTATAATGAAGTGGGTGAAATGCTATTTACACATTTTGGTGTCAGTGGGCCTTTGATATTATCGGCAAGCAGCTATATTCCAAGAAACATAAAACTAAAGGATGTCCAAATTAGTATTGATCTCAAACCCGGACTGGATTATGTTAAGCTTGACAAACGCATCCTAAGAGATTTTGACCAATTTCAAAAAAAAACAATTCAAAATGCCCTTAAAGGATTATTGCCACAAAAACTCATTCCGGTTATTTTGCATCGGTGTAGGTTGGATGGAATGAAATCGGTGGATCAAGTCACCCGAGAAGAACGTCTTGCATTGGGGCATCAGATTAAAAATTTTGATCTTCATATAAAAGCTTTTCGTAAATTCAATGAAGCCATTATTACCCGAGGCGGAATTGATGTTAACGATATAGATCCTCACACAATGCAGTCTAAACATATCAACGGCTTATATTTTGTCGGTGAAGTTTTAGATTTAGATGCACTAACGGGAGGATTTAATCTGCAAATTGCATTCTCTACAGGCGCATTAGCAGGTATAAGTACACTAGAGTGAAAGGATAAAAATAATGATGATTAGCATTCGTGGTGCCAATACGGTGCAAGAAAATACAAAAGAAGCAATTTTAGATAGTACAAAAGAACTATTACAAGAAATCATACATGCGAATGAATTACAAGCTTCTCAAATCATTTCGGTATTTTTTACGGCAACGAAGGATTTGACCAAAGTTTATCCGGCTGTAGCTGCAAGGGATTTGGGATTGACAGAATGTTCCTTGATCTGTTGTCAAGAAATGTATGTCGAAGATAGTTTGAAACAATGCATTCGGGTTTTGTTTCACGTAAATGTGACAAAAGAACAAAAAGATATTCAACATATCTATTTAGGTGGAGCCAAAGTACTACGACCGGATATAGCAAAGCCCCTATGTATAGCAATTGACGGACCGGCAGGTGCAGGAAAAAGTACCATAGCTAAAGCATTGGCCAAAAAATTAAACTTTATATATGTTGATACCGGGGCAATGTATCGCGCCTTAGGATACTACATATATCATCAAATCAATAACGATATTTATGATGAAGATAAGTTATCACAGTACATTCAGAATTACCTTGATCAAATACATGTAAGTATTGATTATGAGAATGGCCAGCAGCAAATATTTGTCTGTGATGAAAACGTAACATCAAACATTCGCACGCAAGAAATAGGACATATTGCCTCTATTATTTCTGCAAATAAATATGTTAGACTATTTTTAGTCAAAGAACAGCAAAATTTGGCAAAAGTAAAATCAGTCGTTATGGATGGAAGAGATATAGGTACCCATGTATTACCCAATGCGCCGCTTAAGATTTTTTTGACTGCGAGCGTGGAAATCCGTGCTTTACGTCGCTTTAATGAACTCAGAGAAAAAGGTCAAGACCCTCATTTAGAAAAAATACAAGAAGAGATTGAAGAGCGAGATTATCGTGATATGAACCGTGAATTCGCTCCGTTAGAGCAGGCAAGTGATGCAATAGTTATCGACACATCTGATATGTCTATTGATGAAGTTGTCACATCCATCTATGAACGCGCAAAAAAGTTAGGACTGTAATTTATGAAAATTATATTAGCTAAAACAGCAGGATTTTGTTTTGGGGTCAATCGAGCTGTCAATCGCTTGGATACTATGATTAAAGCCCATACAAATCAAGAAATTCCTATATATTCATATGGTCCGGTCATTCATAATCCTCAAGTCGTGAATCGATTTAAAGACCAAGGCATTATTATCATTAACTCTCTTGATGAATTAGAGACATATCCTCCGGGTAAAATCCTTATACGGAGTCATGGAGTTTCCGAAGCAGAACTTACAAAATTACAAAATAAAGGATTTACAATTATAGATAGCACCTGTCCATATGTAAAAAAAATTCATAAAATTGTCGAAAAAGAAAGTCTTGAAGGGCATTCAATTCTTATTATTGGTGATGAAAATCACCCTGAAGTAAAAGGAAT
>CAZVKG010000068.1:0-19766 GCA_964627665.1 uncultured Eubacteriales bacterium | reverse complement strand
GTTCTTCCGGTTTATTGGGATTGTCAATCTTTTCAGGCGGACCCGGTTCTTCCGGTTTATTGGGATTGTCAATCTTTTCAGGCGGACCCGGTTCTTCCGGTTTATTGGGATTGTCAATCTTTTCAGGCGGACCCGGTTCTTCCGGTTTATTGGGATTGTCAATCTTTTCCGGTTGGCCGGCTTTCTCCAGTTGGCTTTTTGCCGGATAGATTTTAACACTATCATCGATTGATTCTATTAATTCTGACACTTTCAAATTTTTCATGTCTTTTTCATCGATATCACTCTTGGATTGCTTCATCAGGATATATTTTCCAACGGATAGGCCTTGATCTTGGGCTTCTCTCGCCTCTTCTTCTGAGGGCCTTGCATACACGAGGGTATATTTGTCTTGATATTGATGGATATAATTATCCATCGTAGGGATTGTCGTGTCTACTTGACCCTCTAAAGCAGTATAGGATACTAAAACAATACCTTTATCCGATAAATATCCTAATTGCGCTGAAGACCGTGTCAAATCATCTAAAACTTCACTCAAAGATTGTTTCTTAACAGAATAACCTTTTATAAGTTTTTTTCCTTCTTCATTAAGCGCTTCAATATACTTCACCTCTTCTTGGTCGTTGATGAAGATTTCAAGGCTTGGATTAACGTCAAATGTTACCATAGCATAAGCACGATCAATGGGTCCATTTAAATTGGTTATGGATACAAGTAAAAAAAGCAACACACATGCAAAGGCAATCGCTAACCGAAAAAAATGTATTTTTTCACTTGTCTTTGTACTCCCTCCGGCATAAAAATCCTCAATAAAATAGTATACCATCTGATTCTCATTCATATCAGGCTTTTTAGTCAAACGGATGATTTTTTTATCCTCCGTCATAGCCACGGCATATTTTCTTTTTACTTCAAGTACAATTGCTTTTTTCATAAGATCACCTTCTCATTGACACAAAAAATCAATAACACATTGTATTTCATAGTGGTATGCAATTAATATTGCAGAAATCGTTTTTTTATGACTTTTTACAAACTTTACTGATTGATTATATTCACGACTAATTAATGTGACCGGCAAACGTTTCTTCTGCAATAAAGCTTCCATGACACGTGTGTTTGAATTCAACTTTTTTGCTAAGTCAATAATATGTTCACGGGTATTTTCATGTTTAGGATGTTCGCTAATCAATACATCATAACTTAATCCGAATGTATGTAATAGATTTTTATAAATCGCTAGTTCATTCCGCATAATAATTAAATCTTCAACATTTTCAGTTACTATATCTGATTCCGTGATTTGTGTTTCTTGGTGATTGGACTGACGTCGATAATAATCCACAATTTTATTATGAATCACAACTTTCGCATAACTATAAAACTTGCCTTTATCCGCATCATAATGATCTAGGCAATCATTAAAGGCTTCAAGAGCAATGTTGAATTCGTCGCTATTACCCACTTCAACATATTTTTTAGTAATCGAAGACACTGTTTTAACAATAAAAGGTAAGTTGTCTTCTATCGTGCGATTACGTTCGTTATCCGTCATATACCCACCACTTTCGGTACTTATCCAAGGATTACAGTATTAAAATAATTATACCATAATCATACCAAAAGTAATACTCCCTACCTTCTTATTATAATATTCGTTTTAACATAGATTTTTAGGTACCTTTTTTCACTTTTTTATTGACATTCTCTATTAAGTTATGCTATTATTACTTTTGCGTCCAGTTATATTGCGCTTGCAGTTGTGGCGGAATTGGTATACGCGCAAGACTAAGGATCTTGTGGGCTTAGGCCCGTGGGGGTTCGAGTCCCCCCAACTGCATGAACGAAATAAAAGGCTTTATCGATATTCGATAGAGCCTTTTGCCTTTACTTTTTTATTTCAAAATTCCATTGAACGTCTGAACTCAATAAGCATCCGCTCTTTTGTATCCATAGATAAATCATCCACGATTTTTTGTCTCAACAAAAACATGGTCTCCAAACCGCTTTTATAGTCTTCTATTCGTTTAAAATAGCGTTCTTGTCGCCAATAAGCCTCTGAGTTTTCTATACAATCACACAAAATCTTTTTCATAGGTAAATACATAGCAAATTCAACGACCTCAGATAATAGTGACAGTTTAACATCTTTATAATCGATTAAAGCTAAAATATAGTTTGTTTTATCATCAACCAACACAGTTGTTTTTTGTGCTACATTATGTAAAAAACGAATTTTTAAGGTATTCGCATATCCAAAATAAAGATAGTCTATACTTAACTGCTCATCATTTGGATTACTTTCTTGATGGCAACGGCGAAAACTTTTTATTTCTATCTTGATATTTAAATAATTATGTAAGTCATCACTTTCCAAGAACTCTTCCATTAATTCACTCGTCAGTTGAATGAAGGCTTTCTGGCTTGAACTATATATAATCGCTTTCATTCCGTCGCCCATTTGGATGAGCTGTTTGACCGTATTTTTAAACCCGGTAGAGTGCTCTTGAATATGTAGTTTTGGAATGTAAAAATTTCTCAATAAAATAAGACATGCATTGAAACAATCAATCGTTGGATAAATCCAAAAATTATTATGGACATCCAAATAGACGAATCGTTTACGCATGTCTTCTAAATCAAGTAAATATTTGCACATATCTACATCTAGCGAATATTCAGATGCCAACCGATTGACTAATAGTGTATAATCAATACCAGGCACCTCAAAATCACCATGCATTTTATAATATGCTTGCATATAGGGTCGTTTTTTCTTGTAGCTCATTTTGACTAAACCAAATGCTTCATTATAATTTGCCTCATTAAATAGAAGCATCTCATTGACATCGGTTAAGAGTTTCTTTGATAGTAATGTAATACCATCATGTAATGTCATAATGGCATACATTAAATCTGTGTTTTTCTGTTCTGAACGTTCTTCTAAGTCAAATTCCATTAAGAATTTTCGGTAAAAACTTAAGCTCACCTCAACTGCATTAATTCCATTGAGTAAAAAATGCGTATACATAGCCTCTCCTCTTCAATCACTTTATTTTCTATATATATTAACATTAACAGAACATCAAAGTGAATTCAATTGGCTATAAGTCCTATTTTACTATAGCTTTTGCAAAATACTCCGGAAGGTGAAAGTTTGGTTTTTCACTGATTATGGGACTATAACTTGCGTAATGCTCGATTTCTTTACTTTCAGCAATCTTATAAAAATTACAATAAAACCCATCTCCTGATGATAATTTTTCAATGCCCGTTAATTCCCGAATCAAGGCAAGAGGAATAATCAAATCAACAGACCAGCTATTTTCCATAACACTTGCCTTTACATGACATTGTTGGTAGAGTTCTTGCCCAAGCACTTTTCTATCCTGTCGTCCAAAACCAAAGTTTGCAAGCATAGCTCCATTTGCATTAATCTCGAAATTCATATATAAAGATTCTTGATTCGGTTGTTCCTCTTGAAAGGAAACAAAAACTTCAACCGCGCTATCTTTATATACCGGATCTTGAGGATTTAAATATGTTCTCTTAGGATTTTTCTCTTCCGTTATGAATCGAACAATAATTCCAACACCCTCAAGATAGGCCATATATCCATAAGCTTTTGGCTTGTAGACACAATTCCAATTAAAATGGTTGATGTCAAAGCGAACCCCTTTTTCGATTTCATTCAATGCATCTATCTTGCAAACTTTATATTCCATACGATCTCCTATTTCAATAATCTTTTAAATTCATCTGCGACAAACTGAACTTGTGTTCCTACAATAACTTGTACACTGGTTTTGCTCGGACGAATAACACCGGCAACACCTGCAGATTTGATTTGTTTATCATTGACGACTGTATAATCTTTGATTTCAAGACGGAGTCTGGTTATGCAGTTATCAGCACTTACCACATTCTCTTTTCCACCGACACCTGCAAGAATTGCCTCAGCTACTGCCGTATAGTCGTCATTCTTTAATACGACTTGAACTTCTTCATCAATATCATCTTCTCTTCCCGGTGTTTTAAGATCAAACTTAAGAATAATGGCTTTAAACACAAAATAATATATTGCGAAGAAAACACCACCGACCGGAAGTAATAATAATGGATTTACTGCCATTGGCGCGTTAAAGCTTAAAAGGTAGTCAACAAGACCGGCACTAAAATTAAATCCGGCACGTGCTGGTAATAAAGCGACAACAAAAGCAGAAATTCCTGTTAATAAGGCATGGACAACATAAAGTATTGGTGCAAGAAACATAAAAGCAAATTCTAAAGGTTCCGTGACGCCTGTGAAAAAAGAACATAATGCTGCGGCTCCCAAAAGTCCACCTGCAATTTTACGTTTATTATCCTTTGCTGTATGGTACATTGCTAAAGCTGCTGCAGGCAAGCCAAACATCATTACCGGGAAGAATCCGGCCATATACATTCCTGTCGTTCCTACTACACCGTTACCATCAGGAGACCAGAAATTTGTTAAATCATTGATTCCCGCGACATCAAACCAAAAAACTGAGTTTAATGCATGATGTAATCCTAATGGTATAAGTAAACGATTTAGGAATGCATAGATTCCGGCTCCAACCGCTCCGGTTCCGAGTATAGCTGTTCCGAAGCTAACTAAACCACCATATAAGATCGGCCAAATAACAAACAAAACAGCTGCGACAAGAATAGTAACTCCACCTGTCATAATCGCAACACTTCGTTTCCCGCTAAAGAAGGCCAGTGCACTTGGCAATTTTGTATTTTTAAATTTATTATAACATGTTGCTCCAATAATACCAGATAAGATACCGATAAATTGGTTGGATATTTTACCAAATGCCGGATCAGCTTCCGCGCCGGTAAATATAGCCACAGCTGCACTTGATAATAATGTTGTAATCATTAACCACGAAACAAGTCCCGCTAATGCCGATGTACCATCATTGTCATCTGACATTCCTACTGCAACCCCAATTGCAAACAGAATCGCCATATTATCGATGATGGAACCACCTGCTTTAATTAAAAATCCAGCTAAAACACTGTTTGCTCCCCAACCTGTCGGGTCAATCCAATAACCAATCCCCATAAGGATTCCGGCTACCGGCAATACTGCAACAGGTAACATCAATGATTTTCCTAGTTTTTGCAAATACTTCATCATAATACAATTTACCCCTTTCTTGTAGCGCTGTTGCCTTAATGCAACCACACGCAATTATATTATTGAGCGTTTTTTGTCAACGCAATAATAACGTCTTTGATTCCTTTGGCTTTATCCGTGGTCGTTTCAATCGATGAATATGCATCAACATTGCACACTACAATCGGTGATATAACATCATATCCTGCATTTTTAATGCCCTCTATATCAAACTCCAGAAGCAGGTCTCCTTTATTAACCTTAGCTCCACTTTCTGTGTGAGCTGTAAAAAACTCACCTTTTAATTTCACGGTATCTAAACCGATGTGAATAAGAATCTCTGCCCCTTCATCACTAACCATTGCTATTGCGTGAAGCGTCGGAAAAATCGATGATATTGTTCCGTTCACAGGTGCGAACACTTTTCCTTCCCGAGGAATGATGGCAACACCTTTACCGACAATTTCTTCTCCAAAGGTCGGGTCACTGACTTTTGAAATAGGGACCACTTGACCCGGAATGGGCGAATATAAAACATCTTTCTTATTTTGGCTTAATAATTCTTTTATTTTGTTAAACATTGTCTTCTCCTTTTCTGAGCTTAAAGCACCGTTATCACACGACGGATATGTACGGTTAAATACACTAATTCTTCATCTGTTATTTTATATGCATATGTTTTTTCAATATATTTTGCAATCTCTTGTGAACATTCATACTCTTTTGGATAGAGATGAATAACCACATTATGCAACTCAGCTTCTTGACTATCTAGAAGTTCTCGATTGATAATGCGTTGAGCCAAAAATTTAAGATGGGTAATAAAACGTTCATAATGCAAGCTATCTTCAGCAATCTCGGTATGATAATATTCCTTAACAATATCAACAATGAATGGAACCATTTTTGTCATATTCATTGCATCTGCCATTACGGTGTTGTATTCTGCATTGACGATATGTAGAGCAATAGAAGCCGCTTCATCTTCCGGAAAAAAAACACCTAGGTGTTCACTAATATGCTTTATAGCGTATTGTCCGATTTGAAATTC
Source organism: uncultured Eubacteriales bacterium (assembly GCA_964627665.1). Taxonomy (GTDB): domain Bacteria; phylum Bacillota; class Clostridia; order Lachnospirales; family Vallitaleaceae; genus UBA1351. Next base: position 13,566 of record CAZVKG010000068.1, on the reverse strand, counting down.
ATTTTTATAGATACTCTGAACTTCCCATAAGAGCGGATTTTCAAACATCATGCCTTGATTGTAGCGCTCAACAGCAAAGTTAATGTGGTCGGTTAATGTAATGTAAATATTTTGATTAAGCTTTTTATTCAGAATTTGTTTAGCATATGAAATGATATCATTACTTACTTTAAAATGTTGCATGGGAATATTTGCTAGAAGTTCTTTAAAATGATCAATCGTATTCTGATTATCCATATAAAAAACCTTCTCAATACGCTCTTCATCAATCATGGCACCTTCTTTGGCCTTGAATCCAATTCCACGTCCCATGACAACAAATTCACGACCGGTATCATCTTTGGCACTGACGACATTATTATTGATTGCTTTTATAACTCGCATAATACCTCTCCATTAATCTATTCTTACAATAAAAAACACCAAACCCGGCTGAATCGAAATTCAATTCAACTAAATTTGGTGATGCCTGCACGACCAGTAACAATCCAAAATATTTTTTTTTACTATATTTACTATATCAACACTTTGAACAAAAGTCAAGCCCAAATGTTCGTTTACTTGTGATTAATTACTAACTTAAATCTATTTGGCGCACTTTATCTCTAATTTTTAATATTTTTGCCGGTGCAACTGACACCTCATCAAGACCGATGGATAAGAAATATTCGATCAACTCAGAATCACTACCAAGTTCACCACAGATTCCAACCCATCTACCTTTATCGTGGGCATAATTGACAACCATTTTAATCATACGTAAAATAGCCCTGTGATGCGGATTATAAAATCGTTCCAGTCGAGGATTTTGACGATCAATGGCTAATGTATATTGTGTTAAATCATTTGTTCCTATACTGAAAAAATCAACTTCATCGGCTAATTCATCACTTATCATTACAGCCGCCGGTGTTTCAATCATCACACCGAGTTCAACACAATCATTATAGGGAACTTGTTCTTCTCGCAAAGCATTTTTCACTTCTTCAATCATCCTTTTTATCTCAACAACTTCCTCTACTGATATAATCATGGGGAACATAATTGCTATATTTCCATAAGCCGACGCACGGTATAGCGCTCTTAATTGAACTTTAAAAATTTCTGGCTCTTCTAAGCATATACGGATTGCTCGATAGCCCATCGCAGGGTTTTCTTCAAGCGGAATCTTAAAATATTCAGCCTGTTTATCAGCACCTATATCAATGGTTCGAACGATAACTCGCTTATCGCCCATTGCAAGAGCCACTTTTTTGTAAGCCTCAAATTGTTCATCTTCCGTGGGATAGTCTTTTTTTTCTAAAAACAAAAATTCACTTCTAAACAATCCAATTCCACCAGCATCATAACGGCAAGCCGATTCAACTTCTTCCGCACTCCCGATGTTGGCATAAATCTCAATGCGTTGACCATTGCGTGTTACGTTGTCCATACCGATTAAGGCATCATAGGCTTTTTCTTGTTCCTGTATTGCCTCTTGTCGCTTACTATATGTTTCAATCGTCTCTTCATCAGGATCTATATATATTTTTCCAAGCTCCCCGTCGACGATAACCTCTTGTCCATCAAGCGAATCGTCAAGTGATTCCCCTAATGAAATTATAGCCGGAATATTTAAGGATTGTGCAATAATTACCGTGTGTGAATTGACCGTTCCTTCACAGGTTACTATGGCCAAGATTTTACTTTTATCCATCTGAATTGTTTCACTCGGCAACAAATCCTTGGCTGCCAAGATAATCTTCTCCCCTTCTTGATTAAAGGCATTTCTTGCCTCACCATTCGGATGTAAGATTTTATTGATCATCCGATGCGTTACATCTTTTAGATCCACTGCCCGTTCTTTCATATATTGATTATCCATCCGGTTAAATATTTCAATAAGCTCTTTTGACGCAGTTGATACCGCATATGCAGCATTCATGGATTTTGAATTTATGTTTTCCTTCACCAATTCTTCAAAGGTCACATCATCCAGCATCATGATATGGGCATCTAAAATATCCGCTTGGTCCTTGGATGTATTTTGATTAATTTCCCTGTGCAAAATCGACAATTCTTCAACTGCCATACGACGTCCTTCCACAAAACGCCCCCATTCCTTTTCACTTTCATCCGTCAAATACGTAGGCACTTCATCCGTTATTTGACAATAATACTTTATTCTTCCCCTTGCCACACCAGTAACAACACCTTTTCCTTGTATCGTTTTCATAATAACCACCTTTCTGAATCAAAAATTAAAAAAACCAAAAACTAGAGACTTTGGTCTCATTGTTTTTGGTTTTGCCTTTATAAGTAACAACCCTAAAAAATACCTATGAACTTTTTCATTATCCTAGCACGTCTTTTTCATGCTGTCAATATGCCTATTGATTTTTTTTGCAATTTTCTCTATAATGAACATATCCGACAAAGGCAAACTTATTGTAAAATAAGGACGCAAAGCTAGAGGGCCTTCACCGCATCGGAAAGGCAGCCAGTTACCGAAGAGATCGCTTCATCGTTATTCTCTTCTAGCGCATCATCTCGGATGAATGAATTTTCGCGCGGCTACACACATTCAATTATTAAGGAGGATTTATGATGAACAAAAAAACTGTATTACCGAAGTTTGGAATAATTTTAACTGTTTTGTTACTCGCTTTTAGTGTGAATTTATTTGCAAATGAAACTGATTCCACAGAGCCAGTAGACACACCGAATACTTTAGATAATTTAGACCTTATTGTCGAGATTGATCAAACAACCGGTGGCGCCATTACCATTGATAATCCATTGCCTGATTTTATTAAAGAACGGTTTTCAATGGCTGCTGAATATATGATATCACCGGGCAAAGCGAATCTATTGATGAAATTAAAAGCAACGGATTTAAGCGACGAAGTTAATATTGAACAATGGGCTCAAAAAACTGTACGCGAGATTCAAAAAGAACGAATCTCCAACAAAAAAGAAGCCAAAGAAATCTTACGCGCTGAAAATCCTAAAAACGATAAACCAGACAAAGGCAATCCTGGTAGTCAAGGGAATCGAGGCAAGAAAAAATAAAAAAATGTAGAATGATAAAAAAAGCGATTAGAGAAATCTAATCGCTTTTTTCTGTTATATTGAATATCAAAGATCCAAAGTCTCCACCTTCAAGATTTAACCACTTGCGTCGAATCACAATCCCAATCTCCATGAGTTCATCTCCATAGGCTTCATGAGACATATATTCATTAGTCACCTTATATTTCTTATTAGGGTCTAATCCCTTTAATTTAAACCTTAACCAGCTCGCATTTACATAATTCAAACTTTGATAATAGGCTGCTATAGCTTGAGATTGGTCTTGGGATACAACAATCCATGCCGTCTCCTGATTCTCAAAAGGACTAACTAAACGATAAAATCTTCCTTGATGGATGAGTTTTCGATTTTCTTTTACGTAAGCAATTTGTTCCCTGACAATCTCAATTTCTTCATCTGTAAGTGTATTCAAGTCAAGCTCATAACCAAAGGCTCCAAAATATGCGACATTTCCTCGAGTTTTTAAAGGGGTTATACGCTTAATTTGATGATTGGGAACTGCCGAAACATGGGCTCCCATACTTGATATAGGATAAACCATACTCGTACCATATTGAATTTTCAATCGTTCTATTGCATCCGAATCGTCACTTGTCCATGTTTGTGGTGCAAAATATAGCATGCCCGGATCAAAACGACCGCCACCACTTGAGCATGATTCAAATAAAATCTCCGGAAACTCATTAATCAAACGCGTGTAAAGATCATATACCCCAAGAATATATCGATGCATCACCTTTCCTTGCTCATCTGCCGTTGCACCGTGAGAGTAACACTCTGTGATATAACGATTCATATCCCATTTAATATACGAAATCTTTGATTCTCGAATAACTTTTGAAACCATCTCATGAATATAATCCACAACTTCTTTTCGAGAATAATCAAGTACATGTTGCGTTCGGCTGAAACTATCTAAACGATTGGGCGTTGAAATCAACCAGTCCGGATGGGCACGATATAGATCACTATTCTTATTGGCCATCTCCGGTTCAATCCAAAGACCAAACTTCATACCTAGCTCTTCAACTTTTTCAGACAATCCACGAATTCCGTTAGGCAATTTATCTGTATTGACAAACCAGTCCCCAAGCCCTTGGGTGTCATCATTTCGTGTACCGAACCATCCGTCATCGAGTACAAATAATTCAACCCCAACTTCTTTTGCTTTTTTTGCAATGGTGATGATTTTATCTTCGTTAAAGTCCATATAGGTTGCTTCCCAGTTATTCAACAAGACCGGACGCTCTCTGTCTCGCCAGTAGCCTCGTGCTAATCGTGTACGATAAAGCTGATGATAGGTTTGGCTCATTCCATTTAGCCCTTGATTCGAATAAACCATAACAAGCTCAGGAGTTTGAAACGTCTCGCCTTGATTTAATGTCCACTCGAAATTGTTGGGATGAATCCCCATAGATACACGTGTCAAATCATGGGTTGACACTTCGACTTGTGTTAAAAAACTTCCGCTATATACTAAGCTAAATCCGAGTACTTCACCGTCAAATTCAGTCGTCTCAGGTCGCTTTAATGCCAAAAAGGGATTGTGCTCTAAGCTACTTGCACCTCGCATACTATGCACCGACTGAACGCCATGTTCTAGCTTTCTGGTTTTTATATATCGTTCTCTTGACCAGGCCCCGGACAAATGCACCATCTCATAATCCATATCAACAAGGTCAACACTTGCACTCATTGCACTTGTTAAACAAATCTCTGTATTACCTTCATGAATGAATTTCGCATGGCGAGTCATTACAGGCTGATTCGTAAATAATGTATAGGTCAGAATAAGACGCGTTTGCATTACATCATCATACAGTTCAATCATCAGTGTATCTGCTTCGTCATCCGATTCAACATAGACAGCAGGTAGGGGTTCGATTTTTTTCTTACCGGAATAAATGGAATGTGATACATAGGTGAAATGACTAACACGGCTACCATTTTCTTGTTTTATTTCAAATGCTGGATATCTAAAGTCTCCTGTTCCATATGAGGGATACTCTTGTTTCGTATACTCTAAAAAAAGTAATGGGGATGACTCCGTATGACTTGCGCCCATACTTCTTTTTTGTTCTTCATGTAAATGTTTAAATGAATCTCGATCATGAATTTTTTTACCATAATACAAATTGCCTAATTGGCCATTATCCATAATTTCGATAATATAGCTTAAATCATTGTTAAACAAATGAAATTCCTTTGCCTCTTGGTGAAATATAATTGCCATAATTTTGTCTCCTTATAATTTACCGCCACTCGTGGCGATACCTTGGATAAATTGTTTTTGAAAGAATAGGTATATAATAATCATCGGTATGACAGCTAACAAAGATGCTGCCATAAGTTCCGGATAATTCGCTGCAAACTGGCCTTGAATCTTCGCAAGTGCTGCGGATAATGGTATTGTACTTTGCTCAGTATTCACGACTAATGGCCACATTAAATCTTTGAATGCAAAAAGTGCGGTAAAGATACCTAATGCCACCATTGCTGATCGTGTTAATGGTGCCATTACATACAAAAAGGTTTGACCGATGTTGCATCCATCAAGGCGCGCTGCCTCTTCTAACTCTTTGGGCAAACTCATATAGGATTGTCGTAATAAAAAGGTTCCAAATGCACTAACTAAGCCTGGGAAAATCAGTGCAAAACTTGTATTTAACATTCCTAGTCCACTTACGATTAAATACTGAGGAATAATAAAAATCTGTACCGGTACCATCATTTGAAAGATGACCAGACTAAACATGAGATTACGTCCTTTAAACTCTAGTCGTCCAAAAGCATAACCGGCAAGAGTCGCAGTTATTACGGCGAAAAAGACTCTCCCTAACATTAGTATAAAGGTATTCCAATAGAGTCGTCCAAAACTCATTTTTGTCATTACGGATTCGAATGCATCCAATCGCCATTCACTAGGAAACATGACAAATGGATTCATCTGTGTTGATTCAGATATAGTCTTAAATGCAGTGAGAATCATCCATAAAAAAGGAACTAACATCACAATCGAGCCCATAATAAGAACTAAATGTAAGAGTATTGAATTGATATGTTTTCTGTTTTCCATGACTTCTCCCTTCTAATTATAGTTAACCCATTTTTTTTGCATTCGAATCTGAATAACTGTGATGACCATTATCACAAGCAATAATAACATAACAATTGCAGATCCATAGCCTCTGTCAGACTCTACAAATGAATATCGATAGAATAGATACACAAGGGATTGCGTCTTGAAAAAAGCCGGATTATTACGATCCATCATCATGTATATAACATCAAACACTTGCATGGCTGCAATGATTCGTGTAACAGATACAAAAAACATCATTGGCGAGATTAATGGTACTGTAATATTAAAAAATTGTTTGACTGCACTAGCACCGTCAATCATCGCGGCCTCATAATAATCTTGTGGTATTTCCTGCAATCCGGCCAAAAAAAGCACCATATTGTAACCAATGACCGACCAAATACCTACAACTGCAATCCAAACAAATGTTGTGTTCGGATTTGAAATCCAATTGACTGAATCAAATCCTAAGGTATTTAACAAATGATTCAATAAACCGAACTCTGAATTATATAACCAGCGCCATACCATGGCTACTGCTGCAGGTGCTGCTACCATTGGCAAAAAGTAAATTGTTCGATATAAGGATCGTCCACGCATATGCCGATTTAATAAAACCGCTAAAACTAGCGCTATAGCAATAGAAAAGGGTACCTCAACGACAGCATACTTAAATGTGTTAATGAGCGCTTGCCAAACACTTTCATCTGCAAACATACGCTTATAATTATCTAACCCAACAAATACATTTCCTCTTCCAAAAGCTCCTGCTTTAAAAAAACTTTGATATATTGTCTGAAAAATAGGGATAATATTTAATGCAAATAATCCAAGCATTGTTGGGAGTATAAATAACCACCCCCATATAAATTCACTACGTGCTCGATTTGTCCCTTTCTGTTTAGCTTGTTTCGCCACGCGATCATCTCCTTACTAATAGTTTGATGGTATGAGCATCAAGAGAAAATGTATTGATGCCCATACCATTCAATTGATTATTCTTCTGCTAATAATGCATTCATCTCGTCTGCAATCTCTAAACAAACTTCTTCTGCTGTTTTATCTCCGGTCCAAGCTAAAATCATTTTATCATTGGCCATATTTTCCCAACGCACGGTCGTTTTTGAGTATGGACGTATCACTAAATCATCCATCATATCAAGATATGCTTGAAGATTAAAGTCAGGATATGCTGCTGTCCAGTTTTCCACTGTTCCTTCATATGCTGAGATTACAATTCCAAGGTCTGATTGTTTTTGTTGCGCTTCTTCTGAACCAAAGTATTCGATAAGCGCCCATGCTTCTTCAGGATGATCCGTGTTTTCTGCTGCAACCCAACCCAACCCATTATAAATAGATGCTCGTCGATTAGAATCTGCGTCTTTTGGAAGGACTGCAATATCACCATTTTCTATAACATACTCATTATTACATAGTTCTGCTAACATCCATGATCCTGCAGTAATCATTGCCACTTTTCCTGCTTCAAATAATGCATGTTCTTCATTTTCTGCAAGAACTTCATAAGGAGGCATCAAACCATCTTTTGACATGGATGCAAAAAATTCTATTGCTTCAATCGTTCCCGGTTGATCATAACCTGAGGATTTTTTATCATCTGAAATAATATATCCGCCCATGTCATAGACTGCATTGTACCATCCTGCTTGATTGTTACTTGGACGTAATCCAAAGCCGTACTGACTTCCGTCATCTTTGGTTAGCTTTTCAGCGGTATCTCTAAAGGTATCCCATGTCCATGATTCATCCGGATAATCTAATCCAACTTCGTCAAACATTGTTTTATTATACCATAATGCAATGGTGTCGATGTCTTTGGGTATAGCATACTGTTTGGTCCCTTCCCAATTATAAATTTCAACGATTTCTTGAGGGAATTTAGACATATCTAAAACATCACTCGATTCAATGCGGTCAGTTAAATCTAAAAGCATCTCATATTCAGAATATCGAGCAATTTCATTGGAGTGCATCCAGAATACGTCGGGTAAAGAACCACCTGTCGCCCCTGCTTCTAACATTGTCCAATACTGATCCCAAGGTGTTACTTGAATCTTTGCTTTGACCCCTGTTTTTTCAGTGAAATCATTGACGATTTGTGTTAATCCGGGTTCTTGATTCGTATCCCAAATAGCAATTGTCAATTCAACATTCGAGCTACCTGACGCGTCTGAGCTCGAACTGTCAGACGAACTTGAATCATTGCTTGTTCCTGAATCTGTTGAACTTCCTTCAGAACCATTATCCCCACTACATGCTGCCAAACTCAATACCATTATCATTGTTAGTACGAACGCCATAATTTTTTTTAACTTCATGTGAATCCTCCTTTTATCTTGTGAATAGCCTTTGCCAAAATTTTGACTATGAACACATTATACCTTTAACCCTCGTCCAATTAAATATATTCATGTGATATATATATATCATAATGTCATATTTGTATATTTTGCCATCTTATTTCATTTCATTTTTATATATTATATACTACAATAGTAATAAAGTCATTATCATTGCATGTATATAGTACTAAATATTTATAAAATATGTCATCATGTTGTATGAAACAGTGAATATGTTGCATTTCTAATCAATTTCACGTATACTAATCATAAATTATCAAATGGATGGTCTAGAAAGGAATATACTATGGATAAGCCAACAACGTATAACTCTAGAGCCGGTTTTCGTTGCCTTCGCAATATCAAACGGCAAACAAATGATTTGTATCTCGTGCATTGCGGACATCAGCAATGCACTCCGGGATATACCTATAATCATAAAACACCGAACGAAAATCATCTGCATTTTATTTTAAACGGAAAAGGCACCTTAACAATTAATCAAAAAACTTATCATCTGAAAAAAGACGATATTTTTTTAATTCCAAAGTCTGTGCACATTGATTATGCCGCCGATATGGATGATCCTTGGGAATATATCTGGGTGACCTTTGACGGCGAGATGGCTATTGACTATTTAAATCATGCAGGCTTATCCGCAGATCAACCTGTAGCAACTTCAGGTATACCGACTGCTTCCTATCTTCCTCTGATTAAAAAAATTCTTGACTCCAATGAATTAACTTTTACAAATGAGATTAAGCGTGTAGGTTATTTATTTGATATTATTTCTACACTTATCGATGCTCAAAGTGAATTAAAAGGCAAAAAAAATCGCTACGATTACTCTAGCGAAACCTATGTTGAACACGCTTTGCAATATATAACATTAAACTATAAAGAAATTAAAGTCAGTGATATCGCTGAGTATGTGGGTATCAACCGTTCCTATCTAACCTCCATTTTTAAAAAAGAATTAAATGTCTCTCCTCAAGAATATCTAATCAATTATCGACTCGGAAAAGCAGCAAAGTTGTTAGAAACAAGCCATCTTCCAATTAAAGATATCGCTATAGAAACCGGATATAGTAATCCATTAAATTTTTCTAAAATGTTTAAAAATGCTTACGGTGTAAGTCCTAAAATTTATAGAGAACAAAGTGAATGAACAAAAAGAAAGCACCTAAAAACAAAAATTTTTAGGTGCTTATATATATATTGCTTTATCCTTCTTTTTTCATATTCATGACGCGCATTGCATTGATAACTGCGATAAAGGCAACGCCCACATCCGCAAATACCGCTTCCCACATGGTCGCTATACCAGCTGCACCCATCAGTAAGACAATACCTTTAACACCCAATGCAAAAATTATGTTTTGCCATACAATACGTTTCGTACGTTTTGCAATATGAATCGCCGTCACTAATTTTGAAGGTTCATCTGTCATCAACACGATATCTGCAGCTTCAATAGCTACGTCGGATCCAAGGCCTCCCATTGCAACACCGATATCTGCTCTTGCAAGAACAGGTGCATCATTCACACCATCTCCAACAAAAATTACGTGCTTAGATGGTTCTTTGGCATCAACGATTGCCTCTAACTCAGTCACCTTATCTGCCGGTAAAAGTTCTGAACGTATATCCGTAATTCCCAAACTATTTCCAACAGCTTGGCCCACTTCTTTTCGATCTCCTGTTAACATAATAATATGATGAATCCCTAGCTTGCCAAGTGCTTTGATTGTAGATGCGGAATCTTTTTTTACTGTATCTTGTATCTCAATGTAACCGCAATACTGATGATTAACTGCAATATAAACCACTGTTCCTAATGAATCCACTTCTTCAAATTCAATGGCCATTGCATGGAGCATTTTACTATTTCCGACAATAATCACATCATCTGCATAATGTACTTTTGCCCCTTTTCCTGCAAAATCTTCATAGTGTGTAATCTGACTTTCGTCAAGTGGTTCACCATAAGCTTTTAATATCGATAATCCGATGGGATGATTGGAGTGAATTTCCCCAATGGCCGCATATCGTAGCAATTCATCCTCTGACAGATTCGCTTTGGCCGTTGGCATTCGATGTGTCACTTCAAAAAAACCATGCGTCAGTGTTCCTGTTTTGTCAAATACAACGGTCTCGACTTTATTCAAAGCTTCCAAATAATTACTGCCTTTGATCAATATCCCGTGTCTAGACGCGCCACCAATACCTCCAAAAAATCCTAACGGAATGGATATAACTAATGCACAAGGACAGGAAACGACAAGGAAAATTAAAGCGCGATAGATCCAGTCATAAAAGTTTCCTCCTGTAATTAATGGTGGTATAAAAGCTAATGCTAATGCTGAGAAAACAACTACCGGCGTATAATACTTAGCAAAGGTAGTGATAAAGTTTTCTGTTGGTGCTTTTTTACTACTTGCATTTTCAACTAAATCTAATATTTTTGCAACGGTAGAATCCGCATAGGCTTTAGTCACTTCAACTGTTAAGAGACTATTTTGATTAATAAATCCGGATAAAATGGTATCTCCTTGTTGGATATCTCTGGGTAAGGATTCACCGGTTAATGCCATGGTGTCAACCATAGACGTTCCTTCAACAACCACGCCATCTAAGGGAACTTTCTCTCCGGGTTTAACAAGAATTCGACTTCCAACTGTAACCTCATCAGGTTTTACACGTCGACTCTGTGAACCTTCGATAAGATTTGCATATTCGGGTTTAATATCCAAAAGTTCTTTAATTGAACGCCTTGACCGATTGACCGCAAGGTCTTGGAAGAGTTCTCCCACTTGATAGAACAACATGACGGCAACACCTTCTGCATATTCACCGATGGCAAATGCACCAATGGTCGCAATGGACATTAAAAAGTTTTCATCAAATACCTGACCACGCACAATATTCTTACCGGCACGTAAAAGGACTTCCCCACCGATAAGCAAATAAGCTGAAAAGTAGAGCCCAAATTCAATATATGGCTGGAAAGACCCTATAATTGCAGTGGCAAACACAATAACACCTAATCCTAATATTGCTAATTCACCTGGGTTTAATAATCGGTCTACATGGTCACCCTCGCCTACATCCTCTTTATCGACAAAAGCAACCCCTGCTTCAATATGGTCTGCGAGTGATGATGCTTCCTTAAAAATCTTCGCAGTATCTTGTCCGTCTTGTAGATGGAGTGTCAATGTTTGGGAAGAAAAATTTAAGGTGGCCACACTAACGCCATCAATATCTTGAATACCTTTTTCGATTTTCGCTGCGCAATTTGCACAGTTCAACCCTTCGATACGAAATTCTTTTTTATTGTTTTTATCCATTGTATGCACCTCCTTGCCTTATTCTTTAATATGATTAAGGCCTTGATCAAATATATTTTTAATGTGGTCATCATCTAGAGAATAATAAACCACTTTACCATCTTTTCGATATTTTACCAATCGCGCTTGCTTAAGAACGCGTAATTGATGGGATATGGCCGATTGTGTCATCCCCAATAGCGCCGCAATATCACACACACACATTTCTTCCGTAAATATTGCAAACATAATCTTAATTCGAGTTGAATCCCCAAACACTTTAAATAAGTCCGCTAATTCATATAACTGCTCATCTTCGGGCATCTGTTGATTGACACTTTGGATGATTTCTTCATGAATCACATTACACTGACAGGTCTCAAAATCTATCTTTTTGTTTGCCATAAGCTCTCCTTTTTATTTTGTATTTATAACTGTTCATATGAACAAGTATTCATATGTTAATTATAAAAGCAGCTTGCCCATTTGTCAAGCTGCTTTTATATCCTCTATTTTATATACTCTAAAATATCCTCAAAGCTTGAATACTTAATATATGTTCTTCCTGATTCATCTAATAATCGCGCCAATTCATCTTTGGCAAAAATCACATCTGCGCATATTGCTGCTTTATAGTCCGGTTCTGAGTCGCCTGCAAAATATACTTTTTTATACTTATTACGATGTTCTAGTGCCACTTTTTCTTTATCGATTCCATAAATTTCGGAGTAATAGGGTGAGTTTTTATCCGGTTCCATGACAAATGTATTCTCTTTAAAACTCCCCTCATTGGTATAAACCGGAATCTTGTCTAAACCATGTTGCTTAAGTACATAGTCGATATAATAGCGGAATCCGGCACTTAGAATTACAAAATCTCCACCTTGCTTTTTCACTTCATCAATCACATCCGGTAGTTTTTCATCAATGTCTACTTTATTCAATGCTTCGTGACGTTCTTCATCGGTAAAAGTATGCCATGTAAACACTTTGTTTAAAAACTCTGTACCGATTTTTTTTGTTTTTTTCCATTCCTTGTAGTAGTCAATACCTTTTTGTCCGATATAATCATCGAGCAAAATCCAATAAAAGTCCTTTTTTGTTATGGTTCCGTCAAAATCTGAGATGAATACAAAATCGTTCATTGAATTACCTTTCTATTGTTTGTCGATATTCTGAAAAAACGTGTGTCAAAATCGTGTTCTCTTCCGGACCTTGAAGTCCGATTCGTACATAATGTCCATTAAGTCCTTGATGGTTTTTCGTATGCCGAAGAACAAGGCCTCTTTTTAAACACCAGGAAATGAGTTGATCTGCTTCTTCTGTTTTAATCATAAAAAAATTCACTTGGGAAGGAATAACTTCCCAACCTTGACTGCTAAGAATCTTGGTGATACGTTCTCGCTCTTGCCTATAATATACTTTTGTTTTTTGGATATAGTCTGTCTCACCAATCAGCTTTATGCCGATACTAAGAGCCAGTCGATTGACCGACCACGATGGCTGTCGTTTTTGTAGTCGTTGAATTACCTGTGGATGGCCCATCACATAACCTAACCGTATTCCCGGAATTTTAAAAATCTTGGTCAAACTTCTTAAAATAATAAGATGTGGATAGTTTTCAATCCATTCTTTCGCTAGGTCATTAATGTCTCTTGTTCTCATTGCCAAAAAATCAACATAGGCTTGGTCAAGAATGATTTGCACATGATTTTTTTTTGTT
>CAZVKG010000067.1:0-20134 GCA_964627665.1 uncultured Eubacteriales bacterium | reverse complement strand
TACTTGTGACAATAGTTCAGTTTAAAGGAGAGCGAAAATATGCAAATAGCTAATAGAAAAATAAAACCATCTCGAATCGTGCTATATTTATCTCTCATCTTTATTTCAGTCCTGATGTTAGTACCCTTTATATGGATGCTATCGGCGTCATTAAAGTTGGATAAAGATGTTTTTACAGTGCCAATACAATGGATTCCGACCAATCCCAGATGGCAAAATTATATCGATATATGGAGCAAGATACCTCTGGCAATTTTTGTAAGAAACACATTTAAATTAACCATTATTGTAACCTTATTACAAGTGCTGACAAGTAGTTTTGCAGCCTATGCTTTTGCAAAATTAGACTTTAAATTTAAGCGAACACTTTTTCTTGGATATATCGGAACCATTGCCGTTCCATGGCATGTGTATATGGTTCCTCAGTTTATCATGATGCGGTCCTTTAATCTCAATGACACCCATTTGGCAATTATTTTTTTACAGGCCTTCTCTGCATTTGGAGTTTTCCTCATGCGACAGTTCTACATGAGTATACCGGACGAACTATGTGAAGCAGCACGGATTGATGGAATGAGTGAATATCAGATCTATGCGAAAATCATGTTACCATTATCCAAACCGGCACTCTCAACCCTTGTCATTTTCACATTCGTCAACACATGGAACGACTTCTTAGGTCCTTTAATCTATTTGACGACCCAAGAAAAGAAAACGATACAGATCGGATTACGTATGTTTATCGGACAATATTCATCAGAATACGGATTGATTATGGCGGCTTCAGTCATTTCTCTCATTCCCGTACTCATTGTGTTTTTAGCACTTCAGCGTTACTTTGTTGAAGGGATAGCAGCAAGTGGAATCAAAGGATAAAAAATCAAGGAGGACATCATGAATAATGAACATTTTGAAAGCTATAGTGAGATTACCGAAAAGGAAATCGGACAGGCATTAGATTTTGCTTATAAACATATAAAGAAATATTTGCCGGAATTTACCACGTCTTTTCAGAATGCCTATAGTGAAAACAATTTCTACAAACCGATTCCAAATAATTATTGGACAACGGGTTTTTGGACGGGCGAGATTTGGCTAGCTTATGAGTATAGTCAAGATGAAACACTAAAAAAAGCTGCAGAAATTCAAGTGAAAAGCTTTTTAGAACGAATTGACCAAAAAATTGAAGTTGATCATCATGATATGGGATTTTTATACTCACCATCGTGTGTGGCCGCTTACAAGCTTACAGGCAATCAAAAGGGATGGGAAGCAGCAGTTAAAGCCGCCGATCAACTCATTACACGTTTTCATGATGTTGGCCAATTTATCCAAGCATGGGGGCCTATGAATGCACCGGAAAATTACCGATTAATCATTGATTGTTTATTGAATTTACCCCTACTTTATTGGGCATCAGAAGAAACAGGTGAGACACATTATAAAGAAATCGCCGATCAACATATTCATACAGCAATTAATAATGTTATTCGTGAGGATTATTCAACATGGCATACCTTTTTCTTTGATATGGAAACCGGCCAGCCAGACCATGGCGAGACGTGCCAAGGCTACAAAAATGATTCGGCATGGGCAAGAGGTCAGGCATGGGGCATCTATGGATGTGCCTTGGCATATAAATATTTAAAAGACGATCGATATATTCAACTCTTTGAAAATGTAACACAATACTATTTGAACCATTTGCCCAAAGATTTAGTACCTTACTGGGATTTAACCTTTACGGATGGATCAAGTGAACCAAGAGACTCTTCAAGCGTATCCATAGCTACATGTGGTCTTTTAGAAATGTCAAAGTATGTTGATTCCAAAAAGGCAAAAACATATCAGTCGATCGCAAAGAAAATGATGAAGTCCCTTGTCAGTCATTATGCTGTTACGGATCATGAAATGTCCAACGGACTCGTTTTGCATAGTACCTATTCCAATCGAACCCCTTATAATACCTGTGATCATAAGGGTGTGGATGAGTGTAATATATGGGGCGATTACTTTTATATGGAAGCATTAACCCGTTTATATACTGACTGGAATTTGTATTGGTAAAAGAGCGTTTATAGGATATAGGAGGGTATTATGCGACGATTTGACTTAGACATCTATAAGAATGCATTTAAAACAAAAAAAGACCTGGAAAAATATATTTTAGACCTACTAAAGCCTCTAGAAAAAGCCTTTATTCGAAGTAATACGCGGATTCATATAAAAAACACAAGTACCGGTTCAAGTGACAGTGTCTCTCAGATGGAAGGCTTTTCACGAATTATATGGGGCCTAGTGGCATTAGAAAACGTTGATGCAGACTATAGCATGTGGAAAAAAATTCGTGATGGACTTATTAACGGAACCACACCGGGGCATAAAGACTATTTCGGTGAGGTAGGAGATTTTGACCAACGTCTTGTAGAGATGGCGGCAATAGCTTATGCATTTGCCTTGAAGCCAGCCTATATTTATGATCCCTTATCGGACACGGAAAAACAAAATCTTTACCAATGGCTCGATCAAGCCAATGCTCGTGAGGCGCATAACTGTAACTGGAAGTTTTTTCGTGTTATGGTCAACATCGGCTTTAAAACGCTAGGATTAGCCTATAATAAAGAGCAAATGGAATCCTATATGGATGATTTGGATACATATTATCTTGAGAACGGTTGGTATCGGGATGGAGATGTCGAAGGTGCCCACGCTGAGTATTATATACCTTTTGCCATGCACTATTATGGACTTTTCTATAGCAAATTCATGAACGATGTTGATCCAAAGCGTTCGAAAATCTATCGTGAACGGGCTATTGATTTTGCCAAAGAATTTATCTATTGGTTTTCAGAAGATGGATCAGCACTTCCTTATGGACGTAGTCTAGCCTATCGATTTGCCCAAGTCGCCTTTTGGTCCATGATGGTTGTCACAGATACCATAGGTCCATTTACAATTGGACAGATCAAAGGAATTATCCTTCGTCACCTACGATGGTGGAATCAACAAGCCATCTATGATGCCCAAGGCTTTCTAACTATGGGTTATGCTTATGACCAGGCCTTTATGACGGAAGAATATATTGGATCCGGATCGGTCTATTGGAGTTTGAAGACCCTTGTTATCGGTGTATTATCGGAAAATCACCCCTTTTGGCAAGCTGATGAAGAAGCTTTTCCTCAGTTAGAGCCCGTTCAAGTACAGAAGGCGCCCCGACTTGTTTTTAAGCGTCAGCAAGGCCATAATCAAGTTCTTGCTTATAATAGCGGAAATTATCATACCAATGGACATATTCATGTGGAATGTAAGTATGAAAAGTTTGTCTATTCAACACTGTTTGGATTTTCCGTACCGCGAAGTCATCGTCGACTAGAATTTGGAGCGTTTGACTCAACGCTGGCTATTTCATTGGATGGAACCTATTATCGTCATAAAGATAAAAGTATCGAGATTGAGCTAAGTAATGATATGATTAAAACGGTTTGGCAGCCTTTTGAAACAGTGACGGTTGAGACGCATTTAGTTCTTGGTTATCCCTGGCATATTCGCTTGCATCGCATAGAAACCGATAGGGACATTTACACGGCAGAAGGAGGCTTTGCCATTGGGCTAGAATCTTTCGATGACAGAGAATATCAACGACGATTAATCGAAAATGAACGAGAGGCAAGTTGCTCGACAGACCTAGCCTATAGTCAAATTATAAACTTGCTAGGCAATCAAACGCCCCAGCTTGTCAAAGCAGCCAGTAATACCAATATAATGAATTCAAGGACCTTAATTCCAACACTTAAGAGTAGTTTTCAAGCAGGTGTACATTGGATTGCCTCCTATGTAGAAGGAGATGAAGGTGACAATCGGGCAAAGGATAAATCAATACCGAGTCTTGTTAAAACAGATGAAGAAATAAAGCTTATATTCGCAGACGGAAAAAAATATTCCCTGAAAGCTTGACAATGATAATCATTCCTATTACAATAGTAAGTAGTTATTAATACTATGTGATATTGTAAAGGAGAATATTATGGATAAAAAAGCATGGAATAAATTATTAAAGCCTTTTGCAACACCGAATCATAAAAAGGTTTTTATTCAGATAATAAACACCGTAGTTGTATATATTTCTCTATTGACCCTGACGATGTATCTATACCAAGCAGAGGTAAGCGTATTCTTTATAGTTCCACTCATTGTTTTAAGTGGTTTATTCATGATTCGTGTTTTTATCTTGTTTCATGATTGCACGCATCAATCATTTACCGCAAGTTCAAAATGGAATGAAAGATTAGGATATTTTTTCGGGATACTTACATTTACACCTTACGCAGCATGGCAAAGAGACCATAATATACACCATGGGTCGGTAGGTAATTTAGATCGACGCGGAGCCGGAGATGTATGGACATTGACGGTTGAAGAATATGAGGCTAAACCGACCTTAATGAAAGGTTGGTATCGCTTATTTAGAAACCCTCTTTTTCTCTTTGGTGTGGCTCCGATATTTTTATTTACAATATTACAACGATTTCCAACGAAACAGACATCTAAAAAAGTCTATTTGGGCTATATTATTACCAATATTGGCATTTTGCTTCAGGCCGTCCTCTTATCATTCATGTTTGGAATTGAAGCATATCTAGTGATTCAACTATCGGTGATGTTTGTCGGAGGATCCATAGGTGTTTGGATGTTTTATGTTCAGCATCAGTTTGAAGAGGTCTATTGGGAAGAAGCAAGTGGATGGAATAGTGTTGACGCAGCATTAAAAGGCAGTACCTTTTATCAACTTCCGGCAGTGCTAGAATGGTTTAGCGGAAATATCGGCTATCATCACATCCATCATTTGAATTCAAGGATTCCTAATTATCATTTAAAAGCATGTTATAAGAGTATTAGCGAATTACAAGAAGTTAAAACGGTTCGATTTAAAGATAGTTTACATTTAGCGCTCTTGCAAATATACGATCAAAAACGAAAACGACTCATATCCTTTCATGAACTAAAAATGAAGAAAAACTATAATTAATACATATTTTTAAGCGTAAATTCTGAAAAAATCATACAAATTTGCTAAAATGACTTGATTTTTTCTCTCTATAGGGTATAATATAAGCAACCTTGTATTATGTGTATCAAATTATCAGCTGAATTTTTATTGAAAGAAAGCTATAGTTTTGTGCTACAAATGAATCAAGGAAATAAAAATTCGGAGGTAATATATTATGACAGGAACAGTAAAATGGTTTAATGGCGACAAAGGATTTGGTTTTATCACTTCAGACGAAGGAAATGATGTATTCGTACATTACTCACAAATTCAAAAAGATGGTTTCAAAACTTTAGAAGAAGGCGAAAAAGTTGAATTCGACGTAGTTGAAGGAAACAAAGGCCCTCAAGCAGAAAACGTAGTTAGCTTATAATTATAACTTAAATAGACGTTTAACCCCCTAGATTTTTAATCTAGGGGGTTTTTTAGAGAACAATTTTATTTTTTTACTCAACATGAATAATCAAACGTTCATATCGCGTTAACTGTGGGCTCCCATTATCGGTTGCTTCTAAAATAATATGAATGGTTTCACCGGATTTCGTTGATTTCGGTACAACAAAAGATGCATCTGTGATGGAGTTTTTATTTTGCATGGTCACCGAACTACTTGCTGTATCAGCTTCTTTGTGCTGCGACCAAGTATACGTGACTTCATCTCCGTCCGGGTCGTAGCTGTTTCTTGCGGAGAGTTCAATAAGATCACCAGGTTTTGCAATAAAATCACGAGGACCATCAAGCTCAATAACAGGATGATGATTGGCTTGGCTATAATCACTGGTATTGGCCCAGTCCAAACGTGCAGCAAAGTCGTTTTGTGCTGCAGGAATATATTTTTCAACAGCAGTATAAATGGAACCAGAGCTGCTATCTTTTACATCTGTGAAATAACCGCCATCCTTAGTGGTAAAGCGACCGCCCCAACCACCATACGTTGGATCTTCACTTGCGCGTAGACCGTTTTGAAATGCATTCAAGAATGAAGGAGTATCACCTTCTAATATTGAAAGCTTTGTATATCTTGAAGCTAAATTCCCATGATTATAAAGATATTTAGTTACCCACTCTTCACCGGTCCATTCGTCTTGTTTATTGATATATCCATAGGTTTCATCGAAAGACATACTTCGAACAAGTATAATTTCAGGAAAATACTCGCGAAGGTAGTTACCGCTATTATCTTGAAATGAAATCGTGTAGATACGTGCTTTTTGTGCCGCTTTTTGGTAATCGGCGTCGCTGTAATTTCCACTATATTTTAACTCATATAAGGCTTCGGCAGCAGTGTTAAGTCCACCCCAAGCTTGTATCCAAACCGGACGAGGATCATCGTCTAAAAGAACGTCGATGATACGTTCAGATCCTGGTGTTGAACCAAAAGGAGGCACGGCATCCGGATTGTCTTTATCAACATCATTTCGATTCTCATGGCCAAGATAGTGTTTTTCAAGTAGCTCCGATGCATCCGGATAATTTGGATCATGTACTCTTAGATTATCTAGATCTTTTCCGTAGGCTTCAATCACATCTTCAAGCCAGTATTGATTGCTTGTTTGGCTATTTCCGTCAAGCTGATAATATGAATTTGTTTGTATGATTGCTTCGATATCCATCTCATTGGCATAAAACAGGAAACGCACCATAGATGCACGGTCATCACCTTCGCCGTCAGTCATAGCAATGACGCGGGTTTTTGGAAGCTCTGTAGCGGTTGATGCTGTTTGAGTGTAAGGCTCACGTTTGGACAAATCGATAATTCGCATAATGATCGTACTGGCCTCAGCTCGCGTCAAAAAACCTTTTGGCTTAAAGGAATGATCATCATATCCGGTAATCATTCCTATAGCATAAGCCGTATAAACGGAGGGCTTCAACTGATTGTTAATAAAATATACATCCGGAATTTGATGAAGCATGTCGCTATCAAAGCGGTCAAAGGATGTATCATGTAGCACAACATCACCTTTAACAGCGAGATCGGCAGCGACTTCACGCGTAATTGCGTTCGTCCAATCGATATCATGTAGAGAGGACGTTGATTTGATTAAACCTAATTCATAAGCCTTATTAATATAAGGTTCAGCCCAAAGTCGTGGATCATCAGATGACACGGACAAGTCCGGATAACCAATGACGCTGACAACCATTTTAAGAAACTGTTCAGCAGTTACATTTTGGTCTGGATAAAAATGTCCATCAGGAAAACCGTTTATGACATTCATGTTTACGAGTTCTTGTATATGATTATAAGCCCAATGAGTAGAAGGTAGGTCAGAAAACCCCTCTTGCGCTTTGGGCGTGCAGACGGTTGTACCGAACACAACAATAATAATGAGAAGCCGACTAATTATTTTTTTCATAAAATACACTCCTTTAAGAATCTGTCTATAAAATGTTTCGACTTTATTATAACATAGTTTTCATATATAATAATATAGTAGGGTAAGACTATAAAGCTGAGTTGAGGTTACTTATGAAATATGATGTAGTGGTTCAAGCCACATTTATACGACGAATCAATCGATTTATCGCAGAAGTTGAATTGGAAGGACGTGTTATTCAAGTACATGTAAAAAATACCGGGCGATGTGCAGAACTATTTATTAAAGGTGTTACTGTTTATCTCGAACCGGCCAAGAATCCAGACCGTAAGACAAAATATTCCCTTGTTGCGATTGTTAAAAATGGCATACTCATAAATATAGATTCACAAATTCCAAATGCGGTGGCACAAGAAGCCCTAGAGAGTAACCGATACTTGAAAGAGCTGATTGGAGAAACGACATATATCCGCCGCGAAGTCACTTATCAAAAGTCGCGCTTTGATATTTACTATGAAAATGGGCACACAGGAGTTAAAGGATTTATTGAAGTCAAAGGAGTAACATTAGAAGATGAAGGGATAGCCATGTTTCCGGATGCACCGACCTTACGTGGTGCAAAGCATATTCGTGAGCTCATGGATAGTGTGAAGGAAGGCTATCAAAGTTATATTTTATTTGTGATTCAGATGAAAGGCGTTCATGTCTTTAAACCTAACCGGCGAACAGACCCAGTGTTTTCCGAGATATTGATGGAAGCTGAAAAAAACGGCGTTAATATTCTATGCTTGGACAGTATTGTAACGCCGGATTCGATTGTGCTTGATCAACCGATTCCGGTTGATTTTAAGTGAAATATCAATAGAATAGAGTACGACAAAAATCGCATGCTAAAAGGCATGCGATTTTTTCGGTTTACACAATGGAGCATGTTTGATAGGTTAAAGGTATTTTAAAAAAAATTGATATAATATTTTTCGATATTGATAAAAAAAAATCAAAAGATATTATATCAAATATAAACGATATACATTTCAATTGACCTTGATTTTTTGTAAACTATTAACAAATAGTACTATTTGAAAATGATTTTTGGTAATGTAGCTCAAAAAACTGTATTAGGAGGGAAAAAAATTGAAAAAGATTTTAAGTTTTATATTGGTAGCAACATTGTTTGTCTCAGTATTCGTAGGTTGTGGAAAAGCAGAAGTAGTTAATTCAACACAAGGTACTTCAAATGATGTAGATGTGATTAAAGAAGAAGCAAGTAAAGAAGGTTTTAGTTGGGACATGGCGTCTGGAGCTCAAATCAAAGTTTTATTGAACCAACATCCATATGCAGAAGCACTAATTAAAAAAATTCCGGAGTTCGAAGCATTAACAGGAATAAAAGTTGAGCATGCAGTAACTCCTGAAGAAAACTATTTTGACAAAGTAACAACCTCACTAAATAGTCGCTCGGGTGATCCGGATGTATTTATGACCGGAGCATATCAAGTATGGGAATATGCACCACCAGGATATATTGAGCCATTAGAAAAGTATATTGATGATCCAAATTTAACGAGTGAAGAATATAATTTTGATGACTTTTATAAAGGAATTGTTGGTGCCTTACGTTGGGATTTGATTCCAGGTCACCCAACGGGAGTTGGCTCACAATGGGCATTACCAATGGGATTTGAACAATATACATTGGCGTACAACAAACGTATATTTGAAGAACGTGGTTTAGAACCACCAACAACGATGGAAGAGTTAAAAGCGCTTTGTGTTGAATTGAATGAATTTGATGGTAAAGGTAGTTATGCTCTCGCCTTAAGAGGAACAAGAAACTGGGCGACAATTCATCCCGGCTATATGACAACATTTGCTAACTATGGTGCCAAAGATTATGAAATCGAAGATAGCAAATTAGTATCAAAAGTCAATTCACCGGAAGCGGTCAAAATGACAGAAGACTGGATTGAAATGATTGAGACAGGCGGTTCACCAACATGGTCAAATTATACATGGTATCAAGCAGGAGCAGATTTAGGTGCGGGTAAAGCAGCAATGCTATTTGATGCAGACGTTGTACAATATTTTCAAAATCCTGAAGGTGCTTCACAGGAAGCCGGTAATATTGCTTGGGTACCGGCACCATTACCAGAAGGTCAAGATAAGTTAAATTCTAACCTTTGGACATGGGCACTATCTATGAATGCAGAATCTAAGAACAAAGTAGCTTCATGGTTATTTATTCAGTATTTTACAGGTCCGGAATATCAATTATGGTCGGTTCTTGAAGCTAATGCGGTCAATCCACCACGGATGTCTGTATTTCAAGATGAAAATGTGACACAAATGTTAGCTTCAGCAGATGGATATAAAGAAGCATTTGAAGCGACTATTGAAGGAACAACCATTCAATTTACGCCACAACCATATTTCTTTGAGCTAACAACTGAATGGGCATCGACTTTGCAAGATATTGTAGGTGGAAAATATGACACCGTTCAGGAAGCGATGGATCAATTGAAGGATAAGATGGATAAGGCTCTTGAAGATGTAGAAGTAAATTAAATGTTGAATTAAAAAACAGAACTTGACTGGTAAGTTGGACGAAGCAATTCGTCCAACACTAGTCACAATTTCATCATGTGTGATGAATGTCGAAAAGGAGGTTGCTTTGTGAATGATAACATAACGATAACCAATAAAAATGAAAAAGATAAGTACACGACAGTGCCACTTATGGTTAAGTTAAGACCCTATCTTATTATGGC
Organism: uncultured Eubacteriales bacterium; assembly: GCA_964627665.1. Taxonomy (GTDB): domain Bacteria; phylum Bacillota; class Clostridia; order Lachnospirales; family Vallitaleaceae; genus UBA1351. Next base: position 9,998 of record CAZVKG010000067.1, on the reverse strand, counting down.
ACCAGCGTTTCTAATTACTATAGGAATTTTGTATCCATTTTTTTCAGCAGTTTTTTATTCATTGACAGATTATTCGTTCCGTCTTGCAACATATGATTTTGTTGGCTTAAAAAACTGGATAAAAATGTTTACAAACAGTGATTTCTGGCATGCAGTTTTTATTACTGCTCAATATGCCTTGTTTACAACAGGTGTGCAAATGGTACTGGGACTTGGAATTGCTCTACTGCTTAGTAAAGATACAATATTAACAAAAATATTAAAAGTCGTCTTAATATTTCCATTGATGATTGCACCTGTTATTGCAACATTAATTTGGCAGCTGATGTTAAATTCATCGGTTGGTATTATTGAAAAATTTCTCAACCTTTTCAATATATATAATTTTCCATGGGCCTCATCACCTAAGACAGCTTTGTTAACAGCTGGGCTCATTGATATTTGGGTATATGCACCATTTGTAATTATACTTGCATTAGCAGGAATTAACTCACTACCCAAATCACCATTTGAAGCCGCAAAAATCGATGGTGGTTCAGTATGGTTTACGTTTAAAACATTAACATTACCAATGCTAAAACCATTTCTATATATTGCCTTGATTTTCAGGTTGATGGCATCATTACAAGAGTTTGCTATAATCTTTGCTTTAACAAAAGGTGGTCCTGGAAATTCTCTAATGAATCTATCACTAACAGCATACAATACAGGCTTTGCATTTTTAAAATTTGGTGAAAGCTTACCGTATGTCCTGGTTTTATGGATTGTCATTTATATTATTAGTAAGAAACTTGTCGGTAAATGGTTGCATGTTCAAAAAACTGCATCTGGGAACTAGGAGGTGATAATATGACAAAAAAAAGATTAAGAATTGTTGGTGAAGTGTTAAGAAATGTTTTGTTGTTAATCTATGCAACGTTTGCCTTATTTCCATTGATTTGGATGATTATTATAACGTTTAAAAGTGATGCAGAGATGTATAATACATTGTTCATATTTAAACCAACATTAATAAACTATCAAGAAGTTTTAATAAATAGTCAGGATTATGTGAAAGCATTTATCGATAATATAATTGTAAGTGGTGGAGCTGTCATAATTTCAGTTATTGTAGGTGTTCCGGCCGCATACGCTCTTGCTAGATTTAATTTCAAGGGAAAAGAAGACTTGGCATTTACAATTCTCTCCTTTAAATTTGCACCTGAAATACTTGTTATACTTCCACTATTTATGATTTATCAAAAACTTGGGTTATATGATACGTATTTTGGATTAATATGGGTCTATCAATTAATTTCACTGCCATTACTCATTTGGGTTCTTCGTGGATATTTTGAAGATATATCTGTAGAAGTAGAACAAGCAGCTCAACTCGATGGATATACATGGTATCAGGTTTTTTGGAAAATTTTGCTACCCTTGATTAAGCCAGGTTTGGTTGCATCCGGTTTATTAGCATTTATTTTTGCATGGAATAGCTTTACATTTCCGTTACTCCTAAGTGGATTTAACATCCAAACGGTAACAGTTGCTTCACTTAGATACATTGCATCGGATACTGTTCATTATGGCCAAATGGCGGTTGCTGCAACAGTAGCAGCATTACCAGAAGTTATTCTTGCACTTTTGATACAAAAACATTTGGTACGTGGATTAAGCTTTGGCGCAGTGAAGGGATAGGTGACTTATGGCTAATATTAAACTAAGAAATATTACAAAAACATTTGGAAAGATAAAAGCATTAGATCAAGTAAATCTTGAAATAAAAGATAAAGAATTTTTTGTACTTTTCGGACCTGCAGGGGCTGGAAAAACAACGATTTTAAAAACAATAGCTGGAATAGAGTTCCCAGATGATGGGCATGTCATTTTTAATGACGATATTGTTAACTTAGTTGAACCAGCGAAACGAAATGTGTCTATGGTTTTTGAAAATTATGCACTATATCCTCATTTAAATGTATTTGATAATATTGCATCTCCAATGCGATCACCTTTGTATAAAAAGGATGAGGAATACATTAATAAGCAAATCGTTAAAGTCACAAGCACAATGAAAATCGATCATTTGCTTGAGAGATTACCCAGTCAATTAAGTAACGGTCAACGTCAGAGAGTGGCACTCGGGAGAAGTTTAGTTAGAGATCCGAATGTATTCTTGATGGATGAGCCTCTTGCTCACCTAGATGCAAAACTTCGACATCATATGCGTACAGAATTAAAGGCAATGCAGACTCAGCTGGATACCACAACTATTTATGTTACACATGATTATATGGAAGCACTAAGCTTAGGGGACAGGATTGCAATTATTAATGAAGGAAAGATTGAGCAAATTGGAACAGGTGATGAAGTATATTATACACCCAAAAATTTGTTTGTTGCGAAACTCGTAGGAGAGCCTGAAATCAATACATTTAAAGGTGAATTAGCCGAAGTTAATCAAAAGGTGAAAATGAAGGTTTTAAATCAAATGCATCTCTTTGATTTAGAGTTAGATGTAGAACAGGAACTAAAAAACCATCACAGTCAACATGTCATTGTTGGTATTCGTGGAATAAATGTCAGTTATAGTTTTGTGAAAAAAGAGGAGACTCAGCTAGAAGGAAGCGTGTATAGCTTTGAGCCTATTGGAAATAAAACGATATTAATAGTCAAGATTGGTGATGAGCTCATCAGAACGATAGCACCTAATGACTTACAGGTAGACATTGATCAAAAAATATTTATAGAATTTGATTTCAAGAATGCCATGTTTTTTGATATGGATACTGAAGAGTTACTCGTACGACATAATCAGGAAGAAATTATTAAGGAGGTGCTCTAATGTCTCAACTTGTATTGCAAAATGTGTTTAAACGATATGAAAATAAAAAAATCGGTAGAAAAAAAATCGTTAATGATTATGCGGTAAAAGACCTTTGCCTTCATTGTGAAGAGGGTGAGTTTGTTGGTATATTAGGACCTTCAGGCTGTGGTAAAACAACGACATTAAGAATGGTCGCAGGACTTGAAGATATTACACAAGGTGATATTTTTATAGGCGATAGAAAGATAAATAATTTACATCCAAAAGATAGAAATATTGGCTTAGCATTTGAAGATTATGCATTATATCCACCAATGAATGTTTATGACAATATTGCATTTAATCTTAGGGCTAAAAATCTAGCTGAAGCGGATATTAAAAAAGAAGTTATGCGTATTGCTCCTTTAATGAAAGTTGAGGATCTTCTTGAGCATTCTCCAGCAGGGTTAAGTGGTGGTCAAAAACAAAGGGTAAACATTGCAAGAGCCCTAGTTAGAAAACCCAAAGTATTGCTTTTAGATGAGCCATTGTCCCACTTAGATGGTAAAATGCGTCAAGTGCTACGAATGGAAATCAAACGTTTACATAAAGAAATTCAATGTACAACAATTATTGTGACGCATGATCAATTAGAGGCAATGTCCCTTGCAGATCGAATAGCTATAATGAAAGACGGACAACTTCAACAATTTGGTACACCGCTTGAAATCTATGATAATCCAGTGAATGAATTTGTAGCATCGTTCATAGGAGAACCACCGATGAATATAACGAAAGTTAAAATCACAAAATCTAATGATCACCTATTCTTTTATTTCCCGATGTGTGATTTATCAATTGCAGTTCCATCCAAGTATGAAAGTGTACTTAAAGAAGGGATGGAAGTAAAGATGGGAGTTAGACCAACGGATTTGTTTGTCGTAGATATGACGGCAATGGGTTCAGTCACACAAGTAGGCGTTTTTGAAAATCTTGGTGATGAGCGACGCATTAGTATTGAGGTTGGTGAAGATGAATATCTCACATTAATTACAACCGATGAACGACGGTATAAAGTTGGGGAACAAATAAAGCTTGCAGTTAATGAAGAAAAAACACATGTTTTTGATATAGATACAGGCAATCGAATTAAACCAAAACAATAAGGAGGATATGTATAATGACAAATTTACCTAAAAAAATGAAAGCAGTTGTAGCATATGAACCAGGAGATTATCGTTTGGCTGAGGTGGATGTACCTCGAGCGGGAGAAGGAGAAATAGTCATTAAAGTTGAGGCATGTGGTGTATGTGCAGGCGACTTAAAAGCCTATAATGGTGCTCCTAGTTTTTGGGGAGGCGAAGGTAATCCTCCATATATAAAAGCACCAATGATTCCGGGGCATGAATTTATTGGTCATATTGTTGAATTAGGCCCAAATTCTCCAAAAGGTTTCAAAATGGGAGATCGAGTAATAAGTGAGCAAATTGTACCTTGTGGCGAGTGTAAATTCTGTAAAACAGGACGTCATTGGATGTGTCAAAAACATGATGTATATGGTTTTCAAGATAATGTTAATGGTGGAATGGCAGAATATATGAAATTTCCTAAAGAAGCAATTGTATTTAAGGTGCCAGATTCCATTCCAATGGAAAGCGCTGTATTAATTGAACCATATGCTTGTTCAAAACATGCAGTTGATCGAGCCAATATAACGAACGAAGATGTAGTTGTTCTTTCAGGCGTAGGCACATTAGGCCTTGGTATGGTAGGCGCTATCGCCATGAAAAATCCCAAAAAATTAATTGTTCTTGATTTAAAGCAGGAGCGATTGGATAAAGCCTTGGAATATGGGGCAGACTTAGCATTTAATCCAATAGAAACGAATGTTGTTGAAGAGGTTGTGAATATGACAGATGGATATGGATGTGATGTCTATATCGAAGCAACGGGGCACCCGAATAGTGTTTCTCAAGGGTTAGAAATGATTAGGAAAATGGGTACCTTTGTTGAATTTAGTGTATTTAAAGATTTGGTGACTGTTGACTGGTCCATAATTAGTGATCGTAAGGAGCTCGATGTCCTAGGCGCGCACTTGAGTCCATATTGCTACGAGCCTGTCATTGAATGGATGGAAAATAATTTGATTCCGACAGAAGGTGTTGTAACACATGTGTTACCTTTGACTGAATGGGAAAAAGCCTTTGAAATGGCTGAAAAAGGGGATAACTCGTTAAAAATTGTTTTGAAACCTTAAATAAGGAGATGATATTGATGAAAATAGCTATCGGATGCGATGAAGCAGCATTGGAACTGAAAAATATTTTAAAAGAATATTTAATATCCAAAAATGTTGAGGTTGAAGATTATGGTGTTTATGATAATGCACCATCTTTATATCCGGATATTGCTGTAAAAGTAGCAACATCTATTATAGATGGTATTAATGAACGTGGTATATTACTTTGTGGTACAGGTCTTGGAATGGCTATTACAGCGAATAAAGTTCCGGGAATACGAGCAGCAACCTGTCATGATCCCTATTCGGCTGAGCGTTCAAGAAAAAGCAATGATGCACAGATTATTACTATGGGAGCAAGAATTATTGCACCAGAACTTGCCAAGATATTAGTCGATATATGGCTTGCTTCAGAATTTGCGGGGGGTCCATCGAAGGAAAAAGTCGATAAAATCATGGAATATGAACACCATTATTTGAAAATATAAGGAGATGAATGATATGCAAAGATTTGTAAATGTACCAGATGAAGTAGTAGAAGATATGCTTAAAGGCTTTATTAAAGCTCACAAGGAAATAGTTGCTCCGACAGAAAATGAAAGAGTTATAAAGTATAAACATGCTCCTGTAAAGGGAAAAGTTGGTGTGGTCACCGGTGGAGGCTCAGGCCATAAACCAGCATTTATTGGGTATATAGGCAAAAATATGTGCGATGCGGTCGCTGTAGGCGAAGTTTTTTCATCGCCAACAGCCAAGGCATTCTTAGATGCATTTCGTGAAGCGGATTCAGGAAATGGTGTTGCGTGTTTATATGGAAACTATGCTGGAGATAATATGAATGTGAAGATGGCTATGGAATTAGCAGAAGAAGAAGGAATTGTGGTTAAAACAGTTGTGGCTAATGATGATGTAGCATCAGCCCCAAAAAATGAACCAAATAAGAGACGAGGCGTAGCCGGTGAAATTCTTATGTGGAAAGTTGGAGGCGCAAAAGCTGCTCTTGGAGGTGATCTTGATGAGGTTATCCGCGTATCTCAGAAAGCGATTGACAGCACAAGAAGTGTTGGCGTTGGACTTAGTCCCTGTACGTTACCAGCGGTAGGGAAACCTAATTTTCAAATCAAAGAAGGAACAATGGAAGTAGGTATAGGTCACCATGGTGAACCAGGTATTAAAGTGATGGAACTAAAAACAGCTAAAGAAGTAGCAGAAATAATGGTTGATACTATTATACCGGATATGCCCTATGTTTCAGGAGATGATGTTGTTGTGTTACTGTCAGGACTTGGAGCAACACCAGTGATGGAACTATATATTCTATATGATGAAGTGGAAAATATCTTGACAAACAAAGGAATCCATGTACATCGTTCGTATGTAGGTAATTATTTTACATCCTTGGATATGCAAGGTGCTACATTAACAATAATGAAGGTGGATGATGAACTTAAAGAACTTGTAGATACTGAAACTCAATCAGTGGGTCTGACTCAAATGGAAGGATAGATAATATGAATAACGCTACAAAATCGAGTTTTTCAAATAAAGAGGGAGCTATAATAACCTTTAACGTTATCAAAGTCATTCAAGATAATAAAGCTTATCTTAGTGAAATTGATGGGGCTATTGGTGATGGTGATCATGGCATTAACATGAATAAAGGATTTAGCCTAGCTGAAAAGCGTATGGAGGGCAAAGAAACAGACTTAGAGTCTTCATTAAAGATATTAGGAACGATTCTACTAACAGAGATTGGAGGTTCAATGGGACCTCTATATGGAACATTCTTTCGCTCCATGGCAAAAGAGGTTAAAGACGAAGTGGACCCAGAAGTATTTGGTGATATGCTAGATTCAGCAGTCAATGCATTGGCAGTACTGGGAGATGCAAAAGTAGGAGATAAAACGTTGATGGATACACTGATTCCGGGTGTTATTGCCTACAAAAAAGCATGTGACGAAGGAAAAAACTTTAAAGAATCTCTTGAAGTGTTAAAAGTTGCAGCAGAAGAAGGTAAAAATTCAACGTACGATATGGTTGCAAAAGTTGGGCGAGCTGCGAGATTAGGAGAGAGATCTAAAGGGTGTTTAGATGCTGGTGCTACATCATGCAACTTAATTATTCGAACAATGGCAGATTCAATTATAGAAATAATTGATTAATAACTAAGTAGTATGAATGCATAATTCTACAGAGGAGGAAAGATGCGATGAATTGTTTGGTTGCACAGTCGGGAGGTCCAACAGCAGTGATTAACGGCAGTGTTTTTGGAATCCTTGACGGGGCAATGAAGATAGATAAGATTGAAAAAGTTTATGGAGGTAAAAATGGCATAGAAGGTATCCTTAATGAACAGCTTATAGAGCTTTCGAATTGGGATAAGAAAAAATGTTTAACATTTTTGTACTCTCCAAGTTCGGGTCTTGGCTCTTGTAGATATAAACTACCGGAGATTGAAGAAAATGAAGCCGTATATAATAAAATTTTTGAAATTTTTGATAAATATCACATCGGTTATTTCTTTTATATTGGTGGAAATGATTCCATGGATACGATTTATAAACTTAGCTGTTTCGGTGACCAAATAAATTCAACCATTCGATTTATTGGTATTCCTAAAACGATTGACAATGATTTGTATGGTACAGATCATTGTCCCGGATATGGAAGTGCAGCTAAATATGTCATTCGAAGTTTGATGGAATTGGTTCACGATGCGAATGTATATCAGCAAGCAAGTGTTCATATTGTTGAGGTTATGGGACGCCATACAGGATGGGTGGCGGCTTCATCAGCAATAGCTAGATATGGTGATAAACAAGCTGTAGACCTACTATATCTTCCCGAAAGACCATTTAGTGAGAATCAGTTTTTCTATGATGTAAAGGAAAAATTAATTAATAAAAAACATGTAATAGTTGTAGTATCTGAAGGCTTGAAAAAATCAGATGGCAAATTCCTCGTGTCAAATGAAAATAATAGTAATGATTACTTTGGCTACAAAAAAATGGGTGGTGTTGCTAGTTACCTTGCTTCAAAACTTCGTGCACACGTAACATGTAAAATAGTTCCTGTAGAGATGGGAATTCTACAAAGATGTTCGATATATCATGGGTCACAAACGGACTTGAATGAGGCAATAAATTGTGGTTATCAAGGCTTGATATTTGCACTTCAAGGGGTGAGTGGTCAGATGGTTATAATGGAGAGAGAAAAAAGTACATCTTATCAGATTCACTACAGGCATACACCTATTCAGCAAGTTGCAAATAAGGAAAAGCCAATCCCTCATGATTGGATTAATACCAAAGGAAATCATATGAACCAATCTTTTTATGATTACATATATCCGCTGATTCAAGGAAACATTCAAGTTCAAGAGAAGGAAGGTATCCCTATTTTTATTGGTGATAAGATTTAAAAAACAAAATCCGATATTCGATTTTTTGACGACTGTCGGATTTTGTTATACATATTATTATTGGTTGTCGGGTTTATACAGTACTCGAAGCGACAATTGGATTGAAGTGCCCTGATTTGATAATGAAGAAATCTTCAAACCAAATTCTGGGCCAAAATAAAGCTGAATCCGATCATGTATATTTTTGAGTCCTATACCGTTATGCATGACATTACGTTTATCTTCAGTATTAAATAGGGTTTCAATAGCAACATCGTCCATTCCTTTGCCGTTATCGGTTATAACAATGAACAGAATATCATCTTTCGTAAATGCTTTAATTGTAATATGAAATTGGCTATTTCCGATATCTTCAAAACCATGGATGATGGAGTTCTCAATGATAGGTTGAAGTATAAATCTAAGAATAAATAAATTTTCAAGCTGGGATGGAATGTCATAATATACTTCAAAGATGTCACCAAAGCGATATTTTTGAATTTCAACGTAATTTACAATGCTTTCGATTTCCTCTTTTAACATGACCATAGTTCCCTTGCTAGAAATATTATATTTTAACAAATTAATCAGCGAATTGGTCATATCCTTTATGTTATCAACATTCTGTATAGTCGCAAGCCATTTGATTGAATCAAGGGTGTTATATAAAAAGTGGGGATTAATTTGCGATTGTAAAATTTGAAATTCCATCTGACTTTTTTCTTTTTCTTCTATGAGCATTTTTTGAATGAGCTCGTTAAGATTTTGGGTCATAACATTGAAAGAATGGGCTAATTGACCTAACTCGTCTTTTCGTTTGATGGGAATCATTGTTTTAAAATTACCATTTTCGACTTTGAGAATATGCTGATGAAGCTCCCGAATCGGTTTGGTAAATGAATGTGAGAGTATTAGTGAAATCATCCAAGTAAGAATAAATAAAATACCTAATGCGATAAGAGCCAAGGGAGCGAGTTGATTCGTTTTTTCGTATATATGGTCTGAATTAATAATTCGTACGACTTTCCATCCGCTAAAATTAAGTGTATCCGACAAGATTATACTTTCTTTGCCAAAAACGTCAGTGGTAAGTTGTGTTGTTTGCGATTCTATGATATCAGGATTGTCAGTAATGATACTATCAAGGTTTATATTATACGGAAAGGAGAACATCGTTTCACCAAGATGATTGAGAACAAGAACTTTTTCTTCATATTGCATCCATGAAGCCATGAACATTTCCTGAAGATAGGTATAGTTCATATCAATGATTATCATACCGATGACTTGATCAGTATGAGCTTGTGTAATTGGCCGGATTGTGGAGATAACTCCGGCATCTGAATACATATGATAATTCATTTTAGATCCAATAAAATAAAATTCATCTACTCGAATTGGTTCGCTAAGAATTTCCGTATAAAGTTCACGAAGAGGATCTTCTTTGATTCCCCAATCACTAGTGTAAAATTCACCGTTAAATCCGAGTACATAAATACCACTGATGTATTCTTGGACAGTTACCGTATTTTGTAAAAGCTGATTAATTTCATTTTGGTTTATGTCAACAG
>CAZVKG010000066.1:0-20389 GCA_964627665.1 uncultured Eubacteriales bacterium | reverse complement strand
CTACCTTTTAAGGTAGAATGGAGATGAATATGGAAGAAAGAAAAATAGTTGTTGCCGACCCAACACCGATTGGCTTATTTGGGTTAGCAATGGTAACACTTGTGGCATCATCACAAAAATTAGGTTTGACATCAGATGTTTCTTTTATCATACCTTGGGCCATCTTTTTAGGAGCTAGCGCACAGTTATATGCGTGTATTCAAGATGCAAAAAAGAACAATGTTTTTGGTGCAACAGCGTTTGGAGCCTATGCATTTTTTTGGTACAGTGTCGCCTTTTCTTGGATGATTCAAGCAGGTTTGTTTGGTGAAAAACTTATGTCAAGTGCCGATACAAAACAGTTGGGTATCGCGTTTATTGGTTATCTGATTTTCACCTTGTACATGACAGTTGGTGCATTAACAACGAACAAAAATTTGTTTTTTATTTTTGTATTAATTGATTTCCTTTTCTTAGGATTATCATTATCTACGTTAGGTATTATGCACGATACAATGCATATGGTTGCCGCAATAGCTGAGTTTCTAATAGCTGTTTTATCATTTTATGGTTCTGCTGCGGTCATCATAAATACCCAATTCAAAAAAACAATATTACCTTTGGGAAAAGCTTTTTGCATCGTTGAATAACTTTTTTACCTGAGTTTTACGTAAAACACCTTTTTTTCAAATAATCATATGATAGTCTTATGAAGAAGTTAAAGATTAAGAAACTACACAAAGATTATTTGGAGGTAACTATGAAAAAAAAATTAAAAAAGTTAGGTTTGTTGGCACTTGTTTTTGTTGTGTTTATGTCTTCCCTTGTCATTGTTCAGCATCAGAAACAATTTTTGCAGGTTGAAGCGGCAACTGTTAATACATGGAATGGCGATATGCCCAAATATGTATTTATGTTTATTGGTGATGGCTTAAGTTATGCACAAATTGTAGCTGCGACAGACTATCTAGGCGTGGAAAAGTATGAGAATAAAGTTGTCAGTGATGTGGACTTAGCCTTTACACAATTTGAAGTTGCGGGGACAGCCACAACATTTGATTCAACATCATTTTGTCCGGATTCTGCATCGACGGCAACATCCATATCGACAGGCAATAAAACCCATAGTGGTGTGGTCAACATGGATATGACAAAGACAAAAGTTTATGAAACAATTTCTGAAAAACTTAAAAAACAAAAAGGTTATAAAATTGGTATTATCAGCAGTGTTCCGATAAATCATGCAACACCTGCAGCCTTTTATGCACACCAAGCTTCAAGAAATAATTATTATGATATTGGAATTGAACTGATTAATAGTAACTTCGATTATTTTGCGGGTGGCGGATTATTACAGGTTGAAGGAAAAGAAGGTGAACAAAGGAACTTAGTCGAACTGGCTAAACAAAAAGGCTTTGAAGTTCCTGAAACGACAGAAGAAATTTTAAGCCTTCATTCACAAGATGCACCGGTGCTGGCAATTATTCCAGATGTTGATGCAGGGATGGCATTACCTTATGAGATTGACCGAGAAGAGGGCGCACTATCTTTAGCTGATTTCACTCGAAAAGGTATTGATGTTCTTGATAATGACAAAGGATTTTTTATGATGGTTGAAGGTGGAAAAATTGACTGGGCTTGTCATGCGAATGATGCAATGGCAGCCATCGGAGATGTTTTGGCTTTTAACGAAGCGGTTGAAGAAGCAGTTAAATTTTATTATCAGCATCCCAATGATACCCTTATCATTGTAACTGGAGATCATGAAACAGGTGGATTAACCATGGGGTATGCTGCAACTGGTTACAGCACGTATTTAGATATTCTAGGCAATCAAACGATGTCTTATGCAATGTTCGATGAAAAAATTGCGGGCTATCGAGAAGAGAATGTACCATTTGAAACCGTTGTAAAAGATATAGAAACAAATTTTGGTTTAATAACATCAGAACATCCTGAAGCAGAAGAAAATCCTTCAAGAGTTCTTTCAGAATATGAATTACAAAAGCTTCAAGATGCTTATACAATGAGTATGATTACAAAAGAAGATCGAACGTATTCGGATGCAGATAAGCTTTTGTATGGTGGCTATGAACCGCTAAGTGTAACAATTACACATGTTATGAATAATAAAGCAGGAATAGGCTGGACCTCATATTCACATACAGGTGTTCCGGTAGGCGTATTTGCCAAAGGTGTTGGAGAAGAACTTTTCAATGGGTATTATGATAATACCGATATCTTTAGTAAACTAAGCGCCTTAACAGGAACAAGATAAGATGAATATAAAGAGAATATTTAGTCAAAAGCACTGGCCTACATGGCTCAGTGCTATTCTCATTTTTATATTAATGTTGTTGCCTAATCCTTTTCAACAAAATAGCAACAATGAAAACTCGCTACGGGTAAAGGCAGAAATTCTTCAAGTTGATAATCAAAATATTCATAATTCGGGATTGATAAAAACAGGTGATCAAGAATGTTCTATTTTGATTCTAGAAGGAAAGTTAAAAGGTCAACAATTGATAGCGACCAACATTCTTCTTGGAAAATTAGAAATGGATAAAATATTTGAAATTGGGGACCGTGTATTAGCAGTGGTTGACATAATGGACGGTGCTGTTTCTGGAGTCACACTCGTTGACCACTATCGCATTGGGGAAGAAATTTTACTAGGATTAATTTTTGTTATTATTTTACTGGTGTATGCAAGAAGCATTGGTTTAAGAGCTTTGTTTTCATTTGTATTTACAATATTAATGATTTGGAAAGTTTTGTTACCAACATTTTTATTGGGTTACAATCCAATTATTGTTGCTTTTTTGGTTGCAATTGTTATTACATCAATGATTATTCTGTTGGTTTATGGATTTGATCAACGTGCCTTAGCAGCTATTTCAGGGGCGCTGGCAGGGACTTTCCTGACCTGTTTAATGGCCATTATATTTGTCCAACGCTTTAAAATTCATGGAGCCGTGATGGCATACGCTGAAAGCTTGTTATATTCAGGATTTAGTCATTTGGACTTGACTTCGATTTTTATTGCCAGTATTTTTATTGCATCATCTGGAGCCGTTATGGACCTTGCTGTTGATATAACGTCAGCTGTACATGAGGTTATTCAAACGAATCCATCTATCACGAGAAGAAGAGCAATACAAGCAGGCTTTAATGTGGGAAGAGATGTTATTGGGACAATGACAACAACGCTTTTACTTGCATATTCTGGGGGATTTATTGGACTAATGATGGTGTTTATGGCCCAAGGTACACCGATTATGAATATATTAAACCTTAAATATGTTGCAGCAGAGATTATTCATACCCTAGTCGGAAGTTTTGGTCTTGTTGCTGTGGCACCGCTAACGGCAGTAACAAGTGGTATTTTTTTACACGCAGAAAAAAAACGCTAGGAATCGTAACACGCCTTACATATGCCATAAAGCTCAATTTTATGCTTGGTTAGATGAAATCCTTTATCAAGAGCGAGTGATGTTAATATGTCTAAAGGACAGTAATTAATCATCTCAACTTTTCCGCAGCGTTGGCAGATGATATGGTGATGATGATGATCAGCACAAGTTAATTTATAGCGTGTAATTCCATCATCGGATGGGAATACAGCAAGTAAACCGAGTACAGATAATTGGTCTAAGTTTCGGTAGACAGTGGTTAAATTGATTGTCGGAAATTTTTCTTTGACAATCGTCAATAAAGTTTCAGCGGATAAGAGAGTATGTTGATTGTTGATTAAAACATCAAGAATATACTCTCTTTGTTTTGTGATTTTAAAGTTATTATTTTGTAGAATTGTTTTTATTTGTTGAAAGTCCATGAGACGCTCCTTTCATTGTTATGAGAGTAAGTATATTATACTCGATTATTGAAAAAAAAGAAACTTGACAAAATGAAGAGGTATGATATAGTAAGTTTAAAAGTAAATGCAAACGACTTGCATCTGAAGATGAAAGGAGAAATAGTTATGAAACAATTCAAAACATACAGCTTACTAATATTTGCTGTCTTAATAAGTTCAATGTTGACAGGATGCGCATCAGAAGTAGAAAAAAACATCAATTCAGTTGCTGTATCCATCGGCCCTCAAAAAGACTTTGTACAGGCAGTTGCAAAAGACCTTGTCGATGTTACGGTCATGATTCCACCAGGTTATAGTGAAACAAACTACCAACCGACACCCAAAGAATTACAGGCATTGTCAGATGCAGAGTTATATTTTGCTATCGGAGTTGCAGCGGAAGAAGCAAATATTTTACCAAGATTGACTGAGTTCAATGAAGAAGTTACTGTTGTAAATCTTTGGTCTGAAGTCGCTGAAGTATATCCTGCGAGAGAATTTGATTCAGAACATGGTCATGAGGATGAAGATGACCATGAGGACGAAGACGACCATGAGGATGAAGATGACCATGAGGACGAAGACGACCATGGTCATAGTCATGAAGGGATTGATCCTCACATTTGGTTATCACCAAAAAGAGTTGTTGTAATGATTCATGTAATTGTTGAAGAACTCTCTTTAGTTTATCCGGAACATGCGGATACATTCAAGAAAAACGGTGCGGAATATGTCGCTGAACTAGAAAAACTTGATTTACAGATTAAAGATGCTCTTGCTGAGTATGAAGATGAGCCTTTTATTATTTATCATCCGGCATTTGGATATTTTGCGGACGACTATCATTTGGAAATGATTGCGATTGAAGAAGATGGAAAAGAGGCCTCGGCAAAACGTATTCAAGAGGTTATTGATTTAGCAAAAGAAAATGATATTAAATTTGTCTTTTATCAAGAAGAGTTTGACAGTTCACAGGCTGAGACTATAGCTAAAGAAATAGGCGGGGCAACGGTTAAAGTGGCACCACTCTCAGAACAGTATATAGAAAATCTTCAAAGTATAGTGGAGGCTTTTACAGAAGTTCTTGTGTCAAAAGAATAGTAACATTTCCTGAAAATATGCGGAATTTCACAAGAAGGATCAATAAAAAATACCCATTAAGTCTTTTGTTATAAGGCTAGTGGGTTTTTTCTTCTATATCAAAGTAATAATGACATTTATCTGAAAATATGATAAACTATGAGAAAAGTGAAGTGGAGGTTATTCATGATTTCAGATAAAATGGAAAAGCTCGTTGCCGGAAGTTCATTAATTCGTGCCATGTTTGAAGAAGGTAAGATTTTGGCTGAACGTGACGGAATTAATAACGTTTATGATTTTAGCTTAGGGAATCCAAACGTAGAACCACCGGAAACCGTTAAAAATGCGATTATAGAAATTCTAAGTGAAGAAGCTCCGAACAGAGTCCATGGATACATGAACAATTCCGGATTCGAAGATGTGCGTGAGGCCATTGCAAACTATACGAATCAAAAATATCAAACCCATGTTTCAGCTAAACATATTGTTATGACAGTCGGAGCGGCCGGAGGTCTTAATGTCATTTTGAAAACACTCCTTAATCCTGGTGAGGAAGTTATAACATTTGCCCCTTATTTTACCGAATATGGGCATTATGTTAATAATTATGATGGGAATTTGATTGTTGTTCCACCAAATACAGATACCTTTCAGCCGGATATAGATGTATTGCGGCAGGTAATCACACCAAAAACCAAAGCTGTTATCATCAATTCACCGAATAATCCAACAGGCGTTATTTATAGCAGTGAGACGATTACGCAGTTGGCCAATGCCTTAAATGAGAAGCAGGAAGAATATAATACGACAATATATTTGATTTCGGATGAGCCATACAGAGAGTTGGTTTATGATGATATTGAAGTTCCTTATTTGTTGAATTATTATACAAATACGTTTGTTGGATATTCATATTCTAAGTCCTTATCATTACCGGGCGAACGTATTGGATATATCGTGGTTCATCCTGAGATGGAGCATTTAGAATCAACACTTGGAGGACTCAATGTAGCTAATCGAATTTTAGGATTTGTGAATGCACCGTCACTTTTCCAACGTGTCATTGCAAAAACATTAGGTTCCGAAGTTGATGTTAGCATATATAAAACGAATAGAGATGTATTATATCGACATCTTACAAAAATCGGATTTACGTGTTTAGAGCCACAAGGCGCTTTTTATTTGTTTGTAAAAACTCCGATTGAAGACGATCGACAATTTTGTGTAGATGCTAAGGAGTATAATTTATTATTAGTTCCCGGAAGTGCGTTTGGATGCCCGGGCTATGTGAGAATTGCATATTGTATTTCTTATCAACGAGTGGAAAACTCCTTGCCGGCATTTACAAAACTATGGCAAAGATACGAATAGATATGGAGTGATTATATGGCGAAGGTAGAGTATCAA
Source organism: uncultured Eubacteriales bacterium (assembly GCA_964627665.1). GTDB lineage: Bacteria > Bacillota > Clostridia > Lachnospirales > Vallitaleaceae > UBA1351. The sequence goes on along the minus strand of CAZVKG010000066.1, from coordinate 14,067 downwards.
ATTTCCGATGAACCGGTAGGATATATTGTATATGCCGTGGAAGATGAAAAGAAATTATCAATAACCATGTTGGCGAATAGTTTAAAAATGGAAATTCTTGCATTGATGAAAGTTATTGCAGAAGAAGGTGGGTTTAAGGCAGAGCCTAAAGATGCTATTGCTTTTTTTCTGTTTGAAGATCGAGCAAATGCTTTTGTTCAACGTGAAGAGATAAATTAAACAGTAGTTAATTAAAGCTAGACCTTCATGTGAATTGAATGTCTAGTTTTTTTGCTTGATAGGAGAATGATATGAGTAAACAAAGTTGGAAACCGGGTAACATGTTATATCCGTTACCGTCAGTGATTGTAACCTGTGGAGAAACAGAAGAAGAGTATAATGGGTTGACGATTGCCTGGACAGGAACCGTATGCACAAACCCTCCCATGACCTATATTTCTGTTCGACCATCGAGACATTCCTATAATCTGATCAAAAAACAAGGTGGTTTTGTTATCAATCTTACAACGGAGGAAATAACATTCGCCACAGATTATTGTGGTGTCCGTAGTGGAAAAAAAGAAGATAAACTAAGTAAAATGCAATTGGATTATGATATTGGGGATATTATTAAAGCCCCATTATTAAAAAAAAGTCCGGTAAATATTGAATGTGAAACAGTTGAAATTAAAGAACTTGGATCTCATCATATGTTTTTAGCAAAAGTCGTCAAGGTACATGTAGATGAACAGTATATGGACGAACAGAATAAATTTCACCTTGACCAGGCAAAACCAATTGTATATAGTCATGGACAGTATTTTGGATTAGGCGATGCTTTGGGTAAGTTTGGACACTCTGTACAAAAAAAGAAAAATACAAAAAGACGACGTAGCAGATAGATCAAAAGTCAGGAGAGGCATATGATAATAGTGAGTAGCTGTGTGATGGGCGAGGCGTGTCGTTACGATGGTAAAGCTTATCCGCTAGATCAAGCGATAGAAGAATTGAAAAATATGGAGGTCATACATATATGTCCCGAAATAATGGCAGGATTACCGACACCAAGAATGCCTATGGAAATTGTTGGTGAGGGTAAGGAACGAAAAGTGTTATCTAAAGATGGAAAAGAATATACACAAGACTTCATTGACGGAGCGCAAAAAACACTGGATATATGTAAAGAGCATAATGTTCGGTATGCAATATTAAAAGATAAAAGTCCCTCCTGTGGCAGTCAACAGATTTATAACGGACAATTTGAAGGTAAATTAATTCCGGGCATGGGTATGACAGCTAGTTTGCTTCAAGAGTATGGTATTCAAGTTTTTGCGGCTGAGACAGCCCCATATAAAAAAATAAAAGTTTATGACTATTTAGAACAGCATGGTATTTCATATATAAAACATGAGCATGAGCCGGTGTATACTGTTGAACAGGCGAATGAAATGGACGTAAGTATTCAAGCTCAACAGTGTAAGAATTTATTTCTGCGCAACAAAAAAGGAGATCGTCATTTTCTAGTAATTTTAGAACATAATCGTCGCTTTGATTTGAAACAATTTGGAGAAGAAAATGGACTAGGACGATTATCCTTTGCGTCTTCAAAACGACTAAAAAAATATCTGGGTGTTGAGCCGGGCTCTGTAAGTGCTTTTGCCTTAATTAATGATGGTAATCACCACGTTGAAGTGTACATTGACCGAGACTTTAATTCGGAACAAAATATCTCATTTCATCCCAATCAAAATGATGAAACATTAGAGATTACATATCAAGATTTTGAAAAATTTATTAAGAGTTGTGGGTATACATATCAAAAATGTTAGGAGAATGGATATGACATCGAATGAAAAAAAAAGGAATATTAAAAAGTGCCTTAAGCATGAATATGTACATTTGAAGCCAACACAGCATGAATTCAAGGCGGAAATCGCTTTGAGTAATATTACACTTGATTATCGTCACTTTACTCAGCAAGATCAGCCATATAAATTAGTGCTATCCATTCGATGCGCGAGTGTACGCGTACTTGTACCTAAAGAATGGTATGTTAAAGTAAAAGGCCGGATCAGTATGACCCTACTTGACAACTATACAGAGACCTATAAGCAGGACAAAGGTCAACTTGAATTAGAAATCAAATCATTCGGTGGAAAAATACTAGTTATAAACGAATTATATACGTGATTGTAAACTTGTCAAAAAAAAGGTTGACAATCGAAGTTTATCCTTTTATACTACTTCTATAACTTAAAAAAGTAGGAGGAGTCGTATATGAAGTTAACAACACGAGATATGCTTTTAACAGGACTATTTACAGCGCTTATGGTGGTTGGCGCAAAGCTTAGTTTGCCAACACCTTTTGGAGTTCCACTAACCTTTCAATTGTTTTTTGCCGTCTATGCAGGAATTTTATTAGGTGCAAAAAAAGCTTTTTTATCACAATTCATTTATATCATTATCGGACTTGCAGGACTTCCTGTATTTTCTCTTGGCGGAGGGATTCAGTATGTTTTCAAGAATACCTTTGGATATATTATTGGATTTATGGTATGTGCCTTCATCATTGGTCTTGGAGTGGATAAACTTAAGAAAATACGTTTTCATTCAATATTGGGTATATCCCTTGTGGGATATGGACTTGCATATCTCATAGGAAACATTTATTTCTATGGCATTCTTCAATGGTTTACAGAATCAGGAATGCCCCTATATCAAGTGTTTGTAATTATGTTTCCATATATGATAAAAGACTTGATTTTAATTGTTTTTGCATCCTATTCGGCAACACTCGTCATTCCAATATTAAGACGCACAGGCTATGTAACTGTATAAGGGTAATATGTCCTATTTTATGCACCAACAGTCAGTTTCTCTTGAATTTCGATTTATGGTCAGATAGACTTAAAATCGGGAGGAAGAGATTATGACTGTTTTTTTTCTTATAACGATTCTTGTATCGACAATCATCATTTTAAGCAGCTTACAACAGGAAAAATGGTTCTTAGAAAACAAAACCTTAATTTTTATTGTTATTGGGTCTTATATGCTTTTTTCGATTATACGTTTTATAGTGTTGGATGACTACACAGATAGTAGGGAATATATACTATTTTTTTTATTAACTCTTGTGATTATAGAAATGATTTATGATTTAGTAACACACCGGATTGTAATGGAACCTATTCTTGTCATGCTTCCGGTTATATCGGTATATAATCTTGTGTTTTACCAAGGCGTTGAATATATTGATATAGTCGCAGTTATTCTCATTGTAGGATGTGCAGGGTTTGTTAAACGCTTTTTGAGCCATGTCATTGGTTATGGGGATGTGCTTATGTGTGGGCTTGTGGTTTATTGGACAGGTTTTAGTGTGGCAATGCTTTTGATTGTTACGGGGTTTATTTTAAATGGCATCATCTGTGTCGGATTATTTGCCTTTAAGCAGGTCGATAAAAACACACAAATACCATTTATGCCGGCTATGACACTAAGTCTAATGTTATATCTTGTAGGAGGTGCCATTGTATAATGAAAAAAAGACGATGGATAGGATGGGTAGCATCCGTAGGTCTGCTTATTCTTTTTACTATTTATTTAACAGGATACCTACCTTGGATTCAAAATGAAGAAGAAGGTCTAGCCTATATAATAAAAACAATGGAGAATTATAAGGTTTTGGAAGTTGTATATGATGTGAATTATGATTCTATGTTACTTCATGGGACCTATCAATGGAATCAAAACAAGAAGGAACATAGAATGAAGGGTGCTATTACTTCAGAGAAATTGAGGTCAGAATTGATTGGATTTAATGGGATGATTATGGAGGACCGTATGTATTTTCAGATGGACCCAATAATGCCTCAAGTATACACAATGGATCTTTCGCAACAAGAAGATATTCCTATATTATCAGAGATTCATACAATTATCCAAACAAGTAGTCTATATGATTTGCTTGCTGAGGTGAAATATGTAGAGAAACCACGGTTCAAAATCATTTCAATCAATGACCGTTATCATGCGGTATATATCTGTAAAGGAATCATAGAAAAACAAATCAATGCAAAAGATATTAAAATTGACTACTCAATATATACGGATGGATGGGGACATTTGAAAAAAATTGACATTGAAATTCAATCAGATCAACATATAAGTTTTTGTGGTTATATTCGTCCCATAAAAAAAATGAGTATTGTATCTATGAATGTAGACCAAGCTATAGCTTTTTAAAGGGTTTCATATTATAATTATAGATGGAGATTATAAAACAATACATAGAAAAGAGGTAAAATATGCGTAAAAAACTGACAGTAGTTGTAAGTTTACTTGTAGCGATGATGATGTTTTCCGGATGTATGGATATTCGATTAAGTTTTTCCTTAAAAGAAGACGGTTCAGGTGGCATGAATGCATTTATGGCCGTTAATCAAAGTATTATGGGTGATGAAGAAACATCCGAGATGGAGTCGAATTTTTTTGATGAAACAGGTATCAATGATGCAAACGCTCAGATTGAAAATACGCCATTAGAGTATTATAAAGATGATATGTTGTTTGTAGGTGAAGAATTTAACATACAATTTAGTGATCCGCTTATTGCCTTTAGTGATTTGGCAGAAACAGATGAGCTTCATTGGACATATCAAGGTGATGATGTTTACCGTTTTGAAATTCCCTTAAGTCAATTATATGATGATGTAGCAAGTGAAGGTATGGGTGATGTGAGTGTAATGTTTAAAGCGATGGGTGGACAGCTCATCTATTCATTTGAGACCGACTATGAAGTTATTGATCATAACGCAGATTATATCGAAGATGAAACGAATTACGTTTGGGATTTAACAGAAGAAGTTTTTTCGCTCAATCCCGGACGTGAATCAGGATTTTTAGAAATCCGCATGGAGATAGAAGCAAGTGAAAATGAATTGCGAAACGAACTTGAAGAAAGACTAGATATGGATCGAGCACATCGTGATTTTCATGGCGAAATTTTGGCATCATTAGGTTATCTGAAAGGTACAAATGATGGATTAGAACTCGATCGGAATCTTACAAGAGCAGAAGGCGCTATTATGTATTCAAGACTTCTTGGTTTAGAAGAAGAAGCGCAGGTATTTGCAAGTGAAAACCCTAATTATGAATCCGGATTTACAGATGTTCCTGAATGGGCGGAAGATACGATTAATTATCTTCACCATTTGGAATTAGTTAATGGTATTTCAGAGATTTTATACGGGTCAAATGCACCCATGACAGAAGCTCAGTATACAACGCTTGTTTTAAGAGCATTGGGATATTCAGATCGTGATGGCGATTTTGTTTGGAGTTCCTCAACACAAAAAGCATTGGACATTGACTTATATGCAGATGATTTACGGGACTATGCTTATGCAAAAGGGAGTAGCCAAGATGAAATATTTACTCGACGTATGATGAGCTATATTTCCTATAATGCACTTTTCTTTGAAAATGCTCAAACCCAAGAAATTTTGTTTGAGACGCGCATAGAAGAATAAAAAACAGCATACTTGCTTGACTTTTATTTGTTCATATGATAGTATTGATGAAAATATGAAACAATGCAAAGCGAGTAAGTATGCATAACAACCTTTAAGTTTGGTACAGAGAGACCAGAAAGGGAGAATCCAGATGCGAGACATCAATGCGTGCTTTTGTTATGCCCAAAATGGCATACAAAAGAGAAGAAAAAATAATAATAAAATAAAGTTCAGAAACATGACGGTAGTAGAGGCAGTATCTATATTTTTAGGTGCAATGTCTTCATTCGTTGTTTCTCAATTATTGATACGAGGCAATAAAGTCAACATTTGTTGATTTTATTGCTTTTTTAATTCTTTAGGAGGTAAATAAGATGATTATAAAAAATGGACATGTTATTGATCCGGCCAGTCAAATGGATAAAGTTATGGATCTATTGATTGAAAACAATACAATTATAAAATGTGAAGCCAACATGGATATTACCGATTATGTAGAAAAGCATGAAGTGATCGATGCAAAAGGCTGTTGGGTTATTCCCGGTGCGATTGATCTTCATGTACATTTAAGAGAACCTGGGTTTGAGTATAAGGAAACAATACACACAGGGACTTTAAGTGCAGCAAAAGGCGGCGTGACGACAGTATGTGCCATGCCGAACACGAATCCGGTCATTGATTGTAAAGACATGGTTGATTATGTTTATGAAAAAGCTCGAAATGAGGGGAGTGTCAATGTTCTTCAAATCGGAGCCATTACACAAGGCCAAGACGGAAAAAAATTAGCAGATATTCAAGGAATGCATGAATCCGGCATTTGTGGCATCAGTGAAGACGGACGAAGTGTTATGAATAGTAAACTGCTAAAGGAAGCAATGATTATTGCCAAAAAATTACAGCTTCCGGTCCTATCCCATTGTGAAGATGAAGCGCTTGCAGGTGGAGCTATGAATGCAGGGAAACGTTCAGAAGAACTTGGACTTGAAGGAATCCCAAATGAAGCAGAAGATATTATAACTGCTCGAGATATTCAACTAGCTGAGTCAGTCGGTACGCATTTACACTTATGCCATGTCAGTACAAAAAATAGTGTTGACCTGATACGTATAGCTCAGGCAAAAGGCATTAGTATTTCTGCAGAGGTGTGTCCTCATCATTTCACATTAACAGACGAAGATGTTGACGGAATGAACACCAATACCAAGATGAATCCACCACTGCGTTCGAAAGAAGATGTTGATGCGATTAAGCAAGCCTTAAAAGATGGGGTAATCAATGTCATTGCGACGGACCATGCACCACATCATAGAGATGAAAAAAACAAACCATATTCACAAGCGCCCAACGGCATTATTGGATTAGAAACCATGATTCCGGTGGGTATTACAGAACTTGTCAATAAAGGTTGGTTAAGCCCGATGCAGTTTATTGAAAAGATAACGATAAATCCGGCGAAGGTGTTAAATAGTGATAAGGGTACACTTGCGATTGGAAGCCTTGCAGATATAACGATTATCGATCCAAATGCAAGATATACCATAGAAGAAGACGCAATTGCATCCAAGAGTAAAAACACGCCATTCATTGGTAAACAAGTCAATGGGCGTATAAAATATACGATTGTTAATGGAAAAATAGTTTATAAAGATTAGAGGAGGCACTTATGATTGATGCATTGATTCAAAAAATTAAAGAAACGAATAACCCAACAGTGGTCGGACTGGATCCGAGACTGGATTTTGTACCGGAACATATAAAAGAAGAAGCGTATGACCAATATGGGAAAACCTTAAAAGGTGCGGCACAAAGCTACGTGATGTTTAATAAAGCCATTATTGATGAGGTCCATGATTTGATTCCTGCAGTAAAGCCCCAGGTTGCTATGTATGAACAGCTTGGAGCAGAAGGCATTGCAGCCTATATAGAGACAATTAACTATGCAAAAAATAAAGGGCTTGTCATTATCGGAGACATTAAACGAAGTGATATTGCGTCAACGGCGACTTCTTATGCACAGGGCCATATCGGCCTTGTTGAAGTCGAAGATCAAAAATTTGAAGTATATAAAGAGGATTTCATTACCCTCAATCCATTTTTAGGAATTGATTCTGTTGAACCTTATTTTGAAGCATGTAAAGAACGGGATAAAGGCTTGTTCTTACTTGTAAAAACTTCGAATCCAAATAGCGGGCAAATACAAGATTTACGTGTTGAAAATCAGTTTATGTATGAATATATTGGTCAGCTCGTCAGTATGTGGGGGAAAGATATGATTGGCCAATACGGCTTTTCAAAAATCGGAGCAGTTGTTGGTGCAACCCACAAAGAACAAGGTATTGCGCTGAGAAAACAAATGCCACATACATTCTTTTTAGTGCCGGGATATGGTGCTCAAGGAGCTACGGCAGAAGATTTGGCCGGATGCTTTAATCAGGATGGATTAGGTTCTATTGTGAACTCATCACGAGGTATTATAGCGGCATACAAAAATGCAAAATACAGTGGCGAATTTTCGCCTAAAGCATTTGCTAAGGCATCGCGACAAGCTGTCATTGATATGAAAAACGATTTAAACCGCGTTTTATAAGAAAGGACGACATATGAAAGCACAATTAATTTTAGAAAATGGTACAGTATTTCATGGCAAAGCATTTGGCTATCTGAAAGAAACCATTGGAGAAGTTGTTTTTAATACAGGAATGACCGGTTATCAAGAGGTTTTAACGGATCCATCATACTACGGACAGATTGTAACGATGACCTATCCTCTGATTGGTAATTATGGGATAAATATTGATGATATTGAGTCTGCATCCATCAAAGTTCGTGGATTTATTGTTCGGGAAAACTGTAAAAATCCAAATAACTGGCGGTGTGAGTTTGAACTTGATGACTATTTGAAGAAAAATAGAATAATAGGCCTTGAAGGCATTGATACAAGAGCATTAACAAAGATTATTCGTAATGTAGGTACAATGCGTGGCATCATCACTGTACGCGATTTATCGGAAAGCCAGATAAAGAGTAAGTTGGAAAGCTTTAATAATACAAAAGCAGTATCTGAGGTTACCCGGGAAGATATTATGCATATCGATGGTAAAGGTCCACATATAGCTATGATTGACTATGGAATGAAAAACAATATTGTACGTTCATTTAAACAACGAGATTGTGAGATGACGATTTTCCCTGCTTCTGCAACAGCGGAAGAAATACTAAAGGTTCAACCGGATGGTATCTTTTTATCCAATGGGCCGGGAGATCCTAAAGATTTAAAAGACGGCATTGGTGAAATCAAAAAATTAATCGGACAAAAACCTATGACAGGAATATGCCTTGGACATCAAATCCTTGCCTTAGCCATGGGCGCGAATACGACAAAGCTAAAATTCGGTCATCGAGGCGCCAACCATCCGGTAAAAGATATGCAGACCGGTCGTGTCATGATTACATCACAAAACCATGGCTATGTCGTTGAAGATGAAACCTTGCCACAAGGGATTGAAGTAACGCATGTCAATCTCAATGATCAAACAGTTGAAGGAATGAAAGATACAAAAAATCACATCTATTCCATTCAATTTCATCCGGAAGCCTGTCCGGGTCCTCATGATACAGATCCGATTTTTGATGAATTTGTTGCATTAATGAAAGGAGAACAAGATGCCTAAAGATCTATCTATAAAAAAAGTCCTTGTTATTGGCTCGGGACCGATTATTATCGGTCAAGCCGCAGAATTTGATTATTCCGGAACACAAGCATGTCAAGCACTTCGTGAAGAAGGGGTCATTACCGTACTCGTGAATTCCAATCCTGCAACGATTATGACGGATAAAGAAGTTGCAGATAAAATATATATTGAACCTTTAACCATTGAATTTTTAGAAAAAGTCATCGCTGAAGAGCGACCGGATAGTGTCATCGCAGGAATGGGCGGACAAACCGGACTAAATCTGGCTGTTGAACTTCATGATGCAGGAATCCTTGAAAAATATAATGTTCGGGTTATCGGAACATCTATTGACGCCATTAAAGAAGGTGAAGACCGCGAAGATTTTAAAAAGCTTATGGAGCGTATCGGACAACCGGTCATAGAAAGTAAGATTGTCACAAACCTGGATGATGGTGTTGACTTTGCCAATCAAATCGGTTACCCGGTTGTCGTGCGTCCGGCTTATACATTAGGCGGTTCCGGTGGTGGTATTGCTGATGATAAGGAAGAATTGAAACAAATTTTGGCAACAGGTCTTCAACTTAGCCGTGTCGGACAAGTACTTCTTGAGAAATCGATTAAAGGATGGAAAGAAGTTGAGTATGAAGTTATGCGAGACTCAGCCGGTAATTCCATCACAGTGTGTAACATGGAAAATATTGACCCGGTTGGCGTACATACAGGCGATAGTATTGTTGTAGCACCCTCACAAACATTATCTGATGTTGAATATCAGTTGTTGCGAAAAGCATCACTTGATATTATTAATGAAGTGGGTATCATTGGTGGATGTAATGTGCAATTGGCACTTCACCCGGACAGTTTTGAATATGCGGTTATAGAAATCAATCCTCGAGTGAGTCGTTCTTCAGCACTAGCAAGTAAGGCCACCGGATATCCGATAGCAAAAGTAAGTGCAAAACTTGCACTGGGATTTCGGCTAGATGAGATTCAAAATGCAGTGACAAAGAAGACACAAGCTTGTTTTGAACCGACGTTAGACTACTGTGTAGTCAAAATACCTAAATGGCCGTTTGATAAGTTCCGTCGTGCAAAGAAAACACTGGGAACGAAAATGATGGCAACCGGTGAAGTTATGGCTATCGGTAATAATATTGAATCGGCTTTACTTAAAGCCGTTCGTTCTCTAGAGATTGGCCAATATTCACTCTACCATAAAAAAGCAGCAATACGGTCATTAGATGAATTAAAACGACGCGTACAAGTACCGGATGACGAACGATTATTTGACCTTGCCGAAATGCTTCGACGTGGTTATCGTAAGGATAAAATATGTAAAATTACGGGAATGGATCCTTTCTTTATAGATAAGATTGATGGGATTGTTCAATTGGAAGAGCAACTACGTTCAAGTTCATTAGATGGATTAGATGCAGATAAACTAAGAATGCTTAAGAAAAAAGGCTTTTCTGATAAGGCAATTGCAGACTTTGTCCAATGTTCCCCGATTGATGTCTATCAAAAACGAAAAGATCTTAAGATACAAGCGGTATTTAAAATGGTGGATACTTGTGGCGGTGAGTTCGAGGCAGTAAGTCCATACTTCTACTCAACCTATGATGAATTTGATGAAGTCGAGGTATCGGATCGAAGAAAAGTACTCGTCATTGGATCCGGACCCATTCGTATCGGACAAGGGATTGAATTTGATTACTGTTCCGTGCATAGTATTCTGGCACTCAAAAAAGCAGGTATTGAAACCATTATTGCCAACAATAATCCGGAAACGGTAAGTACGGATTTTGATACGGCAGATAAGCTGTATTTTGAGCCATTGACAGAAGAAGATGTATTAAACATCATTGAAAAAGAAAATCCGGATGGCGTCATTTTACAATTTGGAGGACAGACAGCCATAAAATTGGCAAGCTTTCTAGATGAAATGCAGGTGCCGATTTTAGGAACCAAGCCGGATCAGATTGATGAAGCAGAAGACCGTGAACGATTTGACGAATTAATGGAAGCATTAGATATTAATCGACCAAAAGGAAAAGCTGTTTGGAATCTTGATGAAGGTTTGTTAGAAGCTGAGAAGTTAGGATACCCTGTTCTTGTTCGCCCCAGTTATGTTCTTGGCGGACAGGGTATGGAAATCACCTATGATGAAAAGCAGTTACATCGGTATTTGGTGCAGGCGTTTGAACGTGACCATAAGAACCCGGTACTTATTGATCGGTATCTGATTGGTCGAGAGATTGAAGTGGATGCCATTTGTGACGGGGATGATATCCTGATCCCAGGTATTATGGAACACTTAGAAAAAGCAGGCGTCCATTCCGGCGATAGTATTAGTATTTATCCACCACAAAACATATCAAAACGCATTATTGATCAAATTGTCAGTGATACAACAAAAGTTGCAAAGGCATTAAAAGTTCTTGGAATGATTAATATACAATATATAGAATTTGAGGGCGAGTTGTTTATCATTGAAGTCAATCCCCGATCATCACGAACGGTGCCATATATAAGTAAAGTCACCGGTGTTCCCATGATTGAGTTGGCAACACGTGCAATGCTGGGCGAAAAACTCGTGAATATGGATTACGGAACCGGCCTGTATAAAGAAGCAGACCTTGTGGCAATAAAAGTACCTGTATTTTCCACTCAGAAATTGCCGGATGTTGAAGTGAGCCTAGGACCGGAGATGCGTTCAACGGGTGAAGTGCTTGGTATAGGAAAAACGGTGGAAGAAGCTTTATATAAAGGATTTGTTGCCTCCGGAATGGGTGTTATCAAAGAAAAAGGGACCATAATGGCAACAATAAAACCTTATGATCAAGAAGCGTTTTTACCGATTGCTAAGGAATATGCCAAGCTTGGCTTTAAATTTGTTGCAACAGAAGGAACTGCGAAATTATTAAGAGCTAATGGAATTGATGTTGAGACAACACGTAAAATCAGTGAAGGTGTTCCCAATGTATTAGACCTAATTCGAAGCGGAATGATTCAGATGGTCATAAATACACCGACGAAAGCCAACGACGCCAAGCGAGAAGGCTTTATGATTCGTCGAGCGGCGATTGAAGCGAGTGTGCCGGTGCTAACATCATTAGATACGGCAAAAGGAATGATGAAGATTATTGCAGCTGAACTTGATGAAAGCAAGATGGCAATTTATAATATGGGGGAATAGACGATGTGTCATAATCCGTTAGATCGAAAAAGTTATAAAATTATTAGTAATATAATGATAAAACCATCAATATACGAAATGCTTATACAAGCGCCGGATATTGTAAAACAAGCACAAGCTGGACAATTTGTTAACCTGTATTGCAATGATCAGTCAAAATTGCTACCAAGGCCCATTAGTATTTGCGAAATCAATCATGAAAAAGGGTATTTACGACTTGTATATGCGGTTGTTGGAAGTGGTACCCACCTGTTTTCTGAGATGGAAGCCGGTGAAATGATTGATGTATTAGGACCGCTTGGAAAAGGATTTTCTCTTGACTTAAATTCAGAGAATCATAATAGTCCAAAACAAGTCCTTATTGTTGGTGGAGGTGTAGGGGCACCGCCACTTCTTGAACTTTCGAAAGAGCTGAAAAAGCGATATCAAGAAGAGGTGGAGATTACAATCATGCTCGGGTTTAGAGATGATGTGTATTTGACTAAGGAATTTAAGGCCTATGGAAAGGTATATATTTCAACGGATTCCGGTCGTGAAGGTTATCATGGGCATGTGATTGGGTTAATGGAAGAGCAAAAGTTAAACCATCAGCTAAAAACCTTTGATTATGTATATGCTTGCGGTCCCACGCCCATGCTTAAAGGCCTACAAAATTTTGGGCTTCGAGAAGGCTATCAAGGGGAGTTTTCTTTAGAAGAACGCATGGGTTGTGGTTTTGGCGGTTGTGTTGGTTGCGTTGTAGCAATAAAAAACGCAGAGGACTTTGATTATATGAAGGTGTGTAAAGATGGTCCTGTGTTTGACTATAGGAAGGTGATTTTTTCATGAATCTAGGTGTAGAATTTTGTGGCGTAAAATTTAAAAATCCAGTGTTTACAGCATCAGGAACCTTTAATTCGGGGAAAGAATATGCAGATATTGTTGACCTAAATCAAATTGGCGGTGTCATTGTTAAAGGTGTTGCAAGTACCCCCTGGAAGGGAAATCCAGCCCCAAGAATTGCAGAAACCTATGGTGGGATGTTAAATTCAGTGGGTCTTCAAAATCCGGGTGTTGATGTCTTTATTAAAGAGGATATTCCATTCTTGCGTCAATATGATACTAAAATTATTGTAAATTTGGCAGGAAGAACCATACAAGAATACTGTGATGTCGTGGAAAAACTTTCGGATGCAGATGTGGATATGCTGGAATTAAATATTTCCTGTCCCAATGTCAAGGAAGGTGGAGTTGCTTTTGGTGTTGATCCTAAGATGGCAGCACTCGTCACTGCAGAAGTAAAAAAAGTCGCAAAACAACCATTGATTGTAAAATTGAGTCCAAATGTGACAGATATTACTGAAATAGCTAAAGCAGTGGAAGCTGCCGGAGCGGATGGCTTTTCTTTAATCAATACGCTTATTGGAATGCATATTGACGTGCATCGACGCCAACCTACCCTGGCCAGAAAAATGGGAGGATTTTCCGGTCCTGCTATTAAGCCTGTTGCTGTTCGCATGGTTTATCAAGTGTCAAAAGCATGTCAACTTCCGATTATCGGACTGGGGGGCATCATGACAGGGGAAGATGCCATTGAATTTATGATGGCCGGTGCAAATGCAATTGCCGTCGGAACCGCGAATTTACTGAACCCAAGAGCAACGATGGATGTCCTAGATGGTATAACAAACTATATGAAATCCTATAATTTACTAGACATTAATGAAAT
>CAZVKG010000065.1:0-21004 GCA_964627665.1 uncultured Eubacteriales bacterium | reverse complement strand
CATTAGACACGGAAGGTTCACCATCATAGTTATACAGAGGATTATAGCCTTAATAAAGCAAGAAAATAGGATGCTTTATTGGTAGTCTCTAATTATAGCTATTCAGTACGAGATACAATGACTATTCATCACCATTAGTTCTGATTGTTGAGGTAAATATTTAAAGAAAAGTCCTAAAAATCAATGTTTTGGGCTTAACAATATAGGAAGTAGAATTAGTCAATTTTTTAACTGTAAAGAAAATTTTATCCCTATGAGTATATAGAAGCAAGGTATAAAAAAACAAGATATAGTGAAATCGGATATAACTCATTAAGCATTGCTTGAAAAGTTATATCCGATTTAGCAAAAGGTTAAATTTTGGGTGAGATATATGAAAATATTGATTTGATCCCAAAAGTTTAAACTGAGAAATTAATCTATTATTTCGAATTTCACATTTCCGAAGTTACCTCCAGGAAGAGAGAATTTAAAATTTTGATCACTTGGTACAGACATTAACCAGTACTTTGTTGAAGAATTGTCATTGATGTATGTAGTTCTATACCAACCTATATTGTTATTTTTCCACAAAACCAATTGTGCTTGCGTTGCGTTAGGAGAATCAAGATTAGGGGTGATTTTGATTCTTTTTCCACTACAATTTTTTAATTGTATATCATAAATGATTCCAAAATTTCCTAATAACTTACTGCTACCTAATACATTTGAGCCTGTTTCATATTCATTTGTATTTGAATTATATGCAGAAAGGTAAAATGTGTTCTCATGTATATTATTTATGTCTACATTTGCATATCTGGTATCGTGAGCGAAATAACCTGTTGTCATTGAAGTGTTAGTACTTGTTGCTCGTGATAAATTGAAAATGCTATTTGATGAAGAAGAAGTGCTAGAAAAAAATACTCTAGCGCTTATATTACTTTTAGTTGGAATAAACTTGATTTTACCGTTGACAATATTACTTCCTTGAACTGTAGTTTCTTGAAGGAATATTGTACCATTAGCAGGGATGGTAACATATACATCCTTACTACTATTTCCATAATTTTTTAATGTTGTAGTAGATGCTGTGAGTGTGTTACTACTGGTTGTTAAAGCTTCTTTTACTACTCTTATTTGTGCGGATGTAGAATTGTTATTTTTGATAGCGATTCCAAATTTTTTATTGCTACCTGTCCAGTTATGATGATAATACTCAAAAACATAAGATGTGTTTTTTAAAAGTGCTTGTTCAATTGTATATTTCCCATTAGACCCATATACAGACCCTGTAACAGCTTCAGGGTTATTGGAGTAAATATATTTACTTCCACTTTGAATCATTGAAATAGTTGAATATGCATGTATACCTGATACATTTGAGTATAAAAATAATAATGATAATAAAATGCTAGCTAATCTTTTTTGTTTTTTCAATAAGAAACCTCCTAATATAATATATTTTAAAATTAGTTACAATAAAATTCTACATTTGAAATGATGTGAAATGTTGATATAGACACGAAAAGAGACTATATAACTTTTAATATAGTATTTATGGCTTTGAAATTCAGAAATAATGGTGTTAGGATAATATCAGAGAGAGGAAAATTAAGATATAATGATTGCTTTTCCGGAAGCATTGAATAGTATTTAAGGTAATCAACATAGTAAGATGAAATGATGATTCTGAAAATAGTATAGAATTAAGGACGCTCAAATAGGCATTGAAGCATTGATGTGGGTGGTAAAATAAAGTGGATGGGTTATAATTAACTGGACAGATTTGTTAAGGTCATATAAAATAAAATCAATGGTTAAAGATAATAGTATAAACAGAAAAGAAAATCGAGAATTTACAGATGAATTTAGTAATCAAGTGGTTCAAATATATTTAAACGACAAGTCGAGTTGTATAAATAAAATCGAATCAAGCCTAATATTTTGTTTCAGAAATGCGAAGTCCCTAAAAATTCCAAGAAACACTTATTATTATTAAGATAAAGGTTGATACTAATCTAACGAGCAAATTTAACTAACATATCCTAAAAATCTAATAATGAAGAAAAAATTATTTTGCATCGTAGAATTAGATGTATTATGCATGAAAATGATATGCTTTCAAGCCATACTCTTTCAATATATAGTTTATAAAACACCTGTAAACATCGAAAAAAATAGAAACAAAGTCAATTGCAAATTGATAACCGAGAGCAATTTAAGGTGGGCGTAAACAATTATACTTATGTTCTTGTACTGAATAAAGAGATTATCTTTGTATTCTTTTAGTTCTATATAATCGTGAAATCATAGGATATAGCAAATGAGCATCGAATACTTGCGTCCATAAACCTAGAAAGTGACATCAATAATTTTGCGCATAAAGCAGAAGAACACCCTTATGCGTTTACAACAGATGATCGAAAATCCTATTTTAATTTAGTAAATGGGAAACCACTCTACCTGAAAAAAGGTGAGAGGTATCAATGGAATGGAACGTATCGATTTGAATAAGGAACATAGGAGGCGACATGATACGGGCATTTAAAGGCAAATATATTCGTTTTGAAGACGAAGGCAAAAAAAGAAAAGACCATCTATTAATCGTTGAGATTCTAAACAGGAAAATGGATTTGATTCAAGTGATTGTGTGTAACGAAACGGAGCTCTTGTTAGCCATGGTAGTTGAGAATGTCACAGAAATCAGTGGATATCATCGGTACCAGCCAAAGTCAGATACTGTATCACCCTTTGGAATTGGTGGATTGAGTAAGTTGCGAACCGATCATAAAGAAGGAATGCTTGAAGGCATAGCGGCACAAAGCCGATTTGATTACAATCAATTGGCTATTAATTTTGGAAAAGGCTTATTAAAAACAGATGAAATGTTTGTTCAGTTTGTGGACGAATAATGACAACGGAGGCGACAGCAATGAAACAATTAGTTCGATTAGTAAAATATGCTAGACCTTACTGGTCACTTATGATCATCACCATGGTCAGTTTGATTGGTATTACAGCAATGAATTTAATCGGTCCATGGTTAATTCGTGATTTGACACAGACCTTACTCGATGAACCCTTGGTAGATGCACTTGAACAAGTGAAAAAGTTAGCACTTATTTTAGGAGTTGTATATGTTTTAAGGGCTCTATTTACATACTTATACCGGTATTTAAGCCACAAGGCGGCATGGAATTTCGTCGCAGATATGCGAACCATGGTATATAATCATTTGCAAAAATTATCTTTACGGTATTACCATGATAAACAAACCGGTCAACTGATGTCGAGAACAACCAATGATACGGCGACCTTTGAAGTTTTGATCGCTCACGCTGTGCCGGATTTAATAACCAATGTTTTGATTCTCGTTGGGGTTGCGATTATTCTCTTTATTATTCATCCCACACTAGCATTGCTTACCATGATACCGGTTCCTTTTTTGGCATATGGTGGTTCGGTTTTTACAAAACGTGTTCTCCCGCATTTTAAGTCAGCACAGTCAACGTTGGCAGAATTAAATGCCGTCCTCCAAGATAATATTTCGGGAATGAAAGAGATTCAAGCCTTTAATCAACAACGTAAAGAAAAGAAAAAAGTCGAATTGGGTGCAAAACGTTATGCAGAAGCTATTTTACATGCCTTGAATTTATCAGCGATTTTTCATCCCTTAGTAGAGATGATTGCTTCTTTTGGAACGGTCATTGTCGTAGGTTTTGGAGGCTGGTTAGCACTAGAAGGTCGCTTGAGCGTGGCAGATATTATTGGTTTTCTTATGTATTTGAGCTTATTCTATCAACCCATTGCGACACTTGCACGAGTGACAGAAGATTTACAACAGGCCATTGCAGGAGCGGAACGTGTCTTTGAAGTGTTAGATACAGACCCGGATATTGTCGATGCAAAGGATGCAATTGACTTACCAGAAGTAAAAGGGAAAATCTCTTTCGATCAGGTTTCATTTCATTATGTCCAAGACAATGATGTTCTGAAAAATATCTCCTTTGAAGTGAATCCGGGTGAAATGGTAGCACTTGTTGGCCCCACGGGTGTAGGGAAAACAACTTTAATCAGTTTGCTGGCACGATTTTATGATCCGGTTGAAGGGCGAATTTTAATTGATGATCAAGATTTGAAAAATGTGACAATGGCATCCTTACGTAATAATATTAGTATTGTATTACAGGATATTTTTCTCTTTAATGGCAGTATAGCAGAAAACATAGCTTATGGAGCAAAAGATGCAACAATGGAAGACATTATTCGAGCGGCCAAAGTAGCTAGGGCCCATGAATTTATTGATGTGTTACCGGAAGGGTATGATACCTATATCGGTGAACGTGGGGTGAAGTTGTCTGGAGGTCAAAAACAACGACTGTCCATTGCAAGAGCAGTTCTTCGTGACACGAAGATTCTTGTTTTTGATGAAGCAACAGCCTCAGTTGATGTAGAGACAGAACGTTTGATTCAAGAGGCAATTCAAACCTTAGCGGAGACTCGAACCATTGTTGTCATTGCACATCGCTTGTCAACGGTGAAAAATTCAGATAAGATTATTGTATTAAAAGAAGGAGAAATCGTCGAAGCAGGAACACATCAAGAATTGCTAATGCATAATGGACTGTATCAACACTTATGTGAAGTACAGCTGAGAAATTAATCTAGAACCGTTCTCCTAGCATAAAAAAAGCGCTTAGGTCATTATCAACCTAAACGCTTTTGCTGTTTTATATTTATTATTTATATATCAAAATTACGAACGAGATCTTCGTAAGTATCACGGCGACGAACGAGACAATCATTTCCTTGTGAATCAATAAGTACTTCAGCTGGACGTAATCGGTTATTATAGTTAGAAGCCATACAATAACCATAAGCCCCTGAATCAAGAACTCCAATGATGTCTTTTTCCATAATCTGAGGAAGGAGACGGTCCTGAGCTAGTATATCACCACTTTCACAAATGTTTCCGACAAGCGTAACAGGATGTGAATTCTTTGAAGGAATATTATCTTTACGATACACTTCAATATCATGATGACTATCGTACATAACCGGACGCTTGAGTACATTAAATCCAATATCAGTACCAACATAAGTAATACCATAGTTTTCTTTAATCGAGTGAACCTCGCCTAAAAGAATACCGCATTCAGCAGAAATATATCGACCCGGCTCGATTTTAAAGGTTACTTCTTTTCCATATTCTTCAGCAAACTGGTGAAGAACTTTGTCAAGTTCTTTTCCTAAATGTTGAAGGTCAAGACGAGGTTCAGAAGCTAATTTTTTATAAGGGATACCAAAACCACCACCCATATCGATAAACTCAAGATCATCGAAATTCTTCGCAATGGAAAGAATGGATTGAGCGCCTTCAATATATTTATCACCGTCCATGAAAAGAGATCCGATATGTTGATTGATTCCGATGAGATTAAGATTGTAGGTTTTTAGTATATCCTTAACAAGAGGAATATCTTCAATAGCCACACCAAATTTGGTTTTTTTACCACCGGTAACAACTTTTTCGTGGTGACCGGCACCAACACCTGGGTTAAATCGAATACATATCTTGCCGCCGGTGTTTAATTTGCCATACATCTCAAGTTGAGATAAGGAGTCAACGCTAATGGTAATATCTCGGTCAATAGCAAATTGCATCTCTTCAGCTGAGACATTATTACTAATGTAGAGAATGTCTTCTGGTTTGAATCCGGCAAGCTCCTCGACATAGATTTCACCTGGGCTCATTGCATCAGCATTTAAGCCTTCTTCTTTGGCTATTTTAAGTAAGCTTAGGTTTCCATTAGCTTTAACGGAATAGTTTACAGAAAAATTTTTGTATGTCACGAGATTTTTTAATTCACGACATCGTTCACGAAAAATTGTTTCGTTATAAACATATAGAGGTGAACCATACTTTTCTACGAGTTTAATGGGATCTGTATTTCCATAAAAATTATTTTTTTCAGTAATTGCATTGTTAAGTCCTAACATGTTATTGTCTCCTTTCGGTAATAAGGGTTATTTCATCAATAATGGATTCTCGAATAATGTGTACTAAAGTCTCATTTTTTGAATAAAGACATTGTTTAAGAGTTCCTGCTAATATTTCTTTTGTATCGGCAATAACTTTTATTGAAGCTATGCGATCTGAATGATAATAGGTATGTTCGCCGCAGGAAATATCCCGTGATGACAGAATAACGACTTTTAATTTCTTCTCACAAGCAATGATAAGTTCTTCTTCAATTTGATCCAAAATATGATAATCTATAGATAGATAAATACGTGCCTTTGCCTGTAAAATCATGTTTTTAAGTCGAGCGAGAATTGCATTTTCGCCGACAACTGTCAGATATGGTTCTGATGTAAGTGGCTGTGTTGTTAAGCGTTCTTCAATGATGGATATCATATTTGAAAAATCGCGTTTTGCATTTGCAATTAAATCTTCTTTAGAAATGGCAACATAGTGTACCGGATTACCATCAATAGTATATGCAAAGCCTTTATCAACTAAGTTGGATAGAGAAGCATATGCATTCGAGCGGGATATTCCGCTAATTTTAGCTGCTTCATATCCGGTCATACTTTGCGATTGACAGAGATTGATATAAAGAACTGCTTCTTGTTGAGTTAAGCCTAACTTTTTTAAGGCTTCCTGTAGAGTCATAGAATAACCTCGCTTCCAAAATAAAAACACATATCCATAGATAGTGTTTCCTCTTAGTACCACTATACAGATAAAGAAAGGTTTTGTCAATACCAAAATTGTGCTATAATTGGAATGTTAGATTGTAAATTAAGGAGTAAATCATGGATATATTTGATATGATACAAAATAAAACTTTAGAAAAAGATGCACCATTAGCTGCACGAATTCGTCCCAAAAAGTTAGACGAAGTGGTCGGCCAAGAACATATATTAGGAAAAGATAAATTACTGTATCGTGCGATTAAAGCAGATAAGTTGGGTTCGCTTATTTTATATGGGCCACCGGGGACAGGAAAAACAACCTTGGCCAAAGTGATTGCGAATACAACAAAATCACATTTTATTCAGTTAAACGCAACCATTGCCGGAAAAAAAGATATTCAGCAGGTTGTTGAAGAAGCAAAGGATAATTTGTCATTAACCACGAAAAAAACAATTTTATTTATTGATGAAATCCACCGCTTTAATAAAGCGCAACAAGATGCCTTATTACCTCACGTTGAAGACGGAACCCTTACACTGATTGGAGCTACAACGGAGAATCCTTATTTTGAAGTAAATAGTGCTTTGGTATCACGATCGCGTATCTTTGAATTAAAACCTTTAAACGCAGAGAATATTAAAACTTTAATTCACCGTAGCATCCAAGAAGATATACGACTCAAGGAGTTAAAGATTCACATTGAAGAAGATGCAGTCAATTTTTTGGCAGATATTTCAAGTGGGGATGCCCGAGCTGCCTTAAATGCAATTGAGTTGGCTAGTTTAACAACGGAACCAGACGAGGAAGGTCTAATTCATATGACCTTAGCAGTGGTTGAAGAATGTATTCAAAAGCGTGCAATCGGTTATGATAAAAAAGGCGACAACCACTATGATACGATTTCTGCATTTATAAAAAGTATGCGTGGATCAGATCCGGATGCAGCCGTATATTATCTTGCACGTATGATTTATGCAGGCGAAGATCCTAAGTTTATTGCAAGGCGAATTGTTATTTGTGCTGCAGAAGATGTGGGAAATGCAGATCCTCAAGCTCTCATATTAGCCAATTCGGCGGCTTCGGCAATTAATTTTATTGGAATGCCGGAAGGACAAATTATATTGTGTCAAGCAGCAGCATATGTAGCAACTGCGCCAAAGTCTAATGCAGCAGTTAATGGGATTTTTTCCGCCTTATCCGATGTGAAGACATATGGGATAAAAACGATTCCGCCACATCTTCAAGATGCCCATTATAGCAGTGCAGGTGAGTTGGGACATGGTATTGGATATAAATATGCTCATGATTATAAAAATCATTATGTGCGACAACAATTTTTACCGGATGAACTTCTGGGCAATACATATTATGAACCGTCTCATCATGGATACGAGAAAAAAATCCGAGAATGGATGGAATTTATAAAAAAAGAAGCTGAGAATTAATCTTCATTTTCATCATTGTTCCAAAAGCCTGTTCGTCGTTGTAGTATAATAAGAAAATATGTTATAATACTGAAAAACGTTGTATAGGCAAATAAGTGTAAGGCACGTTCAAATTGGCCGAAGAAAAAAGCACCAAAAGAGAGTAAGTAAAGAACAATAAGAAAAGCTAATAATAAATAGATAAATCCTTTGCGTAATGTTTGTTTCTTCATGAATAACCTCCGTTCGTATAATTCTTCTATGATATTAACGTATTTTTCATGAATATACAAGCTATAATAAGGATAAACACCGGAGGAAATAATGAAAAAAACAATAGTGTTGATTGGATTGTTGATGATGAGTAGTCTGTTGATGAATGGATGCTCTCAAAAAGTATCAAAAGAATATTTGGACCTGCTAGAGAAAAGTCAAACATTAATAGACCAAAATTCGAATTATACAGAAGCAGAAGAATTAATTGAACAAGCCATTGAAATGTATCCTGAGGCTCCGGAGGCTTATGTTCAAGCCGGATATATTCACCTGATTCGAGGCGAATATAATCAAGCCAATGATAAGCTCAGCAAAAGTATCATATATGAAAAAAATTTTCAAGACGAGGATAGTAAGTATTTTGCCTACTTGAATATGGGCAACTTAAAGTACCAGCAACATCAATCCGCAAGTGGACTAGAATATTTATTAAAAGCCGTTGAGATTAATGATGATGATCCGGCTGTTCATAATGCGTTAGGACTCGTTTATGTTGATTTGGAGAAGTGGGAAGAAGCAATCGAATCTTATGAAAAATCATTAGAAATCGATTCGGGTTATTTTTATACTTATGCGAATGTGGCATCTTTATATCATAAACGTGGTGATTATGAGCGTGCAATTAATGAAATTAGCACAGCATTGGCATTAAATGATCAAATTCCCCATTTTTTTATTATTAAGGGTGATATTGAGATGTCGATGGAGCAATTGGATACAAGCATTGAAACCTTTAGCGAAGCTATCATGCGTTGGAGTAGTTATCCTGATGCATACTACAAGCGGGGAGAGGCTTATTTGCTTCAAGGAAAATTCCTAAAAGCAATTAATGATTTTGCTTATGCAAGAGATTCGGGAATCACTGAAGCGATTTTAGGTATGGGATATTCCTATCAAGGATTAGTACAGTATGAAGATGCAATTGACGCATTTGCATTATATTTAGAATCCATAGAAAGAGTAGATCTTAGAGCAATGTATGAGATCGGTGTAAGTTATTACCAGTTAGAGGAATATACACAAGCTATTGCTGCTTTTGATGAGTTACTGGAGTTTGAACCGGAAGATACAGAAGCACTCTTAATTAAAGCATATGCTCTTGAGAAGAGTGACGACTATGAAACGGCATATAGAATTTTGCAAGAGATTATAGCAATTGATTCAGAACATCAGGCAGCAAAAGAAGAAATAGCCTTTATTGAAGAAAACAATTTACTAAATGAATAGATAAAGTATAGATGGAGGAAATATATGACAGATCAAGGCGTTAGTACTGAACAAGAATCAGAAAAAGTCATACTCGTTGCCGTTTGTGATAAAGGAAGTGTGGAAAAAGCAGAAGAATCTCTTGGAGAGTTAGAAGAACTTGCAAAAACAGCAGGAGCACTTACTGTGGATAAGATAATACAAAGTCGAGATAAGGTCCATCCGGCAACCTATGTGGGAAAAGGTAAGATTGAAGAAATAGCAGATCTTATATATATGCATAAAGCAACAGGAATTATAACGGATGATGAGTTATCTCCCGCGCAGATTAAAAATTTAGAAAAAGAACTCGATACAAAGATTATGGATCGCTCTTTACTCATTTTAGATATTTTTGCAAAACATGCACATACACGTGAAGGTATTCTTCAAGTTGAGTTAGCACAATTAAACTATCGTGTGTCAAGGCTGATTGGTTTAGGACAAAGCTTATCAAGACTTGGTGGAGGAATTGGTACGCGTGGACCCGGAGAGAAAAAGCTTGAAACCGATCGTCGCCATATTCGACGACGCGTCGAACAACTTCGTGCTGAACTTGGTGAAGTAAAAAAACATCAACAATTGCTTCGTGAAAATCGCAAAAAACAGAATAAACCGATTGTTGCCATTGCCGGTTATACAAATGCAGGTAAATCCACACTGATGAACCAATTAACTGATGCACATGTACTTGAAGAAAATCAGCTTTTTGCAACACTTGATCCGACGACGCGTTTACTTGAGCTACCTGAAGGTAAAGAGATATTGCTTACAGATACTGTTGGATTTATTCATAAACTGCCACACCATTTAATTGAAGCCTTTCATTCAACATTAGAAGAAGTGGCTTATGCCGATGTCATTCTTCATGTTGTTGATGGGTCCAACCCATCATTTGAGAAACATATGCGAGTTGTTTATGAAACTTTAGAAAAATTAGAGGCTTTAAAGGTTCCGGTTATTACCCTGTTTAATAAGATGGATAAAACCATTTGGAATACTGAGCAACTTCAAGATGAAAGGGCAGATAATGCTTTCTATATTTCAGCAAAAACGGGGCAAGGCATTGATGATGTCATTACGTATTTGGAAGAAAAATTACGTGATGGGATGCAGCACATTAAAGTCAAAATTCCATATGACCAGGCACAGTTGGTTCAAAACATTCGCACCTATGGGCAACTCATCGAAGAACGGTTTGATGCGGACGGTATATATATTGAAGCCTACTTAGAGGAAGCCTTAGTAAATAAATATGAACTCTGAGTATAGGAAAAAACTAGCTTCTAGAATAAAAAACGTCGTTCTTCCGATAATTATCCTAGGAAGCTTGTTAGGAATTCTCAGTATATATACGAGTTATAAGGGATATAATACACTTTGCCCAATAAAATTAGTATCCGGGTTTCCGTGTCCTGGATGTGGAATGACGAGAGCACACTTAGCTCTTTTAGATTTCAATCTATCTCAAGCCTTTTATTATCATCCTTTATTTGTTCTTCCATCAGTACTCGTTGCTATTTTTTTGTTTCAAGATATAAAGTGGGTTTATCGTTTGCATTATTCAAAGTGGTTTTATCCACTGCTTATTGTAATTATCTTGGGCGTTTATATATATAGAATGGCCATACGTTTTCCGCTCATTGAACCATTAGATTACTTAGAGGATAATTTTATACGTGGAATATGGGACTATAGTCCTAAATAACACAACACTATATATAGTGGTTAGTTCAAAAATTAAACACTGTATATAGTGTTTTTTTATTGACGTAAGATAGGCAAGGTGGTATGATTATAGCAGTGAAATTTGAAAGGAGATCGATTATGTTTGAGGTATTAAAGCGAGACCAAAGTCTCGTGCATTTTGAGATGGGGAAAATTAAGGAAGCCATTAAAAAAGCATTTGAGGCGACAGAAAAATTATATACAGAGGATATTCTGGACATACTCGTATTGAGGGTTACAGCAGATTTTCAAACAAAGATTAAAAATAATATCGTTGCCATTGAAGATGTTCAAGATAGTGTGGAAAATGTCTTGGAACAAACTGGATATACAGATGTAGCTAAAGCGTATATTCTCTATCGCAAACAACGAGAAAAAATGCGTAATATGAAGTCAACGATTTTAGACTACAAAGAAATAGTGAATAATTATGTGAATGAAGAAGACTGGCGTGTTAAGGAAAATTCAACGGTAACATATTCAGTTGGTGGACTAATTCTTCATAATTCCGGTGCAATTACTGCCAATTACTGGCTAAGCGAAGTTTATGATGAAGAGATTTCAAAAGCACATAAAAATTGTGATTTACATATTCACGATTTATCCATGTTAACTGGGTATTGTGCCGGATGGTCTTTGAAACAATTAATTGAAGAGGGACTTGGAGGTATTCCCGGTAAGATTACATCTGCACCGGCATCGCATCTCTCAACATTATGTAACCAGATGGTGAATTTCCTAGGAATTATGCAAAATGAGTGGGCAGGAGCTCAAGCCTTTAGCTCCTTTGATACTTATTTAGCGCCTTTTGTTAAGGTGGACCAATTATCCTATAAAGAAGTAAAACAATGTATTCAAAGTTTCGTTTTTGGTGTTAATACACCCAGTCGCTGGGGAACACAATCACCATTTTCCAATATTACGTTGGATTGGAAAGTTCCTAGTGACTTAGCCAATCTAAAAGCGCTTGTTGGTGGAAAAGAACGTGATTTTTACTATCGAGATTGTCAAGAAGAAATGGATATGATCAATAAAGCGTTTATTGAAATTATGATTGAAGGCGATGCCAATGGACGAGGTTTTCAATACCCCATTCCGACATATTCCATCACCAATGAATTTGATTGGGATGAGACGGAGAACAATCAATTGCTCTTTGAGATGACCGCAAAATACGGAACACCATATTTCTCAAATTATGTGAATAGTGATATGGAACCAAGCGATATTCGAAGCATGTGTTGTCGACTACGATTAGATCTTCGAGAGCTACGTAAAAAGCAAGGTGGTTTTTTTGGATCTGGCGAAAGTACGGGATCTGTTGGAGTCGTTACAATCAACCTTCCTTCAATAGCCTATCAGTCCAAGAACGAGTCTGAATTTTATAATCGTTTAGGGCGAATGATGGATATTGCTGCCCGATCTTTACATATTAAACGCAAGGTTATTTCCAAACTTTTAAATGAAGGTTTATATCCCTATACAAAGCGTTATTTAGGCAGATTTGACAATCATTTTTCGACAATTGGTTTATTAGGCATGAACGAAGCCGGATTGAACGCGTCATGGTTAAGGAAGGACTTAACACATCAAGAGGTTCAAGCTTTTTCTGTGGATGTCCTTGATTTTATGCGCAATCGTTTGTCGGATTATCAAGAAAAATATGGTGACTTATTTAATCTAGAAGCAACACCGGCAGAATCGACCAGTTATCGACTAGCAAAACATGACAAAAAACGCTTTGCTGGTATTGCTGCATCTGGTGATGGTCAGACACCATATTACACGAATAGTACCAATCTACCGGTAGACTTTACGACAGATATTTTTGACGCTTTAGAAATCCAAGATGAGTTACAGACGAAATACACATCAGGGACTGTTTTTCATGCTTTTTTAGGTGAAAAATTACCGGATTGGAAAGCAGCAGCTAAATTAGTGAAAACAATTGCTTCCAATTATCGTTTGCCGTATTATACAATTTCTCCAACCTATTCTATTTGTAGAGAACATGGATATTTACAAGGAGAACAATACGAATGCCCTGACTGTGGTAAGCCAACAGAAGTTTACTCACGAATTACCGGATATTATCGTCCGGTACAACATTGGAATGAAGGTAAGACTCAAGAATTTAAAGAACGTACACCATATTTAAGCGAAGAAAAAACATTGGTGACTTACCCTAACGTTTTATTGTTCACAACAAAAACTTGCCCCAATTGCCATGTGGCCAAGGAATATTTGAAAGATCATACATATAAAATAGTTGATGCTGAAGAAGAGAGTCAACTTGCAACAAAATATAATATTCGCACGGCTCCGACTTTGGTTATCCATGGAGAAGAAGACATGAATGACATTAAATATTTTACTGGATTATCAGAGATAAGAGCATATTTATACGAGTAGTTCAATCTTGCTAAGGAGGTCATGATGAGTTACGCAGATGATATTTTTATAAAAATGTGTCAAGAGATTATTGAAGACGGTTTTTCTTCAGAAGGCACCAAGGTACGCCCGGTTTGGGATGATGGAGCTATGGCTCATACGGTCAAACGCTTCGGCCTTGTCAATCGATATGATTTGAGTCAAGAATTTCCGATTATGACGCTTAGACCAACAGCGTTTAAAAGTTGTATCGATGAAATTCTTTGGATTTGGCAAAAGAAATCAAACAATATACATGAATTAAAGAGTAAAATATGGGATGCATGGGCAGATGAATCCGGCAGCATAGGAAAAGCTTATGGATATCAATTAGGTGTTAAGCATCAATATAAAGAAGGGCAATTTGATCAAGTGGATCGTGTCTTATATGATTTGAAAAATGCACCTTACAGTCGTCGAATTATGACGAATATTTACGTGCATCAAGATTTACATGAGATGAATTTATATCCTTGCGCATATAGCATGACATTTAACGTAACGGGCAAGAAACTCAATGCAATTTTAAACCAACGTTCAAATGATGTGTTGGTTGCCAATAATTGGAATGTTGTCCAATATGCGATTTTAGTTCATATGATTGCCATGGTGAGTCATCTTGAAGTGGGTGAACTTGTCCATGTTATTGCAGATGCTCATATTTATGATCGACATATACCTATTGTAAAAGACATGATTCAACGACCAACCTATCCGGCACCGGAGTTTCGAATCAACCGAAAAGTAACGGATTTTTATGATTTCAAAGTTGAAGACTTTGAGTTGATTGACTATCAGAAAAATCCACAGATTAAAAACATACCTGTAGCAACCTAAGGAGAGATGATGAATTTAATCGTAGCTTGTGATCAAGAATTTAGCATCGGTAAAGAAGGAAAATTATTGACCTATTTACCGGAAGATTTAAAACGATTTAAAAAAATAACCATGGGCAATATTATGATCATGGGTAGGAAGACAATTGACTCTCTTCCGGGAGGGCGGCTCTTGCCCAATCGTGAAACATGGATTTTGACGCATGATCTTAAATATAGCAAAGAGGGAGCGCGTATATTTCATTCCCTTAAAGAGATAAAAGAATATGTCTTGCAGAATAGCATCGATACATCGACTATATTCGTGTGCGGCGGCGCAGAAATTTATCAACTTTTTTTGCCCTATTGTACTAAAGCGTATATGACCATAATTAATCAAGATTTTGCTGGTGATATACATATACCCAATATCAATACATTGCCGGGGTGGTATTTAAGTTATCGCTCAGAAGAACAAAGATATAAAGATATGTCATATCAGTATATGAATTATGAAAATAAAACTTATACACAGTTTACATTGTAGATGCACATAAATAGTTAGGTCTTTTCAATTTTTCAAACTCCTCTATAATAGTTCTTAAGCAGAATTGTGAAAGGAGGAGTTTGTAATTAAAGGAAGTATTACCGTTTTTTTTAGTATAACCATTTTGTGTATTATTACGTGTTTGGCAACCATGTTAGAATTAACGCGAACACGAATTTTAGAAGTTGAATTAAGTTCCAATACAAATAATGCAGCGCATAGTGTATTAAGTCAATATGATCCGGTTTTGTTTCATGAATATGGCCTTCTTGCAGGGGAGCAAGGACGTCACATCGATGAGATTGTTCAATCCAGTCTTGATATTAATTTTTTTCCATCGCAATATCCTAAAAATGAATATGTTATTGATTATTTTCTTTTTAATAATCAATATGAAAATGAATCCAAGATAATGGAACCAAAGTCTTTTGAATATTCCCTAGACTATGAAGCTTTTCTTGAGGCTGATTATGCCTATCCCAAAGAACAAATTCTTGAATATATGTATCCCCGACAATTTTATCTGCTTGCAGAACCATTTTTAGACAAATTAAATCTATTAAGTGAAACCTCAAAGTCATCAAAAATCATTGAAGAAAAATCAGAACTCGTTTCAGAACTCGAGGTCTTTAATTCTTATACAAAGGATTTGATGCAATATCTTGATGGTGTTATTATCGATTCCAAAGGTGTTTCGAAGATTCACTTTGAGGAGCCTTACATAAGAAAAATATCATTTGAAGAGGTTTCCTATCAATATTTTCCGAATGAATATGTGAGGGCGTATCAAAAAAATACTATTTTTTTCGCACATGTTTTGGAAGATATAGATGAAGGAATTCGTCAAATAAACCCCATACTTGACGATATAATAATCTATGATATTTATGATGTGAATTGGGAAAATCCTGACCAAGCTAGGGATGAAGAGAAGATACCTGATTTATTAGATGAATTAGAAGATATTGAAAAGCAATTCTTAACACCTTCTTATGAAGCGCTTAAGGAAGTGAAAGATATTATCGGAACACATGAAAAGGCATTAGCAGTTATTGCTTCCTATAGTTCAATGAGTCAAGAATCTTTAGAAAAAATTAATGGATTTCAAGCGCGACTTAAAAATGAAGGGCAGATGATATCAGGATTAGCGGATAGTATGAATGAAGAATTAGATGAAATTAAAGCAGAAGTTGATTTGAATTCTATTGAGTTTGAAGAGGTAAATAACTTGAATCTTCTTCATGAACGGCTAACAACAAATCTTGAAGGATTAAAAGCGTGTGAAGACGACTTAGATCGATTGATACAGTATCTGGACAATTATATTATTCGCAAATACAATGCTTTAAAAGAAGAGACAAATATGTCTACGGATTTAATGAACTTTATTGACTTATTTGTAAAATCAAAATTTGGTCATAGCCAAGAGACGCTTGAAGAGATTAATATAGATACACTTATAAACAATATTCATCAACATATGCGTGGGTATACAACCGATGTTTTTCTTGATTATCAAGATATGAATATGCACGTGGAAAGTGAAGAAGAAGAAAAATACGAGAAACAAGTCGGCGCCTTGAGTAATTTAGATCTTGTTAAAACATTGAATATACAAGGTGTTGAAGGATTATACCCACACCTAGCTGTTGATCAAACGCTGTTGCCATCACACTTGCTATCCATAGATGTAGCATCGGATGGAATTCAAGATGCTACAAATCTATTGGATGACCTTAGCAAACTATCGCTACTTGCAAAAAACACACATGAGAAAATTTTGTTTAATGAATATGTTGTTGGGATGTTTTCGTCCATTGCGTCTCAAGTTGATCCAAATGCAAAAAGTCTGAGTGGATTTGCCTTAAGTGATCATTTTTTAGAGTATGAAGTAGAGTATGTTTTAGGCGGTCAATTTAATGAAGTGAAAAATCTTGAACGTGTGCTAGCCATTATTTTCGGAATTCGAGTGCTTTGCAATGTTATTCATCTAACGATTGATCATGTGAAAAGAGATACAATTTTAAGCATTGCAAACACAATAGCCGGTTGGTGGACCGGAGGTGTTGGAGGAGTGATTCTAGCTGTTGTAATTGGTTTGTGTTGGGCCATGATGGAGGCAATGATTGATGTGTTCTTATTGACATCCGGTGAACGAGTTCCGTTTATTAAAACGGCATCAACATGGTATAGTTCTCTTGATGGTAATTGGGAAGAATTTTTCAATGCATCCGTCCGACGTGCTCAAAATGAAATATCGACCTATATTAAGGATACAGGTGAGTTTACGAAAGATGCTGTCGATGAAATAAAAAAAGTCCTTGATGATTCTGTTCCAAGAGGAAGCGCATTAAACAATTTAGATCGTACAAAAGTCGAAGAGTCAATGAAAAGTTCTCTCAATGCCATTGCAGAAGAGATGAATGTTCAAATTGATGTTGCCAATCATTCCATTGATCAAACCATTGAAGAGCAATTGGATGTATATTTATCAAGGACTTTAGATGAAAGAGCGGAAGAAGATGTCAAGTACGATGAAGAATTGGATACAGAGGTGATTGGACTTATTAAAGCCATGCAATCGAGTGTGGATTTATATACACCTGATACGGATACAAATTTATCTGAGTTGGTAGGTATTCGAGAGACTGTGCTTGATACTTACCAAACTCAAATCAATGAGCTAAAAGAAAAAACGGCACAAAAACACAAAGAAATCTATAATAAGGCCGCGAATATGGCAAGTCAAGAGCTGAAAAGTTATATTGATGATAAAGTTAAAGAAGGATGTGAGATTACAACAGATCTCTTAACAAAAAAAGCCGATGAAATAAAAAAAGATATGAAAGGCACGATAAGCAAAGAGACAAAGAAAAAATTTGGTGTTAAAAATCTTATTCCTAGCCTTAATTATAAAGACTATTTACGCTTATTATTACTTTTGGACCAACAAGATGAAACAGTGAAAATGGCAAGAGTGATGGATCTTATCCAGATGAATATTCAAAAAAAATATGATGATTATGAGAAATCTTTTATGAACTACTATAGAGGAGTGCATATAGAAACGACACTAAAGGCACCGGTGAATAATCAGTTACCCGTGCATGAACGGTTAAAAAATAAGTTATGGGAGTATCATGTTGAAGAAAGTGCAATGTATTGAAGGAAGCGTAAGTATTGAGTCAGCACTAATCATTCCGATGATTATGGGAGTATTTATTTTTTTTATGAGCATGATGCAAGTCGTGTATACTCATGGAAAAGTTCAAATTGCTTTAAATGAAGTTTGTAAAGACCTTACATACGATAGCTATGTTTTTAGTGAATTAGGAGTTATTAAAGTAAATCAGGCCCTATATTCAAAAGGTCTAGAGCAATCAATTTCTGTGGATGATTTATATGTACTCAAAGAGCAATTAGTTGAAGTCGTTCCGATAGTAGCGTCGGATTTACGAGAGTTAAGCTTTTCATCTTTGTCAGCAGAAGTTTCTGTAGATAACATGAATAAAATCATAGAGGATAAATCGGACATCATGGATGTTATCGTGAGCCTACACGGCGTAATTACTGAATTATCTCAAAGTATTGGGACAGAGAGTGGATATTTTATTAATACCATGTTGCTACGTGTTTATGTCAATGAAAAGCTCGGTGAATATTTAAGTGACGTTGATGTAGACTATACGTTGATCCATGCATCCGGATTTTTAGAAGATCAAAGTGGACAAATTATATTAAGTACTGAACATCAAATCCCAATACTTTTTATGCGCCAAAAAATACATTTAAAAAATGGTGGATATTTTCATTCGTTTACAGGGGCAGGGAAGTTCAGTGAATCATACAATAAAGTCATTCAAACAAGCCAATATGGAAAGGAAAAAGAAGACCAAACGTCAGAAGATGAAGATCAGGATGGATTTGCTAAAACGGTATACGTTACTGAGCATGGTTCCAAATATCATAAAAATCAGCAATGCTTTCATATAAAAGTGAATGTAAGTCGTGCCCGGTTAAGAAATCTAACAGGAAAACGCCCTTGTGAGTATTGTGGTGATGGTATAGATGATTTACCGGATAATACTTTTGCCTACACAACAAAAAATAGTCGTGTTTTTCATATTGATAATCAATGCCATTCGATTTATCATTATATAACATCCTTTTCAGAAAAAGAAGCAATTACTAAGGGATATAGTCCTTGCAAATCGTGTTCAAGAAAGTAGGTGAACAAATGCTGAAAAAGAATGAAGGAAGTATTTTAATTGAAACAGCCATTATAATGCAGTTATGTATTATGTGTGTTTTAGGGTTGATTGGAATGACGGTGAAATATCATTATTCAATCACCAATGATTTGTATTCGGATATCGATGGGTATTATAGTAGTGATACCTTGCCTAAATCAGATGAAGTTGACCGAGTAAAAAAAATACAACAGCTAAAGTTTATAGATGATATAACAGACCAAGTTTTAATCTCTAGTGTAATCAAACAAAAATATGAGAAAGGTTTAAAAAAGATCCAACTTATATTAGAATAGTATTAGAAAGAAATAAAACTTCGATATTATCCTTTACGCTCGATTTAAGTCATCGTATAATGAAACTATGATTAAAATATCTATTATTCGATAAAATGTGAAGGAGGGTATCAAATGAACAAGATCAAAATAGAAGGACAATCCATTTTCGGATTTATTGTATTACTGGTCGGTTTAGTTATGTTGTTAAACGGACTTGATATTATTTCGGCGGACATAAGTATTGCTAAGTACTGGCCGATTATTTTGATTGTCTTAGGTGTGGTCAAGATCATCAATTATGATGAATCATCATTTTGGGGTGGAATCTTATTGATTATTGGAGTGTATTTCTTGCTTTCAAATCTTGATGTGGCATGGGTTCAAAATATTCGTTTTACATCAGTGTTCTGGCCGGTGGTTGTTATACTGATTGGATTATCCTTAGTTTTTCCTAAAAAAAGTCACTAGATATAGTTTGAGTATTTAAAAGGGGTGAGACCATGAAAGAATGGATCATACGCATATTAGAACCGGATTTTTATGAACCGATTGTAGAGTTTTTAGGTCCTTTTGGATTTTTAGCCGGAATTCTATTGGCTATGATTGAGTCTTTTGTCCCACCTTTGCCTTTGGCAGCATTTGTAACAATAAATGTCATTATTTTTGGCTTTGCATTAGGATATATTTTATCATACGTAGGAACAGTAACAGGTTCATATTTAGTTTTTTTGTTACTTCAAAAATATGGCAGTAAATATATGCATAAATACATTGATAAGCATCCGAAAGCACAATCATTATTTACATGGATTCATGAAAAAGGTGTGTTTCCCTTATTTTTATTGTTGACATTCCCTTTTACACCCTCTGTTATTGTAGGCGGATTAGCTGCATTTGCAGAGATACGACCAAAAGATTATCTTCTGGCTTTAGTTCCCGGAAAATTATTTATGGTTATGTCTCTAACAATTATTGGCGTGAATATACAGTCTTTTTTTGAAAAACCTATACGTTCAGTGGGATTTATTGCTTTAGTCTTATCGGTTTCGCTTGTTGCAAAACAAGTCTTAGCCATATATGAACGTAAAGTATTGCGGTATCGAATTAAACATCACTATATCCAAAAAGATAAGAAATGAGTAATTTATTTTTTTTATAATAAACTATTGACTTTTATAAAGAAGTGATGATATAATACATTTCGCTGCTAAGGAAAGAATACATGAAACAATGAATTGATTCGAAGTAGCAAACGTAATTTTTTGAAAAAGTTATTGACACAGTCGGCCAGATATGATATTATAATCTTCGCTGACAAAAACAGCGAAA
>CAZVKG010000064.1:0-21254 GCA_964627665.1 uncultured Eubacteriales bacterium | reverse complement strand
TCCTATGAAAACAATGGTGTTATAGAGGTTTTGCAAGTGGGAAAGTTGAGTTAATAATTTTCCATAAAGTCTTGTAATTAGGAACAGTTTTATATTTACTGTATATTTCCCCTAATGAATAATAAGTACACCTTTTCAATAAAGTCTCATGAGAATCCTCATCACTGTATCCATCCATCTTTGTATAAACTCCAAAGGCAAAATAAATTGTAAGTAGCATATAGTCAAAACATGAATTATACCATACTACAGATGTCGTAAAATCCATTGTCCTTATTAAAAAAAATAGTCCATATCCATTATTCCAGTTAAATTCAAAATCCGTTTTTATTAAATCATGACTACTAAGCAAATAATACCGTGCAGTTTGAAGACATTTTTCAAACTTATTAATATACTTTGATGCCTTATAATAATCTCTATTACTTATAAATAATGAATGCTCTATAGGATAAATTTCTTTTACATATTTACGTAAGAAGTATATATCTTCACTAAAGTCAGTGTTGCTTTTTCCAATTTCTTCATAAGTCATCTTTCTACCACGGTAAACTAAAATACACTCTTTAAGTTTTATATCCAACGAAAAATCATTGGTCTTATATTTATTAGAAAACTCCTCCAGGGAATATTCTCTTTCATCATATATAATTTTTAAGTAATTTTTACATTGAGCTGTTGTACTAGATTCAAATTTAATATTCATTATAATACCTCTCCCTCTCTCATTAATTCAACCAATAGCCCCAGAAAATTAGCCTAATTGATTATGTCGCCCAACTCCTTTGTTTACGTATGTCGCAAATACGACATTATTAATGTATATAGACGCATGTCGACAATAATCACATTAGGTCAAGAGGATTTATGATCTTTTGGATTTCTTGTGTCGAGACATGGGTATATCGTTCTGTTGTGCGTGAGCTTTTGTGACCGAGAAGCTGCTGTATATTTCGAAGGCTCACGCCACTTTCCAATAAATGTGTTGCATAGGAATGCCTTAATGAATGAAATGTACAGGCTTTTCTTATGCCGGATTATAACGACCATTCGGTCACTATCAATATCTCTTATTTTTAAGTTTGCTACTTCGCTCACGCGAAGGCCACAAGAATAAGCTAACATTAATTCAGTTTTGGGACGTATATAGGGATGAAAACGCTCAGCGTTTAGCTTAAAGCGGAATTTTGAGTATATTTTGACTGCATTAATCATTTGGTTCACATAAGTATGACTCAACTTTTTTTCGCGCAAAAGTAGAATCAAATACCCATCGATTCGTTCTGGCGTGATATTATTGTCTAATTCACGATTCAAATGTTGGATATGATTCACATATGTTTGGATTGTTTTAGGACTGTAGCCTTTCCTAATCATGTAGTTTTTCATTTGTTGAATTTGATTAATTTTAGAAGTGTCTCCCCTGTATCGAGCCACTTTTTCCCTTAATAATAACATTATTTATTCTCCCTATAAACATTGTTAATTTCTCATCATAAAAAATTATAGCATATTTTTTTCATTTTTGTAACTGCAATCTATTGTTTTACATTATTTATTTCTTTCTTATAGAAACTTGTTATAATTGCAAATCCAAATATAACGTTAAAAACAGTTAAAAAATGGCTCCCATTGTTATTGAGTAGAACGCCAATTGGATAGACCAAAAACGTATTGCTAAGCAGACTATTGTAAAATAGAAATATTGAGGCCGAAAAATATAAAGATGGTATGCCTATTAATACAAGTTTAGGTATATTTAAGGACCATTTTCCATTTTTCTTTTTTTCTCTAATGAAATGTTCTAGGCCTAATAAGACGCCGATTCCTCCATAAAAAAAGAAGGTTATAAAGCCATGGAGATAAATATTTATTTGATATGTACTTGCGGCTTTTCCCCTCATATCTTCTAGAACATATTGTCCTCCAAAGACCATTACAAGGATTAATAAGATAACAAGAAAATTTTGCAACCATTCTTTACCTTTTGTGTTCATAGATTACTCCCTCCCAAAAATTTTAATCAAATTCTCATTCTTCGTCTTTAAACCTTTGATCTCTATGTTCGCCGTCGCAGAAGGGCTTATTTTTTGACTGTCCACAACTGCACAAGGTATAGTGGTCCATTGTCTCCTGAACTCGTTTATCTTTCAGTCTTATGCCACCTTGAACAATATATGGTCCCCTCTTTAATGCGATAATGGCAGGCGTTGCGCCATATTCAATATAATCCACATCATCAATACGATAGGCTAAGGCTCCGGATGGACATCGTTTAATCGCATAAATTATATCCTCAACGCTGCCATTGTCTGTTATAATCCAAGGTTGACGGTCTTTGTTAAAAACCGATGGCAAATCTTTTAAGCAATACCCTACATGTGCACAAACACGTCGATTATCTGTAATTGTTATCTTTTTTCCTTCATAATCTTGCATTTTTCCCGGTTTCCAATGGCTATCTTTACTATCATCAAATTCTTCTGTAAAATGGCTTCCATCGCAAAAAGGTTTTTCATTTGAATGACCACAACGACATAATTTAACCGTATCCGGTAGGGTCGACTCATTTTTCGGTAAGATCTCGAGCCCTTTTCTGGTTTTTAATGCCGGTGGATTTTTGACAACTAATGGACCATTTTTCATGATTTCTATTGTTGATTTTTTCATTACCACACATCCTTCATACTTTATAAATCGCTCTAAATAATTACTATTTATATTATACATGATATTTCCAAATTACAAAAATTTGTCTAAAAGCGACTATTCAGTTATAATAAAAGAAATCTATTGCAATTAAGAAAGGTAGGGTTCGCTTATGAAATATGTACCTAACATTTTAACGGTTATCCGATTGTTGTTAGTGCCGGTTTTTGCTATCGTATATTTTTCCGGAACAGATCATGCCCATTATATTGCTCTTTTTATTTTCCTTGTAGCCGGTTTCACAGACTATTTAGATGGCTATCTCGCTAGAAAATATAAGATTATCAGTAAATTTGGTACAGTTCTTGATCCTTTAGCTGATAAATTAATGTTATTAACCGCTCTTGGTTCACTGGCTGTCAATGATGCCATACCTATGCTTTTATTTTTATTGTTTTTAGCAAAAGAGATTTTTATGATTATTGCAGGTACAATCTTATGGTACCGCGAAGAACGTATGGTTATTCCTTCAAAACTACCAGGTAAAGCCGCAACTGCACTTTCAATGTTTACCGTGATTATGCTCATTATCTTTCCGGGCAACAAAATTCTCATCGGTATTTTGATTGTTGCTCTTGTCCTAAAGCTTATCGCCCTTCTTACTTATGTCAAAGTATATAAAAACCGTTCACAGAACTAGGATAGATGTTATATCATTATTTATCGCCAATTAATTCTTTTTCCGTTTTTACGCCAATTTTATATTTCGCAATTCTCTCTACCAATAAATTTTGGTTCTCGATACTATAAAACGGATCAATCGCTTCTACCGGAAAAGGTTGCGATTTTTTATTTATCATTTGTTGCAAGAACAAATTAAACAATTTTCTCAACATAATTACCACCTGCCTTTTCCTTGATTTAGTCTTCATACTAACTATAGCACATTTTTACAAAGTTGTAAGGCAAATAACGCCTAATGTATAAGTCAGATTGTATGAAAAGGTCTACTCGTCAAACCATAAGCAACTCTGGATATTTTGGACGGGATACTCTTCACTTTCAACACTATGATTTCCTCGCTTTCCTATTGGCATAATCCTCTAATTTTACGCGTAAAAAAAGCCCCAAAACCCTAGCTATCTAGAATCTTAGAACTTCCGTTAGAGCGCGAGACGGGATTCGAACCCGCGACCCTCGCCTTGGCAAGGCGATGCTCTACCACTGAGCCACTCACGCAAGTAGTAAATCATGTTTATGGAGACTTGAGAGATAATTCAAGCTACTGGGCTTGAATTAGAAATCTTAGTCGCAATTAACGGCATTTACGAAAAGTAGTAAATCATTCTTACGGTATTTACGAACTAAGTAAATCATGTTTTTCTAATCTCTACCGACTTGAAGAATTATATCACAGGATAAAATCATCGTCAATAGATATTTACAATTTTTTGTTGATTTACTGTATTCTTTAATTGAACCTGCTTCAATCATGGACCTTTGAGGAAATTCTTGATATAATCGTATGGACAGACTATTAAGGAGTTTTTCTATGCATATAAAAAAGTTATTTATCCTATTAAGTTCATTTGCCTTGGTGCTAGCAGCTATTTTTTATCTGCTTTATCCTTTTGCAAGTTTTACCCCTTCATTTGCTTTTCCATTGAGGTTATCAACAGATTCTATTCGCTTTTCATCAAGCGATTCCATAGACTTACCTTCATCGTCCATGTCTTGGATTGACAAAAAAATTGCGACGATATCAATTGAAGACAAGGTGGCTCAACTCTTTGTTATCGATCTTTATACTGTTAATCAGACCTCCAGTGTTTTAGATGCAACACCGAGTATTGAGGCCTTTATGACTGAATATCCTATGGGAGGCATTATTCTTTTTAGTGATAATGTAGACACTGCGGATCAGACAAAAAAACTCATCTCAGATTTACAGGCGACTGCTTCGATTCCTCTATTTATAAGTATCGATGAAGAAGGCGGTCTCGTATCTCGTATTGGTTCGAAAAATATCGGGGTTGACCATTTACCCAATGCTGCTACGTTGCCATCTGAATATTCATCTTCCCAGGTAGAGAAAATGGCAAGGACTCTTGGCCAACAACTGGCTTCCTTTGGTATTAACATGAATTTTGCTCCGGTGCTTGATGTGAACACCAATCCAAATAATCCGGTTATCGGTTCTCGTGCATTTAGCTCGGATCCGAATATTGTCGGTGAGTATGGCACCGCATTTATGCAAGGATTATTAAGCGAAAATATTCTTCCCGTTGGGAAACACTTTCCGGGGCATGGTGATACGACAACGGATAGCCATCTTGAACGCACGTCCATTGACCAAAGCCTTGATGAGCTTCGTCGTGTTGAGTGGCGCCCCTTTCACCAAACTATTGATGCAGGTATTCCTGTCATTATGACTGGTCATATTCATACACCAAATATTACCCAAGATGATCTTCCTGCATCATTATCGAAAGCAATGACTACCGATTATTTGCGCGAAGAACTTGGTTTTGATGGTGTGGTTATTACCGATTCCCTTCGAATGAAGGCCATTACAAATGAATATGAAGCATC
Organism: uncultured Eubacteriales bacterium; assembly: GCA_964627665.1. GTDB lineage: Bacteria > Bacillota > Clostridia > Lachnospirales > Vallitaleaceae > UBA1351. The sequence continues at coordinate 16,013 of CAZVKG010000064.1, read as the reverse complement.
TGAGGTCGGGATTTTAGTTCTCGAAGCCGGTGGAGATCTTATTTTACTACCGGATAATTTTCAGTCATGCTATGAGGGTATAATAAATGCCCTAGATTCAGGTCGATTGACTGAGGAGAGAGTCGACCTTTCACTAAGGCGTATATTTTCATTAAAAAATACACTTATGGAGACAGCGGCGGAAGATTAAACCCTAATCGTTCACCCGACATATCTACATCGATACTACTTATATTATTCAATAGAACTTCTGTATCCAAGGTATTTCCTTGGGTTTCTAAGGTTATGATAAGTAGATACCTAGAATTATGTTCTTTTAACTCAAAATTCACCGAACTTATTTCATCACCTGACAATGTGATTGTTGAACTCCCATCATCTAACACTAAGCTATTATTCTGAAGGTAAATCTCATACTCCATCTCCGGTAACAAAGATACATTGGATAGCTTAACTTCGGTACTATTTCGAATCTCCTCAGTAATACGAAGTGCTGCCATTCGGAGATTTGCTTGTTCTTTTGTTTGGCCTGACCCATAATATAAACCATTCACATTAAAAACTAAAAAGCTGAAAATCATTCCTATAACAATGCTCATGATTGCTATAACCGTAATGATTTCCATGAGTGTGAAGCCCGATTCATCTTTTTTAAGGGCTTTCTTCGGTATATAAGGGGATAAACATATAGATACTCTCTTCAAGATAACCGCCACCTTTACCTGTTTTTATAATTGTAAGTCCCTGAGCACTAAAATCTTCTAAGTCTTCACTATCCCAGTCAAATATAATCGGCTGATCATCAATAACTGTCGAATCAGCAAGTTCATCATAGCTTGCCTCTGTTGTATCATGAGGCAAGAGACGTACTTCTGTCAGCTCCTGTTCATATTCCCTTTGTATCTCATAGGTTTGCTCTGATAACTCTTTTGTAGAAAACAAAACATTATATGCAAAGTGTAGCCCACTAAATACTGCCATTATAACCACCGATAATATGGCAATTGATAAAATGATCTCAACTAGCGTTAGCCCGGCTTGATCTTTAGCTTGTATCATACCCTCACCTCTTCTCATTCCCAGTAAGCGATGCCCATTTGTTTATATAAAGTGACATTGGGATTTGACGGATTTACTTGATAGAAGGAAGATGATGCTTCAATATTAACCTCTTTCGCATAGATTCCTCCATAAACCGTGCTTTCACCGTTTTTCATGTTCACAGTTGCCTCAGGACCGATAATATAACCATAGAAGTCTGGATTGTTGTCAATATTAGCAACTATCGGTGGGGAAGAAAAAGGATTCAAGTAGAAAATCAGTAATTCCGGATGACCTTCAATGCCGATTAAGGTGTTTTTTACGATTGTCAAATCTGCTTGATTGTCACCAGGTTCATCCATAACATAAAACCATATTTTATTTTCATCATGAACATTTATTGTTCCTGATATTTCAATACCGTCTTCGACAATAATGATTAGATTATGGTTACCATATACCTCCAATGCAGCATCTTTACCAAACTCAACTTCGCCTTCAAGATATAAGACAAGCCATTTTTCCGAATCACCCGGATTTGATGTTGTGAGTGTAAATGTATCCTCGTGGTCTTCACCTGACTGAATGTAATATTCAGCAAAATTCGTATCCACTTCAATGCTTCCCTTATAATCATCATCCCACCGGCTTATAATCATTGACTCTCTTACTTCAATATCTACATCATATTCACCGAAATTTGCCATTTCTTCTTCTGTCAATCCCGGTCCTTGTTTCTTAATTAGCTTGATTCCGGCTTGACTTGTATCTAAGAAATCGCCAGAACGATCTAAGTCATTATATAAATCCGTTGTCTCAGGCATGGTAATTGTAATATTATTGGCTGTATTTCTACTTACCGTTCCTGTTACATCATCTTCATCTCCGGCTGGCTTAAAATCTATATCTCCTCCCGACCCAATATCACCTTCAAAGTCTTTTATACTTACATCTTCCATATTCTCTTTCGCATAAACTCCAAAGTCCAACTCTGAACGTTCGCGATATTCCATCATGATTTTAACTGTTGCCGATACGTCTTTGTAGGTTCCCATGGACGTAATTCGATAAAAGCCATCTTCGGCTACACGTTCAACTGAAACCTCTGCAGCTCCTATTCCATCCAACATATCTTGAGCCACTGCTATTTGTTCTGCGTCATAAAAATGTTCATAATAGGAGTTATCCATGCGTTCCATTTCCATGGCCATGGATTCCGCTCCGGCACGGGCGATATAATAGGCTTTCATATAGTCGGTTTGATAGCGAGCTTGATTGTTTTCACTCGTCGTTACTTGAATCAATCCTGTTACTAACAGAAAGGAAACCACCATAACAATAAGTATATATGCAAATGTTGATCCATTTTCTTCTCTTATTCCCAACTTCATCCTTTTCACCTACTTTTCCAAATCATGAACAGTTATTTTTGATAGTATAATAAGTAGATTGCTTCTGCTTTTGTCAATTCGCCATTTGGATTTGACCAATTTTTTGCCGGAACGTCTTTTGCATCCACGAGTGCATTTCCAATGGTCACAAATGAATAATCTTCGGTGCCTTTGATGTTATTCATGATATATTCAATCTCGCCATAAGTAATGGGGTTTCTTGGACGTAAGGTGTTATCTGTATATCCTTCAATAATCCCACTGATATAGCCTCGATATATTGCTTTTGCAAAGGCGTTTTCCAGACTGCCTAGTTCATCATAATCGTCAAAGGTGGTCAAATCCATGGTATCTTCGTCATCGACACCTTCCCAGCCATAAACCTTATCCATCATAACGATGAATTCACCGCGCGTAATCGGTGTGTCCGGCTTAAATGTCATGTAGGGATCTAAGAACAAATACCCAGCCTGCAAAAATTCATTAATCTCAGCTTCCATGTAGTGTCCTTCAATATCTGTAAAGGCATAGTATTGATCATAGTTAAAAATCCCGTCGTTTTCCTTCATATAAAGATATCGAATAACATCCGGATTTTCTTCATATGGTGAAAACGGATCTTCTTTATAAAACAAATCATCCACATACCACTCGTACAATCCATCCACTAGATCTATATCTGCAACTAAGGTATAGAAGGATAAATGCATCTCGCCATTCACTTCGTCAATGGATTTTTTGGACAAGGTCACCGACTCCATGTTTACTTGTTTTTGGAATCGCCACATATTTTTAAACATATTTAGGACAGAACCATATTGTCCGGCACTAGAGATTCCGATTGAATTTTTTTGGAAGGTAATCCCTTCAATTTCAACCCATTCCGGTGTTTGAAAACTTAAAGAATTTCCTTCCAAAAACGGAATGTTTAAAAAATCGTTCAATAAGAGAATCATTTCCTCTTGAGGCGTGGTATTAAAATATCTTGACGCTTTTTCTTCGATGGTTATATAGGTCTCCTGAATCTGTGCATCTAAATTGTCTTCATTTTTCACCATATTCTCTAAGCGTTCCAATTCCATGGTTTCTAAGCGTAGTTCTTGGCGCATAGTTTCTATTTCTAGCCATTGGGGCTCAATGATATAGACAAAGGCTACCCATAGAATAATAAATGTAATCAAACACATAAGTAAAATATGCTCGCGATTGGAAATTCTCATTGAAGGCCACCTCCAATCAATACTTGCATTGAGAAACTATAATCCAAGCTTTCATCATCACTTTGTTCAATGTTTGGAACAAAGACATCTTCTATCGAATCTGTTTGTCGTAAATTATGGGCAAACTCGGCAATTGCCGGTCGACTAAATGCACGTCCCGATATACTCATCTGACCTTCTGAAATATTTAAGTTATCCAGATGGACATCGATAGGTATGTTATCACTAATGAGGGCCAATATATTTTCTGTTACGCGATTTTCACTCTGAATACTTGTATTGGCCCGATCAATATTACTTGCCACTTGATCTAATGTCTTAAACAAATTTTCTTTTTCCATAATACGTGCGATATCATCATTGGCTTCTATCTTTCGAATCTGATCTTTGGTATCATTCAGATTAGTCTGGAGTGTCGATTTTTCATTGTAGGTCCATGCGATTGTTCCTGCCACACCTAATAAGAGGAATAGGCAAATGAGGGATACAATAATCACACTTGGACTTTTGGGGTTCTTTTTCTTCGCATTATCTTGAAAAAAATTATAATCAAACATATCCTCACCTACCTTCGATACATAACGCCAAGCGCGTTAAGAACTTCTGCTAGTTCATGTTGCCCGTTTTTGTTCAGGGTTACGGAACTAATGTCCTTGACCCGTTCAACCGGTAGATTAAACCTATTTTGTATATAGGCTTCAATTCCATTAATTTTAGATATGCCTCCATATAAGTATATTTGGTCAATCTGTTCCGAATTGTTGGTACGGGTTGAATAGTATCGAAAGATTTTACTGATTTCATCCATCCATTGGTCTAAAACGGACTGTATTGCCCTAGCAATTCTACTTTCCAAAGATTCATCAATACTATATTGACTGATATCATGAATTTCTTGCTTACGTACTTTCGCTTCATCTAAAGATAACTCTGTAAACTCAACAATCGCTTGATCTATGTCCTTGGCTCCAAAATTCAAGAGTCTCTGGAAGCGAAACTTGCCATGTTTAAAAATACTCACACGTACTTTTTCATATCCAAAATCAATAAAGGCAACGGTTAAGTTTTTAAAGCTAGACTTACCGTTGATTCGCTCTTGGTTTTCAATGAGTTTTCCTAGGGTATTGGCTTGTGTGTCTAATACAAGAGGTTTCAAACCGGCTTTATCAATAAAAGCTTCATGTTGCTTGATCATTCGTTTAGGAACAGCCGTAACCAACATCTCTGCAAAGGGACTACTACTAGTACGCGTTTCTTCCAAAATAATGGATTGTACACTATAGTTTTCCATATCGACCGGTAAAAACTGCTCCACTTCAAACTTGGCTATTTCTTGTAAGTTCTCCTTGTTCACACTGGGAACTTTCACATCTCTCGTGATAATCTGTCCACTATCCGTCGTGCAAAAGCATTTGCCACTTCGAATATGGTACTTTTTTAATAGACTCTTCAAATTTTTACTCAGCCATTCTATATCCTTAATCTCACCATCCGAATATAAGCCATTGGGAATGGATTCGATAATTATATCCTTAATTATTAATTGCCCTTTATGCACATCTCCATAAACAATCTTCATGGAATGTCCGCCCATTTCTAAGGCAATGATATTTTTACTAATTTTCTTAAATTTATCTTTCTGTGCTTGCATCCCGCTCATCTCCTTTACGTCGCTTACATGTAAAAAGGAAGTAATGCGCTGTCTTGCAGCGCATTGTGTTAGAATTATCAGCCTCCACTAACCGTTTCTGTGTATCCTGTCGGACTAGTATAAGAAACACTTTCACCATCACCATATATGGTTACTGTTGCAACTCCATTTGATATGGAAATATCAGGTTCTGAATTATTGTAATATTGAAGTGCATCGTCCCAATCTTCAACTAATCCATCTCCAGTAGAAGTATCAATATCTGTGATATCTATAGTAGCCGGTTGTTCATTCGATGCCCAATAAAGCTCTGCCGCTCTTGCAACAACAGCTGCATATTCCTTATCTGTAGCTTTTTCTGCCTGTGTTGTAAATCCAATCAATCTTGGCACGGCAATCAGTGCTAAGATACCTAAGATGACGATGACGATGATGATTTCCATGAGTGTAAATCCTTCATTTTTTTTGAATCCTTTTGTAAGTTTTTTCATTTTCCATTCCTCCTCAATCTTCTTTATAGTTTTTGTTAACCTGATATGGTTTGAAACATATCAAACATGGGTAGTGCCATGGCAATGACTATGAAACCGACGATGAACGCCATGAAGAGAATCATCAGTGGTTCAAACATTGTCACCAGGCGAGCTAATGCAGTTTCGACTTCTTCATCAAAAAAATCTGCTGTTTTGTCTAAGATTTCGTCTAGTGTACCCGACTCCTTTCCGATCTCCATCATTCCGTCGACCATTGGTGGGAATAGATGGCTTTCACGAACAACTTCGTGCAAGTCATTCCCCTTTTGTATCTCTTCGCGGAAGGATAGGATTGCCTCTGCAAAAACTTGGTTACTAATGACATCCGCTAAGTTTTTCAAAGCGGTCAACATTGGAACTCCACTTGAGAGCATGGTTGATAAGTTACGTGTGAACCTGGCTGTGATAATTTTTGTATTCACATCCTTTACAATAGGTATTTTAAGCTTCAACACGTCAATCTGACGTCGCCCTATTTTTGAATGAATATATTGATGAATAAGTATAATGATGATTAGGATGCCGATGACGATGATGACCGTATGTTTTCGAACAAAGCTACTAAAATTTAATAGCATCTGAGTCATCAGTGGTAATGGGACATCGCTTTTTTCAAACATTGATACAAAAGTTGGTAAAATAAATGTTACTAAAAATGCTACAACCAGGACCGACATAACCATAAGTATAATGGGATATACCATGGCAGACTTAACCTTTCCTTTTAGCTTATTCTCTTTTTCAAAATAATCCGCAAGCCGGAGGAAAATTGTATCTAAGTTCCCACTCATCTCTCCGGACTCGACCATGTAAATCATGAGTTCCGGAAAGACTTTGGGGTGGTTTTTCATGCTAAGGGATAAGACCGTTCCTTTTTGAACATCACGATGAATGTCATTCACCACTTCCCGAAACTTACGTTTCTTGATTTGCCGCTTCATAATATCTAAGCTTTTGGATATAGTACTTCCTGCTTTTAACATGGCGTGTAACTGTCGGCAGAAAAAGGAGAGTTCCTTGGCACCGACTCCGGTTGAAAAAGCCACTTCTTTGGTTCCGACTTGTTCTTTTTCACGGATATCGACCGGAAAGTTATTATTATTTTTCAACATCTCTATAACGTCACGGCGATTATCTGCAGTAAAAACACCCTCAACCATTTCTCCATTTGCTTTCATAGCTTTATATTGATATTCCATAATTCACCTTCTTTAGTAAGAGAGTTCTTTCACCAACTCTTCTCGGTCAAAAGCATATTCAATAGCTACCTCACTTGTAATTTTGCCTTTCATATATAAGGACTCTAAATATTGGTCCATGGTAATCATTCCGATGTTCTTGCCTGTTTGAATTTCATTTAAAATCTGATGGGTCTTTTGTTCCCGAATCAGATTGCGAACAGCCATCGTCGGAAGTAGAATCTCAACAGCTGGCACTCGACCTTTTAACTCTTTGGTCGGCAATAGTTGTTGCGAAATAACACCTTGTAGGACCGAGGCAACTTGCATACGAATCTGTGCTTTACTGTGCTCCGGAAAGGCATCAATGATCCGGTCAATCGTTTTTGCACTTCCGATAGTGTGGAGTGTACTAAAGACCAGATGTCCTGTTTCTGCTGCTGTTAATGCGATTTCTATGGTTTCAAGGTCACGCATTTCTCCGACTAAGATAACATCAGGGTCTTGGCGCAATGCTGCCCGTAAGGCTTTACTGAAGGATTGTGAGTCGGTGCCAATCTCCCGTTGACCTACCACACTTTTTTTATCGGAAAACAGGTATTCAATCGGGTCTTCTAATGTAATGATGTGGCACCGCCGCGTTTTATTAATCTCTTCGATGAGTGAGGCTAATGTTGTTGATTTTCCGCTTCCGGTAGGACCGGTCACCAGAACGAGGCCATTTTTTAGCCCGGTTAAGCGAAGTAAGCTATCGGGAATATTTAATTCTGCCAATGTGGGTATATCAAAGTTCACCATACGCATAGCCAAACAATAGGTGTTTCGCTGGCGATACCCATTGACACGATATCGGCCTGTTCCGGGAACAGAATAAGAAAAGTCAAACTCGCCACATTCTTCTAAGCTTTCTAATTGTTCGACGGATAACATTGTTTTGAGTAATTGATATATTTCTTCGTTAGATACGGTGTTTTCTCCAATGGATTGGAGCACTCCATCAACGCGTAATATGGGCTTTGTACCTGCTTTGAGATGAATATCCGATGCTTTTGTTTCTTTTGCTTTTAATAAAATCGCCATTAAATCCAAAGAATCTCCCCCTTCTATCTAATCGATTCCACTCGACAGTTTCAACAACTCATCCACGGTTGTTGTTCCCTGCATGACTAGATCCAGACAGCTAGTGTATAGCGTTGTCATTCCCTCTTCAAGTGCTGTTTTCTTTAGTGTATCTGCACTTTTGTTTTCATCAATTAAGGTCCGAACGGCATGTGTGATCGGCATAATCTCATAAACGGCAATGCGACCTTTATATCCACTATGATTACATAGATTACATCCGGCGCCTTTATATAGCCTTGCTTGGTCTCTTCCTAATAGCTTCAATTCATGCACATTAGCTTCATAGGCTTCTTTGCAATTGTTGCATATGCGCTTAACCAGACGTTGGGCTACAATCCCTTTGATTGAGCTTGATAAGAGATAGGGTTCTACACCCATATTGACTAGTCTTGGGATTGAGGATGCGGTATCATTAGTATGGAGTGTCGATAAAACTAAATGACCTGTGATTGCGGCTCGTACGGCTATCTCTGCTGTTTCACCATCTCGAATCTCTCCTATCATAATCACATCCGGATCTTGTCGCAAAATCGCCCGAAGACTATTGGCAAAAGTCAAACCGGCTTTTGCATTCACCTGGGTTTGGTTAATTCCTTTGATACGATATTCCACCGGATCTTCCACGGTAATGATGTTTTGTTTTATATTATTAATCTCCATTAAGGTTGCATAGAGACTGGTTGATTTTCCGCTTCCTGTCGGACCGGTGACTAAAATAATGCCATTGGGCACGTGAATCATACGCTCATACCGCTTGGATTTATAGGTTGTCATTCCTAGCTCTTTTATGGTTAATAGCTTTGCACTTCGATCGAGTAATCGTATAACCGCTTTTTCTCCATATATGGTTGGCATAACGGATATACGTAAATCAATAAAACGTCCATTGTATTCCACTTCAACACGACCATCTTGTGGTACTCGGTTTTCTCCGATATCCATATATCCCATAATTTTAATACGGGTAATCAGTGATGAGTGGGATTTTTTATTCAGCTCCATATGTTCATACAAGTCCCCATCCATGCGAAATCGGATACGAACGGATTGAGCATCAGGTTCGATATGAATATCACTTACATTGCTTTCTGCCGCTTGCAAAATGACAGAATCGATAAGTTTAACCACTGGGGCGTTATTAACATCTGATATAGATTCTAGGTCGATTTCTTCTTCATTGCCTATATCATTAAATTTATGACTAAATTCACTGACCGCAGCTTCGGCCGATCGTTTTTTATAATACTGTTCAATCGCTAGGAGAATCTCTTTTTCCGTTGCTAAATATGGTTTTACATTCAATCCGGTGGCTAATTTCAAATCATCAATCGCAAACAGATTAAGTGGATCTGCCATAGCCACTTCTATATTTTTGTTATCCTTATTTATCGGAATCAAGGTATAACGTCGCACCATTCTTGCACTGATTAGCTCTGTGGCGCGTTCATTGACATCATATGTATTTAACTGGACTCGGGGTATTCCGTATTGGTATTCCAACACGTCAATGATTTGTTTCTCTGTTGTAAAACCTTCATCGATGAGTATCTTCCCCAGTAATTCTTTCCGCTCATTTTGTAAGTGCAATCCCTCTAGCAATTGATCATCCGTTATGATTTTATTATCAACAAGAATCTCTCCCAGTCGTTTCACACGTTCAGACATATAATCACCTTCTTTTACTATATAATTCGTGAACAAAAAAATATTTTGGTACCTTTTTGCAAAAAAAAGCAGAAAAAAGAAAACTCTTTTTTCTGCTTGGTCTCTATTATTATTCAAAAACAAATCCGGTGGTTCTATATGCATTTAATGTATCTTTTATTTTTTTCTGGCTAAATTTATATTCGTGCTGATGATCAAGTAAGCCATTAATCTCTTGCTCCACATCTGATAGCTGCGTATAACAGAAGCCACATACTCCATCAATTTCCATGACTGCTTTCATCAACTCCGCTATTTTTTCTATGACGTCTTCTTCTGTCTTCAATCGCTCTCCATATCCCCAAGCATTATCGGCTGCATCAATTTGGGTATATGCAACACCACCAAACTCGCTTAAGAATATGGGTTCACCCTTATACTGATACCCTTTACAATAATTGTATTTTGAGCTGGTCATCGATAAGGAACCATTCACTTTTTCCTTGATCTTTGCATACTGTTGTTTTATCTTCTCAGGCTCAGAAGTATAATCATGTATGGATAAAATGTCCGTTTTTGTATGTTCCCAGCCATCATTTCCAATAACCATACGCGTCGAATCCATACTTTTTATTAATTCAAAAATCGCATTAACAAATTGCTGCTGCTTTTGGTCGCGATATATGCCATTGACCCCCCATGATTCATTAAATAAGGTCCATACAATGACACTTGGGTGATTATAATGTTTTCGGATAAAGGATTCCAAATTTTCCAAGTAATTTCGCTTGGAATAACGGTTAAACTTGTAGAAACTTGGCATCTCAGCCCATAAAACCAATCCATAATAATCACACAAGTATAAAAATTTATGCTCTTCGACTTTTTGATGAATACGCATTCCATTAAATCCCATTTTTTTTGTTTTTAAGATGTCTTCAACAAACCAGTTAACCTCCGGTGGCGTCATAAGACCTTCTGCATAATAGCCTTGATTGAGAATCAACTTTTGATAAAAGACTTCATTATTCAAAAGTATATCTCCTTCACGAGAATCAATGGCTCGCATACCAATATAGGAATAAATTACATCATCCGTTTGCCCATTCCTATAAGAAAGGGTGATATCATATAAATTCGGGGCTTCCGGTGTCCAAAAGTGCAAACGAAAATTCGGGTCATCGGATTGAATATACATGCGTTGGTGGCCATAATGATCAACAATTTGAATGGTACTATGTGCAACCTTTGTTTCATTAAAGGCTATGTCAACTTGGAGTTGCCCTGACGAACCAATAGGATTGGTATATATCTCAATATCAAGGGTTCCTTCCTCAATATTAGGAACAAGATAAAATTCATCAATGTAGTTTTGAGGAACTGTCTCCATCCATACCGGTTGCCATATACCTGTAGTTTTCGTGTACCAACACAAAAAGTTTTCATCCTTCCATGACTGCTTGCCTAAGATTTGTTCACTTAAGGTCATATCCTCAACCCGCACAACAATATCATTTGATCCGGACACCACATAGTCCGTAATATCAATTTTAAAGGGTACAAATCCACCTTGATGGCTATAGACATTATGTCCGTTAACCCAAACCCTTGTAGAAAAATCAACTGCTTGAAAATGCAAAAGTATGCGTTCCTCATTTAAGGGGATTTCAACACGTTTTTTGTACCAAACCACAGGAATATTTTCCTTTTCTTCAAGTCCGGATAATGGACTCTGGTATGCAAAAGGTACCTTGATTTTTTGAGAAAATTCATGGCTTTCATACCAATGTTCTTTGAGCCCCATATTTTGAGGGTCAAATTCAAAGTCCCATTCTCCACAAAGATCGGTCCAATTTTTACGAATACATTGTGGGTTATGATATGTCATTCTTTCTTCATGTTTCATTATATCCACCTACTTTTATTTTATTCCTGTCATTGCAATACCTTTGACAATTTGTTTTTGGAAAATCAAAAACACAATAATCGCCGGAACACTTGCAAATAAGTTGGCTGTCATTGGCATCGTTACATCTGTTGAAAAGGTGCTTTGGAAGACCGGTAGCGCAACCGTTAGGGTCATGAGCGACGAGTCGGTTCCAATTAGTAGCGGCCATAAAAAATTATTCCATGACTGAATAAATAAGAAAATGAGTAGTGCAGATGTTGTATTTCCTGATAAGGGAAGGAAGATTTTATACCACACCCAATATATACTCGCCCCGTCCATACTTGCCGCTTCGATTAATTCCCGAGGTATACTATCATAAAACTGTTTAAAGATAATAACAGCAAGTGGCATAGCTAATCCGGGCAATATGAGACCTTTATATGTATTTACCCATTGAAGGTCAATAATAATTTTAAATAAGGGAATTACAAGCGCCTCAACCGGAATCATCAAACCTGCTAAAATAATAAAGTAGACAAGTTTTTTTCCTTTAAAATCAATGACAGACAATGCAAAAGCAGCCAATGATGCTAATAATATACCAACCAAGGATTGAACGGTCGCAATAAAAAAGCTATTAAAGGTCCAACGCCAAATTTTTGATGTTTCAACAATTTTTTTGAAATTGTCTACTGTAAACGATGTACCAAACAAACCATGAAGCGTTGTTACATCTGTCTCATATACTTTAAATGATGCAATAAGCATCCATAAAATAGGTAGCAACATTGTCAAACCTATGAGTATAATCAGGAGTGTAACTACAACTTTTTTCACTTTTATTGTATTTGTCATATTACACCTCTTTCTCTTTTGTCAATCTATTATAGATCATGGCAACAATAACCATGATAAAGAGTAACATATAGGACAGTGTTGATGCATATCCGGAATTCCAATCACGAAAACCTGTTTCATATATGTATTGTACCATGGGTGTTGTTGAATTTCCCGGTCCTCCACCTGTCATCAACCAAGGCTGTCCAAATAGTTTAAAGGATGCAATAACTTGAAGTAAAATCACCATTTTTAAGACACCACTTAGAGATGGTAGTGTGATAAACAGGAATTGCTGAAGTCGATTTGCTCCGTCAATCGATGATGCTTCGTATAAGCTATGTGGTATATCTTGTAATCCGGCAATCAATATAATCATATTAAATCCAATCGTCCACCAAAGTGTTGCAACTGTGATTGTCGTCCAAGCAAACAGGCTATTGTCAAACCACATAATTTGTTCTGAAATAAGCCCAATATTCATTAATACATTATTTAATAGTCCGATATGTGGTTTAAAAATATATACCCATACACTTGTAATAACGGATATAGATAAAACATAGGGTAAAAAGGTTGCAATTTTTACAAAATTTGCGCCTTTAAATCTCGAATTTGAAATCACTGCAAATAATAAACCAAAAACGACAATAAGTGGTGTTGATATAGCTACAAAAAATAGAGTATTTAAAAGTGCTCCATAGAAATGTTTATCGCTAAACATTTTGATGTAATTAGCAAGTCCGACAAATTCTTCCCCAATCCCAAAACGTCCTGTATGAAAACTCATAATAAAACCGTTAAATAGTGGATAGATTGTAAAAAAGCCATATAAAAGCATGAATGGAAACAAAAATACAAATGCTGCTTTCCAACTATTATAACTTGATTTGATTCGATTCGTTGACAAAATGTACACCCTCCTAAGTATATGCATTGGGCCTGTCGGCCCAAATGCATTAAACCATTTTTACTCCATTATTGCTTCAATCTCTTCCTTGGCCAAGTCAAGCGCTTCCTGTGATGTTATGTCGCCGATAAATGCTGTATTGATAAGTTTAGCTGCAATATCATTTGCTGACCATAACTTTTCATTACTTGGATAGTAAACAACTTGATCAACGACTTTTGCATAATCTGAACGGTATGGTAAGTTCAAATATTCTTCCGATTCAGTCACTGTTTTCTTTGCCGGAACATGTCCTGCTTTTGCCCATGTTACTGCATGGCTATTAATCCAATCTGCAAAGTATAATGCTGCTTCTTGACGTTCTCCATCTACATACGACGGAATAGCAAAGGTATGGGAATCTCCCCACGTTTTTTGTTGTCCATTAATGGCCGGTATAGGCATGACACCAAAATCAAGATCAGGATTTGTCTCGTAGTTTCCTGTTGCCCAAACACCTGTAAAGTTGATTGCTGCTTTTCCGGATTTAAAGATATCATAACTTGCTCCATCATCAATTCCACTTTTTAGATATCCCTTTTCTTTCCAATCAATAAGAATATCAAGGGCCTCAACGCCAGGTTCGTCATTCATAATAACAGTGTCTCCCTCCAGATATCCGCCACCATCTTGAACCGCAAGTACATACCATGACCAAAATTGTTGAACCGTATTTGCACCTGAATTTGCAATATCAAGGACATGTTCATCTTGGCTAATAACAGGTAATAAAGCCTCTAAAATATTGTTCCAGCTCTCCATATCATTCGCTGAGGCAAGATCTTCTGCTGTTAAATTGGCACGTTCAAGGATTTCATTATTATAAAACATAACTGCTGCATGTGTATCTAAAGGCACGGCGTATTGAACATCATCAACAGTAACTCCAGCAAGTTGTGATTCATTATATTCATTCCAGTCAATACTACTGTTAATCTCTTGAATATTTTGTAGTTGTTGCGTCGGAATAAGTTCAGCAAGTTTTGATTGATGCGTTATGAAAACATCCGGACCACTTTGAGAAATTAATGCACCATTAATACCTTGATAGTATGTATCCCAAGCCTTTGAAACAATCTCAACCGTATACTCCGGTGATGTGCTATTGTATTCATCCACCATTTCTTTCATGAATTCATAGTCTCCACCACCAAAGGGAGTCCAAAAAACAAGTTCCCCCTTTGTCGTATTGGTATCAGATGTTTCGTTTGCATTGGCTGCGTCTCCTGTTGTTGCACCTGTATTATTTGAATTGTCTTGTTCGTTACTACACCCCGCGATAACTGTCATCATTAAAGTCAAAGAAAGTAGCCACACCATAATTTTTTTCATCAGTAACTCCTCCAATAATTCATTTTAAATAGAATATTAACCTGTTAACCTAAACATCTCTTACGTAAGATAAACTTATTATACATCTTTTCTGTTTTGAAGTCAATCTTTTGTTTCATTTTATTTTTTCTGTTTCATTCTTCTTTTTGTGTTTTATAAAAAGTTTTTATTTTATCGATTTTATAGTATAATATAAAGAAATAAAGAGGAGGCAAAACACGATGTTAAAATTATCTTTAAATAATTCAAAACAGCTAACAACCATATGTCATGCTTTATCTACAGAATTGAGAGTTCAAATACTACAAGCTATCTCGGAGAAGACCATGTCTATTGTCGACTTGTCTGATAAATTAAATACATCTTTATCCACAATTGCTTCAAATGTTAAGGTGTTAGAAGACGCCGGCCTCATCATTACCGAGCTTTCGTCAGCAACGCGTGGGACCAAACGCATGTGCACCAAAAATTATGCCGATATTTTCATTAATCTTGACGATCGTTATCCTCACGGTGATAAATACAAAGAATATGAAATCAATATGCCTGTCGGACACTTTACCGATTGCAAGGTCTCCCCAACTTGCGGTATGATAGGAGAAAAAGGCGTAATTGCTTCTGAAGACTTAGAAAGCTCTTTCTTTGATCCGGGTCGTGTGGATGCAAAACATATTTGGTTTCGTACAGGATATATGTCCTATCGTTTCCCATACCACTTGAACAACTTAAATGGTGCCCAGTTAGAAAATATTCAGTTTTCACTTGAGATATGTTCAGAAGCTCCAAATTATGAAATGGATTGGCCTTCGGATATTACCTTTTGGATGAATGGTATAGAACTATTAACTTGGACCTCCCCATCTGATTTTGGGGATCGCAAAGGCAAGCTCAAATCAACGCTTTGGGAACGGGTACATTTTTCACAATACGGATTACTCGTTCAGGTGCAGATAAATGCAGACGGAACCTACTTAAATAATAACAAGATATCTGATATAAAAATCAGCGATGTCCCCTTGGACGGTCATAGTATCGACATAAAAATAGGCATAAAAGATGATGCCGAGAATAAAGGCGGCATCAATATATATGGAAAAGGCTTCGGTGATTATGATCAAGATATCCAGTTACAAATAAACTATATTATCGAATAAAATTCAAAATAAAGAGGGGGCTGTTGCACTAACATAAGTTAGTGCACAGTCTTTTTTGTTGCAATAAAAA
>CAZVKG010000063.1:0-21280 GCA_964627665.1 uncultured Eubacteriales bacterium | reverse complement strand
CCAATCGAAGCAATCAGTTCATCATCAACCTCCGGTGCATAATCTGTAAACCAATTCATCGGATTGACAAGGGGAAGACACGTCTCCGGTGCTTCCACTGCTTGTAACCAAACAAGTGCCCCCCCCTCTTCTCCTTGATCATAAAGTAATATGAATTTCTTCACGTCTTTGAATCCAAAGATTCCTTCTTCAAAAGTAATTACTTTTGATTCATCAATATTAACGTTTCCAAAATGCTTTGTTGCAATTTCCATATACTTACTCCTTCCCCCTACTATATTATCGTATAAAATCTAACAGTGTTGGTTGAATTATTTTTGCACTCGCTGATAAAGATGCATTATATACAACTTCCATTGAAGCAAATTGAATAAGCACTTCTGCCATATCCACATTTTCGTTTTCTGACATAAGATCAGTAAAATTCAATTTATCTGCTGATAAACGATCAATCGTTAATTCAAGTCGATTAATTTTACCACCAATTTTCGCTGTGATATTTAAATTGTTTTGAATATGTTTGTCCATTTTACCGATGAGCTTGGTAAAAGATTCCCCTATGATGTCTTCTTTTAAAGCATCTTCAAGAGAATCATCGTTCTCAATATTACGGACTTGATTTATGATTTCTTCTAAGTCACGAACCAAATCTTTTGTAATAATATTATGCCCCATCTCGTTGACTTGAAGGGTTTGACTATAGGATACTTGATAGTTCATTGCTTCGTTATCCGGAAAAAATGTATCGCCTGTGGTTATATTGGTTACTTCAAAATAGTGATCTGGCTTAATATCCCCTTTAATAAAATTCGATTTTTGATAGTTTACATTAAAATCAAAGCCCGCGGTTAATGCATCTGCCTCAGCTGTATTAAAAACTAGTTCTCCAGTATCTTGAATAAAGTGAACTATGTTGCTGGCATCCGGAACATCATATGCATCAAGGTCACTCGAATTTTTATTAACGATTGTGAAACCAGCACCTGCCAACTCTGCTGAAGCAATACCTATTCCATCTAACTCACTATATCCTAATCGTATACGCTTCACATCATGAATCTCTGAGTTACCTGTCCCATCATCATATACACGCTTCACGGTTTCGATATCTTCTTTGGTAAAACTTTCCGTAATTTCATAGGTGTCTGTTGATGGTTCGTTAAACACAAGGGAACTATCTGTTTGAAAACCGGTGAACATATATCGCCCGGCATAAGATACATTCCCTTCATTAACCAACTGTTCTTTTAGTTCAATTAATTCAGATATAATACTATCTCGGTTCATCGTTGTTAATGTATCACTTGCGCCTTGTACCGAAAGATCACGCACACGTTTGAGAATATCGGTCGTGTTTGATATAGCTTGTTCAGTCACTTCTAACCAACTCATTGCATCTTCTGTATTTGTTTTATATTGACCTATTTGACTAATGGTCGTTCGAAATTTTAAGGCTCTCGAAGCAATAATTGGATTTTCAGATGCTTTTTGTATTTTTTTTCCACTTGACATTTGTTGTTCATAAATTGACATAGTCTTACGGTTCCGATTGACATTGGTCAAAATATTATTTGTCATCATTGTATTCGTTATACGCATTTTGTCACCACCTTATTATACACCCATTTGATTAATGGTTACATTATAAATTTCATTAAAAACGCTCATGATCTTCGCTGACATGCTATATGCTTGTTGATATTTTAATAAATTTACCGTCTCTTCTTCCAAATCAACATCTGATATTGACAATCGTTGATTTGTAATCATTTTTGTCAACTGTTCTTGTCCGTCACGAAAGCTTGACATTTGACTAACATCAATCCCCAACTCACTAATAATGCTTTGCATATAGTTATCCGGAACACCTTTAGCAAACATATTTGTATCCTGACGTTTATCAATCATAGCAAGAATAATATCATTGGCACTTTCACCATCACTTGCACTGGACTTGGTCGAAAGAAGCGAGACATCGTCTACCATTGCCGGATTAACAATGAAATTATCAATGGTCATATCTGTATAGGAGGACATGTCTCCGGCATCAAGAGGAGTCGAACCATCATATCCTTTATATACAAAAATGGGAGAGCCTGTTCCATTGTTACCGGATTGTTGAAGCGTATTGAATTCACTCGCGAAGGTTCGAACAAATTTATTGAGTTGCTGCATGTAATAAGGAACTCCTTTGAATGTATTGACATGGCCCATAGCTACTTTATTCCCGGCAGTTACTCCTGTAGCCGGTGTTGCAATATTAAGCTCAAGTGTCACTTCATTCGAAGCTTCATCATAGGTATAGTCATCATATTCATAAGGTACACCGTCAATAAGAAGTTTTCCTGACATCGGAATATCAAAACGGTTAGCATCTGCTAAAGTGATTGTATTATTGATAGTATCTACACTATCTACTGTCCCTTTAAAATTGTTCCCATTATTCCCATCACGTATATCAATATATCCTTTTAATTCACCTGTTAAATTATCTGTATACAAGTTTTTTCCGGAATTCCATTTTATATCGTAGATATCCGGATTATCTTCCGGATTATCTAAAGTTTCGCGGGTCGATAGCTCTAATGTATTAAAGGCATTGCCACTAACGAGCTGTTGCCCGTTGATAGTGATATTGATTGTCTCCATACCATACTGATCTGTGGCGACTTGATAATTAATACCGACTACTTTTGACAACTTATCTACCAAGACCATTCGTTGGTCTCTTAGGTCATTGGCACGATTGCCATTCAGCTCAAGGTTACGAATTTGTTGATTTAACGTTGAGATTTGTTCCGCATAACTATTAATCTGATTGACACTATTTTTCACACCAAAGTTGGCATCGTTTTGTGTCCCACGCAATTGTTTTCCTAAGTCCGTTATGTATTGGGAAAAACTTTCCGCTGACGCAAGAAAATTCGCGCGATTTGCTTCATCGGAAGGATCTTTCGATAAACTCTGAAGGGTTTCAAACATGTTGTCAAAATAGGATGTAAAACCAACCTCTGAAGGTTCATTAAAAATCAGCTCCATCTGTTGAAGCATGGTCGATTTCACTTCATATGTCCCATAATCTTTATTCATATTCCAAAATTTATGGTCAAGATATTCATTTCGATGTTGGCTAATCTGTTCAATGGTCGTACCCGTTCCTACCATGCCCCGTTGAGCATTCGGCATGGGTCTTGTCGCTTTTTGGACACCATATTGACGTGTATAGCCTTCTGTCTCTGCATTACTGATGTTATGATTTGTAATATCTAACATCGTTCTAGATGTATATAATCCTTGTTGCGCTACATTTAAACCAAAAAAAGATGATCGCATTGGCTCGCCTCCTTCCTTATCTGCCGACTAATCCGGTTTGATTAACTACCCGTTCTATCATATCATCAACAACACTGACAACACGAGACGCCGCATTATATGCATGTTGATACTTCATCATATTAGATAACTCTTCATCCGAAGATACCCCCATCATTTGATTTCTTTGATTATCAATCTGTCCGGTCAAAAGTTTTTGGTTAGCCACTTGATTATTAACCGCACTCCCCATGGTTCCAACTCCGGATACAAAACTATTGTAATAATCATCGAAGTTTAAATCACCATTTAACGTTGGGTCAATATTTGAAAAAGGATTTTGCCATTTAACCAACATCTCTTCAACGACTGAACTATCACCATCAACGCCTATTTCACGACTTAATCCAATTTTATTGTAATCTAAAACGACATCTCCATTCATTTTCAAGTTGCCGGCTGAATATAGTGTATATTCATTGGTTACATCTTCAGTAACATTGCGGTCATCAATATATTGTCTTGAAAAAATCTCATAGCCTTGCTCACCATTCAGTCCATAGGGGCCTGTTGTTCCACCTACAGGGGCAACCGTATCATTAATCATAGTCACAACTCCATGAATAAGATTATCGAATTGGGCTTGTACTGTCATGATTTCTGACGGTTCAATATATTTTTTATATATAGCTGGATCATCAAGATCAGTATAATTGGCAGTTCTTGTTCCTCTTGTTAAGATTAATCCTTTCAAAGATCCTTTATCATTATTGGCTGCTGTTGTTGTCGGAATATCTATGTTATATAATTTTTGTATTTTTTCAGGTGTTGCAGTGAGATCACTCAAGTGTGGCCAATAGGGATCAACGAGTAAACTTTTGTTCTCCGCATAGGTTAAATCCAATTTATTAACATGACCCACTGTCACAAAAGGAACATTTTCAATACTAACAATCATATTATTATTAATGTCTTCTCTGTAGGACACATCTACCATTTCTGAAAGTTCATCTACCAGTAAGTTACGCTGATCACGATAATCATTAGCTTTGGCTCCGTGCACTTCTTTTTCAGCAATGACTTCGTTTAAGTTGCGAATCTCTTGACCAATTTCATTGATTCGTTTCACCTTATTCATGACTTCCGTATTTAGATTTTTTTGATAATCCTGTAATTGTCCCATGATCAAATTGGATTTTTCAACAAAAATCGTTGCGTTTTGAATAAATGTTCCACGGGTTTCCAACCCTTCTGGGCTCTTAGCCAATTCTGACATAGATTCCCATAGATTATTTAAAATCTTAGAAAAAGATTCACCTTCAATCTCTCCTAAAATATTTTCCACTTCTTCAATCGCGTTACTTTTACTCTCATAAAAACCTAAGCGGCTATTTTCATCGCGAAATGCCGAATCTAAAAAGCGATCTCTGACTTGTCGAATAACTTGAACATCCGTACCTAAACCGACCTGCATTCCTGAATTTCTAGATACTCCTACTGTGGAATATCTAGAATCCGACATAATTACTTGTTGTCGAACATATCCTTTTGTATCTACATTTGTAATATTATGCGCTGTTGTATTTAGCGCCGACTGACTTGTCATTAATGCTGACACCGCTCGAGATAAACTACTGATTGAGCCCATGACCTCATCCTTTCTGTCAATTATTATGGTTCGATTTATTGCTTTGCATCAAAGAAATTATTATCCGTTTGCCCTTCATAACGTTGTCCTTTTTTCTCGTATCCATTCCCTGAGTTCTGTGACGAAGCACTTTGAATCGCATTCATTGTAAAATTCACAAAATCAAGGGATTCTACTAACAATTGTTGATTAATATCATTGACTTTTTTTACGTCATGAACAATCTCCATCATTCGCATACTTACGTTGTAAAGCTTAATATTTTCCGGTTTATCGGAAGGGATTAGTTCAATCAAGCTAGATACCGTCATATCTTTTGATTTTTTATTGGTCACTAAACAGATATCCTCGATGAGTTCAATGCGTTTTTTCTCTAAACGCAAAAGACGCCCAGCTACACTCTGTTCCTCATCTGTGAGTGTTTGTAGGCTGGGCACGTCCCCTTTGATAATAACATCCGTTTTATTATTCGCCATCTGTAAGAGGTTTTCATAACATCCTGTTGTGTCCTCTAATACTTCAATTAATTCTTCAATAATACTTGCCATATTTACACCTCTATCTTATAATCCGCGAGATTGTTCAAGCATTTTTTCTGCGATTTGAGATGCACTAATATTGTATTCTCCTGATTCGATTTGGGCCTTCAATGCATTAACTCGATCCATACGCACATCCGGAGTTTGATTCACTGCCTTCTTGGCTACTGAAAGATCTTTTGCAAAGTTTGATAATGTCACAACATCTTTACTCGATTCCACTCCTTGTGTATTATAAGCCTTATTCGTTTTTTTCGCTTTATACACTTGGTCAATATTATTTACTCCGTTTATTCTCATTCTTGTCACCATCCTTTAATTTCAATCACTCATTCATTCACATTATGTATCGGATAGGTTGTTAGAAAAGTTTAGGATTATGTTAAAAAAAATTCATTTTGTTGCAATAAAAGATGCCCGAAGACAAAATATGCGTCGATTCATTGCGCCTAGTGTTTCATAAGCTCAGAAAAAGGGCAATGCAACGGATTCTAAACTCGCTGTCGCTCAAACAGAAGAATCCTTGTTTTGCATTGCCCTTTTTCTTCCCTTTGAAACACTACGGCTTATGAAGAAACCTATATTTTATCTTCGGGCATCCTATACTGCACATTTTTACCTGTTCCTATTTTTTTAACTATATTTTTTTCTAGCATTCCTTTTAGCATTTTAACTGCCATTGATTGGGATATTTTAAGCTCCTGTTCAACTTCTTTTCTCTTAACCGCTTTTCCTGTTTTTAACATTTCTATTATTTTCAATTCATTCTCACTGTACTGTGCATCCGAGTTTTTTCCCTGACTGTGGATGGCTATCGCGGGAAGCTTCACCTTAAAGGCATTATCGGTTATTTCAAATATTGGTTTAACATCAAACGCATTATATGCTTCTTTGATTTTTAATATACCGGTTCCGTATGCTTCAATCCATTTCAATCGATAAAACACATTTGCCAAATATTTATTTTTTAAAATAGATGTCCCAATCATAATATCTTCCTTCGTTAATCCCCTCACCAAACCACCTACCGTCAATATTTCTATTCGATGATCAAAAACACTTATCAAGGTACTGCTTCCATATGAATAATCTTTATGAACAATAGAGTTTAACAAGGCTTCTCTAATAGCTGTTTCCGGATACTCTCGTACATCAACACGCTCAAGGCTATTAAAGCTTGATCTCGTGCGATTATACCGATCAAGAAAGTCATATATTTCTCGCATTTGTCGAATCAATGATCCTTCAAACACGGCTGCTTTTGTGGTATAAGGACATTGATCTGACAACAGGAATCCTAAATTAGTATAAAGATCATCTTCATCTATAATATTTAATGTTTTCATTTGCGGTTTTTCTAAGACGATACCTGCTTTGTCAAACTCTCTCTTTAATGTTTCGAAAGATAAATCTTGATTCAAAGATCTCAAATCTACATAGCTATCTCCATCTGTTTCTTTAATCATTTTCAATATATGAGACTCAGATGCGGGTACCGATGATGCACCTTGCCTTATATACACACCTTCTAATACTATTAGCAAGTGTTAGAACCAATTTATCTGATTTGCTTGAAGGTAAAAGAAGAGTTTTGTCATAAGTCGTCGTATTTCTTAACGAAAAAAAGAGAATGCAAGGTAAGGATTCTTCTGTCTGAGCGACAGCGAGTTTAGAATCCGTTGCATCCTCTTTTTTTAAGTTCTAGAAATACTCGACGAAATGAATCGACGCATATTTTATCTTCAAGTAAATCCCTCTTATCGGCGATGGTCTTTATCCATAAAGCGCATTCGACTTTTTGAATCATTTTTCTTACCCGATTCAACCGGTTCAGAATTTGGTTTGTGGTAGGCACTATGCAAATCATTGGCTGTATCGCGCTTACATTCATCGCAAAAACGCCCGGTTCGAATTGTCTTGCCGCATTTTTCGCACTCGATGCCCATGGCACTATCTGCCGAGAATAGTAATCGTTCTTCTCGGACCCATTGGCGAATCTGACGGGTATCAATGCCACATTCCTCTGCCACTTGTCCAATATTTGCCTGAGGATTTCTTCGAATGTAGGTCTTCACTTCTACAAACTTGTCTTCTAATTCTGATTTGCACTGGGCACAAATCGGTTGACCACCCACAAAATTAAATATACGACCGCATTTTTTACAATTTCTAACATCCATATCCATAACCTCCTAAGAATTAGAGTCCGCTTCCAATGGCTGCTGTTATGAAGAACACCTTACCCACTTGGGCTGTTTTAAGTTGTCTTGCACAGACATCCATAGTTGCACCTGTTGTATAAATATCATCTATAATAAGTACATTACAATTTTTAACTTCATTCGTGATTTTCGCATTCACAATAAATGCATTTTCTAAATTTTTATATCGTGTCTCCGGATTGAGATCTTTTTGTGGCGCTGTCCATTTTATTCGCTTCAACCCTTTTTTCAACAGCTTAACGGGTTTTCCTTGGTATTGGACCATTTGTTCGTTATAGGCTTTTACAAAATAGTTTGCCAAGACTTCGGCTTGATTATAACCACGTGTGATGTGTTTAAAATAGTGAATCGGAATCGGCATAACATAGTCAATCTCCCATCCCACATGCTCTAAATAATAATCTGCCATGATTCGCCCCATCTTGCGAGCAATCCAGGTATGATTATAAAACTTAAGTCCAAACAAGGCTTTTTTTACTCGGTCATCATAAACAAAGAGGCCACGTCCGGCTTCAAATTCATGGGGGCGTGTCAGACAATCCAAACACAAATCATCTTCAAGCTCTCTTAATTTTCCACAGCGGCGACAGTATGTTTCTTCAACGACCTTGATTTTATTATAGCATACATTACAGATATCTGTCGTGGTTTCCTCTAATTCTTCCATGCAAAAGATGCATTTATTTGGAAATATATACCTATAAATTGGATTCACTTATGCCAACTCCTTAACATCAAGTAGATGTGCCGCTTCTTCAATTCGCACAAAAAGTGTTGAATTCCTATGAATTTCTCGGTTGTTATCAATCATATGTTTTAAAATCTCATTATCCCCAACAAGGACAACCAATCTCTTGGCCCGTGTTACTGCCGTATAGAGAAGATTTCGGCTTAGAAGCATACTAGGACCTTTAAATAAGGGTATAATGACCACCGGATATTCACTCCCTTGGGACTTATGAATAGTGATGCTATAGGCTAATTCCAGTTCATCTAACTGGGTAAATTCATAGGTCACTTCTTTTAAATCATCAAAAACAACGATTAATGTTTCCGAATAATGATTAATCTGTTTAATGGTCCCTAAATCTCCGTTAAAAACACCGACGCCTTCGTCAATCACAATGCCAAACTGACTCTTAATGGACCAGTTAATATTATAATTATTGCGAATCTGCATCACCTTATCCCCTTCACGAAAGGTTGTTTGACGAAAGGTCTTTTCAGCCCGTTTGGCCGATGACGGATTCAAGGCTTTTTGCAATTCAATATTTAATTGTTCTACTCCCAGCATTCCCTTACGCATAGGCGTTAAGACTTGAATGCCTTCTTGATAATCGATGCCTGTAAATTTAGGTAATCGTGATTTGACTAAGGAAATGATTTCCTTAAGTATTTGCTGACTTTGTTTTCGTTGAATAAAAAAGAAGTCATCTTTATTCTTATAATCAATCATATTCCCTTGATGAATTTTATGGGCATTAAGGACAATAGCGCTCTTTTCCGCTTGCCGATAAATCTTTTGCAGAGTCACTGTGGGCACAAAATGTTGAACATGAATAAGATCTCTTAAAACATTGCCCGGTCCGACAGAGGGAAGCTGGTCCTTATCCCCCACTAATATAACACGACACCCTAGGGGAACGGCCTTTAAAAGATGATAAAAGAGGGTAATATCCAACATGGAAATCTCGTCAACGATTAAGACATCGCATTCTAGGGGATAGTCTTCATTACGTTCAAAGGATTGACGTTGATCATCCGAGGTAAAGTTAATCTCTAGTAGGCGGTGAATGGTTCTTGCTTCATGACCGGTTGTCTCTGTCATCCGCTTTGCCGCTCTTCCCGTCGGTGCCGCTAAAAAGATAATCAGGTCCTCTTCTTCAAACATTTGTATCAAGGTATTGATAGTGGTCGTTTTCCCTGTTCCCGGTCCTCCGGTCAGTACAAAAAAAGGATATTTTGCACTGTCAAGAACAGCCTCTTTTTGCACGGCATCTAAAGAAACATCGTTTCGCATCTCAATCGATGCAAGCCGCTTTTCAACTTTATCAATCTGTTGGATTTCATGGGTGAGACATTGACATATTTTGTGAGCACACGCTTCTTCCATGGAATAGTAATGAATGAGATAGATGCGGGTAACATCCTCTTCTTGTTGAACTTTGATTTGCTGTTTGAGTTGAAGTTCCATAATCTCCCGATCAATCTGTTCAATGGAAATTCCCAGAAGTTCCTGGGTGCGTTCAACAAGCATGGATTTGTCTAAATATACGTGCCCATCAAGGGTTCCTTGGTTTAAGACATAGGTAATAGCTGACATGATTCGATGGGGGTGGTTTTCTTCAATTCCAATTTTTTTCGCGATTTCATCAGCCAGCTTAAAACCGATCCCATAGATATCTTCTGCTAAACGATATGGATTTTCCCGAACGACTTGATAGGTTTTTTCCTTATAGAAATCGTATATTTTCAAACCATAGGTTAATGAAATCTGATACTCCTGTAGAAAAAGAATAGCTTGGCGCATACTGCGCTGCTCATAAAAAATCTCGGCAATCTGCTGTGCTTTTTGCATACTAATTCCTTTGACTTCTTCGAGTCGCTCCGGCTCTTCTTCAATGATACGAAAGGTATCATCTCCAAAGCTTTCCACAATTTTCCCTGCCAAAACAGGTCCGATTCCTTTGATGGCACCGGACCCTAAATATTTTTCAAATGCATGTTTATCTTTGGGTACGGATGTCGAAAAAACCTCCGCATTAAACTGCTTTCCGTAGATAGGATGGGTTGTATAATCACCCTCTACGGTGATTTCTTCCCCGATGGATAATTTAAACATTGTTCCCACACAAGTCAGCTCACCATCTTGTGTGGAGACAACGATAATGGTATATCCGTTTTGTTCATTTTGATATATAATCTCTTCGACAATGCCTACAATCTTCTCCATAAACCCTCAAATCATTTTACGCGTTTGCTTTTGCCTTAAGTTCCTCAACTTTATCGATACGTTCCCATGGAAGATCAATATCCGTACGTCCGAAATGTCCATAGGCTGCTGTCTGACGATAAATGGGACGACGTAAGTCTAAATCCTTAATAATCGCTGACGGTCTTAGGTCAAAGACTTCATTAATGATCTCTGTGATTCTCTCATCACTCACGATACCTGTCCCATCTGTATCTACAAAAATAGATACCGGATGTGCAACACCAATGGCATAAGCAAGTTCAATCTCACAACGCTTGGCTAATCCGGCAGCAACCACATTTTTTGCCACGTATCTTGCTGCATAGGCTGCAGATCGATCCACTTTTGTCGGATCTTTCCCTGAAAATGCACCACCACCATGACTTGCATAACCACCGTAAGTATCTACGATAATCTTACGTCCGGTTAAGCCGGCATCTCCCTGTGGGCCGCCAATAACAAAACGTCCGGTTGGGTTAATATAATATTTGGTATTGTCATCCAAAAACGCTTCAGGAATGACATGATCAATAACATGTTTTCTCAAATCTTCGCGAATGGTTTCTTGGCTTACATGCTCATCATGTTGTGTTGAAATAACAACTGCGTCCACACGTTTGGCAACATTGTCTTCATATTCCACAGTAACTTGGGATTTTCCGTCCGGGCGTAAATAGGTTAATGTTCCGTCTTTACGCACTTGAGATAAGCGTTTGGATAGCTTGTGTGCGAGGGAAATCGGCAAGGGCATAAGTTCATCGGTTTCATCGCATGCATAACCAATCATCATTCCTTGGTCACCGGCTCCGGCTTCTTCTTCTATGTGTTCTTGGCCATCTCTGATTTCAAGAGCGACATCAACACCCATGGCAATATCCGGTGATTGTTCATCAATCGTTACTAGGACTGCACATGTCTCGGCATCAAAGCCCGCTTTGGCATCATGATATCCGATTTCGTCAACGGTTGCCCGTACAACTTTGGGAATATCCACATAGCAATCGGTTGATATCTCTCCCATAACCATGACCATACCTGTGGTTACAGCCGTCTCACAAGCAACTCTGGCTTTTGGATCTTGTGCAAGTATTGCATCAAGTACTGCATCTGAAATTTGGTCACATACTTTATCTGGATGTCCTTCAGTGACTGATTCTGAAGTAAATAATCTTTTTGACATAATTGTCCTCCTAATTTATTCTAAGTTTATTATACTGTATATTCCTATTTTTGCAACTCTTTTGGGATTGTCCTGTTAAAGAACAATCCATGTGCCACGGCCTTTTCTTCTCCACCACTGGGATGATTGATGACTTTACCGTCTTTAACCACCACTGATGACGAACCTCCGTCAAGGTATGTGGCAAAGACGCATCCTTCCTCTTGCATTAAGGCTGCCAGTTGTTTTCCGGTGACCCCTTGGCTAATGCCCGGTTGTCGCCCATCAATGACTTTAACAACGATTTCTTCTTGGTCTGTGATTCCAATCGCCGTTCGTGGTTGCAAGGATGTTGTATATCCAACAAAGGGTTCATAGTCTTGGGCTACATTTTCGCCCTCATAAACTAGCCAACCACCCGTCTGAAAGGCTTCTTTAACGGACTCTATTTGAATGTCACTTTCAAGTTCAACCTGTATCGAATCTCCGACTTGATAAATCGGTTCGTCTGAAAATAATTTTCGAGAGATGACATAGTTTTTCTCTTGAAAAGCCATTCCCTCAAGAGGAACACGCTCATTATGACTAATGATTTCTGTAACGACATCATTTTCTACACGATAGATACCTATGTTTTCTTGTGGATATAGATATTTTCCAAACCACCGTGTGTAGACACCCACACCGCGATTTTCATAATCATCATTAATCTCGTATAAGGGTTGACGGACTTCTCCATGGACAAGATATCCGCGAACTTGAATCTCTTTTATCTCAACATCACCATCATCATACACTAAAAATACGGGTGTGTGCACCGACCGAAGAGAAAGCAATTCATGATCTTTGATGACAATGCCTTGGGGTCGCCCATATCCATCATAAAACATTCCGTTGACACCAAGTGGATATGTTATCTCCTCTTGAACAGCCATCGATGAAACAAAGTCATAACCAAAGAGTCCATTATAGGCAAACTCCTGCACCATCTTGGCTCCTTGATTTGCATCCACTCGAATGGTATATATGTTTTGTTCATAGCCTTCAATAGTCATATGCTCTTGTGTTAATCCTAAACTTGTAATCAATTCAATGAGTATGAATATCGTCTTGATCGATGTAGAAAAGTCAACCATATCTTCTTACCTCTCGAACATGCAGAAAGAAAAACCATCAATAATTGGTTTGAGTGCCAATGTTGATGGTTTTCATGTATCTATTTATTTGTTGACGATAATTGCTTATACAATGCGTCTGCGATGCCGATTCCTTGACCTTCTGAAATGATTTTTGAATATTCTTCATCTAACATCTCTGAATAGATTTCTCCGGCATTGCTTTTCTCAAACAGTCCACCATCCGGAACTGTCTTTCGCATTTCTTTAAAAAGACGTTGGACATAATAGGATTCAAAGGATTGGCACGCTTCTTTCAGTTCTTTATCTTTTTTTTCCTGATTGCTTACTTCCATGGTTTGATTTAAGATTTTTTGAAATTCTTGTTCAATCGATGTGTCTTTTTGAAAACTTCCATAGACGCCGGAAAGATCTTGACCGATTCCCTTAATATCCATAATGCACCATCCTAACTTGATTTATTCTATCGTTTCAGATTATTTGCCATTCCTAGCATATCATCTGATGTTTGAATTGCTTTTGAACTTAATTCATATGCGCGTTGAGCAATAATCATACCGACCATTTCTTCCACCGCTTGTACGTTGGAAGATTCTAATGCACCTTGAATAATAGACGATTTTTCCAAGTCATCATTTTCATGCTCAGATACTGCTTGACCAGATGCAACCGTTGTCTCAAATAATCCATTACCTACCGATCGTAAACCTGCAACATTTGCAAACTGTACAATCTCAAATTGATGGTCTAAGTCAACCGGTTCTCTATCAACGACCGTTGCAAAGTTACCCATTTCATCAACAACGACTCGGTCCATTGACACGCCTTCGTCAAAGGTGATGGGATCACCATCTGCATTCAAGATTCGGTAGCCGTTCACATCGGTTAATGTCAACTCACCATCATCTTGACTGACTTTAAATGAACCGGCTTTGGCATATTTTACACTGCCGTCAAAAGTTTCAACTGCAAAAAATCCATTCCCTGCCATTGCAAAATCAAGAGGAGCTTCTGTCACTTCAATATTTCCTTGGGAAAAAGTCTTGACTGATCCTGCTGCACGAACACCGTGTCCAACTTGTAAGTTGACTGGTGAACCTTGGTCATCAATACTTCCTGCTTCACGCATTGTCTCATATAATAGGGATTTAAATTCCAAACGTTCTTTCTTGAATCCTATCGTATTCGCATTTGCCAAGTTATTAGCAATAGTATCTACCGTTAATTGCTGTGTCTTCATCCCGGACGCTGCGGTCCATAATGAACGCATCATATGTCATTCCTCCTATTATAATCGACCTACATTATTAACAACATTATCAAGTGTTTCATCATACGTAGTTAAGACTTTTTGATTGGCTTCATAGCTACGCATAACCGAAATCATTTCAATCATTTCTTTGACCGAGTTTACATTTGAAGCTTCTTCATAGCCTTGACGTGCCAGTCCTTCAAAGTCTGTTCGAACACTTTGTTGGGTTACATCATAAAGGCTATTTCCGATTTTACGAAGTGTTCCATAATCCTCGAAAGCTACAATTTGAAGCTGATCAGTCATGACATTGTTTTCATAGATGGCACCATTTTCTTTGACTGAAAATTGACCGGACGGTATGGTGATAATGCCTTCTTGGCCAACAACATAGTTTCCGTCTTTGGTCACCAGTTCATTATTGGCATTCAGCGTAAAGGAACCGTCACGTGTGAACTTCTCATTAATGGTCCCATCATCATTCATTTTACCGACAACGAACATTCCCTTACCTTCTATTGCCACTGAAAAAGGATCTTCGTTATGTTTCAAGGCCCCTTGCTCGAAGTTTGTATAGATATTATCTACAGCTACACCTAAAGTCATGGACCCGATATTTGTATTTGATTTATTCATTGGATCATTAATTTTAATCGCTAAGACTTCTTTAAATGATTCCATGGTTACAGAATCTTTCTTAAACCCTGCTGTATTTGCATTTGCAAGATTATTCGAAACAACGTCCATCTTCTGCTGCTGAGCTTCCATACCTGTATAAGCTGTATATAATCCTCTTACCATAATTAACTCCTTTGCATAGGCTATTCTCTAGTATATATCGTTATAACTTTAGGATTTCTTAACCCCTAATATTTATTATGTGCAAGATATTCGACATATTTTCCTGTGCCTATTGCTACACAAGTGAGTGGATCATCGGCTTGAATCACGTTAATACCTGTTTTCGTTTCAATAAGCTGATCTAAGCCTTGGAGCATTCCGCCACCACCCGTTAAGACAATTCCACGATCGGCAATATCTGATGCCAACTCAGGAGGTGTTTTTTCCAAAACACTATGTACCGCATCCACAATGGCTGATGTTGTTTCTCGTAAAGCTTCCTCTGTTTCTTCTGATGTTACTGTAATGGTTTTTGGTAATCCGGTAATCAAGTTACGTCCACGAACATCCATCTGTAAGACTTCCGGACGTTTAAACGCCGTTCCGATTTTAACCTTAATCTCTTCTGCTGTACGCTCACCAATAAGAAGGTTATGTTTTTTACGCATATAGCGTACTAGGGCTTCATCAAAATTATCACCGGCAATTTTAATGGATGTACTCACAACCGTTCCTCCTAGGGAGATTACAGCGATATCTGACGTTCCGCCACCGATATCAACAACCATGCTACCACATGCTTTTGATATATCAATGCCGGCGCCAATAGCTGCTGCAATGGGTTCTTCAATAATCTCTACTTTACGTGCACCTGCTTCATAGGTTGCATCTTCAACTGCTCTTTTTTCAACCTCTGTTACACCACTTGGAACACATACTGTAATCCTTGGTTTACGTAGTCGTCGTCCGACTGCTTTTGCAATAAAGTATTTTAACATTTTTTCTGTGACCGTGTAGTCTGAAATAACGCCCTGACGTAACGGTCGTACTGCCACAATATTTCCCGGCGTTCTTCCAAGCATGCGTCGCGCTTCGCTACCCACCGCAAGAATTTTGTTGGTATTACGATCAAAGGCCACGACGGACGGCTCACGTAATACAACTCCCTTCCCTTTAATATAGACTAATACATTTGCTGTTCCTAAATCTATTCCGATGTCTGATGAAAATCCTAACATATTTTTCCCCTTTCAATCTATGCTTTTTCTTCAGGGAGTAACACTTTGATTTTATCCAACTTCCATATTTCATTGGCATATTCTTCAATGGTTCGGTCCGAAGAAAACTTTCCTGCATTTGCTACATTTAGCATTGCTTTACGCGCCCATTCGTTTTGATTACGATAGGCAATATCCACTTTTTTCTGTGCGTCAACATAGGCATCAAAATCTTTCAATATGAAATATTGGTCTGCCGGCTCTCCTCCGCCATTAAGAAGAGAATCATAAATTTCTCTAAATAAATCCGGATCTTGAGGTGAGTAGAACCCGTTAATTAATTGTGTCACAACACGTCGCACAACTTGGTTATTATTATATATATCCCAAGGATCATAGGTTCTGCTGTGTTCTAATTCAATAACTTCATCAGATGTCATACCAAAGATAAAGCAATTTTCTTTACCGACTTCTTCAGCAATCTCAATATTGGCACCGTCAAGTGTTCCAATAGTTAGTGCACCGTTAAGCATGAATTTCATATTTCCGGTACCTGACGCTTCTTTTGATGCAGTTGAAATCTGTTCAGACACATCAGCCGCTGCAAATATTAATTCCGCATTGGACACACTATAGTTTTCAATGAAAACGACTTTGATTTTATTGTTAATTGTTGCATCATTATTAATAACATTAGCTACATTGTTTATTAATTTAATTATTTTCTTGGCACGTGTATATCCCGGGGCTGCTTTGGCTCCGAAAATAAAAGTTCTCGGAAGCATGTCTAAGTCCGGATTCTCGCGAAGTTCGTTATATAAATGCATGACATAAAGGGTAAGCATAAGTTGACGTTTATATTCATGCAAACGCTTAACTTGCACATCAAAGATGGATCTAGGATCCACATCAATGCCATTATGTTTTTTAATATATTCGGCTAAACGTACCTTGTTTTGATACTTGATTTGCATAAAGTCTCGACGCTCTTTTTCATCATCGATATATTCTTCAATCTTTTTAATCTCCTCAAGGTCTGTTGCCCAGTTTTTACCAATCTTCTTCGTTACCCATTCGGATAACTTCGGATTCCCATGAAGCAAGAATCGACGTTGGGTAATTCCATTAGTTTTGTTGTTGAATTTTTTCGGATACATTTCATAAAAGTCTTTTAATTCTTCATTTTTGAGAATTTCTGTATGTAATCTTGCTACACCATTGACCGAATAGCTACCAACAATACATAGCCAGGCCATTTTTATTTGACCATCGGATACAATTGCCATTCGACGGATACGATCATTTTCAAATCCAAAACGATCAGTAATCTCGGCACAAAAACGTCGATTGATTTCTTCCACGATTTGATAAATACGTGGCAAAAGTCGGCTAAATAATTCAATCGGCCATTTTTCAAGAGCTTCTGACATAATTGTATGGTTTGTATAGGCACATGTTCGATTGGTTATGGACCAAGCTTCGGACCACTCTAGTCTATAATCATCCATCAGAATCCGCATTAACTCAGGTATAGTTAATGAAGGATGGGTGTCATTGATGTGGAAAACCACTTTTTCGGGTAACTTACGCACATCATCATGATTTTCCATAAATTGTCGAACCACTTGTTGAATGGTTGCGGATATAAAGAAATATTGTTGTTTCAATCGAAGTTCTTTTCCTTTGTAATGGTTATCATTCGGATATAAGACTTCAACAATGGTTTTGGCAAGATTTTGTTGTTCCACTGCTTTATGATAATCGCCTCGGTCAAACATTTCAAGATTAAAGCTTTGAATGGCTTCCGCATCCCATAATCTCAGTGTATTAATCGTACTGTTATTATAACCTACAATGGGGACATCATATGGAATCGCTTGGACCGACTGATAATTTTCGTGAACATATTGCTCGCGTCCGTCATCATTTTTCACGACCCGGACATTTCCTCCAAACTTAATTTCAGAACCTAATTCCGGCTGACGTATTTCAAAGGGATTTCCGTTTTTTAACCACTCATCCGGTTTTTCAATTTGGTATCCATCAATAATTTTTTGTTCAAATATTCCATAACGATAACGTATTCCACATCCGAATGCCGGATATTCCAATGTCGCTAAAGAATCTAAAAAACATGCTGCCAATCGTCCTAGACCGCCATTTCCTAATCCGGCGTCCGGTTCTTGATTCTCGATTGTATTTAAGTCAAAACCAAGATCACGAAGCACTTCTTCAACAACTTCATTCACTTGTAAATTAATCAAGTTGTTGCCTAGTGCTCTACCCATTAGAAACTCCATGGAAAGGTAATACACCGTCTTAACATCTTCTTCTAAATACGTTTTGTGAGTTTCAATCCACTCATCTACAATAATATCTTTCACTGCAAAGGCTACAGCTTGAAAAAGCTGTTCCTCTGTCACTTGATCAATGGTCTTTCGAAATTGATTTTTCATGTTTTCAAATACGGCTTCTTTAAAAGCTTCTTTTGTGACATTCAAGCGATTCATACAATTCCTCCATTCTTAACTTTATCGTTTAGCTACCGCAAAGTCTACGGTTTCACCGTTAATGTTCCAATTTTTTGTATACCCTTCAATTAAGGTATCATGAATGGTTTCTGTCAATGTTTCCTCTTGAATAATTGCTTGATTTTTTTGGACAAGTTCACGAAGCTTGTCATTACCCGCTAATCCAAACTCAATATGGTCGACCACTTCAAAACCGGCTTCTTTTCGCATGGTTTGAATTTTGCTGATGACTTCTCGTACAAATCCTTCTTCAATCAAAGCTTCGGTTAGATTTGTGTCAAGTACAACGGTTACATTACCATCAACATCGGATGCATAACCTTCCTTTTTCGCTGATTCAATGAGTAAATCTTCTTCCGTAAGTGTCACTTCAACACCCGCAAAATCAAATGCCAAATGTCCTTGTGTTTTCAACTCTGCCATCGCATGATTACCATCAATTTCTGACAGGGCTTGGCGAATCTGGTTGAGTTGCTTCCCATATTTAGGTCCGACCGTACGTAGCTGTGGTTTAAAGGCATAGGTCGTAAATTCACTGACATCATCAACTAGCTTTACTTCTTTTACATTTAGTTCTTCACGAACAATCTCAGTAAAACGTTCATCTAAATCGCCTTGGGCTTTAACAAACATTGTTGGTAATGGTTGACGATTTTTAATATTGGCCCCATTACGACATGCGCGTCCGGAGACCACGATTTTAAGTAAAAGATCCATTTGTTCTTCTACGTTGGCCTTAATCATTTTCGTATCCGCTACCGGGAAGTCACAGAAATGAATACTTTCCGGTGCGTTTGCATCGAAGTTGACAACAAGGTTTTGGTAGATATCTTCTGCCATAAAAGGAATAAAGGGTGCTGTTACTTTTGCTAAAGTAACTAAGCTTGTATACAAAGTCATATATGCATTAATCTTATCTTGGTTCATATCTTTTTGCCAGAAACGCTCACGGCTTCGTCTGACGTACCAGTTACTCACATCATCAACAAACTCAGCAATCGCTCGTGTTGATTCTGTAATACGATATTCAGACAAATTGTCATCCACTGTTTTAATTAATGTGTTTAATTTTGATAAACACCATTGATCCATTAGACTTAAGTTCTCTTTGTCCAAACTATATTTTGTAGGATCAAATTGGTCAATTTCTGCATAGAGTACATAGAATGCATAAGTATTCCACAAGGTTCCCATAAACTTACGCTGACCTTCAATAACGGCCTCGTCAGAGAATCGGTTGGGCAACCACGGTGCAGAGTTATTATAAAAATACCAACGAATGGCGTCGGCGCCATACTTATCTAATGCATCAAATGGATCTACCGCATTTCCTTTGGATTTTGACATTTTTTGACCATTCTCATCTTGAACATGGCCTAAGACAATAACGTTTTTATATGCCGGCTCATCAAAAAGAAGGGTTGAAATAGCGAGTAATGAGTAGAACCAACCACGTGTCTGGTCAACAGCTTCACTAATAAAATCCGCCGGGAAATTATCTTCAAATTTTTCCTTGTTCTCAAAAGGATAGTGCCATTGGGCAAAAGGCATGGCTCCGGAATCAAACCAACAGTCAATAACCGGATCAACACGTTTCATGCTGTCACCACATTTTTCACAAGTAATATGGACATTATCAATAAATGGACGGTGTAATTCGATATCGTCCGGACAGTCATTACTCATGGATTTTAATTCCTCAATGCTTCCGACTGCGTGGCGATGTCCACATGCACACTCCCAGATATTTAAAGGCGTTCCCCAGAAACGGTCACGGCTTAGTCCCCAGTCAAGGACATTTTCAATCCAATCACCAAAACGTTTTTCCCCGATGTTTTTGGGCAACCAGTTGATTTTCTTATTGTTTGCTATGAGTTGATCTTTGACCTTGGTCATTTCAATAAACCATGTATCCTTGGCATAATAAATCAGTGGTGTATCACATCGCCAACAGTGAGGATAACTGTGCTCATAGACAAGGGCTTTAAATAATTTATTTTCTTGTTCTAAATAATCAATAATCATTGGATCTGCATTTTTTACAAAAACGCCTTTCCATGGTTCCACTTGGTCTGTAAATTCACCTTTATCATTGACTAGTTGCACAAAAGGTAATCCATATGCGCGTCCGACGTTGGCATCATCTTCACCAAAGGCCGGTGCAATATGTACAATACCTGTACCATCCGATAAGGTAACAAAATCAGCACAGGTTACATAATATGCTTTTTCACTGGGTGTTTCGAAATCAAAAAGAGGTTCATAGTGGATATGCTCAAGGTCTTTTCCAACATATGTCTCAACGATATTATGATCTACATCCGACCCAAGAACACTATCTAACAATGCTTGTGCTAAAATAAACTGGTCATCACCAACTTGAACTTTCACATAGGTCTCCTTAGGGTTAACCGCTAAGGCCACATTACTTGGTAAAGTCCAAGGTGTTGTTGTCCACGCTAAGATATATTGACTCTCTTGATCAACTACTTTAAACTTTGCAATTACTGATTTTTCTTTAACATCTTTATATCCTTGTGCCACTTCATGGGTTGAAAGGGACGTACCACAACGAGGGCAATAAGGAACGATTTTGTGACCTTTATATAAAAGACCTTTATCCCAAATCGTTTTTAATGCCCACCAGACAGATTCAATATATTCATTAT
>CAZVKG010000062.1:0-21700 GCA_964627665.1 uncultured Eubacteriales bacterium | reverse complement strand
TTTGGATTGTATATTATATCGACAATAAAGTCAACTTTTTGAAAGAATTCTTCATCGAAAATCGGACTTGCATCCTCATGGGGGTGCATTCCAACAGACGTTGTCTGTATCGCTACCGAATTGGGTTTGACCAGATGAAGATCGTCTAAACCACCGACGTAAATCGGAATGTTCATATTCATCTTTTGTAAATCGTTTTTGATCCGGTCTGCTTTCTCACGTGTACGATTAATAATCGTTACCGAAGTCGCTTGACCTTCTAGACACATTGCAACGGCGCCACGTGCTGCCCCACCAGCTCCAATAATTAAACACTCTTGACCCTTTATCGGTATGTCATAATAGTCACACGCCATCTTCAATCCAATCCAATCCGTATTATATCCAATCAGCTTCCCGTGAACAGGCACAATAGTATTTACAGCACCAATGACTTTGGCGATAGGGTCAACAAGATCTAAATATTCCATGACATCGACTTTGTAAGGAATGGTTACATTAAGACCAGATAAAGATAAGCCGCGCATGCCAAGAATTGCTTGCTCTAGCTGTCCGATTGGAACAAAAAAAGGATTATAGGTTCCGTTAAACTCAGTCGCTTCATAAAATAATTGATGTATGAAGGGGGACTGGGTATGTTCAACCGGATTACCTAATAATCCAAATATTTTTGTTTTACCATTAATACACTTCGTAATGTGTGTCATAACTTCTGCCTCCGTTACACTTATTCATTCTTGCGATGC
The DNA here is from genome assembly GCA_964627665.1 of uncultured Eubacteriales bacterium. Taxonomy (GTDB): domain Bacteria; phylum Bacillota; class Clostridia; order Lachnospirales; family Vallitaleaceae; genus UBA1351. The sequence continues at coordinate 20,954 of CAZVKG010000062.1, read as the reverse complement.
TTCATATATCGCCGTAAAATCTTCATCTCTAAGCCACGTTTTATCCGCGAAATCCATTGCTCTTTATCTTGAATGGGTTTAACTAAAATCGTTCGACATTTTAAGCGCTTTCCTACCCAAACATCTGTAAACAACTGATCTCCAATGAAGACTGTTTTTTCTGGCGAAACATCCATTTTACGAATGGCACGTCGAAGTTGTCGCGTTAAGGGCTTGTTGGCTCTTGGATATGCATCCACCTTTAATCGTTCATTAAATGCATGCACACGTTTAGGGTTATTGTTTGACACAAGGGCTAGTCTAAATCCTAATTTTTTCAAATAGGCAAATTGTCGAAGGAGTTCTTCATCCGGATGTGCACGATCATAGGGTGCTAATGTATTATCCAAGTCAAACATAAGCCCTTCATATCCCATCTGCCTTAATTTTTTATAATTAATTTTATGAATACTAGAGACATATTCATCTGGAAATAATTGCTTCATATTACACCTGCTTTCTATATAGCCTATTCAACTATACTAATACTTATTTCTATATTTAAAGGAATTACTTACTGTGATGATGGAATCATTTTTCTTGAAATTCATCGTGATATTGATACCGGTACTTTCATCAAAGACGGCCCCTGCATTGGGTGTTATCATCCAACTATCCACATAGTTCGCAAAAACATACCAAGTACTATTTAAGTCATTCGAATCATAATTCAAATCCGTCGCTTCAAGAGTTACCTTGTTTATTGTTTTGAATAAAATTTTATTTCCATCATAGTAGAAAATCATTTTCTTATTTGGGTCATGATAATCATCATTATATTCAAATACAATTACAGTTGGATTTAATTCACTGTCTACATTATATACTCCTGCCGACTCCATTGCAACCTTACCCAATCGACTAAGAGCAAGCTGGGCTTCATACTGAATGTCAATAACGCTTTTTGTTGTTTCATAAGACTTTAAATGCATAACAAGAAAAGATCCAATAACGCCAACAAGCATAGCAACAATAACAAGTGTTACCATCACTTCTACTAAGGTGAATCCTGATTGATTTTTAGTTAAGATGTGCTTAATTCTCATCAACAATCACCCGTCCTGTAAGTTGTACAACCGTCAGTCCCATTTCTTTGCTTGTGTTATTGCTTCGAACACGGATTTTTGATGTTCCGCTAGTCGCAAACGTCGTTAGTGATTCTCCATCAAAATTTGTATCAAGCCCCTCCCCTAGTTCATAAGAGAAACGGTATGTAAATTTTTCCTCTAAATTATTCGTACTTATGGGTAAAGCAATCCAACCACCATTATCCACTTCAAAAATAAAGTGCTTTGGAAACACTTTATTTTTCGTCGTATATTCTGATCCGTTCGTCTTTGTCTCTATAACATATCCATATTGCTGTTTGCTTGTATCATAAGTAAATTTAAGTTGATAGTCTTGGTCATACTCTGTCATCGACCGATATTGCACATCCTGAATGTCTGCCCTTAATTCTTGCACATTGGCTTCCACACTATTTGCATAAATGATGTATATACTCATACTTGCAATTCCTAACATCGTAGAAAACACAGCCATTGCAATAATAATTTCAATGAGCGTAAAGCCCTTTTCACTATTAACGTTCATCTGCAACTCTCCAATTCTTAAGGTCGATGTATTCATCATAATTTTTACGCATAATCGTTACATCTCCTAAACCGACTTCAATCTCTTCACTTGATTGAATTGAAACAAGAGACAATCCATTTAACGGATGTGAGGAATCTGATACGTTAGGATTAAAAGCTTCACTAAGCTTCGGCGATTCCATGACCAATTGAGTTAAATAGTCTCTAACCGTTAAATCATTATTAATGATATCTATTGTACCGCTTTTAAGTTGAATCGTATCTTTTGCAATAATTGAACCGCTAAACTCAAGGTCACCAATGACATCCACCTTTTTATTTGTTAAAATAATTCCTTGTATTTTTCCATTAACTGCATTAATGACATAGTAGGTTTCCCCATTAATTTGACGAATGCCGTCATTGACACTAATTCCGGAATTATCCCCAAGAAGCAATATATCATATGCATTGGTCGCACTATTTCCTTGAAATATAGCGACTTCTTTTGCCGTCTCCGTTGGATCTACTAAATTATCTGTCTCACGTATATCCGCACTTTCTATCACGTCACTACTATCTGAAATTGTCGAATAATTCGTCACCACACGGGCATTTTCAGTTCCGGTAATAATACTTTTCAAATCAGCAACACCCGTCCATCCATGAATCGAAGTTAATGTATCTATTTCATCAAAATGTCTAAGATAATTGAGTAAAACAATGTAGTCTTTTAATATATTTTCTTCGGCATGCACTTGAATATCATTCGGATTGTTATGATGCACTTGGATTGTTTCTGATCCTACGCCCATAACAGCACCTTCTGTGTATAAATAACTATCCTGATTAATATGAATATTCCCAGAACCTGTTTCAATATAAGGTTCAATCAAAGGGTCTTTACTGTTTTTTATAAAAAACAATGCTTTTTCATACACCGACATGGGCTGTGCTTTATCGTCATACTGATAATATAACTGTAAATTAGAAGATGCTCCAACCGCCGGATCCTTCATTGCCCCATCCGGAAAAGCATAAGCTAAATAATTTCCTTTAATCCCCATGCTTTCACCGGTCTCAAACAAATCTGTATCGTTCAACAAACCTGTACCTTTATTGGTATTTGGATTTGGACTAAAAATATCATTAACAAAGGACGTTCCGGCAATAATAATACCATCTTTCGTCTCTCCACCAACTTCAATTGCTTCTTTAACTCCCTTAGGATGATTTGGGGTTTCCCCTGTTATGGATAGTTCCGAAGGATTTGTGCTCGCACCAATATCTGCATTAATAACAATGGAACTAACTAAGTAATATTCATTTGCACGACCGATATATCCATAATAGTTACCATCAATATCAATTTTATTATGAATACCATTTAACACTAAATCATTTTTCGTATAAACGTTCCCGTTATTCACTTCAATTATGCTGTTACTCGAACCGGCCTGAATTGCTAGACTATCACTATATATATGTCCATTATTAATGGTTAATATTGAATTTCTTGCATTTCCTGCTAGTTGAACAAAACTTTGTGTAACGACATCACCATGAATCGTTATGTCATTATTATCATTCATTACCTTTACGCCATTATAGCCTGTAATATCACGCAAATTACTCGCTGTTGTTCCTAATGCATAGATGCTTCCTGTAATATCACTCATTACCTCATCAAATAAAATATCGGTTTCTGTGACTAAGGCATATTGCCATAATGGATTATCAACAGTTACATATTTGGATTGATTTAATTTAATCGGCATCATTTCTTCAGGGGCATTGATGTAGATATCTGTTTCTATAGTTTTACGTGTACGATCAGAATAAGTAAAGGTTGATTTAAGATTTTTAACAATAAATTCATTTTCACTTTTTTCTATGGTCCCATTTGTATTTTGATCAAAATTCTCTATATCTTCAACTGTTATTTCATTTAGGGTGACATTTTCAGCATCAAGAAAAACAAAGCTACTTCCTGCATCCCCTTTTTTTTGTTCGGAAAAAGAAATTGCTGATTCTATTTCGCTAATTTTTGCATCTAAATCCGCCTTGAAAAAATAATTCATTCGCTCATTATAATACCGAGTCATACTTTCTTCGTCAATTATAACCGAATAATAATTATTATCCGTAATTGGATTCGGTGACGTCGTTGTATATTGTTGATACTCACCGGAACCTGATTTATACATCACTTTTAAAAAACATCCTTCATAATAAATATCATCCGAAAATTCCGAAAATAACATCACTCGTTTATCCTCAGCTAATCCATTTAAATAGTCTTTTAAATACAATTTTCGTTCTACAAATTCATCAAACGGCATAGTAATAGAACCATCCAATATTTTATTCTCATATATTGTCAATTGACGGCCAAAATCATTCTCAAGTTTGCGTACATTACCTAATATCGTTGACATGATTGTCTTTCGGCTGTCAACAGCATTTGTGGTATTATCTGAAGCTTCTTCGAGTGCCTGATCAACATAATTGCCTAAAATAGAGTAGACTTGATCAATCCCGGATTCCGAATAATATTGTGTCCGCTTTAGCATGGTATCTGTATATTTCATATTATAATTCATGATACTTAAGGATAGAACGGTTGTACCTAAAACTGTCAAAACAGCAATCGTTATAACTGTCATCAATAGCGTTGATCCATTTTCATCTCGTAGAAATTGCATTGATTCACCACCTACTCCTGTGCTAAACGGGTTGTTACAATTTTTGACAAATCTTCACCATCTTTTGACACACGTATTTCAAAGGCATATATACGATATTCAAAAAACTTTGGTTCTGATATATTTCGATATACCGTATTATTTCCTGTATTCAAAACAATTTCCGGTTTAATTTGGTCTGCCGGTGTTTCAAAAACGTAGATTTCCACATCTTTTCCCGTCGCATTATCGACCGTAATCGTTGTTGAAGAGGATGAAGCCATTGTATCATTTGAATAAACATATACAATATATTGGTCCTTAAGTGCTTTTGTTATGAACTCAGATTCTACACCTAAATCCACTTGAATCTTCACATCAGACGGACTCGTTTTATGAAAGTCAAAGTTTAGATTTCGATCACCACTTGCGTCGTTCCCCATCCTATCTTCTTCTTTGCTGTTATCATCCTTGATGAAAGTCACATGTGTCTCTGATGACGTCGAATCCTCAAGTACAACAATTAGATCTGCATCTCCATAGCTACTACTTGAAAGCGTCGGCATTTTAAAAGAATCTTGTCCAAATTCACTTGAATCAGATAAGTCTAATAAAGTAACTGCCACATCATATCCGGATTCATCAAAAACCTCACCATCTAAATCATTAAATTCACTCATGTTCATGAGTTTAATTTTTTCCACATATTGTTGGCTCAGTTGTGTTGCAATCAGCTGTTGTCGGGTTTCAATCGACGATAGAAGTGCGCTTTGAAAGATTAAAGCAATCGGAACTGTAACGATACCGATGATAGCAACCGTTACAATGACTTCAATTAATGTAAATCCATGTTGGGATTTTATCTTTATATTTTTTTTATCATTTGTCATCATTATTCACCTATCAACTTTATGCCAATATGTTTTATTTGAACACAACATTCCCACGTTGTTCAACAACACTAAATCGAGGACGATTTGCATCTTCATATTCAATCCGTACATTCATTGGTAAATCCGACTCATTTATCAACACTGCATTTGCTCCACTTAAATCATTGGCATCATATCGACGACTTGAAATCACTTTTAAGTCAATCATTGTTCCCGGATCAAAGGGTTGCCCCGAAGCATAATCAGTCGGATATGCACTTGAGCTTGTTTTGTAACGATAATAGTAGGTGCCTTCTGATTGACTAATATGAATTTCAATAGGTTCATTATTTGGATTATCCGCATTGATACGTGTGTTTTCTTCATCTGCCGCATAATAAATTCCAACTGTCTCTAATGCTGAGTTAATGGATGTTAATCCAATAATTAGGTCATCCGGTTCTCGAACCTCCCCATCTGAGGTGCCTGCATTATAGTTCATCGAAAGCATATCTAATGGTTTAAAAATCGAATCTTCTTTTGGTTCAAAGGATCCGAAATAATCCATCGGTTGAAAGGGGCGCTTTGATGACTCTAGTGCATAAAAATGAATGGCAAAGGAAGATTGTACGAGACTATTTGTCAAATCATTATTAATATTCATATTATCAAACGATAAATGTGTTGGATACTTACCAATATATCCTAATATTTTTTTATAATCATTGTATGAAGTTTGAACACTTAAATTTACAGGAACTTTAATGACACGCTCATAAACTTCTTCATCAGTTACCTCTGCTGAAATAAACTGGTCATTTTGAAGAACCTCCTCAACATTTCCAATCGTATAGGATTGAATCGTTAAAGAATCTACGGCTTCTTCTAAAGACAGCATGGTATAAATAACCCCTTCTTGATTCAATCCAGCCGGATACCGTGTGTTCACCGATTCTACATATTTTTTAGCTTGTTTAGTTTCTTCGATATAGGTTTCCTTATTCGCATATTCAATGGATATAAGACTCAACTCATTATCTATATCTTGAACTTCATTTTTCAAAACAGCTGTTTTGTCTTGCAACGGTGTATAAAGAGCAAACCAATAAATAGCTATAACAAGAATACCTGCCAAAAACATTAATAGATACTTCTCTTTATTGGTCATTCGTCTCCTCCTCTGGTTGTGTAAATGTACATTGAATGGTAACCGCAACATAAGACACCGCACTGTCTTCATCTCCAAAACGAGTTACTGCAGGTGTATAAACAGTTTCAAACAAAGGATAGATTTTTCCCTTTTCATCAACTGTTTCTAATCCTTTTAAATATGTTAACATTTGAGCTAATGTCACTTCATCTTGAAAAGATGCACTCATAGTGACACCATCATTTGAAACGTTGATTGTGGTAAAAAAGGCTTGCTCCGGCATTGTAACTTCAAGTTCTTCAATAAAAGCTAAAAATTCGTCTGATTTCGTTGTTGTTGTATCAACAATGAACTCTCTAAATTGTTTCTCACTTAGGGCAAGTTGATATTCATCTATCACCTGATATATATCCACCATACTATTAATCTCATTCTGAATATTTGCTTTATCTCTCTCTAATGATTGATACCTTGCATATCCTGTATAATAATGAGCACTAATTGATACAAGTAATAATATACCAATAAGTATGGGGATACGTTTCTTTGCTCGAAGTTCGTCTTTATTCTTAATCGTTGCCGGTAATAAATTCATTGACGACAATGTTGCCCCTAAGGCAATGGGGTAATAATGAATCTCATCCATATTCACATGGGTTTCTCGAGCTATAAAATTTCTAAGTCCAATAATTTTTTTTACTTTAAGACCAAAGAAACGAGAAATATAGTCTTCAACACCAAAAATCTCTGAGCCACCATCCATAATATAGACTTGTTCAATTGGGTTTTGGTTACGAGAGCTATAATAATCAATCAAGCGCGCAACCCCATTAAGGATTTGTTCCATACCACTAGTAACATCGTTATGAAGGTAGGCGTTTTCTTTGTGGTCGGGATTTAAGAGTTGGCGTTCCTTAGCAATATTCACCGCTTCCTTATAATCCACATCAAAATGTTGACAAATACTGTCATGAATCACCTTTGTTCCAAATAAAATATTACGACTAAATTTCACGACACTATTGGATACAATGGTAACCATTGTACTTTCCGGTCCGATATCAAGGAAAAGATTTGTTCCTTCATATTTTTCATGTTGTATAAAGTTCACCATACTATTACCGGCAAAATCGACATTGACGATTTCTAATTGACAAAGCTCGGCTAAATCAATATAACTTTGTACAAGTTTTTTTAGAGCCGCAACAATAATAACCTTTGCTTTTTTTCCGTCGTCTGACTCAATCACTTCCGTCACTGTATAGTCCACACTATATTCAGCTAAATTTACCGGAAAATACTCATCCGCATTAAGATCAATAATGTTTCGTAACTTTTGCTGTGATAAATTCGGCAGCTCTACTTCACGGGTTATAATCTTACTACTTGCAATACTAAATGCAACCTGTTTTTCCTTCATCTGATTTTGATCAAGTACTTCGCGTATGAGCTTAGCCATCTCAGGAAGATTCGATAATATCCCATCATGAACTGCGCGCTCAGGTGTCGGAATTTTCTTTCCGTTTAAAAAATGCATCTTTTTACCTTTACGCTGAACATATGCAATTTTAATCCATTCATTACCAATATCAATCGACAAGAGTTTCTTTGGAAGTGACATCCTTATCCCCCTATACTTAATAAATTAAATCTTTATAAACCAAATTGTAGTATATCTAAATACCATTGTATCATTCGATCACCATATAAAGCCGCTAGAATAATTCCACCACTCAAAAAGGGTCCAAATGGAATTCTTTGCTTACGACTCATAACTTTAAAAGCGATTAAAGATACACCAATAACCGATCCTAAAAGAGATCCTAAAAATAATGCCAAAACAATTTTTTGCCAGCCAAGGATCCAACCGGTAACAGCCATTAACTTAATGTCACCCATACCCATCTGACCACCGGTGACCACATGGATTAATAATAAGGGAATACTTACTGCAAAAAATCCAATGAAACTTTCCATAAAGGTTTTCTCAAAAAACACTTGAAAAAAAACACCAACAATCAATAAAAAAACAAGAATTCCATTGGGAATAATCATCCATTGTAAATCAATGAGCGAAATGACAAGACATGTCGAAAAAAGTATGGCTGTCATTAGCCCAGCCGGTGTAAATCCCAATACAAAATAAATCCATACATACGCTAAACCGTTAGCAAGTTCGACTAAGGGATATTGAATGGACACCGGTTCCTTACAACTTCGACATCGTCCCCGAAGTAATAGGTAACTGATGACCGGTATCAAATCAACCCATTTTATAGATTGCCCACACGCCATACAATGTGATGGCGTGTAAACAATCTCTTGATGTCTCGGAATCCTAAATATGCATACATTAAGAAAGGATCCTAGAAGCAGACCAAGGATGAAGATTAGTGCTGGCATTAGTCTTGATCGTAATCTGAGTCTGGATTTGGAGCTACTTGTCCAATACTTGTTGAAACCGTCATAGTATTATCTGTACCATTAATGGCTAATGTAAAAGCACCTGCATTTTTATATTTTGCAGTAATTCCAGCATTATTTAATTCTTTTTGAAGTGCTGTAGCAAAAGCAGCTACTCCAGCATTTGTTCCTGTCACTGCATTTACACCACTAGCATTAATTGTATAATTGCCTGCAGCATCGGCAAGTGAAGCATCTTTTGCTTTGACTTGTGCAGCTGCATTTAAAATAATCTTCGCATTTGCAACGTCTGTTGATTTACGTGAATTGTCAACTGCACCTAAAATATTTGGCACTGCAATGGCTGCGATGATGGCTAAAATTGCGATAACGATGATTAATTCGATTAATGTAAAACCTTCTTGTTTCTTTTTCATGTTTTCTAATAATTTTCTCATTTTTTCTACACTCCTATTATTATATTTTTGTTTTCCCTTGCGGGTGGGTGGGATTTAAAGGTTGCCAACGCCTTGGTACAAACCGAACATGGGTTGTACGATGGAGATGACAACAAAGCCAACGACCAGTGCCAGAACGACGATGATTAAGGGTTCTAGCAAGGACGTCATTTGAGCCACGGCAGATTCTACTTCACCATCATAGAAGTCTGCTACTTTATTTAATATAGGTTCCAGTTGTCCTGTATCCTCTCCGATTTTTACCATATGGGTAATCATAGGTGGGAATACGCCTAACTCACGTATAGGCTTGGACAAAGCTGTACCTTCGCTCACTTGGGTTCTAGCATCTTCTAAACCTTTCTCTACAACATAGTTATCGACAACTTTGGCCACAATGGCAAGGGCGTCGAGTAACGGTAATCCGGATGCTAAGAGTGTGCTTAATGTTCTCGAGAAGCGGGATGCGACGATTTTGGTCTGTACAGGCCCAATTATAGGCAATTTCAGCTTTAATCGTGATAATGTGATGGAGCCAACTTCAGATTTTACATATATTCGAAAAACAATAATTATTCCGATTATTGACGGAATTAAAATATACCACCTATATTTGACAAAATTACTAATAGCGATTAAGGCCTTGGTCGTTGCCGGTAGTTCCATTCCCATGCCGTCAAACATGGTAACAAAAGTCGGTACAACAACAAGAACTAGAAGAATAACAACGCCTAATGCGACAATTGATACAACCGCCGGATAGGTGGTTGCTTTTCGAACAGATTGTTGTAGTTTGTACTCTTTTTCGAAATGTTCTGCCATACGATGTAAGGCAATCTCTAGACTTCCGGATACTTCTCCGGCTTCAATCATGTTAATTAGAATCTCCGGAAAGTATTTACTGTTGGCGCGCATGGTCGCAGATAGGGCCTCTCCTTGCTCGACACGCTCGTACATGTTGTTAATGACTTTCGATAGGTATTTGTTCTCTGTTTGTTCTTTCAACAAAAATAGAGCTTCTAATACACTAACACCTGCATTTAAAATCGCTTCGAATTGCTGGCAAAATATGGTAAGGTCTTTGACTTTAACCGGATTCCCCAGAACAATCTCACCATGTAAGGCACCTTGCTCTGTAATAGATTCCGGGTATAAATTATTATCTTTTAACTTTGTGATGGCACCTTGTCGAGTCGATGCCTCTATAACACCTTTTTGTTTTTTCCCTTGCGTTGTTGATGCGAGGTAATTGAATTTAGCCATATTTATACCCTTTCTTCACTTTTTTACACGCAGTAAAGACATTATACCATGCCAATAGGCGTAATTCAACCAATTATTCATATTTTGTTCACAATATATTCATATTAACTTCATTTTATTCTTATTTGATTCTTATTTAACTCACATCAAATTTTAATTAATGTAGCAATCGGCGCTCCAATGCATTGGGGTCTGTTGCAAAAATAAGGGCTTGTTCTCTAGATACAACACCTTCATTCACCAGATTAAGCAAGGATTCATCCATAGTTTGCATACCAATCTCACGATTCGTTTGTATGATCGAGTTAATCTGATGGGTTTTATTTTCACGGATCAGATTACGGATAGCTTGGTTCACATGAAGGGTTTCAAAAGCTGCTACACGACCGGAATTCGTATAATTCGGAAGTAATTGTTGAGATACAATCGAAACTAAAACACTGGATAATTGAATGCGGATTTGTTGTTGCTGGTAAGGCGGAAACACATCAATGACACGGTCGATAGTATTAGCAGCACCAATAGTATGTAGTGTCGATAAGACTAAGTGACCGGTTTCTGCCGCTGTTATTGCAATGGATATGGTTTCTAAGTCACGCATCTCTCCCACAAGAATAACATCCGGATCTTGACGAAGAGCCGCACGTAAGGCATGACTAAAGGAATCGGAATCTACACCGACTTCGCGCTGATTGACAATGGACCGTTGATGACGGTGAAGATACTCAATTGGGTCTTCAAGGGTAATAACATGGGCATTACGATTTCGATTAATCTGATCAATTAATGACGCCAGTGTGGTTGATTTACCGCTTCCGGTTGGACCGGTAACTAAAACAAGACCGCGCTTTTTTTTGTAAAGGTCAATCACCGAAACCGGTAAACCAAGGGATTCCGGTGTAGGAATATCACTTGCAACCAATCGGATAGCCGCTGCCATTGAGCCTCTTTGTTTGAATACATTTACTCGATAACGCCCTACATTTAATATACTGTATGAAAAATCAATTTCTCCTCGTTCTTCAAATCGCTGATAAATCTGTTCCGTCATAATGGGACGAATGACTTCTGCAGACTGGGTCGGTGTCAATCGTTCATATTCCATATATTTTAACTTGCCATGAATTCTAAGAATCGGTGGTACACCAACAGTTAGGTGTAAATCGGATGCTTGGCTTTGCATCGCTTGTATCAGTAAGTCATCAATCGTCATCATTGTCTTCCTTTCTAATCAGCTCCGTATGAGATACGAATCATTTCTTCGACGGTTGTCGTTCCATTCAAAACAAGACGTTTACTATTCTCACGAATAGTTTTTAATCCTTGGTCTAATGCTCTACTTCGTATATCGTCAGATGTTCCCCTTTGATTAATGATTTGTCGTATTGATTGGTCAATCGGCAGGATTTCATAGACACCGATTCGACCGATATATCCGGTATTGGCACAAATATGACACCCTTTTTCTTTATAGACATATAGTTCCTCATGAATATTGACATTTAAAATTGCCTTTTCTTCTTCAGTTGCCAAGACTTTTTCTCGACACTTTGTGCATAATCGCCGAACCAACCGTTGTGCGATGACACCAACGACAGAGGCACTGATTAAAAAGGGTTCGATGCCCATATCCATTAATCGACTAATTGAGCTTGCCGCATCATTGGTATGAAGGGTGCTTACAACTAAGTGACCGGTTATGGATGCTTTGACTGCAATCTCAGCCGTTTCAGCGTCTCGAATCTCACCAATCATAATAACATCTGGGTCTTGACGTAAAATGGAACGTAAGGCGGATGCAAAGGTTAAGCCTGTCTTTGTATTGACCTGAACTTGATTAATGCCTTCGATTTGTGATTCAACCGGATCTTCAACAGTAACGATGTTTAAGTCTTCACTATTTATCTCGTTCAATGATGTGTAGAGTGTGGTTGACTTACCACTTCCGGTTGGACCGGTAACTAAAATAATACCGTGTGGATGGGAAAGAATATTTTCAAACTTGACCAAATCATCACGAAATAATCCAAGCTCCTCTTTCCCCTTTGTAAATCCTTCTTTTGAGTTAACACGCATAACTACTTTTTCCCCATAGACAGTCGGCAAGCTAGATACACGAATATCATAGGCCATGCTATTGACCTTAATATTAATACGACCGTCCTGGGGTTTACGTTTTTCTGCAATGTCCATACCGGCCATAATCTTTACCCTGGCAACAATGGCGCTTAAGAGTGATGTCTCATAATCGAACATCTGTTGTAACTTACCATCAACTCGGTAGCGTACACGTATATAGCGTTCATAGGGTTCGATATGTATATCACTTGCCCGATGGCGTACTGCTTGTTCCATAATAGTATTGACTAGTTTAACAATCGGGGCACTTTGAACTTGATCCCCCATCATTGCATCCTCATGGATTTGAGTATCAACTTGGATTTCTTGCTCCTGCTTATATTCCTCTGCTGCTTTCATGGCTTGCTGTTTACCATAGTGCATTTCAATGGCTGATTTTATATCGACTTCATTGGCCAGCATGGGAATAACTTCCTTGCCGGAGTAAATCTTGACATCATCTATTGCAAAAATATTTAAGGGATCTTCCATTGCAACATATAAATCATTATCTGTAATACGTATAGGTATAAGCATATGGCGCTTAGCAAGAGACTCACTAATGGTCAAAACCGCATCTTTTGAAATATCATACTCTTTAAGTTCAACAAAAGGAATTCCTAGTTGGTATTCTAGTACTTCATTAATATTTTGTTGGGTTACAAAGCCAAGATTAATAAGCGCTTCCCCAATTTTTGCGCCACTTTTACGTTGTTGACTTAATGCTTCTTCTAACTGCTCTCCGGTGATAATTCCGTATTGCATAAGCAAATCACCGATTCGCAACTTTTTCTTAAAGGTTTTCACGTCTTATCACCCTTTCTTAAAAGTTCATGTTTTTTGGCCGGTACCGGTAATTGAATCCAGAGTTTTTGCTTGGGATGCGGCGCTTCCCTTACGACGTCACCTTCATCTGTTACTAAGGCTTTAACGGTAAAGGCATGTGTAGAACCATCAGTCTTCATTAACTCTAAGGTATCTCCAACTACGAATTTATTCCGCTGCTCAATGAGGGTTTGTTGGCCATCGGTATCCTCTAATACTTTACCCACAAAAACATAGTCACGAATATAGGTGTTACTGTCGTAAATCTGACTGTCTGCATCCGGACGTTCATGATAAAAGCCGGTTGTAAACTGGCGATAACTACACTTTTTAATTTCTTCTAAATAGTTTGCTTTATTGCTTTTATATAATTCAATATCCGTAAAATAATCATCAATGGCTTTTCGATAGGCCCTTGTGACCGTTGCTACATATAATCCGGTTTTCATTCGTCCTTCAATTTTTAGACTTGTAATGCCCGAACGAATAATCTCATCGATATATTCAATCATACATAAATCTTTAGAATTATAAATATATGTGCCACGTTCGTTTTCAAATACAGGCATATATTCTCCCGGTCGTGATTCCTCCATAAGATGATAGGTCCATCGACATGGATGGGTGCAGGCCCCTTTATTGGCATCTTTACCCGTCATATAATTACTGAGAAGGCATCTGCCTGAATACGAAATACACATTGAACCATGAACAAAAGCTTCTATATCCATATCCACCGGTATTTTACTTCGAATCGTTGCAATTTCTTCAAAGGATAGTTCTCTAGCGACAACAACCCGTTTTACACCTTGTTGATACCAAAAATTAATAGATGCATAGTTGGTATTATTTGCTTGTGTACTTAGATGCAATTCCATGTCAGGCATAATTATTTTTGCAATAGCTAAAATACCCGGATCAGCAATAATGACTGCATCCGGTCCGATTTCTTTTAGTTCTTGAAAATACTCTTCCACTGCCGGAATATCTTGATTATGGGCAATTATATTTGCGGTCACATAGACCTTTACATTATGTAGATGGGCATATTCAATGCCTAATCGCATATCTTCAAAGGAAAAGTTTCTGGCTTTTGCTCTTAGTCCAAACTCCTGCCCCCCAACATAAACCGCATCCGCTCCATAGGCCACGGCAATTTTTAAATTTTCCAAGCTTCCTGCCGGTATTAATAATTCCGGTTTTTTTATGTCTAATCTATCCACAACGTTCTCCTATTCTTGTATCTTAATACTTATTGTCGCACCATCAGCTATATCTAAAACGATCGTGCTTAATTGTTTATGGTGGTTAATCTCCCAAAGATACTGGCGCATCCTTTGATGAATGGTTCGTCGGCGTCTTGGCACATTAAAACGTGACCTAGCTACATCGCCTTGTTGCAAAACATTATCTGATACGAGTGTTCCTTGTTTTTTTAATAGATTAAGAACATCCGGTAGAAATGTAAGATATTGGCCTTTTGCCGCATCCATAAAAATAAAATCGTATTGCTCTTGCTTTAGACACAATTCTCGCAAGATTTCTGTTGCATCTCCATGGATTTGGTCAATCTGATTGTTATAACCTGATTGACGAATATTTTTTCTTGCCTGACTGACCATCTGATCATCACGCTCAATTGTGGTTACCTTAACCTTGGTGATATCAACGACTTCTTCTAAGGCTTGCATCATTAGAATTGTTGAATATCCAATTGCCGTACCAATCTCGAGGATTCGAAGGGGTTTTGCCATTTGAAGCAAAACCGCCATTAAAGAGGCCATATCATCTTTTATAATAGGCACATGATTTTTTTTAGCCTGTGCTTTTATTTGTTGTATAAATAAAGAATTTTCTTTGCGAATATAGCCAAGATACTGGCTCATTGAATTGTTCTCTTTCAAGGCTAACTCCTTTTTAGCAAAAATAGGCTAAAGTTATCTTTAGCCTATTTCTTATGTCTTGCTCATTAGAATTTTTGATTATATTTATTTTTTGCTGCATTATGGTCATCAAGCGTAGAATTAAACTCATGTGCACCTGTCTCAGAATCCATCAAAACAAAATACAGATAATTATGATTTTCCGGATACAAACTCGCTTCTATCGCCGCAGCACCGGGATTCGCGATAGGACCAATAGGTAATCCCAGATTATTATACGTATTATAAGGCGAAACAATTTCTAAGTCACTATATAATAACCGGTCACGTGGCACGCCCAATGCGTACATGACTGTACTACACATTTGCAAACTCATATCGATATTTAGTCGATTATAGATAACACCTGCAACCTTTGGCCGTTCTTCAGGGACACGAACTTCTTTTTCAATCATTGAAGCAATGGTTATAATTTCATCGACACTATATCCTAATTCTTCTGCTTGGACATAATACTCATCGGTGAAGACTTCATCAAACTTCATCAACATCTTGCTAATAATATCTTCTGCAGAAGCATCTGCATAAACTTCATAGGTTGCAGGGAATAAGTATCCTTGCAAACGTTTAGGTCGATCCGGCAACTCATCAATAAACCGGTAACCAAAGTTTCCGTTTTCTGCCGCATTCATAAATTCGCTTTCAGTACATAGTCCTTGGGCGGCTACGCGTTCTGCAATCTGTTCAAGACTAAAACCTTCAGGTATTGTAAATTTAACAACTTCTCGTTTTTCTCCTTCTTCCGAAAGAATTGTAATAATTTCTTCCGGTTCCATTCCAGTATTTAAGGAAAAATCACCATATTGAAACAGACTATCGACACCTTGAAGTTTGGCTAATACACGGAAATACACTGCACTTCGAATAAGTTCATTTTCTTCTAAAATATTCGCAATGGTTTCTGTGGAAGCACCTTGGGGAATACTGATTTCTTTTGTAATAATGGTTCGATTTGCATCCGGTTCTTTTGCCATTAATTCATAGCCAGAACCATATGCCCACATCGCCGCCTGATATATTGCAAAAACTGCTCCTATAATAATGACAATCTTTAACATATAGTTAAAAACTTCGCCAAGAATTTTGTTTATCATATAATCACCTTTCGCTACTCTAAAAAATGTGTATCGAATTCTAACTCTTCTGTAATCGTATCATAGACCGAAGCCATCAATTTAGATAATTTGAGTTCCGCATCTAAAAACATCTTTACTTTTGGTTCACTTAATAATTCTTTATAATCTTGTTTGAGACTAATTAAATTTTCATAAGCATTATAGGCTCCATATTGATGGGATACCTGAATCTCAAAATTCTTTCGCCTAAACTCTTCAACTTGACACAACAATTCTTCATGTCTTTCAAGAATTGACCGATAATTCAAATAATCAATATATTCTTGCTTTTCTTTGATTTTTTTGACTAGTTCAAGGGTTTCTGCTTTGACATCCATCCTATCACCTCTTATTCCACTTCCATTATTACCGGCAAGACCATTGGATTACGTTTCATTTGACGCCATAAATGTTCACGTAAATCATCACGTACCGCATTCTTCATCTTTGCCCAACCTTCAATTTTACGGTCTTTGCATTTTTGAAGTGTTTTGACTACGACTTCCCGCGTCTCTTGCATTAAATCTGCTGATTCACGAACATATACAAATCCGCGTGATACAATATCCGGACCGGAT
This sequence comes from uncultured Eubacteriales bacterium, assembly GCA_964627665.1. Classification (GTDB taxonomy): domain Bacteria; phylum Bacillota; class Clostridia; order Lachnospirales; family Vallitaleaceae; genus UBA1351. The sequence goes on along the minus strand of CAZVKG010000062.1, from coordinate 3,932 downwards.
AAAATCTCTAAGGTTCCTTTTCTTACTGTCACCACGACAACGATGAGTCCGTCTTCGGATAGTTTTTGTCGATCTCTAAGAACAATATTACCTACATCACCAACACCTAAACCATCAACTAATAATGGCTGACAAGGTACTGTACCAACACGAGTTGCATGACTTTGATTCAACTCCAAAATCTCACCATTAGTTAAGATAAATATATTATCTTTACGCATACCTAGATTACTTGCTATCTCCGCATGCTTAATTAGATGCTTATATTCACCATGAACCGGAATAAAATACTTTGGTTTTACCAATGAATGTAATAGTTTTAACTCTTCAATGCATGCATGTCCGGAAACATGTGTATCCTCAACAATAACTTCTGCTCCACGTCGATACAAATCATTGATTACTCGCGACACATACTTTTCATTTCCGGGAATTGGTTTTGAACTAAATACAATGACATCCCCTTCTTTTATTTGAATGTTACGATGGGTTCCGCTTGACATACGGGATAATGCAGCTAAAGGTTCACCCTGACTACCTGTTGTTACTAAAACAACCTGGCCGTCTTTATATTTACCTATATCATTAATATCTGTAAGCATGTTTTTGGGCATTTTTAGATAGCCCAATTCAGAAGCCGTTGTAACAACGTTAACCATAGAGCGACCTTGTACAATGACTTTTCGTCGATACTTCTTAGCAGAATTCACAATTTGCTGTACACGATCCACATTCGAAGCAAATGTAGCAACAATTAATCGACGACCTTTGTTTTCTTCAAAAATCATGTCAAAAGATTTTCCGACACTACTTTCTGACATAGTATATCCAGGACGTTCTGCATTTGTACTATCTGCCATTAATGCAAGAACGCCTTGTCTTCCTAATTCTGCAAAGCGACCTAAATCAATCGGCTTCCCGTGTATAGGGTTATAATCCACTTTAAAGTCTCCCGAATGGACTACAATTCCTGCCGGGGTCGTAATGGCTAATGCCAATGCGTCTGCGATTGAATGATTGGTTCGAATAAATTCAACCGAAAACAGTTTTCCGAGATTGATCTTTTGCCCCGGACTTACGCGCTTTCGTGTTGTTGAATTCATCATTCCATGTTCTTTCAACTTATTTTCTAAAAGGCCTATGGTCAATCGCGTCCCGTATACAGGCACGTTAACATCCTTCAGAATATAAGGTAAGGCTCCAATATGGTCTTCGTGACCATGTGTAAGCACAAACGCTTTCACCTTTTTAAGGTTTTGTTTTAGGTATGTTGCATCCGGAATCACCAAATCGATTCCTAACATTTCGTCTTCAGGGAATGCAATACCACAATCAACAACCATAATCTCGTCCTTGTATTCGAACGCTGTAATGTTCATGCCGATTTTATCCAACCCACCTAAAGGTATTATTTTCAGTTTTTCATTTGTTTTCTTCAAGAAAACACCTCCGTCTAATAGTCGAATATGTTATATAAGATCTCATTCATTGTTTTTCTGACAATCTTTACATATTCCAAAAAATTTTGCTTGATGATCATGCACTAAAAAACCATAAGATTCTAAGAAACTCTTCTCAATTGATCCCATTAAATCTTCCGTCACTTCAATAACTTTTCCGCATTGATCACAAATTAAATGATGATGGCGATGTACTTCGTCCTCGTTGGCTAACTCGTAACGAATATACCCATCATCTAGGTTCAGTTTTTCAACAATTTTAAGTTCATTTAATAGTTGTATGTTACGATAAACCGTTGCTAGTCCGATCTCTGGATGTTCAGTTTTAACAATCTGATACAATTCTTCAACGGTTAAATGTTTATCTTGATGAGCCAGCATTGCGTCGAGTACGACTTTTCGCTGGGATGTGATTTTATAACCATGTTCTTTTAATTGAGTACAAATCAGTTCTCTTTTTGCATCCATATCTACACCATTTTACCTTTTCTAAATAATAACAATTATCAACAGTATAAATGAAACTTATCTTTTTGTCAATTTTCAAAGGATTCGATTTGTTCTTCCAACATTGGAAAAACGATTTCTAATAGTTCATCATCTTCGACAATCTCATAAATGATATCATCACCCTCTAAATATGTTGCTTTAAGTACATACGCAAGAACTTCTTCTTCTTCATCATCCGTATCACTCTCTATAACAAGCAAATATCCATCTTCTTTGTACTGGATAGCGCTTAAAATATCAAAAATAATCTTTTCGCCTGTTTCATCATCAAAAAAATCTATTCTCTCCATGTCACTCATGTTATTCACGTCCTTTTCAAATCAAGATAAGTTTGTAAAATCAAGGATGCTGCAATTTTATCAATATATTTTTTGTGATCTTCTTTACGCACCTTACCTTCTGTAAGAACGCGCTCAGCAGCAACTGTCGACAATCGCTCGTCAAAAGTTTCCACCAAAATCCCAAGTTCACGTTCAAGTCTACGCACAAAATAAAGCGTTCGATCAACTCGCTCACCTAAGTCATTATTCATATGTTTGGGTAACCCGACAACAATAAGCTCCACTTCGTATTCATCAATTAACATTTTTAATCTTTTGATGGATTCAATCAGATTACCTGGGTCTTGTCTAGTAATCGTTTCAATAGCTTGTGCAGTCCAACCGAGTGAGTCACTTATCGCCACTCCAATCGTTTTTGACCCATAATCTAATCCCATTATACGCATGCTAAAATCAGTCCTTATTTTGAATGTTCTGCTTTATATAGTTCTTTACCAATTCTTCTAATAACTCGTCTCGTTCCAACTGACTCATCAATGTTCGCGCATTATTATGATTGGTAATATATGTTGGGTCGCCTGATAGTATGTAACCAACAATTTGATATATGGAATTATATCCCTTTTCTTCAAGAGATTCATAAACAATTTTCATAGTTTTTGTCACTTGGTTTTCCGGTTCTTTTTCAGGTCGTCTGAAAAATTGCGTATTATCTAGTCCCATGTCCTCACATCCTATCCATAAAAGATTTCAATATCTATACTTATATTACAGTAAAGTAATTAAAATATCAATTGTTTATTTATTAAAAATCATATCTTTCCAATCATACCGTCATTAAGCAAACCTTTTAAATGCACAAGGCAATTTTTTTCTTCAAGTTGCTCAGGACTTTGAATGTAAACCCGGACATATTCGTTGGTATATCCACTCCAATAGATTTGTCCGTCAATGACAAGTCTCTCCTCAATAAGAACGTCTTGCAATCGTCCGATTCGGCGCTTTAGATAGTCAATCTTTGACTCTTGAGCCACCTCAATAAGTTCGTGACTACGTTTGTTTTTTACTTCTCCTACAACTTGTGGCTTCATTTTTGCTGCCCTAGTCCCTTGCCGTATAGAATACTTAAAAACATGTACATCAGCAAAGCCTATTTTTTTAACAAAGGCAATCGTTTCTTCTGTTTCTTCATCCGTTTCCATAGGGAAACCTACAATAACGTCTGTCGTCAATGCAGGATCTTTGTAATATCGGCGTAGCAAGTCGGTTTTTTCCCAATATTCTTGGGATGTATATTGTCGATTCATTCGCCGGAGCACAGAATCACTGCCACTTTGCATAGATAAATGAAAATGTGGACACACTTTTTTGCAATTTACCAACCGTTTGACAAAGTCTTCGGTAATAAGTCCGGGTTCTAAAGACCCTAAACGTATACGTTTTAGACCTTGAATCCTATCGAGCTGCTCAATTAAATCAATTAAGGTTACTTCATCAAGATCTTTACCGTAGGATCCAATATGAATTCCGGTGAGAACGATTTCTTGATATCCATGGGATACTAACTCATTCACTTCATCAAGTACAGCTTTAGGATGACGTGAACGTACAATACCTCGCGTATATGGAATAATACAGTATGAACAATACCGGTCACACCCATCTTGAATTTTTAAGGTTG
>CAZVKG010000061.1:0-22711 GCA_964627665.1 uncultured Eubacteriales bacterium | reverse complement strand
AATCAAAATTATAACGGTTTATTGCTATAAAATCAACTAACTTTGGAAAGAACCGTTCAACGAACATTATTCTATTGATAGTCGGTTTTTTTGTGACGTGGGCATTGATGGTTAGTGCTACATTTACTTTAGTGAGTCATATGGATTATGAAAAAGGAGTTAGCGAGATTCCATCTGGAATCCCAATACTAAGGCATGAAGATTTTGGGGCTGATTTCGTATTTCAGCCTGAATATATTGAAAAGTACCAGACGATAATGGTACCACTTAGTTTTGAATACAGTAGTTATCATAAAAGTGATGAGGGCAATTTTAATGATATTGAAGTGACTTATGTGCAAGCAAGGACGGAGTGGATAGCTCAAATCATAGCAAATAAAGCCATTCATGATGAACAACAAAGGAATTATGTGTATAGTTTAAGGTCTGAAGTGGATGGAATAGACATGGCCTATAATCTTTCGAGATTTAATACGCAAGTGATGCTTGTTAAAGAAAATACCCTCTATTTTGTTAAACTAAGTGAGCCGATTGACCGCGAAGTCCTAGAAAAAATTGTTCGCATCTTGTTTGAGAATACCGAAAAAAATATTTGAAATAGTGTAACATATCCAATTATTTAAAACAAGGAGGAGTATGGTGAGATTAAAAAAATGGAGTGAAATGTCTTTAAAAATGAAATGGGTTACACTTATTCGATTATTTACGAGTGTATTTGTAATTATAAATGTTCTGTTAGGTTTATTTAATATAATAAATATACAAATTACTAATAATATCAACATGCCATTACTAGGAATTATTTTCATCATGAACGGAATAGATAGTATGAAGGATAATAGAACAATAGCAATATTTAGCTTTGCAGTAGCTATATTTAGTTTTGCTGTAGGTATATTTATCTACACAGTACGGTTTAATGGATAGTTTAGGTTTGGGTTAACTCATTATTTTGGAGGGGAAAAATGGATAAAAAGAAATATATATTATTTATATGGTTGGTTGAATGTATTCAAATTATTATCATCATTCGATTTTTATTTGTATATAAGGGAGTATATTAGGTCGGAGCTGGAGTGGCTTTATCATTGTTCATATGTTTTCTTGCATACAAATTATATACCTATAAAAAAGTTGAAAAATTCAAAATAAGAATGACCGGATTGATGATACTTACTATTCTGATTCCAATCATTTTGATTGGGTGTAGACCGGAATACACCTATGAAGAAGGCTTTGAGTTGATTAATTCTCAGTTTCCATACGTGAGTGGCACTGAATATCAAGAGTACGATAATGGGAAGAATACAATCCAGGTCTCTGACGAGGAAACATCATTTCTTATTGCAAATAGAGCATATTATTATAGATTCATCCTTAATGATGAATTCAAGTACTTTATAGTTGATCCAATTCGTGGTATCGTATCTGAAACGGAAGAATATTGGAAGTAATCAAATTATGGAGGACAAGTGGTAAGTTTTGTCGCTTGATCTCGATAAAATACCAAGAAATATATGTAATAGAAATAGAAAAAAGTAAAGGAGTGAGGTTTCTTTGAATCTAGCAACGTGGATTGCTATATATATGCCATTATTTATTATATTTTTTATTGTTGTACCAGAACAACGTAATATGCAAAGATTCATAATGAAAAAAAGAAAGAAGAGAAAGGGGTTAAACGATATGACGAATGAACTCATCAAAAAATATGTAGGAAAAAATTGTTTAATATCTACAGGATCATTTGGTTCAAATGTGCAAGGTGAAATAGTCGCTGTAAATGAAAACTGGATTGAAATTAAAACAAAAAAAAACGATGAACTCGTAAACATTGAATTTGTACAAAGTATTAAAATAATTTCTAGTCTTTAAGACTTTTGGTTAAAAGATCAAGTGAGAGACGTAACAATCGATCTTGGTCGACTTCGGGATGTCGTTGGATGGCTTTAAAATTATCATAGTATTGATGGTAAAAACCGGTTAAATAGTAAAATAAACTATAAGATGTTTCTGCAATGGGAGCATCTTTTTTTATGCTTTTGTCCTCAATACCTCTGCGAAGTGCCTTCTTGAAGAATTCAATGAGTCGCTCCCAAAGTGTATACCATCCACTCTCTTCAAGGAGAGGTTCGTTTGCGGACTTGATATGATGAATAGACCCCATTATTTGAAATAAGCGGGGATGTTCCATATAAAAATCGTGAAAGGTATGACAAAGATTAACAAGTTCACAAAATCCATTTTCACTTGATCCGGACGCAACCTTAAAAGCATCTTCTAAATGCTCATAACCTCTTACAGCAACATAATAATAAATAATATTTTTAGTGGGAAAATATTTATAGATGGTGGTCTTTGTAAATACAGCTTCTTTTGCTATATCTGCTATAGAAGTTTTTTCATAGCCCTTCTCGACAAAGACTTTTTCAGCAGCTTCTAAAATGGATTGTTGACGTGAAATTCGGTCCAATTCGGAACGGGTTAACTGACGCATGGTACCATCCTCCTGTTTGACAAGTTTGCGTAATTTCGTTATACTAATATCAGGAGATTGACTCAGAGTACACTATATACTCGTTAAGTTATCTTTATAAACTCAATGTTAAGTTTATTATAGGTTAGGTCCATTTTTTTGTCAAGATTAGCTAATAATAAGCGATTATAATTTAGGAGGTTACTATGTCAGATTTTCATGAACCAGTAGAATATCTAGAAACGAAAACAAAAGATTTAACTCGGGCGCTTCACAGTTTAAAAGAAGAGATTGAAGCTGTTGATTGGTATAACCAACGTGTCGATGCAGCAGATGATCCTGAATTGAAAAAGATTATGGCGCATAATAGAGATGAAGAGATTGAGCATGCTGTTATGACAATTGAATGGTTGCGCCGGAACATGGATGGATGGGATGATGAGTTAAGAACCTATCTATTCAAATCCAAGCCGATTCTTGAATTAGAAGAAGGCGAAGAAGAGGATAACGATGACGATAAGGATTTAAACATTGGAAATTTAAAATAAGAACTATTCATTGTTACACATGTTGTAAGGGAATCTATAAGGAGGAATTTGTATGAATTTATTGAAAAGAAATTTGGCACCGTTAACGGAAGAAGCTTGGGAAGAAATCGATGATCGAGCAGCAGAAGTTTTAAAAGCATGTTTATCAGCTCGTCGTGTTGTGCATGTTAATGGACCGATGGGTCTAGACTACACTGCTGTACCTGAAGGCCGGTTGGTTGATATCAGTGGCAATGACGGCGATGTACAAAGCGGTATATACAAGATACAGCCTTTAACTGAAGCAAGGATTTCTTTTTCTTTGGATTTGAAAGAATTAGATAATCTTCAACGTGGTGCAAAGGATATTGATTTTGAACCTTTAGAAGAAGCTACACGGCAGATGGCTCTTTTTGAAGATCATGCTGTGTATAATGGTTTGGAAAATGGACCAATCAAAGGGGTTATTAATTCAGCAAATAGTGAGACGCTTCCTTTTGGAAATGAAGGAAAAGGTATTATGGATGCTGTCTTTGAAGGTCGTATTCGCTTGCAAAATGCTTTTGCTTCAAAACCTTATACATTGGTCGTTGGTGAAAAAGCACTACAATTAATTGATACAGAATTGGGAGCGTATCCCCTTAAGAAACGTATAGAAGATTTATTAGGCACATCCATCGTATATAGTCCGACACTTGAAGGTGCTATTATGGTTCCTTATAATAATGAGGATTTAGAAATGACGATTGGTCAAGATTTAGCGATTGGTTATGTTAGCCATAACAACAAAACTGTGGATCTTTTTGTGACAGAGTCATTTACTTTTAGAGCATTAGATCCGAATATTATTGTAAATTATACGCTTTAGATTATTGATGATTTTAAATAGAGGGAGGCTTGAAAAAGCCTCTTTTTTTAGTGTAATAAAGTTGTTAAAATAGTTATCTAATACTAGAACTATTTTTTTGTTGTGGTAAAATATTAGGTAATGAAAGTGAGGTAGTATATTGAAAGTGGCACTGTTGATTGTAGATATGCAGAATGGTTGTAGAGAAGAAACGCAGTATAAGGCTGAATTTGATAAGGCGATTGAATACATTAATGAGATTAGTCAATATTTCCGTCAGAAGAATTATCCTGTAATTATTGTTCAGGATATTGAAGTGGGAGCGCCTGAGACTACGGAGTTTGAATGTGTAGAAAATTTAATTATTTCAAATAAGGATATCGTTGTTCATAAGAAGCAATGCAATGCATTTTGGGAGACAGAGTTAGATGCCTTATTGAAAGAACAAGAGGTTGATGGCGTTATAGTAAGTGGTTTTGCAGCAGAATACTGCGTTTTATTTACTTACAATGGAGCAAAAGAACGAGGGTATAGTACATTTTTGTTGCAGAACGGAATTGCAGGATATGACAATGAAGAGATCAAACGGATTCAATTAGTAAGGTCTGTAATAAGTTATGATGCATTAAAGTATTTTCTTTAAGAGAAAAAAACCGGCTGTGAAAAAAAAGAGGGGGGGCATTATTTAACCTGCAATAGTTTAAAAAGGAGGTAAAGCTATGTCAAAAAGTAAAATGATTGAAGTGGAGAACGTTAATGTTCCCGGTCGTGTTAGTAATGTAAACGCGGAAAAGTATGAGGCTATGCGCGATGTCTTGCTTAATGTCTTGCCAAAAGAGCTACCTGGGTTTACGCAAGAGGAAATGAGTGTGGCTGTATTACCGCATTTGCCTCAGAAGCTCTGGCCAAATGGGGAGAAGTCCATGTGGTGGGTAAAAACAGTCCAATTGGATCTTGAAGCAAAAGGCTTGGTCACTCGAAACAAAGAGGGCAAGCTAACTAGGTGGTACCAATCGTGATGAACCAACATCTTATTGAAAGAATGTTTATTATGCAAATAAAAATATGTATATTCCTTCTTGCATTACCCTTGATTTTTTGTCGTTTCGTGATATAATGAAAAAGAAGCGAAACGTTTAGCTCGGAGGTAGAGGATGTCAACAATTAAAGATGTAGCTAAATACAGTGGTTTATCCATTGCAACCATTTCAAAATACTTGAATGGTGGTAATGTGTTGGAAGAAAACAGAGTGAGTATTCAAAAAGCGATTGATCAGTTAGGCTATAAGCGGAATAATATGGCCCGTGGATTAAAGACTAACAAGACGATGACCGTCGGTGTGTTGATTCCTACCCTAGATAATATTTTCTTTACGAAGATTATTTCACATATTGAAGATATTATTCAGAGTAAAGGGTATGGTATGATTGTGTGTGATTTTAAATCGGATCCCGGTCTTGAACGGTCCAAGCTAGAGTTTTTAATTGATAAACATGTGGATGGAATTATCATGGTCAGCTATGGTGGTGAAACATCGTATATAAAAGAGCTGATTGATAAGAAAATTCCGGTGGTGCTTTTGGATCGGATGATTAAAGGTATTGACTGTGATTGCGTTTTAGCAGACAATTTAAATGCTTCATATCAAGCGGTTGAAGAACTCATTAGGCGAAAACATAAACGGATTGGCATTGTAATCGGTCCGGAACATGCATACACTGCTGAAGAGCGAAGAAAGGGATACATTCGTGTCCATCAAGATTATCAGCTGCCTATTGACGAAGAATTGATTGTTACTGGTGATTATACAGTTGAAACAGGATACAAGGCATTTGAAGATTTGTGGCAGTTAAAAGAGCGTCCAAGTGCCGTGTTTGTAACGAATTATGAGATGACCATCGGTGTTATTATGGCGATTAATGATTATGGTGTCAATATTCCTGAAGACTTGTCCCTAATAGGCTTTGATAACATTCAAATGTCAAAAGTCGTTAAACCGGCCTTATCAATAGTGGAGCAACCTATGATGGAAATAGGAAAGACTGCGGCTCAAGTACTCCTAAAACGCTTAGCTAAAGATTATACGGACTTTCCGGAGATACATCGATTGAAGACCAATATTTTAATTAAAGCGTCAGTAGCTCATTGTTGTACGGAAAATGAGTAAACATGTAACCAAGTAACCAAGAGTATAAAAGTGATGTATGCTTTTATATTCATTTTTTCAGATAGAGCGAAACGTTTAGCTCTTGAAGAAATATAAAAAACAAAACGATATAGTAAGGAGAAGATTATGAGTAAGAATTTAAGAGAAACATTCAAAATTAATCCGAACGGAATCAAACCGGAAACAGTACCTTGCAAAACATTACGAACAGGCGATAAGATTCCGGCAGTAGGTCTAGGAACTTTCGGTTCAGACCGATTTTCAAAAGAAGAAGTTGCAGATGCGGTTTTAGGTGCAATTGCAAACGGTTACAGACATATTGACTGTGCATCCGTTTATATGAACGAACCTGAAATCGGGGAAGCGCTGAAGATTGCAATGGAGTGCGGCGTCAAACGTGAGGACCTTTGGATTACTTCAAAGGTGTGGAATGATATGCATAAGCAAGGGGATGTGTTATTGTCCTGTGCCCAATCTTTAAAAGATTTAAAGCTGAACTATTTGGATTTATTCTTGATGCATTGGCCTTTTCCGAATTATCATGCGCCGGGTTGTGATGGCGATTCAAGAAATCCCGATTCAAGGCCTTTTAGTGTAGAAGAGTTCATGGCAACATGGCAACAAATGGAACGTTTGGTGGATATGGGCTTAGTGAAAAACATAGGAACCTCAAATATGACCATAGCAAAGTATAATGAAGTGTATGACCTGATGCGAATAAAACCAAGTATCAATGAAATGGAATTGCATCCGCACTTTCAACAACAAGAGTTATATGATTGGTGTATTGAACATGATATTCAACCGATTGGTTTTTGCCCCATTGGTTCGCCAACACGGCCGGATAGAGATAAAACAGAAAATGATACCGTAGATATTGAAGATCCTGTCATCGTTGCAGCTGCAAAACGATTAGGTGTTCATCCGGCAGTTATTTGTGTGAAATGGGCAGTGCAACGTGGTCAAGTTCCGATTCCGTTTTCAGTTCGAGAGAATGAATATATGAGTAACTTGCAATCCGCGATCGATAATCCATTGACGGATGAAGAGATGGAAGCCATTGCTAAAATTGACAAGAAGTGTCGATTAATTAAAGGACAAGTCTTTTTATGGGAAGATGCGGATTCATGGGAAGACCTATGGGATTTAGATGGAAAAATTCTAGGTTACAATAAATAATTGGACTTACTGACGAGCAAAATTAAGGAGGAACGACATGAAAGCAGCTGTATTAACAGAGCCGCATAATCTTCAAGTGATGGACATTGAGTTGCCGGATCTCATGAAAGATGAAGCATTGATTCAAGTAAAAGCATCCGGTGTCTGCGGCTCTGATTTACCGAGAGTATTAGGCAATGCATCCCATTACTATCCAAATGTATTTGGACATGAGTTTTCAGGGATTGTGACAAAGGTTCAGGAAAACAACAAGGGGATTAAAGTCGGTGATAAAGTTGCGATTGCACCCTTGAAACCTTGTCATCAATGTGAAGATTGTCTCAGTGGAAATCACGCATTATGCAAACATTATAGTTTTATCGGGTCAAGAGAATATGGTGCTTGGGCGGAATATGTTAAGGCGCCTCTCACGAATATTGTAAAATTACCGGATGCGACAGATATGATTCATGGGGCGTTTTTAGAACCCTTAACGGTAGCATTACACGGACTTTTTCTTATGGACTTTAAACCCATGTCTACGGTTGCAATTACCGGAATGGGAACCATTGGATTATTAACGCTTCAATGTGCAAAACTTATGGGAGCAAAAGAAATTACAGTATTTGATATTGATGATGAAAAGCTAGCAATAGCTAAAGAGTTAGGCGCAGATCACGTAGTGAATACTATGAAGCCCGATTTTAGAGAGACTATTATGGAAATTACTAACGGAAAAGGGTTTGAAATGGTTCTTGAAACAGCAGGGGTACCAATAACAGAGATGTTATGTTTGGAAATCGCTGCAAATAAAGGAAGTGTCATGTATATCGGAACGCCTCATAAAGCTTTTACGATTGAACCCAAGCAATTTGAATACATGAATCGTAAGGAACTCATGGTTAGAGGTTCGTGGATGTCTTATTCGGCACCCTTTCCGGGACGGGAATGGACTTTAGGTGCTCAATATCTAGGTGAAGGACGTATTCGTGTTGAACCGTTAATTGGCAAAACGATCAAGATTGAAGATTTGCCGGATGCATTTAAGGAGATTGAACAGGGTAAGATTTCCGGCAAGGTTATGGTCACATTTTAGCAATGACAAGGAGGAAATACTATGGCACTCGTAAGTTCATATGAACTCATACATAAAGCATGGGAACAAAAGAAGGCGATACCTGCATTTAACATTCACAACTTAGAAACGATTCAAGCCGTCATCGAAGGAGCGGACGAACTTAAATCTCCGGTGATTATCCAAACAACGCCGGGTACATTAAAGCATGCCGGAATTGAATATGTTGCGGCAATTGTCAAAGCGGCAGCCTTAAAGTACGATATTCCGATTGCCCTTCATATGGACCATTGTCCATCTTTTGATACGATAGTAAACTGTCTGCGTGTCGGTTACACGTCGGTTATGATTGATGGCGCCAATTGCGATTACGCAGACAATGTTGAACTCGTTCGAAGTGTTGTGAAAATGGCTCATGCGGTCAATGTTCAAGTCGAAGGCGAGATTGGAAAAATCGGTGGTGTTGAAGATGATATGTTTGTTAACGAAGCGGATGCATCCTTTACAATTCCGGAAGAAGCGAAACAGTTTGTGGAAGATACAGGAATTGATACCTTAGCGGTAGCTATAGGTACAGCTCACGGTATGTATAAAGGAGAGCCAAAGCTTGATTTTGAGAGAATTGAAAAAATTCAATCCATGATCAATGTTCCTTTAGTGCTTCATGGGGCTTCTGGTGTTCCGGATGAAAGCGTAAAAAGAGCAATAGCCCTAGGAATGGCAAAAATCAATATAGCAACAGAGTTAAAAAATCCAATGGCAGCAACTATAAAAGAGGTGCTGGCGAATCCGGATGAAAATGATCCAAGAAACTACATGGGTGCTGCCCGTGAAGCTGTTAAAAAAGTGGTCAAAGATAAGATTCGACTATGCCAAACGGAAGGTTTTGCCTATGAATTTGGTGTGGTGAAAAAATGATTTTATCAATTACGATGAATCCTGCAATAGATAAAATTTACTTTGTCGACGATTATCGGATTAATGAAGTGCATCGTCCGATTAAAGTTATTGATTCTGCAGGAGGCAAAGGATTAAATGTTGCTCGAGTTGCAAATATTATGGGCGAGAAGGTTGCGGCAACAGGGTTTGTTGGCGGTGGAAACGGAAAATTTATTGAAGATGAAGTGCAAAAGCTTGGTATTTGCAATCGATTTGTTCATATCTCTTCGAATTCCCGTATTTGTATTAATGTGACGGATACAGTCCATAAGACGTGCACGGAAGTTTTGGAACCCGGACCGATTATTCATCCGGAGGAAGAAGCACGTTTTCTTGAAGTATTCAATGAAATGATTGCAGATGTGGATGTGATAACAATCAGTGGTAGCTTGCCACAAGGTCTTGCTGATGATTTTTATGGTCGATTAATTGAAAAGGCAAATAGTCAACAAAAAAAAGTCGTTTTGGATTCTAGTAAAGAAGCTTTGCGACACGGGATTCATGCAAAACCTTTTGCGATCAAACCAAACAAAGACGAAATCCAAAGTTTTTACGATGGATCTTTAGATTCAATAGAAGGTTTGACAGAAGCGCTTCGGTTTTTTATTGACCTTGGTGTCACTATGCCGATGATTAGTTTGGGGAGCCAAGGATCTGTGATAGCTTTTGAGAATCAAGTTTTTCGGGTACAAATACCTTCGATAGATGTGGTAAATACTGTTGGATCCGGAGACGCCTTCGTTGCAGGTTGTGCCGTCGGATTATCCAGAGGCTACCAAGTTGAGGATATACTTCGTCTTGCCACAGCGTGTGGAAGTGTGAACGCAATGCATCAACAGACGGGATTTGTTATGGCTGATGAAGTTAATGAGTTTGTAGACCGCGTAGAAGTTGTTAAAATTGGTAACCTTTGATTGAAAGTCTTAATTAAAATTCTGAAGGATAATAAGGAGAAAAAAACATGTTAAAAAATATACCCAGTATTTTGTCACCAGACTTGTTAAAGATATTAATGGAAATGGGCCATAGTGATGAGATTGTCATTTCAGATGGCAATTTTCCCGCTGCAAGTATGGCAAAACGTTTGGTGCGTCTTGACGGTCACGGAGTTCCTGAGATCCTAGAGGCAGTGCTTGAATTGATGCCTTTAGACACCTATGTAGAAGCGCCGGTTGCTCTTATGGAGGTTGTTAAGGGTGATAGCTATGTACCTGAAATTTGGGAGGCCTACAAGGCCATTATCATTGATAAAGAAGGCGATAAGCAAATCGAGAACGTGGAGCGTTTTGCATTTTATGAACGTGCTAAAGAAGCTTATGCAGTTATTGCTACGGGTGAGACGGCCTTGTATGCCAACATAATATTGAAAAAAGGTGTTGTTGTTGAATGAGAAAATTATTATTGGCAATTGACCAAGGAACATCCGGTGCAAAGATAACAATTTTTGACACGGATGGACGAGTAATTGCTGAAAACAAGAAGTGTTATGATACGTTTTATCCGGCAGAAGGCTATGTGGAGCAAGATTGTGAACAGTGGTGGCAAGTGATTGCCCAAGGAATCAAAGAAATTTTTCAGGAACATAGTGTTCAACCCAAAGAAATCAAAGGAATTGGTATTGATGGAACGTCATGGGCGATGATTCCCGTGGATCAAGAAGGAAATGTATTACATAAGACATTAATTTGGCTAGATCGGCGTGCGACGGACGAAGCAATGTGGATGAAAGAAGTGATTCCGGAAGAGACATTAATTGAAGTCAGTGGCAATCCTGTTGATGCTAGTTATATTACGCCTAAGATTTTATGGTTTAAAAAGCACAATCCGGATTTATATCAAGAGACTTTCAAATTTTTGCAAAGCAATGGATTCTTGGTATATCGATTAACCGGTGAATGTTCTCAAGATTTGTCCCAGGGATATGGATTTCACTTTTTTGATATGAAAAGTGGGACCTATAATCTTGAGATTATAGAAGCGCTAGGTTTAGATCCGGATAAGTTTGCTCAACCAAGTGCCTGTCATACAATTGTAGGTCGGGTTACAACGGAGGCAGCTTTATTAACCAGGTTAGAAGTGGGGACACCAGTGGTTGCCGGTGGTCTAGATGCAGCCTGTTGTACTTTGGGAGCCGGTGTAATTGATGTGGGGCAAACCCAAGAGCAAGGCGGTCAGGCTGGTGGTATGAGTATTGTTTTGGACAAACCCAAAAACCATCCCCGTTTGATTTTGGGATATCATGTGGTCCCTGATTTGTGGTTACTTCAAGGAGGGACGACCGGAGGCGGTGGTACCATTAATTGGTTTCATCGAGAATTCGGAAACGTCAGCGAATCTTTTGCAACTATGAGCCAGATGGCGGAAGAGGTTCAACCGGGCAGTGACGGGGTTGTTTTCTTACCCTATATGAAAGGAGAACGTTCGCCTTTATGGAATGCTAACGCAAAAGGCGTCTATTATGGGCTAGGTTTCGATAAAAGCAAAGGCCATTTTATACGAAGCACCATGGAAGGGGTCGCCTATTCATTGCGGCATAATTTAGATGTAGCGAAAGAAGTTGGTGTTCAAGTTAATCATCTCTATAGTGTTGGTGGCAGTGCAAACAGCAAGGTGTGGACTCAGATGAAGGCAGATATCACAGGGTGTCATATTGATGTTCCTTATGCGGATTATGCCACGGGTTTAGGCGCAGCAATTTTAGCAGGCGTTGGTGTAGGCTTATATATGGATTTTAATGAAGCTGTCAAAAAAACGGTTCATATTCAAACAAGCTATCAACCCAACGATGAAGTGAGTCCTCTATATAATAAAGGTTATGCCTTATATCGTCAGTTAAGTGACTGCTTTATGGAGAATTTTTGGACATAGGTGACGGTTGCCCGATATGTCTTGCTTTCCTCGTCTTTGACGGAGATTGACCAAAATGCTTTTTGTAGACACGTGAAAAATAATTTGGATTACAAAATCCTGTTAATTCAGGTAGTTGAGTAATCGGCAAGTCGGAGTGTAAAAGAAGCTTTTCAGCTTGTTCTAGCCGAAATAAAGTCAAATATTCAACAAATGTTTTGCCGGTATGTGCTTTGAATAGCCGTGAATAGTGCTGTTCGCTCAGATTCATCATCTGACTCATATTGGCAATGGTTATTTTTTCTGTAAAGTGAATTGTCAAATATTCAATGGATGATTTAATTGTATTGGTTTGATTGGTTGATTCCTGGTTTGTACTAGAAATCAATTGAGGGAAATAGCGGTTAATCATAGTAAAAAAACGGCAGACTTCTAGCTTAATCATTCCTTGATAATACTCGGATTTTTTAGTGTCTTCAAGAAGGATTGATTCCACAATACCAAGGATTTCGGGGTAAAACGGATCACTAGATGAAAAGTAAAAAGGAATAGGAAAAGCATTATATTGATAGGTTTCTAGAATTTGAGCAAAATGGATGTCCGCACTCATCTGAGTAAGAAGCTCATCGCCGATAACGATTGCAGTATAAATACTATGACCTCTTGGAATGATGCTGTGTAGGCTGTTTCCGGGTATGAATTGAATATCACCTTCGTGGCAAGGATATTGAGTACCGTTGATATAGACATCGACGGTACCTTTTTTTGCATATATAAATTCAATATGAGTATGCCAATGGGGTAAGGTGGTGAGATTTGGAATTGTATAGGTGCCAAATGGAAAATTTGGATGAGTGAACTGAATATGTTCATAAGTATTTGGTTGATTAAAGTCAATCATTATTTTTACCTCATGTTCAGATAAGACATATTATTGTGTGGAAAATATATATTTTCCACTATAATGCAATGTTAAAATGATAGTATCATATACATTGAAGAAGGTCAAGATTTATGGAGGGTTCTTATGCTAGAAGCTGTAAAGCCGAAAGTTACAAAGGTTATCGATGTCACACCTCAGGAAAATGCACTAATACTTAATACAGAAAATGGAAAAATCATGGTTGAGATATGCCAACCATCAATTGTTCGAATTGTATATACGCTTGAAAAGGATATAGCATTTGAACGCGGACCGGCAATGGTTTTAAAAGAGCCGTATATTCAGGATGATTGGTCCTACGAAATGCATGAAAAAACAATAGAGATTATAACAGAAGAATTAAAAATTAGAATTGATAAAGAAACAGGATCTATTGCCTATTTTGACCGATATGGCCAGCTACTATTGCAGGAGAGCGAACACACTTCAAAAGAACTCATTCCTTATGAAGCATATAAGACGGTGTTTGATGAAGAAAGTAATGTTAAACGTATTAAGACACCGGATGGGGTCAAAGAAATTCTTAGCGAAGGAAAAAAAGAATTTGATAAAACACTTTATCATAGCAGAGTAAGTTTTGCGTGGCAAAAGGATGAAGCTCTTTATGGGATGGGACAGCACGAAGAAGGCTATTTAAACTTGCGTGGTCAGAGAATATATCTGCATCAATCGAATTTAAAAATAGCGATTCCTATGCTTGTTTCGACCCAAAGATATGGTTTGTTATTTGATTGTTATTCACCATTAATTTTTAATGATAATGGATTTGGTTCCTATGTTTATGCAGAAGCTCAAAAACAATTGGATTATTATTTTATCCATGGGGAATGCTTTGATGACGTGATTAGTGGCTATCGGTATTTGACAGGTAGAGCGTCAATGCTTCCTCGGTGGAGCTATGGTTTTATTCAGTCATTGGAGCGGTATGAGACAGGAAAAGAATTAATTGAGACGGTAAAGGAATATCGAAAAAGAAAAGTGCCTCTGGATTGTATTGTATTAGATTGGTTATCTTGGGAAGGTGAGCTTTGGGGGCAGAAAACATTTGATAAAGATCGCTTTTTTGATCCGACGTCTATGATTCGCCAGCTTCATGAACTAGATGTTCATTTTATGATTTCTATATGGCCCAATATGACAAGAACTTCGGACAATTATAAAGAAATGGAAAGAAAAAAATGTACACTACCCCAATCAGAGATTTATGATGCATATCGTCAGGAGGGGAGAGCGCTATACTGGAAACAGGCGAATGAAGGCTTGTTTGTACATGGTGTCGATGCATGGTGGTGTGACTCCAGTGAACCGTTTACACCGGAATGGAATCAAGAGATTCGGCCGGAACCGGATCAAAATTATCAGACTTTTCATGAAATCGCAAGTCAATATGTTGACCAAGAATTCACTAATGCATATGCGCTATTTCATGCACAAGGTATTTATGAAGAACAAAGAAAGGTGACAACACAAAAGCGCGTTGTGAATCTGACACGTAGTGGATATCACGGTCAGCAAAAATATGGGGTGATACTGTGGTCAGGTGATATTAGTGCCCAATGGTCTACTCTTAAAAATCAAATTCCGGCAGGTCTGAATTTATGTGCGAGTGGCTTGCCTTATTGGACCTTGGATATTGGCGCTTTTTTTGTCAAACAAGGGCAACCATGGTTTTGGGATGGAGATTTTGAAGAGGGGAACCAAGACTTAGGATATAGGGAACTTTACACGAGGTGGTATCAGCTAGGCGCATTTTTGCCGATATTTAGATCCCATGGGACAGATACACGTCGCGAAATCTGGAATTTTGGTAATGAAGGTGAGATGTTTTATGATGCTATCAAGACATTTACCCACCTTCGTTATGGGTTGATGCCGTATATTTATTCCACAGCAGCCGGTGTACATTTTCGACATGAGACAATGATGCGTATGCTCGCCTTTGATTTTAATAAAGACTCGAAGGTATATAATATTAAGGATCAATTTATGTTTGGAAAGCAGATGATGATTTGTCCTGTTTGTGAGCCAATGTATTATAAGGCGGGTTCTAAGGCTTTAGAAGATGTTTCAAAAAAGCGATATGTATATTTACCAAAAGAGGTGGGATGGTATGATTTTTGGACCGGACAATACGACGTCGGCGGACAGGAACTTTTGGCAGAGGCCCCAATCGATAAAATTCCGATATTTATCCGTAGCGGCAGTATAATCCCATTAGCACAAGAAGTTCAATCAACCAATGCCTTAGATGACAGTGTGTACGATATTCGAGTATATACCGGAGCTGATGGTAAGTTTACCCTATACTTGGATGAAGGTGATAATTATAACTATGAAAAGGGTGAATGTGCTTTCATAGAGATGTATTGGGATGACGCAGAGAAAAAATTAACGCTTGACGCATGTAAAGGGACCTATCAAGGAATTCCAAATAAACTTCAGTTTAATATTGAATATATTGGCTATAAGTTAGTTCCGAAAACCGTTAACTATGATTATAAAAAGATGGTGATTCATGATGTGTAAGAACGAATCAGATAAATATATTCTTCGGTTTGAAAAACCGGCAGATCATTGGGGAGAATCCCTACTACTGGGAGACGGAACTTTAGGAGCCGCAGTTTTTGGAGGGATTGAAAAAGAACGCATTCAACTGTCCCATAACACGTTTTTTTCAGGTCAAAAACAGCACCTTAAACGTGAGAATGCCCCACAGGCATTTAAACAGATGCGTCAAGAAATGGTGAATAAAAATTATCATAAGGCAGCTGATGTAGCCGATGATTTTATCGGGATTCGAGGAAATTACGGAAGTAACTTACCGGTAGGAGAAATTAACATAGAATTTGGGAAGAAGCGTGATGTGTCAGTTGAACGCTATGAACGAAGCCTCAATATTTGTCAAGGTGTTGCTTCCATTATTACACGAACATCTGAAATGAACATTGATAGGGAGGTTTTTATTAATCATAGTGACCATAGCTTATATTATAGGATAAAAGCTTCTAATCCCACGAGTTGTAGAATATCATTTGAGAACAAAGCACTAGAAAAAATGATATTCGTCAAAGAACAGCAATATTACTTTACTTTAACAGCCCTTGAAAAAATCCATAGCGATGGGAAAAGTGGTGTTTCCCTAATGGGATCTATCCATGTTATTGAATGTGACGGAAGTGTTATATATACGAATCAAGGTATTAACGTCAACGAATTTACTTGTTGTATCATTCGACTCGTATCGGATACGGATTTTGATGTTGATGCGCCGGACTTCATCTCAGAAGTTGACCGACATAAGTTAGCACAAGTCCCTTATGAATTGGATTATGATTGGATTGTTCGTGAGCATAAAGCGGATATTGAACAGTATATGAAACGTATTGACTTATCTTTTGGAGGTGATGATGATTTAAGTGAATTCATGCTTCAATACGGACGTTATTTACTTCTTTGCTCATCAAGAGAAGATTCATTGCTTCCTGCGCATTTGCAAGGAATATGGAATGATAATGTGGCTTGTCAAATCGGATGGACCTGTGATATGCATTTAGATATTAATACCCAGATGAATTATTGGTTAAGTGAAGCTGGCAACCTGCGTGAGAGTCATAAACCGCTACTTCGATGGATGAAGGATATTGTCTTGCCATCGGGGAGAAAAACTGCCCATGATTATTATGGATTGCCTGGGTGGTCGGCTGATTTAGTTTCAAATGCTTGGGGATATACTCACCCGTATTGGTCCAAAACAATATCGCCTTGTCCGACTAGTGGAATTTGGATGGCTTCGGACTTTGTAGAGCATTATAGATATCAACCGGATCTGAAGTTTCTTGGCGAGGAAGCCCTTCCGGTTATTGAAGAGGCAGTGGAATTTTTTGTGAATTATATTTTTAAAAGAGAGGGTAGATATTCGGTCGGGCCTTCTATCTCACCGGAAAATAGTTATATGATTGATGGAAAGAGATATTACTTTGCGCTTGATTCAACCTATGAAAGACTTATGATCTGTGAACTGTTCAATCAATACCTGTATTTATGTGAGGAAATTCAGATGCAAGGAAAATATAGCGAACAGGTGGAAGAGATATTATCTGATTTTGAGGTGTACAGCATGACAGAAGGCGGCGGTATACGAGAATTTAACGACGAGGCAGATGAATATGATCCCCAGCATAGACATACCAGTCATCTTCTCGGTCTGTATCCCTATCGACAGATAACGCCGGAAGAGACTCCAGAACTTGCTATGGCAGCATATAAAAGCATTCAAAGACGTTTGAATCCTTATGAGCAGTGGGAAGATACCGGCTGGGCAAGGTCTATGCTTATGCTATATATGGCCCGCTTAAAAAAAGGAGATGAAGCCTATTGGCACATTAAAGTGATGTATCAGAACCTATTGAATCCAAATCGATTAGTGATACATCCACCAACGCGTGGTGCAGATGCATTTGCAAATGTCTATGAGCTTGATGGAAATACAGGATTAGCTGTGTGTATTTTTGAAATGCTTGTTCAAAGCCATGGTCATCGGATTGAAGTTCTGCCTGCCTTGCCGAAAATATGGAAAGATGGGTATATCAAAGGAGTAAAAGCATATGGAGGCATTACAGTTGGTTTGGAGTGGAAGGAAAGCAAATTGCAGTATGTAACGTTGATGCCAAGTGCAAATGTAGAGACAAACTGTCCCATAGATTGTGTTTATCAAGGGGAGGTTAAGTCAGTGCAACTGGTCAAAGGAATAGAAACCGTCATAGAATATAATTAGGAGGTATTGGGATGAAATATAAGAAAAATTGGGAAGCAACACAAAAGAAGTGGACAAGTTACTGGACGCAAGAAAACAAGGGAAGACCACTTATGTATGTGGTTGCGAAAAAAGAAGAGGCTATTGATCCGTTAAGAGAGGCAAAGCTAGCTCCCAAAGATATGGAAGATCAATATATGAATGCAGAACGTATCGTTGAACGCTTTCGATATTATGCCAAGACCCACGAGTTTATGGCTGAAAGTTTTCCAAATTTAAGTCTTGATTTTGGCCCGGGCTCAATGGCGGGATATGTCGGATGCGAGATCGTATTTCATGAAGATACAGTGTGGTTTGAACATTTTGTCAATGATTGGAATGAGGCCAAAGATATTGTTTATGACCCTGAAAATGAATGGTTTAAAAAGCATATTCAATTGTTTGAAGACGTTAAGGCGCTTGTGGGAGATGAATTTCTTATTGGCATACCGGATATTATGGAAAATATTGATGTGCTAGCTTCCATGCGAGGTGTTCAAGATCTAATTTTTGATATGATGGATGACCCGGATGAAATCAAACGTCGATTAAGTCAAATTCAAGATATTTATTTTAATTATTATGATAAGTTTTACGATATTGTCAAAGACGATGAAGGTGGATGCTGCTATACAGTCTTTCAGATTTGGGGTCCGGGAAGAACGGCAAAACTACAATGTGATTTTTCTGCACTAATATCACCCAATCAGTTTGTGGAATTTATACAGGATGAATTGCGCAAGCAAACGCAACACCTTGACTATGTTTTATATCATCTTGATGGTCCGGATGCCATTAAACATGTTCCGGCAATTATGGAAATTGATGAAATCGATGCCTTGCAATGGACAAGTGGTGACCATGGACCGGACGGGACTATGGAAGAGTGGTATCCCATCTATGATCAGGCCGTTGCAGCAGGAAAAAGTCTCTGGATTAAGGTGTATACAGGTGAATTTGAGGACTGGATTGAACGCGTCGAAAAATTAGTGATGCGTTATGGTTCAAATGCAATGTTTTTATTCTTCCCTGAAATGTCTGAAGAAAAAGCGAATCGTTTGATCGCATATGCAGATGCAAATTGGAGTGATATCAAAGGTTCTTATATGTTGGAGGAAAACATATGAAAAAATGGACATTGGGTGTTCTTGGATTAGGAGAAGGACGAAGTATTATTTCAGCAGCGCTTCAAAGCGAACTATATGAATTAGGAAATATCTGTGATTTGGATGAAATTTTATGTCAAACTCGTCTTGAAGAGTTTGGTTTGGAACGTTATACATTAAACTACACGGATATGCTTGAAGATCCGTGTATTGATGTTATTGGAATATATACGCCGGATCAATTGCATAAAAAGCATATGGTGATGGCAATGGAAGCCGGAAAAGATGTTATTTGTACAAAGCCGTTGATGATATCTCTTGATGATGCGTTGGAATTAATTGAAGTGCAAAAAAAGACTGGAAAAACTATTTTTGTAGGGCAAAGTTCAAGATACTTTGAACCGGCAATGCAACAAAGAAAAGATTATGAAGCAGGATTGTTTGGCGAATTGGTACATGTTGAAACCCAATACATTACCGATGCGAGATGGTTTTTGGACAAACCCTGGAGCAGACAAAAAGGTTTTTCTTGGATGTACAATTTTTTGATTCATGCGGTTGATTTAGCTGTGTGGTATTTGCCGGATATAGAAACGGTTTATGGTACGGGATATGTGAGTGAAAATACGACGGATTTTGGGCTAGAGATGCCTGATGCGCTATCTTTTGTGCTCAAAGATAGAAACGGGAAGAGTGCGATTGTTAAAGGGATTTATGCAGAGCCTGTGTTTGATTATGATCTTGAGCAATCTATTAGTTGTACATTAAGAGGGACAAAGGGACTTAGTCGAGCTGGTTATCCACGGTTGAAGTATCAAAGAAACTTTCCGGAGCAAGACATCTGTGAAGTGCAAAACTATGGCGAGCTCTATGATTACTACTTTAGATTCGAAAATGAATCCCATCATGCAGGTGAATATCAAAACTATATCGAAGAATTTGCCCAATTGATGAATAACAATCAAAATCCAACGCCGGACCTTTACGAAGGACTAAGAACATTAGCTGTAATGGAGGCGATGGAAGAATCTCTTGTAACCGGAGGAGCCGTTCACGTTGCCGATATTCTTTCGCGACGTAAACTCGATATATAAGCAGAAGATTACATATTTTTGTTCGGGTTGACTTCTCTACAATCCACTGGGCTTGTGCCCACATGTTTTTTGAATATACGACTAAAATATCCTTGTTCAGGATAGCCCACAGCTTCTCCGATTTGTCTTACAGACAGTTCACGGTTATGTTTAAGAAGCTGTTGGGCTTTTTGAATTCTAAGAGAAATAAGATATTTCGATGGTGAACATCCGAATTCTTGAATAAATATTTTGCTTAAATAGCTGGAACTGTAGTTCATCTGCTCGGCGATATCACTTAATTTGAAATCTTCGTTGTAGTGATCGAGCATATAAGTTTGAAGTCCAAGTGCTATTTCGTGGGATGATTTTCCGGAAAGATCATGGCAGAAGATTTCTTTATAATTTTGATCCCGTGACAAATATTTGTTTTGCAGAGCAAGTAATGTATCATATAAGGCGTCTGTGTCAATGGGTTTTAATAAATAATCAGTGACTTGATAACGGATCGCCTTTTTTGCATATTCAAATTCAGAAAAACCGCTAACAATGACACAGTCAATATCAGGGTAGTAAGAACGAACTTTTTGAATAAGTGACAGTCCGTCCATTGCCGGCATTCGTATATCGGTGATGAGCAAGTCCG
Source organism: uncultured Eubacteriales bacterium (assembly GCA_964627665.1). Taxonomy (GTDB): domain Bacteria; phylum Bacillota; class Clostridia; order Lachnospirales; family Vallitaleaceae; genus UBA1351. The sequence goes on along the minus strand of CAZVKG010000061.1, from coordinate 2,114 downwards.
GTTGATGTTCTTCGATAAGTTCATAAGCTTGAATACCTGTTTGGGCAAATCCAACAACTTCAAAGAAAAGCCCGGTAGCATTAATTTTTTGAATGAGATTATTGAGTAATAATAATTCATCTTCTGCAACTACAATTGAATAATGCATAAATTACCTCTTTTCTAACGTTTTCATTCCGATGATGACACAGCCATGTCCGTCTTTTGTATTGGCGAATTCTAGAATTAGTTGGTCACGCGCATGAATTTTCCAGCGCATATATACGTTTAATAGGCCCATTCCGTCTAAATTCAGTTCCGGTAATCCGGGGTTTTGGGTTATATATTTGATACGTTGATTGATTTTTATTAGTGATTCAGGGCTAAAACCGTTGCCGGAGTCGGTTACTTGAATTTCCCAGTTGTCGGAATATACATGGCCAATAATGTCTATATGCCATGGTGGGATGCAATCAGTACCATGTTTTAAAGCATTTTCTACCAAAGGCTGTATAATCAATTTTGGGATTTTTAATTCAAGTATTTCTTTAGGAATATCAATCGTAAAATCTAAACTACTTTGATATCGAACCTTCATGCAATAAAGGTATTTTTCGACATAATCTAATTCCTCTCGTAACGTAACAAGAGCTGAAGCATCGTCTGTAATATAGCGCATAATTTTTGTCAAATTGCGACATAAATGAACAACTTCATCCTGTTGACCATTTTCTGAAAGTATGATGATGCTAGATAAGGTGTTGTAATAAAAATGCGGATTAATTTGAGATTGTAGTGCGAGAGTACGAGACTTTAATTCTTGCTGCCTAGTGTCGATGAGCTCATCCATCGAATTCTTTAGTTTTCCGCTCATATATTGAAACGCTTGATATACCTCGTTTAATTCATCATAGGAGGTTCCAAAATCCGGCTGGTTTTCAGATCCTAGAGTGTTTAGTTCAAGGCGCTGAATCATTCCTTTGAGATGGGTTACCGGTTTTACCATGTTTTGAGCAAGGTAATATGAAATGACAATGGAAAGTAAGAAGATGGCAGCAGCCACAGGTAACAGCATTGATAATAATCCATTAACCGGTTGGAGTATGATATGTTCGGGTTGAACGGATATAAAAGTCCAACCACTATAATCAGATGTCTCATAAACCATATGCTCTTTTTCTTGCGTATGTGTATTCATAATATAACAATTGTCTGATTCATCTTTGCTATAGCTATAATAATTCGTGGTCTGTAAAAGGTTTTTTGAGTCGGAATCATAGGGATATAATAGCGTTCCATTTTCGTTGAAAACGTATGTTTTTAAGGTTGACTTATTCTTTTTTTGGTAGGAGATGATAGATTTAAAGATACTTTTGCATCGCTTAATTGTTTCAACAGCGCCAATCTTTCTCCCGTAAGGGTCATTATACGTTCGGTAGACGGATAAAAACCAATCAGGGTAGTTGGAGGAAGTTGAATAATTGGCGGTATAATAAGGTTCTCCGATGAGTTTGATTCCGTCAAGTTCGAGTGTTTTTTTGAACCATTCAAGGGATTTGGTATCGGCTTTAATCGTATTGGTTACCATACCGACACGAACAGCATTACCATGAAAGTCAAAAAGATTAATTTGATCAGCCTTAATATCAGTACCATTGATTGCAACAAAAAGATTAGCTAGTTCTGGAAGCCTAGATTGGTCAATTTCAAGATTGAGATATGTATCAAATTGATTACTGATTAAGTTGCTATAGTTTATATTTGCTGAAGTAATATCTAAGTCATATAAGACGCCGTCAACTTGCTCTTTAAAAGACGTATTAACTGTGCGTACGGCGCTAATTTCTTTATCAATAAGAATGGGAGAGGAGTATTGATAAAAAAAGAGGGTGAAAAAGATGAGAACAATTTCGGAGGTCAACATATAAGCTATAAAAAGCTTTGTTTGTAATTTCATCGGACGGTTATATCTAAATCTCATGGGCCTTCCCCTTGTTGTAAAAATATATAAAATAATTAATTATATCATGAAAAATTATAGCATTATTTAGATGGATAAACAATTAAATCTTAGTAATGTTGACATTTTAATAAAAAAACATACATCTCTACATATAAAAATATATAATGTGTCA
>CAZVKG010000060.1:0-23068 GCA_964627665.1 uncultured Eubacteriales bacterium | reverse complement strand
GATAATTTGTAGCTAAAGTGTAGTCGGTAGAGTATATAATTTGTAGCTTAACAATTGAATACCAATTTAAGCTACTACTAGAAGACAGAAGTATATCAATATTAGCCTATAATCTTGAAACAGTATTGGTTGAAAAGTTGGAAACTATTTTATCAAGAGGAACGACAACGACAAGAATGCGTGACTATTATGATATTTATATTTTGTTGCATTTATTTGGGCGTGATATAAATGAAGAGTTACTAAAAAGAGATTTTCAGGAAACAGCTCAGTATCGGGGTAGTTTTAACAATATCAAAACAAACGGATTTGAATACATATATATGATAGAAGCTTCAGAAGTTTTAGCAAAGCGTTGGGAACAATATCGATCAAATAATGCGTATGTATCTAAAGTGGAGTGGTCAGAAGCATTAGGAAGCGTTAAGAAAATATTCGAGAAAATACAAGTTGATTAGGTGTTGGAATATATATCACACACAAAATTTTTATAAGTGAAAGGGTAGATTGATATGGAGCAAAAAGAATTTAAAAATAAAGGACAAGCCATATATTTTTCCCATGGAGGAGGCCCCTTGCCATTACTTCATGATCCTTCCCATGATAAAATGGTGGAGTTTATGAAAAAGCTTTCATCAAACATCTCGCGACCGGATTCGATTATTGTTTTTAGTGCCCACTGGGAAGAGCCGGTGGTGACGATTCAAAGTAGTGATGAACCGGAACTCATCTATGATTATTATGGATTTCCAGAAGAAGCGTATGCGATTGAGTATCCGTGTAAAGGAAATCCTGCTTTAGCGAAAAAAATAGCAAATTTATTAAAGGCTGCTCAGATTGAGTGCGTGCTTGACGATCAACGTCCTTATGATCATGGCTCATATATTCCGTTGAAATTAATGTATCCGGAGGCGGATATTCCAGTTATCCAGGTCTCTCTCAATCATGATTTAGATGCGCTTACACATCTTAAGATTGGAAAGGCATTACAACCCTTGATGGATGAAAATGTCTTGATTATCGGATCTGGTTTTTCGTTTCATAACATGAGAGAATACGATTTTTCAGGTAGAAATGCAGAAGATCCAAAAAACAACGTTTTTCAAGAACGACTAATTAAACTTTGTTGTGAGGAAAAAGACGAGGCGAAAAAGTGGGAACAAGGAGGCGACTGGGAAAACTTTCAGGAAGCTAGATATTGTCATCCGCGTGAAGAACACCTTATCCCCCTCTTTATCTGCCTTGGCGTCAGTCAAAATGTAGGAACAAAGATATTTGATGACTATATTGCCGGCAAGAGAGCAACGGCATTTTATTGGAATAATTGACAAGAGTATTAAATGGTGAAGATAGAATATCGAGGAAAACTTCGATATTCTTTTTTTGCGTAAATTTAACACATATATTCATTAGATTTAATACATATCGGATAGTATAAAAATATATTCAATTAGTCAAGCAATAGAGAGGATGCGAGGGATGTTTAAGATAGAATTAAATAACGTTTGTAAAGCATATGACAAAAATCCGGCAATCATTGAAAACTTGAATTTAAAGATCAAAGAAGGAAGTTTCACAGTTTTAGTAGGCCCTTCTGGATGTGGAAAATCTACGATTCTTCGAATGATTGCCGGGTTAGAGGAAGAAACGAGTGGAGATATATTTATCAATGAAATGAATATGAAGCAAGTTGAACCGGGAGACCGGGATATTGCAATGGTTTTTCAAAATTATGCACTGTATCCGACGATGACGGTCAAGGCCAATATTGAATTCGGTTTAATTAATCACAAAATTCCAAAGAAGGAACGGGAAGAACGTATTTTGGAGATTTGCAATATCGTGGGTATTAGCGACTACTTAATGCGAAAACCAAGTACACTATCCGGAGGACAGCGACAACGTGTTGCCCTCGCACGAGCGATGGTGAAAAAACCGGAAGTTTTTTTAATGGATGAACCTCTGTCAAATCTGGACGCAAAGCTTAGAAGCCAACTTCGTACAGAACTTATTGAACTTCATCGACGACTAGAAACAACCTTTGTTTATGTAACACATGACCAAGTAGAGGCGATGTCTATGGGTACAGATATTGTCTTGCTCAATGAAGGAAAAATCATGCAAAAAGGAACGCCTATAGAATTATATCATCATCCGAAAAATTTATTTTCAGCGGAATTTATCGGAACGCCACCGATGAATATTTTGACTACGGAGGATAAGGATAGTGCATATGTTGGCTTTCGGCCTGAACATGGGGAACTATTCAAAACATTTCAAGATGATGAGGGGCTAATGTTAGAAGGCACAGTAGTTACTCATGAAATGTTAGGCTCAGAGATTTTGTACAAAATAGATACAAAGCAAGGACGCGTAAATGTAAAAATTTTTGATTTGGATCATTTATACGAAGGAAAAATATATATCTATGTTGAAAAAGAGAAACTGTGTTATTTTGATGAAAATCAAGTTGCAATAAGAAAAAAGGAGAATGCTTATGTCTGAAGAACAAGTGATACTAGGTAACAAGACACTTGTTAGCACGCAACATGTTTCTGCGACGAAACAAAAGACAAAGAGTGTATTGAAAAACAAACTAGCGCATCAGATGTTGCCCTATGGATTAGTTGCACCTTCTATGATTATTTTCTGTGTTTTTATGATTTATCCGATCGTATATATGACGTATTTAAGTTTCCACAAGTGGAATATGCTTAGTGATAAAAAGTTTATTGGATTTGAGAACTATAGCTCATTACTTGGAAGTGCAGAATTCATGCAGGTTATGATGACTACCCTAAAATTCATGGTCGGAACGGTTTTAGGATCCATTATACTTGCACTTATTTTTGCATTATATTTAAAAGAAAATCGCTGGATTAATCGTTTTTTACAAGGTGTTATTTTTGCTCCTTATATTGTTTCCTTAGTCTCTATTGCCTTTATTTTTATGTGGATGATGGATGGAGATTACGGATTATTCAATTACATACTCGGATTTTTTGGAATTGATGGTATTCGTTGGTTAGAAGATCCGAATGTAGCCATATATTCACTTGTGATTGTGAATATTTGGAAAGGTGTTGGTTATTATACCTTGATATTTATTGCGGCACTTCAAGGAATACCTAAACATCTATACGAAGCCGCAAAATTGGATCGTGCAAATAAGATTAGGACCTTCTTCAAAATTACATTACCCATGATTTCACCGACGCTGTTTTTTGTAACATTAACAGGAGTTATCGGCGGATTAAAAGTATTTGAAACTATTAATATTATGACGGGTGGTAGCAATAATACGAACACATTAGTATATAGCATCTATGAATATGGATTTTCTTTTTACAAAATTGGGTATGCGTCGGCCATTGGAATGATTCTCATGGTACTTATTAGTATTATGACATTCTTTTATTTTCACTCGCTAAGTAAACGAGTTCATTATCAATAGGAGGCAAAACAGTGATGAAAAAATATATTATAAATGGATGTCGAATTTTTGTGAACGTATTAATCTTTGTTTTGTTTTTTGTTCCTTTTTATTGGATGATCATTACCGCAATCAAATCTTTAGGTGAGACCTTGATGTTTCCTCCGACTTTTTGGGTGAATCAACCTCGTTTTGAAAATTTTGTTAATGCGTATCAAGCAATTCTGTTTATGAAGTATTTGCTCAATAGTATTGTTGTGACAATCGGAACACTACTACTACAGTTTTTGACTGTGATCCCTGCGGCATATGCATATGCGCGCTATAACTTTAGATTCAAAGGAATCTTATTTGCATTAACACTAGCAACAATGATGATTCCGGCCCAGTTAATATTTTTACCTATATTTTTATTGTTTAGTAAATGGAATATGATTAATACTTATTGGTCTTTGATCTTACCGTTTGCGTCAAGTGCGTTTGGTATTTTTATGCTAAGACAGACGTTTAAACAAGTACCACAAGAGCTTATAGAAGCAGCACGACTAGATAAAAGTAGCGAGCTAAAGATTATTCTAAAAATTATGTTACCAATTGCTCGACCTACCGTAGTGACATTAGCGTTACTAACGTTTATCGGGACATGGAATGATTATTTTTGGCCGTTAGTAATGACAACGAACGATACAGTGAGAACCCTTCCGGTCGGGATTGTTTCTTTAAGACTTGTTGAAAGTGGTATTAATTATCACACGGTGATGGCAGGGAATGTGATTCTAATCATTCCGATTTTAATTGTTTATGTAATAGCGCAACAACATATTATCAAAGCTTTTACATATATGGGAGAAAAATAATTTTACAAAAGCCAAAGGAGAGAAGAAGAATGTTTAAAAATGTATTGAGAAAAGTAGTGGTTGCAGGGATGGTTATTAGTGTGTTGGCATCGCTTGTCGGATGTCAGAACGAAGAAACGGTAACAAAGCAAGGTGCAAGTAGTGTGAATCCGGTTGAACTAACATTTTGGTATTCATGGACGGACAAAATCCAAGAAAATAACATTTCTCTAACTAATGAGTTTAATGAAACGGTAGGTAAGGAAAAGGGTATTCATGTGAATGCCGAATATCAAGGGTCTTATGATGATTTGCATCAAAAATTACAAGCTGCATATGTTGCCGGAACAACCCCGGATGTTACGGTTATGGAGATTGCAAGCACCAAGACCTTTGCAATGAATGGTGTGCTAGAGCCTATGGATGATTACATCAAAGCATCTGGCGTAGATATGTCGGATTTTCAAGAAGGTTTGATGAAAAACTCCTTTTATGAAGATCAGTGTTATGCTTTACCCTACCTTCGAAGTACACCAATCATGTATATGAATACAACGATAATAAAAGAGGCAGGACTTAATCCGGTAGGGCCTAAGACTTGGGATGAACTTGCTGAATATATTCGCGTGGTACATGATAAAACAGGCAAGTACGGTTTATCACAACATTCCTACATTTGGACATTTGAAGCCTTCATGATGGAACATGGAAGCAGTGTATTAAATGAAGAAGAAACAGCGACGAACATAAATAATGATGCATCAAAACGTATTATTGATTTTTACTCCGAGTTAGCTCAAGAAGGTGCGGTACATTTGATTTCATCAGGAGAAAGTGACAAAATGAAAGCGGATGTTATGAATCAAGATGCTGCTATATGGTTTGGTTCAACGGGGGATTTGACCAATAATCTTCAAATTGCAAGTGATAATGGTTTTGAAATCACTACGGCTTTTATTCCGAAAGCAAATCAATATGGAGTACCAACGGGTGGAGCAAACCTAATTATGACATCAAGTATTTCAGATGAACATAAAGATGCTGCATGGGTATTTATTGAATGGATGACATCAAAAGAACAAACAATTAAAGCGAGTCAAAACACCGGATATTTACCGACTCGAATTAGTGCAAAAGATGCTGAGGAAATGCTAGCGCTCTATGAAGAGATTCCTCAATATAAAGTAGCACTAGAGCAATTAACATATTGCACCGGACGTCCGATGAATCCGGGATATGCCGAATCATCCAAAGCAATTGTGGATGCGTTAGATGCCATTTGGATTAACAATGGTGATCGGGATGTTATCCTTAGTGAACTAGAGGCAAAAGTTAACACGTTATTGAATGAGTAGGTGAGTGATGCAGAATAAATTAATCGTTATTTCAATTGATTCCTTACAAACAACCGACTTAGATTATTTAAAAGAAAAAAAGAATTTTCACTGGATTCTAGAAAGGGCGTCAGTGGTCAAAAATATCCGTGAAATCTATCCGACATTAACTTATCCTATTCATACGACGCTGATTACAGGTGTGAAACCAAACAAACATGGGATTTATCATAATCAGCAACCTTCAATTCAGCAAGAAATGCCGGATTGGAGTATTATGGGATCGAATTGGTACTGGTATAGTGATTATGTTAAAGTGAAGTCATTAGTGGACGCGGCGAATGAGAAAGGACTTAATACGGCAGCGGTCATGTGGCCGGTAATGGCTGGGGGAAAACCAAATCATAACTTGGCTGAGATTTGGCCAAATCGCCATGAAGAAGTGCATGAAACTTTTAAGAAAGCCTGTACATCAGATGTGTTTGAGTTGTATTATGATTCACATTTAAAAACGTTTGACTGGGACCATAAAATTGATGTTGATGGTTATGCGATACCGATAGCAGAAGATATGATACGACGGTTTAATCCGGATTTTATGTTGATTCATTCGGTGTGTTTAGATCACGCTCGACATGTTCATGGTGTTGAAGGCGAAGCGATTAATCAGTGTTTAGATCGTGTGGATGAAATTATAGGCTCGCTCATTGAGGCATCAAAAGATGCAGGAGATTTTGAACGAACAAATGTTGTCATATTAGGTGATCATGGTCATATTTACGTGGAAAATGTATTTAATCTTAATGTATTATTTAAAGAATATGGATTCATTCGTGTGGATTCAGATGGTAATGTGGTTGATTTTGATGCGTTTAGTTTTTCATCTGGATTTTCAGCCCAAATCATAATGAAGGGCTCAGAAGATGAGGTGTTAAAAAGTAAGCTTCATAAGGCGCTTTTACGAATGCAAAGTGATTATCCTGAATATATAGGCCGGATTTTCAGTGCGGCGGAAGTTGATCGAGAAGAAGGGCTAGAGGGGAATTTTGCATTTGTTCTTGAAGGACGTGATGGAGTTATGTTCGACAATCATTTCAATGCAGAGTTAATTCTTGATATGAAAGTTTCAAGAGGAAAAAAATATATCGGAATGCATGGACATCATCCATCCAAAGGTCCTAAACCTCTATTCATAAGCTTTGGACCGGATGTGATCCCCGGTATCACCATAGAATCCGGTGATATATTAGATATTTGTCCCACATTATGCAAATTGCTAAACATTCAAGAAGAAGACATGCCTCACATGGAAGGCAAAGCATTTGAGTTAATAAGCTAATGAACTTAAGGATAAGCTACTGAGGAGGTTTTCAGTGGCTTATCTTTTTATACAAAACATCTATGTGCACATTTTTAAGACCTTATTCCTATTGCAACAACTTCTTATCTTCGATATTCTATTATAGTATGATTCATTTCAAAAAAATATGTAAATCGAGGAGAGAGTTATGAAAAAATTAAAACGTTCAATAATCTATGTCTTGACATGTCTTTTCATGTTATCTTTTTTTACACCCCTTTATGCGGCGACAGATATAAAAACAACAGATTGGTTTTACGATTCAGTAAACCGACTCATTGAGGATGACCGTGCTATTATCGTTGGCTATCCAGATGGTAGCTTCCGCCCACAGAACAAGCTCACACGGGACCAATTCATTACAATGGTGGTTCGGGCAGCAGGTCAAGAACCCGGAAATGCAGAAGGTTATTGGGCGCAAAATTACATCGATACAGCAATTGAATTAGGTTTTCTTGAAACAAGTGACTTTACAGATTATACCGGACAGATTACACGCGAAGAAATGTCTATGATTATTATGCGAGCGGTTGAACATCTTGAAGGCCAACAAGCCTTAAATGACTTAGAACAAGTTCTTCAAGTCGTTAGCGATTCTGACGATTTTACCTATAAATATAAAAACTACATTATGCAAACCTATAAGCTTGGAATTATCACCGGTTATACAGATGATACATTTAGACCCCAAGGTGTATTAAGCCGTGCCGAGGCCAGTGCTGTACTAGTTCGACTTATTGATTCTAAAGAACGCATCGAATTTGACTTTGATGCACTCTACGAAAAACAACACTCCGGAATCGAATCGAAACTTCTCGGCGGAGCCAATTGGGTTGATCCACTGACTGCAAGTGATTATGAGAGCGCAAAAGCGGATTGGGATTTGATGACGAGTGATATGGATTATTTACCAAGAGGTTTAGACTTTGAATTAAATATTGTAGGAACTCAACAAAGCATAGATACAGTAATGGGAGCATTTGAATATGACGAGAATGGTCCAATAGCTGGTCATTTAGAAGATTTTGAACGCTTGCTTCAACGTCGAATGTCACAAAATCAAGTGGACATTGTGATGAATTATATGGAAAAGAAAACGGATAAATATACGTACCTTGAACATGATCAAGCTTTCTTTTACTTAGATGATGATAAATATTTGGTACGTATAGATGAAGTAAAGCTATACGATAGCTATGATAAGGTTAAAGCAGCTATTGAAGTGAATTTTAATATATGGTATCGAGATGCAAATTTCATTAATAAATATGAAGAAGATATAACACAAATTATGCCATATACCGATGTTGTTATTTATCGATAGGAGGCAAAAATGAAAAATAATAATATCATAGTATTGTTGATTATTTCATTGTTATTGAATGGATTATCATCGATAGAAGTAATAGCAGTGGAAATTCCACCATCAATGCATGTAGCATATGATGAAATCACGGCTCAAAGACCTGCTTGGGGTGCAGAATATTCTATAAATGATTTTGATGTAGATATATGGAATGAATATAATGTTCTAGTTCTTAACCTACCAGGAACCTTCCCATCAAATTTGTCAAACTTAAAAGAGCCGGATGGCTCTTCTAATGATTATAATAGTAGTGCAGATGAATATCGATACATTGGAAAGAATCCAGATGGCTATTTAGTCAATAATCCCCAATACCCCGAAGATCACGCAGGTTCTGCAGTCATAAATACATATGATTGGCAGATAAATACAGATGGCAAAACAAAAATTAATCAATATATATTAACTATGGAAGACAAAGAATTCTATGAAAATGAAATATTTTATTTTCTTGAAAGCGAGTATGGACCACGTTTTGATGAAAATGAAGATCCAAGTAGCTGGCTTGCTAATGCCATCGTTATCGTCCCGGTTTCATCAACAGGTAAAGGCGTCATCAAATACATGCATAAATGGGATTCGAATCATGATGGAGTCAAAGAAAATTGGTATATTACCGTGAATCTACGCTCTATGAATGAGGTGGAAGAGGAACATATTGAAGAAGAGCCGACGGAAGATATTACCAATCTTCCCTTGGCGCAATTAGATAGTCATGCAGCCGCTGTGATTCAAGCTGACCCTCGAGGAAATGAAGTCTTTGATGCGTCAGTGGCTGTGCCTACTTCGGATACGCTCTATATCCAGGTACAGGCCAAAGCGTATTTGTATGAATTGGATTACCAACATATCACAGGGAGTAAAACCTATCCGGTGACAGTGACGCGGTCCTATAAACTGATCAAAGGTGTTAAAAATCAATTGACAGGAGAAGTGAAAGAAGTGTCAAAAACAGTATCTGTAAGCAAGACATATCAGATTGTGCGACCTTATAATTTTTATCTGGTTCAAAGGTTAGGTGTATTTTCATTAAGCCAAGCGGTAATTGAAAATGACGCTTTACCGAATGGTATGCAGACACTTTCAAGTTCTGTGAATGTTCCCCAAGTTGAATTAAATAGAGATGATAACCTAGTAAATCATATGACAGACCCGGTTTCAGGACCGGTGGCATTGACGCTGCCTCAGAAGACCTTAGGAAGTAAAAGTAATCGATCCTTTCCGTCGGTGCCCAGTGAAAATTTTCGTCCGGTAGCAGAGAACGCTGTCGGTCAGATTCAAGTCAGTAATGACGGACTTGCCTTTAACGGTCAGGTATTAATGGATGACGGCCTTTATGAAGCAACTGCACCAACACCAGAACCCATTCCGGAAGCACCTCTTAACAGTGTGGATGATTTATACCTAGCTCAGTTAATGATACCACCGATTCTGGAAAATGGATCAAAAATGTCCAAAGGGGAACTTGTCTACAGAAGAGTGATTGACACGGAAAACCGTAGCCAATTGATTGAACCTATTCAGACGATCAATGATGTGACAGTCCATACCCCGGTGGTTTGTTATCCGCTTTTGAATGAGATTAGCAAGGAAACTCAACAATTTACCTATGATGAAGCAAGGCAACAACTTGTCATTGGTGAGACCTTTCATGTCGAGTATCCAAAGAGTGGTCAGCATACGAACAATCGAGGATATGGTGAGCGAGATTATAGTCAGTATTTTGACCTTAAGCAAGTGACCTTTCCCTTTGATGTTTATGTTGGAACAGGCTATGATGGCATCTATTTTCCCAAGAATACATGGGGAAACTTTAACAGTTTGGAAGCAACATTTTTTATTCCCTCATGGGAAGCAGAAAAAGAAGGAGATATACTCTTTCGTTCTATTCCAATTAACACCCAAAATCTAGTGACAGATCCCTTTGAATATCATGCCAATCTGGATTTGACGAAGTATAAAGCGGTTGAATCCATACCCTTTCACTTGTCGAGTAAGCTCTATAATTTCACAGTAACCGAATGTCCGGATGATTACTGGACGAAGGTGGTCTCGAAAAACACACCTTATAAAAGTGCAGATTTTCCAATCAAGCCAAAGGATGTAAGGAAGCCTCAGACACCGGATTATGGTGTTATGCTCGGTTATCCTATTGTCTTTGAGATGCTAACTAATGGAGATTTATATGATGTGGCGGATTATATTGAGCTTCGTCCCTATTATGATTATGTGCCTTTGCGAAATGGAAGGCCTGATTTTTCGAAGCGACAAGCTGTGGATGTGTATGTCAGTACCTATAATCAAGTGCTTCCTTTTGAGGGCACCTTAAAATTGGACCGGAACAAGCGGACCTTTATTGGTGAAAGCCACTTGCGTCCGGCCTCGATTGGAGAAGACGTGAAAAAACGGTCGGAGCAGGAGTGGAAGGGGCGCTTTCACTTGCCCAACATGGCGTATTTTTTACCGAAGGGAACCGATATAACGAAGCTAGGTCATATTAATCTTGGTGCGGATCCGTTTTTACACGACGGATATATTATTGTTGGTTTTGAAATATGTGTCTATAAAAAAGGAATGCGACAGTATCTCGGATATAAAAACGGATGGACAGAAGAAGGATTCATAACAAACCAAGGTTTAGAGACATATCGCTTAGGTGATGTGTTCATCTACAGTTCGAGTCGACGAGCTAGCCAGACTTATCGATAGATATTTTTAGTCATCCTTTTTCTACAGAAAAATTAAAATATATATGTTATACTATAGGGGAGAAATTTGCATCATGAGAGGAGAAGTTTTATGCGGAAATTATACATCAAACAAAAAGTCTTTAAGATTACGGACCATTATCCGGTCACCGATGAAAATCAAAATCCGGTCTATTATGTAGATCAAGACTTTAAACTTATCGGTAATACGGTACATGTCAAAGATGCAGCCGGAAGAGAGATTTTTGTTATTGATAAGGAGATACTTACGTTTTTGCCACGGTATATTGTAAGTTTTTCAGACGGCCGACAAGTATCATTAAAAAGTCGATTTACATTTTTTAAAAAGCAAATTGACGTGGAATCAGAAGGGCTTCATCTTGAACTTGAGGGAAACTTTTTTGACTTTCATTTTTCCATTTATGAAGGTGGCCGTGAGATTGGATCGATTACACGTGAATTTCTTACGTGGGGGGATACCTATGTATTGAATATCTTTGACGAATCAAAAGAAGTTTTTGTATTAGCATTAATGATTGCGGTTGATTGTATTAAGGACTCGGAAGAAAAAAATTAAAGAAAAAGAAAAGGATTCGATTGTATGAAGCCGAAAAAAGAGTTGACGCATCATCTATTTCATGTCATATTACGTTTCGTTTTATTTATAGCTGTCTTTAATATTGTGACAAATACCCTTATTGGATTTCCGGTTGAAGATAATTGGAAGTGGGTTTTCTTTGCAATCTTATCAATAATTACTTACTTTTTCACCCGTGAAAAATTATCCCTACTATGGAAGACGGTATTTTTCATTTATATTATTTTTATTATGTTGCCGGTAAGTTTTGTTGAATCCGGTGGAACACAAAATAATGTCATGGGATATGTGTTTCTGCTAGTTATTTGCGTTACATTTTTCTTCTGGGGAAATTTGCGGATATTTATGATTTGTTCAATCATTATCATGTTTAATCTGCTTTTATATATGGAATATCAATTTCCGAATACTGTAAGATTCTATCCGAGTGAAATCCACTCTATTGATCGTCTTGCCCAAACATCGGTCTTGTTAATAATGTCTTTTTTATTCCTTAAAATTTTTTCGGATACATACGCCAAAGATCGTGAACGACTGAATAAACTGGTTCATTATGATAGTTTAACGGAACTTTTGAATCGGCGCTCTTTTGATGATGAGTTGAACAAAATCTTAGAACAATCGAATCGGGAAAATGAATATATTATTTTCTTTGATATTGACTATTTTAAAGAGATTAATGATACCCAAGGACATCATTATGGAGATGAGGTCTTACAAGAAATGGCCGATGAGTTAAAAACGGCATTTGTATATCCGAATATTGTAGCAAGATGGGGTGGCGACGAATTTGTGGCCTTGTATCATGGAGAGTATGAGACCTTGATTCAAAAGATTGAAAGTTTATATAAAGATATTGATGTGTCATTTAGTTGTGGAATTGTACGGCTAAAGGATAATGATGTGTCAGCAGATGCTATACTAAAACGCGTGGATGATGCCTTATACATGTCTAAAGAAAACGGACGAAATCAATGGACATATCAAGAGTAGAGGAAGGATTTGGAGAATGAATTTAATAGAGATTAAGGGATTAAAGAAATCGTTTGGAGAAAAAGAGGTATTAAAAGGTATTGATTTATCGATTGGTAAGGGTGAGATTATCGGATATATCGGACCTAATGGTGCCGGTAAAAGCACCACAGTTAAAATTATGTTAGGACTTATTGAAGAGTTTGAAGGTGACGTCTTTCTTTTTGGTGAAGATATTCGTAAAGCAAGCGCTTCCTATAAACGACACATTGGATATGTGCCGGAAGCCGGTGAAATCTATGATACACTTACCGGTCACGAGTACTTAAGTTTTCTGGGTGAACTGTATTCGTTGAAAAAAGAACTTATCGAAGCACGTATTGAGCGATTGATGTTGCTATTTGGTTTGCAAGAGGTGATGCATTCGCGTATTTCCTCCTATTCAAAAGGCATGCGACAAAAGATTCTTATTATCGCCAGTATCATTCATAATCCGGAGGTCTTGTTTTTAGATGAGCCTATTGCCGGTCTTGATGCAAACAGTGTGATGGTCTTTAAAGAGCTCTTGCACCAGTTGGCTAAAAATGGGAAAACCATTTTTTATTCCTCCCATATGATGGATGTGGTGGAAAAAATAAGTGACCGAATTGTATTAATCGATCAAGGGATTATTGCTGCAGATGGAAACTTTGATATGTTAAACTCGACTAGTCAATATGGCTCCTTAGAAGAACTGTTTAATAAAGTAACAGGTACGGATAATCATGAGGAAATTGCAAAATCAATTATAGAGACAATAAGTGGGGATGATGTATGGAAGAACTAAAACGGTTGCGCTTACTAAAACCCTTCAAAGGTGTATTTGAAAATATGGGGATCGATTATGATGACCTTTATCATATTTTGTGGTTAAAATTCACCCTTGATAATCGCCGGACATCGGTAATGGAGCTGGGAAAACAAACGGCAGAAAAAAAAGAGAAAAAAACCGGCCGCGTAGCCCAACATATTATGTATGTTTTTTTTGGTATTATGCTGGTCCCGATTTTATTGATGACAGAGTCCATCTACTTAAGCATGTCCTTATACGCGACACTTATTTTGTTTTTCTTGTTGTCATCCATGATCTCAGATTATTCAACGGTCCTTCTTGATCGACGTGATCAGGTTATGTTTCTAACACGGCCTATTGAGCGAAAAGCCTTGTCCGTGGCACGATTTTTACATATTTTCAGCTATGTCTTGGTTTTGCTTCTAGAGCTTGCCCTTCCGTCGGTTCTAGTGATGGGAATTCGCTTTGGTATTTTAGCAGGACTTGGCTTGTTTATTATGAGTGTACTTATGAGCTTGTTTTCAGTGGTTCTTACGTCCTGTATTTACGTATTGCTATTACATTTTTTTAATGGGGAAAAACTAAAAGATTTCATTAATATATTTCAAGTGCTTTTTACGGTTAGCATTACCTTAGGCTATCAAATCGTTCCACGAATTATGAATATAACAGCGTTGACAGAAGTAGAGTTTACCATGAAACTATGGCATGTTTTCGTTCCACCTATGTGGTTTGCAGCGCCTTTGGCTATTCTTATTGAGCAAGAGATACAACCGGCATTAGTGGCTATGTCCATCCTAGGTATTGGTATTCCGACAGTGTTATTGTTTTTTTATGTGCGGTGGATTGCACCAAGATTTGAAGGGTATTTAAGTAAAATGAATGAATCCGGTGCTGAGAAGGACCACGGAAAATCTTTGCGGGAGAATATGGTATATCGTCTAGCATCTTTTGTGAGTCAAACGGATACAGAACGCGCCTTTGTACTATTTAGTCGAAAAATATTGACAAAAGAACGAGAAACGAAGTTGCGAATGTATCCCGGATTAGTTTTTGCTATTGGTTTTCCGGTGATTTTTGGTATAATGAATCAGTACGGAGAACGAGTTCAAATCCGTGGCAATCAATCGATTTTATTATATTTTTATATGACACCCATTTTCTTAATAAGTATGCTTGTCAATATTAAGTATAGTGAAAGTTATCGAGGCGCATGGATTTATAAGGTAGCACCCTTTACCAAACAAAATGAAATGATCCGAGGCGTTATAAAAGGATTTGTCATTAGTTATGTCTTACCGATTTATATCTGTATGGGTATTATTTTCTATATTGTATCCGGTCCGATAGGGTTCGTCTATTGGGGTATTTTAATCGGCTTGGCCATGATTTTATTAAGTATCCATATTTTTATGTTGGATACAAAATATCCATTTAGTGAAAAATTTAATCCACAAAATCAAAAAGGGAAAACGCTCATTTTATTTATGCTTTCGTCCCTGACTAGTGGTATATTTGTATTAGCACAAGTTTTTCTTATTAAAGAAAATACAATGTTAATTGTAGCTGCAGGTGGAAGTGTGTTTGTCGGATATATTGCATGGAAGCTTGCTTTAAGGAGGAAGATATGAAGATCTATACAAAAAACGGAGATAAAGGGTATACAAGTAATTTTAAAGGTGAAAAATTATGGAAGGGAAGTTTATGGATTGAGCTACAAGGCAATATTGACGAGATTAATGCAAATGTCGGACATTTGAGAAGTTTAAATCAGAGAATAACTCAACAAGAAGATATTGATGAGATTTTAGAGTGGATTCAATATTGCCTGTTTCGAATCGGAAGTGATATTTCCCTTCAGTTTCAAGTGACCTATATCACTGACGAGATGATTGAGAAGCTAGAAAAAGCCATAGATGCATATACGGAAAAGACAGGAGAACTACATAGTTTTATTCATTTTAGTGGCAACGAGGCAGCAACTTATGCTCATGTTATTCGTAGTGTAACGAGGCGTTGTGAACGCGTTTTTTCAAAAGTGCTTCAAGAGATTGACTTTACATTGGACTATCAATATGTGAATCGTTTGTCGGACTATTTTTTCCAGTTAGCACGATATCTCAATCATCTTAACGGTAATGCTGAAGAAGTGATGGTGGTTAGAGACTAAAACAGATGGAGGTTCTATATGAACGAAGAAAAGAAAAGAGAGTTAGCCTCTGCAAAAATGCTGGCCAAAAAACTGAAAAAAGCGGAAAAAGAGGCGCGTATTAAAGCAATAAAAAATCGTAAACCTTTTAAAGGTTTACAAATTCGTCCAACGGTGTCTTTATTTGATGAAGCCGGTCGACAAGAACCCGGGGAAAACAACTGGGAAGGATTTGGTTTTGACATTCATCCCCAAGTCACCATGTTTTCTGCATTATTTTTAGTCGTGTTTATTGCAGGAACTCTTTTGTTTCCGGGGCAGGCGGAAGATGTTTTTAGTTCGACATTAGCAGGAATTACAAAGAATGCCGGATGGTTTTTGATTGCAGCAGCAAATATTTTTGTTGTCGCAGCTCTATATTTTGCTTTTGGAAGGTATGGGAACTTAAGAATTGGTGGTGCTGAAGCGCAACCGGAGTTTACCAAGTTTGCTTGGTATGCAATGTTGCTCAGTGCAGGAATGGGTATTGGATTACTCTTTTGGAGTGTAGCGGAACCAATTTCTCACTTGAATATACCGTCACCTATGTTTGGCTTGTTAGGAGCAGGTACACCCGAGGCAGCCCAAGCAGCAATGGCAACTACTTTTTTTCATTGGGGCATTCATCCTTGGGCGATTTATTCCATTGTTGCGTTAGGTTTAGCTTTTTTTGCTTATAACCGTGGATTGCCGTTGACCATTCGATCTGTCTTTTATCCTATTATCGGCAATAAAATTTATGGGTTCTGGGGCAACCTAATTGATATATTGTCGGTTTTAGCAACATTGACCGGACTAGCAACCTCTCTTGGTTTAGGAGTATCTCAGGTCAATGCCGGACTGAACCATCTATTTGGTATACAAATAAGCATTCCTATTCAAGTCGGTTTAATTATCGGTATTACCGGATTAGCAACGGCTTCAGTTGTTATGGGGTTAGATGGAGGTGTAAAACGTCTTAGTGAGATTAATATGATATTGGCAGGGGTCTTTTTAGTCTTCATTTTGATTGCAGGGCCGACTGTATATATCATGAGTGGCTTCACACAAAATATCGGTTACTACATTTCGAATTTTATTGAGATGAGTTTATGGACAGAAACCTTTAGAAATACGAACTGGCAAGGTGGATGGACAATATTTTATTGGGCATGGTGGATTTCATGGTCACCATTTGTAGGTATGTTTATTGCCAGGATTTCAAAAGGAAGAACTGTTCGTGAATTTATCTTAGGCGTTATGTTGATTCCTTCCTTACTCTCTTTTTTCTGGATGTCGGTTTTTGGCGGAACAGCAATATTCCAAGAGACCAATGGGATTGCAGATATTGTTTCAGCGGTGAATATTGACGCATCAATTGCCCTTTTTGCCATGGTGGATTCACTCCCCTTAAGTAGCATTTTATCGGTAATTGGTATTATCTTAGTTACTGTTTTTTTCGTAACGTCATCGGATTCAGGTTCCTTGGTCGTGGATCACTTGACATCGGGTGGTAAGTTAGACTCGCCTGTACCCCAACGTGTGTTTTGGGCAGTCATGGAAGGTGTTGTTGCAGCAACACTCCTTATTGGGGGCGGTTTAACTGCATTACAAACGGCCTCGGTTATTACCGGACTTCCATTTGCTGTAATTCTATTAATGATGATCTATTCCCTCAATGCAGGACTTAAACAAGAATTTGAAGTGGAAGAAGTTGTGCGTAGAAAAGTGCGGGAAGTACGCGAAGATCACATTATTAATGAAGTTATCAACTCAGTTGTTCATGACCATGCACTTATCGACAAAGAAGAAGAGGAAAAGAAATAAAAAAGCTAAAAAAAGGGTGTCAAGAACCATGAACGTACGTTCATGGTTCTTGACACCCTTTTAATTTATTTTTAAAACAATGCACTTCCGAATAAAAGCATTAGTACAAATATTACAATTGCGATGAAAAAGAGTACCTTTGCGACAGTCTTAGCTGTTGAAGCAACACCTCTAAAGCCAAAAATACCGGCAATGATTGAAATAACTAAAAATATAAGAGCCCACTTGAGCATCTCTCCACCTCCTACATACAAAAAGACCAAATGAAAACCGTTCTTATTTAATGATAGCAGATAAAAAATTTTGCGTCAAGTTTATTGGATTGAACAATAAGTTCTATAAGCTATGGTATAATAATCCTAGTATAATTAAGAAAGTAAGAGGTATTATATGATGAAGTTTGACGTGGTTGGATTATGTATTGTTTTATTATTGATGTTTACATCAAACAGTCCTATTCAAGCAGGAAGTTCGACCTGGACGGAGTCCAAGCAGGTATCATACTCCGGTGTTCAAAAAACTGTTACTGTTTTATGGGTAGATCTTAATAATGATCAAGTTCGATTAGAGGCAGCATTTGGCAGCATTTGCAGGAGATGGTGTGGGCAATACAGCGCCATTAAAAAATATTGTTGAAGGCGTTAATGATACTCAAAAGGAGTATGCAGTGACCTATATTAATAAGCACAAATAGGAGGTATTTATGGAAAAGCGACGATTTGGAAACACAGGTCTAGAAACAAGCGTTTTGGGGTTTGGTGGATTTCATTTATGTGAGATTCCTTATGGAACCGCTGAAAAGTTACTGAATGATTATCTTGATGCAGGTGGAAACTATATTGAGACAGCACCGAGTTATGGAGCTGGAGAATCGGAAATAAAAATCGGAAAAGCGGTTTCTCACAGACGGGATGAATTTGTGCTTGTAACCAAGGCGCATCAAAGAACCTATGAAGAATGTAAGCAAAGCATTGATGCGAGTTTACGGCGCCTACAAACTGATCATGTGGACGTTTTGTTAATGCATGCAGTGGATACAATGGACACGCTCGATCAAATTTTATCTGATGACGGAGCAATCAAAGCGGCAGAAGAAGCTGTACGAGAAGGCAAAGCAAAACACATTGGCTTGTCGATGCACGGCCAACCGGATGTGTTGATTGAAGCACTTAAGCGCTATCCTTTTGAAGCGGTTATGTCAACGATTAATTATTTTGATGTGTGTAATTTTCCTAAAATCACCCAAGAGCTAATACCCTTAGCCAATGAAAAAGGTATTGCGATTATCTTGATGAAACCAGTGGGCGACGGATATCTCTATCGGAGTGTTGAACCAGCATTTACATACGCGTTTAATCAACCGGTATCGGTGATTGTTGCCGGTGCCAATAATCAAGAAATGCTAGATACAGATTTAGCAATGGCAAACAATTATCTACCATTATCAGAAGAAGGTATTGAAGATATCTTAAAAGATGCGGTTGAATTAGGAACATATGTCTGTCGTCAGTGTGGCAAATGTATGCCGTGTCCTGAAGGGGTCGATATCACAGGGGTTTTTCGACTAGAAGGCATGAATGATCGACAAATGAGTGACGGAATTATGACAAATCCTGCAGATTACGCCCTTCGAGAGCGACTAAAGCATTGGTTTGGAACGAAAGAACGTTCAATTAAAGAATATGCAGCACTTGAGGGTAAAGCGAGCCTATGTACAGAATGTGGAATCTGTGTGCCGAAATGTCCCTATCAGATTGATATTATTCGAAAGCTAAAAAATGCGGACTATAAGTTAGCCCCTCAAGAAGAAAAAATCTGGATATAAAGATTCTTTCACTGATTGCGATAGTAGAAGATGGCCAGCTGTGTGCGGTCACGAAGATTTAAGCGTTCTAAGATAACGCTAATATAGTTACGGACGGTGCCTTCACTTAAGAAAAGCTCTGCGCCAATTTCTTTATTGGAGAGCCCGTCGGCAACACAAGTTAATATTTGGATTTCTTTATCCGATAGGCCTAAGTCAGAAAATGTGCTTGGGCTTTTTTGTTGTAAAAGTTTGGGGAGTTTATCTACGACGGCTTCCCCAAAAACCCGTTGTCCTGCTGCAACAGCACGAATAGCAGGTAAGATGCTGTCGAAATTTTGTTTAAGTAGGTAGCCTTTGGCCCCGATACGGAGTGCTTTGACAATATACTCATCATCCAAAAAGGTTGTCAAATAAAGAATCTTCGCCTCTGAATCTTCACCTAAAATCTTGGTGCCGGCATCCAATCCGTTCATGTTTTCCATGCGTATATCCATGAGAATAACGTCAACAAGATGTTGGTGATAGAGTTCAATCGCTTCTTGGCCGCTGTGACCAAGAGCGACAACTTCAATATCCTCACTTTGACTTAAGATGGTTTTTAAAGATGCGGCGACGAGTTTGTCATCATCGATGACCAGAATTTTAATCATTTTCTTTTGTCTCCTCTCGAGGTAGTGTAATAAACAGTTGAAATCCATTTTCAATATCTATATTCATGCGTCCGCCAAGTTTTTCCACACGTTCGCTAATATTTCTCAAACCAATGCCTTCGTCAAGGCCATAACTTGACACATGACCGTTGTCGGACAGGATTAATTGAAAAAAAGCGTGATGTTCACGCAAACGTAGGGTGACGTTTGTTGCATCACTGTGTTTGATGGTGTTATTTAAGCCTTCTTTGATGATGGCAATTAGTGCGTATTTAATGGCTTGATGGGGCGAGCGGGTAATATGAAGATCAAGATCAATGTCACAAAATGTAAATTCAGATGTGATTTTTTTGATGGCAGATTCAATATCAATCGAAGTATCGTGAAGATCATGAACACTGGAACGAATATTATCCATGCCTTGATTAAGGGTGTCCCTTAGCGCCTGCAGATGCTGGTGTAAATCCATATCTTTATTAATGGCTAATATTGCACCGATTTGTAGCAGCGCCCTTGATAATACGTGGCCAACGTGATCGTGGATCTCGCGGGCGATTCGATGACGTTCATTTAAAGTGGCATGATAAATTTCATTATCCTGACTTTCCAGAAGTTGTTGATGTTGTTGTTTGAGGGTATAAGTGAGTTCCCGGGTTCGATCTTCAAGTTCGTGATAAGCAAGGGTCTTATTCCCGCAGGCTTTTGTACGATATTTTATCAGTGCCGTGACACCTATTAAAGCACATAGGACGAAAAAAGTTAAGGGTCCATAATGTTGATAACTTGTCGAGAGAATGATTGCAGTTAAAAGTTGGAACCAGTGTGAATAAGAAAAAAACCAGGTATAGATAATCACCGGCAAGAAAAAGACGGCGGATGGCATCCATAGGCAAAGAGTTAAATAAGTGATGGTAATAATGTGGTGAAATACCGGTTTATCCGTATAGGCTAATAAAGCGGACGCGATCAAGGTTATGAGCACAACAAGGAGTAAAACAAGCAAGTGGCTAGATCCTATAATATGGAGATATAAGGCAAGTCCTAAAATAAAGAGTATAAGTTTATCGATAATATCCATTATATGCATAAGTTATCCTCACATGTGACATTTGTCATATTGAATCTGATAGATGGCACTTACAATTATAGCAAAAAAACTTTACAATACAAACAAGAAGTCAAAAAATATGAAGAAAACAAAGTTTGAAGGAGGATTTTTATGGTAATAAAAGTGAACAATTTAGTGAAACGTTATGGAGACTTAGTCGCTCTTGACCATTTATCATTTGATGTACGTGAAGGTGAAATTTTTGGTCTCTTAGGACCGAACGGCTCAGGTAAAACAACGGCTATCAATTGTATTTTATCCTTATTATCCTATGATAAAGGTGAGATTGAAGTTTTTGGTAAGCCCATGACACCGGAAAGCTATGAAGCAAAAAGAAATATCGGTGTAGTGATGCAAAATGTAGCGGTATTTAATGAACTCACTGTCCGAGAGAATGTTGATTATTTTTGCGGACTATATGTTCCGGACAAGAAAGAAAAGAAACGACTTGTCGATGAAGCTATTGCTTTTGTCGGCTTGGAAAAATATGAAAAATTTGTACCCAAAAAGTTGAGTGGTGGTCTACTTCGCCGTCTAAATATTGCGTGTGGAATTGCCCATAAACCTAAGATTATCATTCTAGATGAACCAACCGTCGCTGTTGATCCCCAAAGTCGAAACAAGATTTTAGAGGGAATCAAGGAACTGAACAAAAACGGTGCAACCGTGATTTATACATCCCACTACATGGAAGAAGTGGAGCAAATCTGTTCCCGTATTATGATTCTAGACCACGGAAAATCCATTGCTTCGGGAAGTAAAGAATCCTTAAAAGCTATGATTGATGTGGGAGAAAAGATTTCCATTGAACTTTATGATTTAGAGGATGAACAAATGCGAAGTTTTCGTAAGTTACCTAATGTGGCTTCTGTATCATATGAAGAGAATCTGTTAACCATTCATTCCTATAAAGCTGCCAATAACTTGGAACACGTTTTAGAGCATATCAAAACACACAATATGGCGTTTGGAAAAATCTATTCAGAAAAACCGACATTGAATGATGTTTTCTTGGAATTAACCGGAAAAGAATTAAGAGATTAGGGGGTGAGCGTATGTATGGACATATTTTAAAATATCGACTGATGTGTTTGACAAAAGACAAGGATAATATGTTTTGGATTCTTATATTTCCAATCGTTTTAAGTACACTTTTGTATGCAGCACTTAGCAATATCGGTAATCAGGAACTTTTTCATCAGATTCCGCTTGGACTCGTAGCAGAAGAAAAAAATGAAGAAGTGACGCGTCTTATGAATGCAACGGACTTAGTTGAGTTTCAGATGATGGATCAAACAAAAGCACAAGCGTCATTAAAAAATGAAGAGCTTATTGGTTACGTACTCATGGATGAAAAAATGAAGTTTGTTGTTCAGACAAAGGGCATGGAGCAAAGTATTGTTCGCTTATTTTTGAATCAATATCGACAAACAGTCGGAACAGTTGAAAATATCATGAAAAATCATCCTGAGCAGATGGGTTCAGTGGTCAATCGACTTGAGACGAGACAAGTTTTTACAACACCGGTCTCAGCAGCAAGAGCAAAATTAGACCCTATGTTGATTTTTTTCTTCGCATTGATTGCCATGACGTGTATGTATGGTGCATATCTTGGACTGCGGGAAGCGGTTGATATTCAAGCAAATCTGTCAGATTTGGCGGCACGTATTAATATCGCACCGATTCATAAGATGAAGACGTTTTTTTATAGTATTAGTGCGGCGGTGATTATTCAAGTGTTGATTATTAGCGTCCTACTTGCCTATTTACAATTTGTTTTGAAAATAAACTTAGGTGATCGAAGCGTATTGATTTATTTAACATCTGTTTTAGGAAGTGTTTTAGGTGTTATGGCAGGTGCATTTATCGGAACCGTGCTTAAAACCTCAGAGAATATGAAGAATGCAATTGTTACTATTTTTTCATTGGGAGGAGCCTATTTAGCTGGGCTAATGAACTTTTCAACCAAGTATACAGTTGCTGAAAATGTTCCGATTTTAACTGTTCTAAATCCGGTTAATCTATTGGCTGATGCCTATTATGCCTTATATATGTTTGACTCACTTGAGC
>CAZVKG010000059.1:0-23389 GCA_964627665.1 uncultured Eubacteriales bacterium | reverse complement strand
GATAATTATAGCATAAAATGGCGGTACGTCAACTATTATTTGATGAATATGTAAACATTTTAACGTTTTATTGAATATAAAAGACACCGATAATAAATAATACAAGACATACAATTGTCGATAGGACTAATGCATTCGATAAAATTGCTTCATTCTCTTTGCTTTCATATTCACCCACAAACACAGATAAGGAAAAAGGCGGCGGCAAAATCAAAAACGTAAAATATCCGAAATCAAAAAATACATTCGTCTCCACTAAAGTATCAATAACAAGCCATTTGACAAGATATCCAAGGCTTAACATAATCAATAAACGTACAATAACAAGTTTACTTGCTTCGCGTATATATGCTCTTTCAATCTTTAGTGTATGTCCTATAATGATCAATAACAAGGGCGTTATTAAACTAGCCAAATATTCTAAAGTAGTCTCAATTCCCATCCATAAAAAATTACTGCTGATTCGACTTCCGATTCCGGATAAGTTCATTGCAATTCCTAGTACAATGGCAATGACTAAGGGCGACTCTGCAAAACCTTTGATTGTCTTTAAGGAAAAGCGCGATTTTTCAAAATGTTGCCGTATCAGCGTCAGATAAATAAACCAAACAAAGAATTCATGGCCAATCCCAAAGATTGTATAATGGGCTAATTGGTCCATACCAAAAACTGCTGAATATAAAGTGATCCCAATAGTTCCAAAGGCCGTTGATGTCATAAAAAAAGGTGTTAGGTTTGTATGCATATAGGGTGTTTTTGAGACAAAATATCCGACAGAATAAAAAAGAGTTAACATAATAAGCACAATGACTGTAATTAAATAAAACTCTTTTTCAATGGTCATATTTTTAAAGGTTAAGAACAAAACTGCCGGCAAAGCAATATTGACAATACCTTTTCTTAGTGTAGGAATGACCTCTTCAGAAATACGATGTCGATTGTTCAGATAAAACCCAAATCCAATTAAAACTAGAATGGGTATAATTTTAGAAATAGCAAGTAACATGTTCCTTCCTTTCAAGCAATCATCGGATTAATTTAAATCATAACGATAAAATCCGTTTTCAAAATATAACGGCGCCCCTATTTTAGCTTCTCTATCAATGTATTGCATTAAATGCGGCACCGTATAATCTTGTCCAAATTGAATTCTTCCTAAGTCCCACGGAGTATATTGATAGGCATTAATATCTAATTGATATTCTTCTAATAAGGATAAATCACGTGTAATCGGAATGGTTGTAATTGTATTCGCTTGCCACAATGTATATGTCGGCAAAAAACCAATACCTTTTATTTTGGGACGTTGCTGATCAACTGTTTCAAAATATATATTGAAAATCACACCGAGATCGGTATTCCCGCCATGTTTGTCCACATTCCGTTGAGATGCAATAAAATTTCCCAAGGAATAAATCACAACTTTAGGTTCTTCAAAGATTGTCCCATCCATCTCGTAAAAGAGTTCAACCGGTTGTAATACGTGAGGATGCCCCCCAAAAACGATATCTGCCCCGTTTACAATCAATTCCTTGACAATATTTTTTTGAATTTTATCACTTTCCAAGCTTTGGTATTCATAGCCAAAATGCATCATAACAATAACATAGTCACATTCTGATGCTTCTGCTGCT
Source organism: uncultured Eubacteriales bacterium (assembly GCA_964627665.1). Taxonomy (GTDB): domain Bacteria; phylum Bacillota; class Clostridia; order Lachnospirales; family Vallitaleaceae; genus UBA1351. The sequence goes on along the minus strand of CAZVKG010000059.1, from coordinate 21,755 downwards.
GCAACATCTTCATAAAGTTCTTTGAGTTTTTCTTCGTCATAATATTCCAATGTATTTACTAAATCCATCTTCCCTTGTATCCTTAGTCCGTTCGTACCATAAGTATAATTAATCACCGCAAAACTTACATCTTCCACGACAACTGTCTCAAAAGGGGTCCGTTCTTCTGACGAATAATAGGTTCCTGTAAAGGGAATATTTCGTTCCTTCAATTGCTCAATCGTACGCTTTAAACCAAATTCTCCTCGATCTAAGCTATGATTATTTCCCGTGGACAAAAAATCGATTCCTGCATCAGTAATGGCATCAAGGATGGAATCAGGCGTCGTAAACATGGGATATCCTGAATAATCTTTTCCGGCTAAGGTGGTTTCAAAATTTCCAAAAACATAATCTACCGTGTGTAAATATGGTTTTATATGGGTGAAACTATCATAGAAATCATATTCGCCCGTATTTGGATCATATGCACGTGACAATTGTGTGTTATGAAACATTAAATCCCCTACAGCTCCAATGGAAAATGCCTTCACTCGATTATTTTTGGATTGGCGAATTGTTTGTTTTTCAATTTTTGCATGCATCGTCGTATCAAATTCTTCTCGTCGAGTAAAATTTGCTTTTAATTCGATGGCTTCAGATTGGCATCCTGTTAATAAACCGGTTAAAATAAACATGAAAAGAAAAGCAACCGTAAAGATTGCTTTTCCCAGTATGTGACTACGCATTAAGCTGCTCTCCAAGTAAGTCAAACGCTTTGTCAAGAGCTTCATTGATTTTCGTGACATCTTTTCCTCCGGCTTGGGCTATTTGCGGCTTACCGCCACCGCCACCGCCAACAAGTTTAGCGATCGTTGAGATTGTTTTCCCTGCATGGGCACCTTGCTTAACCGCATTATCACTTACCATAACACTTAATAAGACTTTACCCTCAAAATCAGATGCAAGAACAACAACCCCATTGGATAAACGGTCTTGTAACTTATCACCTAAATCTCTTAAGCGATTAGCATCAAATCCTTCAACACGGTTTACAACAACTTCTACCTCTTTGATTTTTCTCTTCTCTTTGAGAAGATCATCAACAATTGATGAAGCGGCTTTCGATTTTAGTTGATCGTTTTCGCGCTTTAGCTCTTTCATATCTTCAAGTAAGGATTGAATTCGTGTTTCAACTTGTCCGACCTCACACCGGGCTATATCTGCAATGGCAGTTAATGTATGTTCAATAGAATGGTAATAGTTAATTGCCCCTTGTCCGGTTAGGGCTTCAATACGGCGAACACCAGCTGCCACGCCTCCTTCGGATATAATTTTAAACAATCCTATTTCAGATATATTCGAAAGATGAGTTCCACCACACAATTCAATACTATACCCATCGATATTTACAACACGTACAGTGTCTCCATACTTTTCTCCAAATAATGCCATGGCACCAAGCTCTTTGGCTTTAGCAATTGGCATTTCTTCAACATGAACACCTAATCCTTTTTGGATCTGCGCATTCACAAGATTTTCAATTTTTTGTAATTCTTCTTTTGGTATTGCTTCAAAATGTGTAAAATCAAAACGTAAACGTTCTGCTGACACACTAGAACCGGCTTGTTCTATATGGTCGCCTAATACGGTTTTTAAAGCCTTTTGTAATAAATGTGTTGCACTATGATTTTTCGCCGTTGCAAATCGGTGATCTTCGTCCACCTTTAATAGAGCTTCTTGACCAATCTCAAGATCACCTTCAATGACTTCACCGATATGGGCAATATTATTACCCACAACTTTGATGACATCATCAACGCGTACTTTTCCCGTCGCCGTTTCAATAAATCCTATATCAGCCTCTTGTCCACCACTTGTGGCATAAAAAGGCGTCTCATGTACAAGTACACTCACCTTTTCTCCACTTGAAATGCTTGTAACCACTTGACCAGCTTGGGTTAAGCCGGTAATTTCACTGGTCAATTGAAGTTGCTGATATCCGACAAACTTTCCACCAATACCAATATCTAACTGATGATAGACCGTTTCTTTAGCCCCCATGTAATTGGATTCTTCACGTGCATTACGTGCACGATCTCTTTGGGCTTTCATTTCTTCTGCAAAAGCTTCTTGATCAACCGTTACCCCTTTTTCTTCTGCTATTTCAATGGTTAAATCAAGGGGAAAACCATAGGTATCATATAACTTAAAGGCTTTTTCGCCACTAAGAATCGTTTGATCACCTAGCTCATCAAGATATTCATTTAAAATGGCTATACCTTGATCGATTGTTTCAGCAAAACGTTCTTCTTCGGTTGTTAATACTTTTAAAATATAAGCTTCTTTTTCTTTGAGTTCAGGATATCCATCTTTACTGGATTCAATAACAATTTGAGCCAAATCTTTTAAGAACTTTCCTTGAATTCCAAGTAACTTACCATGACGTGCTGCACGACGAAGCAAACGTCGTAACACATAACCACGCCCTTCATTTGATGGTAAGATTCCATCAGATGTCATAAAGGTAACGGATCGTATATGATCGGTAATAACTCGAATACTTACATCGCTATCTTTATTCGTTTGATAGGTCACATTTGCTTTTTTACATATTTCATCACGAATAATCTGCATGGTATCAATATCAAAAAACGAATCGACACCTTGCATCATAATAGCTAAACGTTCTAATCCCATACCTGTATCAATATTGGGATTTTGTAAGGGTACATAATCTCCGTTTTCCATTTTTTCAAATTGGGTAAATACAAGATTCCAAATTTCAACAAAACGGTCACACTCACATCCCACTGCACAGTTAGGGTCATTACAACCGTATTTTTCGCCACGGTCGACATAAATTTCTGAACATGGACCACACGGACCAAGACCATGCTCCCAGAAGTTATCGGCTTTGCCCATACGGACAATATGATCCATAGGAACCTTTTCTTGCTCATGCCAGATTTGCTCCGCTTCATCATCCTCTTCATAAACGGAGACATAAAGAATCTCTTTGGGTACTTCTAAAACCTCGGTAAAGAATTCCCACGCCCAGGCAATGGCCTCTTTTTTAAAGTAGTCACCAAAGGAAAAATTACCTAGCATTTCAAAGAAAGTACCGTGACGTGCTGTTTTACCAACATTTTCAATATCACCGGTACGAATACATTTTTGACATGTTGTCATTCGCTTACTCGGTGGAGTTTCTTGTCCCGTAAAGTAAGGCTTTAATGGTGCCATTCCTGAATTAATCAATAATAAACTTTTATCATTTTTAGGAACTAAGGGAAAACTATCTGCTTTTAGATGATCTTTACCTTCAAAAAAGTCTAGATACATTTTTCTCAGTTCATTTACTCCATAATTTTTCACAAATTTACGCCTCCTGATTCAGTTGATATACTAGAAAAAATTATAATGAAAAAACACGCATTTGTCAAACAAAGCTTACAGCTCAAACTCTGTATCATCTACCATGGCCTGCAATGACTTCATGACACCAAACTTACCATGATAATAGGTCAAGCCACCTTGAAAATACACAGTATAAGGTGGCTTTATGGGTGCATCTGCACTCAGTTCAATGGATGAACCTTGAACAAAAGCCCCTGCTGCCATAATCACTTCGGCATCATAGCCCGGCATATCCCAGGGAACAGGAGTCACAAAACTATCTACAGGTGCTGCTGATTGTATGCCTCGACAAAATGCGATGACATTTTCTTTTGAATGCATATCAATAGCTTGAATGATATCATAACGTGTTTCCCGACTAGCGGGAATAACATTAAAGCCTAATTTTTCATAAAGTTTTGCCGCAAACAAGGCCGTCTTATGTGCTGACGCGACAACCGTTGGAGCCAAGAACAGACCTTGAAACAAACTATGGGTCATACCATGGGAAGCACCGACTTCTTTTCCTAGGCCCGGCGCTGATAAACGTACAGCTGCATTTTCAACATATTCTGTTTTGCCGGCAATATATCCTCCGGAGGGTGCGATTCCACCTCCCGGATTTTTAATCAAAGAACCTACAACTAAATCCGCTCCGTAATCACTGGGTTCATCATATTCGACGAATTCGCCATAGCAATTATCCACCATAACAATGACATCGGGTTTTATTTCACGGATAAATCGAATCAATTGACCTATTTGTTGATTCGAAAACGTCGGTCGCCAATCATACCCTTTTGATTTTTGAATTGAAATCAATTTGGTTCGTTCATTAATTGCATCTTTGATTCCTTGTAAATCAAAGGAATAATCCTCCAATAAATCGACTTGTGCATAGCTTATTCCATACTCACTCAAGGAGCCTTTTGTCGGAATAATACCGATAACACCTTGTAGTGTGTCATAAAGCTTACCGGCAGGTGCTAATATTTCATCGCCCGGTCGCAAATTACCACTTAGTGCCACTGTTAAGGCATGTGTCCCGGATATTAATTGTGGCCGAACTAAAGCAGCTTCCGTATGAAATACGGAAGCATAAACATTTTCCAAAGTATCTCTTCCTATGTCATTATAACCATAGCCATTCGTATGATTAAAATGTGTATCACTTAAACGATGGGTTTGCATTGCGTGCAATACTTTGAGTTGATTGGCTTCAGCAATATGATCTATTTCTCTAAAACGTTCTTCCAGGTCCTTTTCCACCTTTTGGCTCATGGAAAGGACCTGGCTGCTTATTCCAAGTTGATGATAAATCGTGTTGGTCATAAGTATATTCCTTTTCTAGTAGTCTTCAACCTCGATGTTAAAATGAATCTCTCTTGACGGTATGATTGTAGAAATAGCATGTTTGTAAATCATTTGTTGTTTTCCTTCCGTTTCTAAAACAACAATGAAATTATCAAATCCTTTTACGACTCCTTTTAATTGGAATCCATTTGTCAAATATACAACAAGTACTATTTTATCTTTTCGTACCTGGTTCAAAAACATGTCTTGTAAATTTACTGGTTTTGGCATCGGTAAACCCCCTTCTCGAATAATGTTCTACCTCTTATTCTATAGTATATTCATAAATAGTTCAACATGAAATATTTTATTCTTCCATTAATTTTATAATAGCCTCTGTTATTGCATCAATATCAAAATGATATTGGTCTACATGAATCCAGTGCACATTGTTTTCACGGCGAAACCAGGTTAATTGTCGTTTGGCAAAATGTCGTGTATCCCGCTTAATCTTGTAAATTGCTTCATCTAAAGAGCACTCTCCATTTAGGTAATCAAACATTTCCTTATATCCTAACCCTTGCATGGATGTCATTTCTTTTGTATAACCTTTTTGCATTAATGCGTTTACTTCATCAAGGAGTCCCTCGTCAATCATTTGGTCCACACGCCGATTAATCCGTTCATATAAGGATTTGCGTTCCATGGTCAAAACGACAAAGGTTAACTCATAGGGTGACGTTTTGGACTTTTCACGTGCATTATGCACACTCATTTTTTCTCCGGTCAACAAATAATACTCCAATGCCCGTTGTACCCGCTTGATATTGTTGGGGTGAATCGTTTCGGAACTTTCCGGATCAATTTCTTTTAGCCATTGAAAAAGTGCTTCTTCTCCGTGTACCGATGAATAGTCCATAACTTTTTGACGAACCTGTTCTTCTTCATCCGTGCTGGAAAAATCAATGTCGTAGACAACCGATTGAATATAAAAGCCTGTGCCACCGGCGATAATTGGAACTGCATTTTTCGAATTAATTTCAATCATAGCTTCTTTAGCCATTGTCTGAAATCGATGAACACTAAAGTCTTCATCCGGTTCGAGTAGGTCAACAAGATGATGAGCTACTCCCTTCATTTGTTCTTGTGTCACTTTTGCCGAACCAATATCCATATATTTATAAACTTGCATCGAGTCCGCGGAGATGATTTCTCCATTAATTTTCTTAGCGAGTGCAATCGAAACCGCCGTTTTTCCACTTGCCGTCGGTCCTGCTACAATAATTAACTTCTTTTTATTTTCCATAAGTACACACTTTCATAGTTATACAATGCGTTTAAATTTCTTTTCAAGTTCTTGTAAGCTCATTCGAATCATGGTCGGTCGTCCATGAGGACAATGATAGGGATCATCAAGTTGCAAGAGTTGATGAATTAAACTTTGATATTCAACAAGGGAGAGTTGATCATTTCCTTTAATCGCCGCTTTACATGCAATCGTTGCTAAGTCATGTAAATAACGTTCTTGCTTATTGTATTTTATCCCTTGGGCAAGTTGATCAAAAAAATGAATAAAGTCCATATTTGTAAGTGGTTCATTGAGCAAATAGGGAACACTCTTAAGTACAATAGAATTCCCACCAAATTCTTCCACGTCAAATCCTAAATCTGCAATAGCTTGTTGGTGTTCTTGGAACATTTCGAATTCACGGTCTGAAAGCGTATATACTTTCGACTCAAGTAGCATCTGTGATGAAATCGTATGTTTTTCGATTTTAGAAACCCATGATTCATAGAGCACTTTTTCGTGAGCTGCATGTTGATCGATAATATAAAGTTCTTTATGATATTCTACAAGCCAATAGGTCTTAAACACTTGTCCAATGACACGATGTTTTTGAATTTTTTGCTCATCCAAAAACAAATCCATAGTTATCGGTTCAGACGTTTTGACCGGTTCAGGCTTTTTCATCGGCTCAGACTTTACTACTGGCTCAGATTGGACTATCGCTTTGTCGGGTAGATTTTTTTCTTGAAGTGTTGAAAATGTTTGTCGACGTTTCGTCTCAAAAGGCTCCGGAACTTCTTTTATCAATTTTTCATATTCCTTTTTTTCAATACGCTCTTTTTCTGTTTTTTTTGTTTTTTCTTGCAACTCAATATCGACAATCGGCTCTTTTTGACGAAGGGTTTGGATAACGGCATCTTTAAAAATCTCACGGATAATCATCTCATCATTAAAGCGTGCCTGCATTTTTGTCGGATGTACGTTGATATCAAGTAACTCGGTTGGACATTTTAAAAATAATACGGCGAAAGGAAATTGATTAATCATCATCGCTTCTTTAAATCCCTCTTCAATCCCGTCTTGAATCCATTTGGACTTAATATACCGATTATTGACATAATAGATTTCGTACTGACGATTCCCCCGACTCAATTCCGGTTCCCCGATATAGCCGGTCACACTATAGTCGCCATAGCTATAATCGACTTCTTTACTTTGCTTTGCATGCTCTTTACCAAAAACTTGATAAATACAATCCAACAATGAATAATTCCCGGATGTATGTAACTTTACATTTTTATTAACGATATATTTAAATGAAATTCCCGGATGACTAAGTGCAAGCCGATGTATTAGGTCTGTAATATATCCGGCTTCTGTCCGTGGCGTTTTCAAAAACTTTTTACGCGCAGGAACGTTATAGAAAAGCTCACGAATAACAAAGGTTGTGCCACTTGGGCAACCAATATCTTGAACTTCCTTTTCTAGGCCACCTTCAATGACATAGCGAACACCGGTTAGTTCTTCTTCTTGCTTCGTTATACATTCAACCATGGACACTGCCGCAATACTGGCTAAGGCTTCACCACGAAACCCTAGTGACCGTATATGATCCAAGTCATCTGCATCGATAATTTTACTTGTCGCATGGCGTAAAAATGCCGCCTCCACATCCTCACCCGACATACCGACGCCATTATCTGTAATCCGAATGTTTTTTAAACCACCATCTTCAATCTCAACGGTAATAGCATTGGCTTTTGCATCGATTGCATTTTCAACACATTCTTTCACAACGGAAAGCGGTCTTTCAACAACTTCTCCTGCCGCAATTTTATTGATTGTATCTTGGTCTAATAGATGTATCGTAGTCATAGGCACCTCTATTTCTGCGTTAATATCACTAATTCATTGAGAATATTTAAGGCTTCGATTGGTGTTAGCTGGTTAATATTGATCTGCTCAATACGTTCTTTAAGTTCATTTTTTGGTTCTTCAAAAAAGTTTAATTGAAGCGGTTCTTTTGGCATCTGAACTTTTTTGGCTTTTTTGGTAATGTCTGCATCGGACAAATCATCTAAAATTTCTTTTGCACGTTCAATGACATATTGCGGGACACCTGCGATTTTAGCCACTTGTATACCATAACTTTTGTCCGCTCCGCCTTTTGCGATTTTCCGTAAAAAGATAATATCATCACCCTTTTCCTTTACGGTAATACAATAGTTTTGAACGCCATCGATTTTTCCCTCTAGTTCAGTAAGTTCATGATAATGGGTAGCAAAAAGACTTTTGGCACCCACTGTTTTTTTCTGAACCAGGTATTCAACAACCGCCCATGCAATGCTAAGTCCATCAAATGTTGATGTTCCACGGCCAATCTCGTCAAGAATAACTAGGCTATTCACGGTTGCATTACGTAAAATATTGGCAACTTCGCTCATCTCAACCATAAAGGTACTTTTTCCGGAGGATAAATCATCAGAGGCACCAACACGGGTAAATATTCGGTCAACCGGACAAAGATCTGCTGAAGTAGCCGGTACAAAGGTTCCGATTTGGGCCATTAATGTAATGAGTGCAACTTGACGCATATAAGTCGATTTACCTGCCATGTTGGGCCCGGTGATAATTGAAAAGCGATGTTCTTGTGTATTCATCAATGTATCATTTGTAATGAACTGTTCGCGTCCCATGATTTTTTCAATAACCGGATGTCGTCCTTCTGTAATCTGTATGGTGCCTTGATCATTAAAGGTCGGACGAACATAGTGATTCGTTACCGCGACATGGGCAAGTGATTGTAGAGCATCGAGTTCAGCTACTTTTCTTGCTGTTTCTTTGATTCGAAGGACATGGTCTGCTAACTTGTTTCGAATCTGAACATACAGAGAATATTCTAATTCTATGAGCTTATCTTCAGCGCCTAGGACGGTATCTTCTATTTCTTTGAGTTCCGGTGTAATATAACGTTCAGCATTGGCGAGGGTTTGTTTGCGTTGATAACGCTCAGGCACCATATCAAGATTTGATTTTGTCACTTCAATATAGTATCCAAATACTTTGTTATATTTAATCTTTAAATTTTTAATACCTGTTTGTTCTCGTTCTTTTGCTTCTAGTGAAGTTAGCCATAACTTTCCGTCTTTTGATGCTTCACGCAAACGATCAACCTTATCATTATAGCCATCTTTGATGATTTTCCCCTCTTTTAATGCAATTGGAGGTTCTTCGCTTATACTATCACCAATCAATTTATCAAGATCAAGCAGCATATCCAAAGAATCTCCCATGCCTTTAAGCAAGGTACTCTTCATGTTTTTTAGGAGCATCTTAATATCCGGAAGCACATGAATCGATTGACGAAACGCTAATAGGTCTCTCGGGTTAGCTGTCTGCAAGGTCATCTTTGTCATCAAACGTTCCATATCATATACCGGCGTCAAAAGTTCTCGAATTTCTTCCCGTCTCATCAAGTCGCCGACAAGTTCCTCTATACTATCCAAGCGTTCATCAATTTGATAGACAGACGTTAAGGGTTGTTCAATAAAATGACGAAGTTTTCTAGCCCCCATTGCTGTTTTTGTATGATCAAGGACCCAAAGAAGAGAGCCTTTTTTTTCTTTTTCACGCATGGTCTCTAATAGTTCAAGATTACGTCTTGTCGATACATCTAATAACATATATTTTCCGGTCTCATAGTATCGGATATGATCGATATGTGATAAGCCTGATTTTTGGGTTTCATACAGATAATCCAACAAGGCTCCGGATGCAATAATACTTTCATCCTGCTCAGCTATACCTAATCCATCTAGGCTTACGACTTCAAAGTGCTTTAATAGAGTATCTCTGGTACGTTTTGCATCAAAAAACCAATCGTCATAAGTATTGATGTAAGTATGTAAATTTTGATCCATCCACTGAATAAATTCACTATTTTCATGGATGGTGGTATTCAAAATGCATTCGGCCGGTTGGACCTTAGCTATTTCATCTAATAATGCAGCATAGGTGTGTAAAGTTGTTGTCTGAAATTCTCCTGTTGTTACATCGACATAACTCATCCCATACCTGGAAATATCAGAATAAATACACATAAGATAATTGTTTTTTGTCTCATCAAGTGCCTGCATATTCAGATTAGCTCCCGGTGTTACAACACGAATCACATCCCGTTCTACAATTCCTTTGGCTGTAGCCGGATCTTCAATCTGCTCTGCTATGGCAACTTTATAGCCTTTTTCAATAAGACGATTGATATAATTTTCTGCAGAATGATAAGGAACGCCACACATTGGTGCACGTTCCTCTAGTCCACAATTTTTTCCCGTCAAAGTGATCTCTAGTTCTCTAGATGCCTTGACTGCATCATCAAAAAACATTTCGTAAAAATCTCCCAGACGATAAAAAAGAATACAATCCTTATATTTATCTTTGATTTTAACATATTGTTGCATCATTGGAGTTAAGGTGTTACTCATGAATAATCTCTCCTACTAAGTAAAATGTCATTGCATCAATAATTTTTACACGACGTATGGAGCCCACTAAGCTAGAATCGCCTTCTACATGGACAAGATGCCCATTGTCTAGCCGTCCTGACATATATCCTTTTCTACTTGTGTTTTCTTCTTCAAACATGGCCAGATATTCCTTGCCGATATGTTCCCTGCTTTTCTTGTTTGCTAGGGAATTCACTTCATCTAACAAACGATTAAAACGCTCTTTGACAACAGGTTCTTCTATCTGATCTTCATATTGTGCCGCCGGTGTTCCTGTGCGCTTTGAATATATGAAAGTAAAAGCACTATCATACTCCACTTCCTTGACCACATCCATTGTGTCCATGAAGTCATCTTCTGTTTCACCTGGGAATCCAACAATAATATCTGTTGTTAAAGCAATATCCGGCATCGCCTTTTTGATTTTATGAACTAAACTTAAATAGCTTTCTTTCGTATAGCCACGATTCATTTTTTCTAATAAACGACTACTTCCTGATTGAAAGGGTAAATGTAGTGACTTACAAACTTTTGTTGATTTTGCCATAACATGAATAAGTTCATCCGATAAATCTTTAGGATGAGATGTCATAAAACGTATACGTTCTAATCCATCAACCTTTTCAACTTCTTCTAAAAGCTGCGCAAAGGTCATCGGATGTTGAAGGTTTTTCCCATAAGAGTTTACATTTTGACCTAAAAAAGTAATCTCAACAACACCGTCAGCAACAAGTGCTCTGACTTCTTCAATAATATCTTCCGGTTCGCGACTACGTTCCCGCCCTCTTACATAAGGCACAATACAATAACTGCAAAAGTTATTGCAACCAAAAATAATATTTACACTAGATTTATATTTATATTTTCGAACTGTGGGCAGATCTTCCACAATATCTTGATACGAATCCCATATATCATAAACCGATTCACCTGTTTCCATATGTGTTTCTAGTAATTCGGCTAGTTTATATATGTTATGTGTTCCGAAAACGATATTCACGTGAGGATAGGATTTTTTTAATTTATCGATAACTGTATCTTGCTGCATCATACATCCGCATAGTGCAATAATCATATTCGAATTCTTTTCTTTTAATGACTTCAAGTGACCAATGCGTCCAAAGACACGTGTTTCAGCATTTTCACGCACTGCACACGTATTATACACCACAAAATCTGCTTGGGCTTCTGAGTCACATTCTTCATAACCGATTTGCTCTAAGACACCTTTTAATTTTTCTGAATCGTGAAAATTCATTTGGCATCCAAATGTGGCAATATGCATCTTTTTCTTTCGTCCGTGTTTCTGCTCAAACTTATCATTTATTGCTCTTAATCTCTCTATAATTTTCTTTTGACGGAGTCCCTCATCCGTATCATGATTTAAAACTATGGGCTCTCTTTTCATTTGGTCCTCCTAATAGACATAACAAAATAGCTATCAACACACTTTGACAGCTATTTTATTATAACGGACTTTCTATAAAAATTCAATAATAGCTTTTGTCTTTATCGGTATTAATCGTCTACAAATTGTGCAGCATAATCAGGCACAAAGGTTTGCTCCTCTAATGGTGGCCGAATATAAAAGTCGTTTTCTTGTCGCTCGGGCAGTTCTAACTTTTCAGTGTGAACATCTTCATACTCAATTTGTGTAAGAAAATGATGAATACAATTAAGCCTTGCATGCTTCTTGTTATCCGAAGGAACAACAAACCATGGCGCTTGTTTAATATCGGTATAATCCATCATCATATCTTTTGCAATTGAATATTCCACCCAGTACTTTCGAGATTCTAAGTCCATGGGACTGATTTTCCACCGTTTTGTCGGATCATTAATCCGCGCTTGAAAACGTCGTTCTTGTTCATCATCACTTACTGAAAACCAATATTTGACTAGAATAATGCCGGCTCGAACCAACATTTTTTCAAATTCAGGACAACTTCGTAAAAAATCATCATATTCGTCTTGAGTACAAAATCCCATGACTTTTTCTACACCGGCTCGATTATACCAACTTCGATCAAACAAAACAATCTCACCGGCTGCAGGTAAATGGGCAACATATCGTTGAAAATACCACTGAGATTTTTCTTTTTCCGTCGGAACACCAAGAGCAACAACACGACAGACTCTAGGATTTAACTTTTCAGTAATTCGTTTAATGACACCACCTTTTCCGGCTGCATCTCTTCCTTCAAAAATAACAACAACTTTTAAGCCTTCCTTTTTGACCCATTCTTGCAATTTGACGAGTTCAATTTGTAAGTTATGCAATTCCTTTTCATATGCCTTTTTCTTAATACCTTTTTTATCTTTTCCCAAAAAATCACCACCTCACTAAAGTATACTTTATTATACCATAGGGAAGGTGGAAGGACAATTATGGTAAAGATAATCCAATCTTACTATTGATATTTTATTGAATCGTGATACAATATATAGTGTGCCAAAACAGAATTCAAGCACAATATATTGTATAGGAGAGATTATATGAATGTCATTAAACGTAATAGCTCAGTCGTTGAGTATAGTAATGATAAAATTAGAAATGCTATAATTTTAGCGATGTCTGAAACAAAAGACGGTATTGATGAAGCATTGGCTACGAATATTGCAGAAAGTGTTGAAGAGGCACTAAAAAATTACTCTTCTCCATTTTCGGTGAATATTATTCAAGATACTGTTGAAGAAAAACTCATGGAATCATCCCGTAAAGATGTGGCAAAAAAATATATCTTATATCGCTATGAACGCGACAAATCAAGAGAAAAGCGCCATAAAAGTACGTCTAATCGAATATTAAGTGATGCATTTATCAGTAAATATAAGCACATGACAAATCCAATGAAACAACTTGGAAGCTTTGTCTATTATCGGACATACTCACGTTGGCTTCCCGAAGAGAACCGTCGTGAATACTGGTGGGAAACAGTCCGTCGTGCTGTTGAGTATAACTGTAGTTTAGTTCCTACAACACGGGAAGAAGCGGAAAAACTCTTTGATAATATTTTCCATTTACGGCAGTTTCTTTCCGGCCGAACATTTTGGGTTGGCGGAACAAGCGTTTCTAAAAATTACCCTATGAGTAACTATAACTGTGCTTTTCAAGTGATTGATAACTTCGGCGCTTTTAAGGATTTATTTTATTTACTTATGGTTGGATCCGGTGTTGGTGTACGTGTTCTCAAAGAAGATGTTAAGAAGCTTCCAAAAGTTCGCGCCGACTTTGAGGTCATACACGAAGATTATACGCCAATACCTATGAGTCAACGCGAAGATTCAACAAGCCTTGTTTTTTCTCACAATAATGTATGTAAGATTGTGATTGGTGACTCGAAAGAAGGCTGGACACAAGCCCTAGATAATTTCTTGAAAATTGTATATAGCGCAGAATATCGAAACGTTAATACCATTGTTATCAATTACAACAATGTACGTCCAAAAGGCGAACGTTTAAAATCCTTTGGCGGAACGGCAAGCGGACATCAATCTATTAAAAATATGTTTATCAAGATTGTAAAGGTTATAAAAAAACGCGCAATCTATGATGAACATCAATTTGTTAAACTACGTCCAATTGACTGTTTAGACATCGCAAATATTATCGGTGAAAATGTCGTTGTTGGTGGTGTTCGTCGGACGGCCGAAATTGTCCTTGTTGATGCAGATGACAAAGAATGTATTGAAGCAAAAAACAATCTATATAAGCAAATTGACGGTCAGTGGATTGTTGATCAAGAAATCATCCACCGTCAAATGAGTAACAATTCCATTTATTATACAAGCAAGCCTGAACGAGAGATGCTCCATTGGCAAATTGAACAAATGCGTTATTCCGGAGAACCCGGCTGGGTTAATGAAGTGGCTGGTGCTAAACGTCGTCCTAACATGAACGGTGTAAACCCATGTGGCGAAATTCTTCTCGATTCTCAAGGCTTATGTAATTTAACAACCATTAATGTTTATGCATTTGTCAATGACGATGGTACCGTTGATTATGATGGATTATTAGAAGCTCAACGCTTATCCGCTCGTTCCGGATATCGAATGACTTGTGTCGATCTTGAGATTCCTGAGTGGAATAATGTTCAACAACGTGATAAATTGACCGGCTGTTCATTGACCGGCTGGCAAGATATGGTCAATAAAGCTGAACTCTCTCGCGAAGATCAAGCAAAGGTATTACGCCAACTTCGTAGTGCCGCTCAAGATGCCATTAAAGAGTATTCTACAGAAATCGGTCAAAATGAATCCCTTCTTGTTACCACCGTAAAACCAGAGGGTACATTAAGCCAACTTCCGACTGTTTCATCCGGTGTTCATTACTCCCACTCACCCTATTACATTCGACGAGTACGCATTAGCGCATCAGATCCATTAGTCAAAGTATGTGAAGAGCTGAACTATCCAATTCATCCTGAAGTTGGACAAACAATGGAAAATTGTACAACAAAAGTAATTGAATTTCCGGTAAAAGCTCCTGATGGCATTACCAAATATGATGTATCTGCTATCGAACAGCTTGAAAACTACCAATTGTTTATGGAGAATTATGTTGATCATAACTGCTCAATAACTGTACATGTTCGCGATCATGAATGGGATGCTGTTGAAGAATGGGTCTACAAAGAATGGGATGATATTGTTGCTGTTTCCTTCTTATCTCTTGACGATAATTTTTATCAACTTTTACCTTATGAGGCCATTAGCGAAGACGAATATAATAAACGCGTTGAAGAAATGCGCCCTTTTGTTCCGGCTCTTCTTTCAAAGTATGAGTCGAATGAACAAGAACTTGATGTTGGTGATGAAAGTTGTGATTCAGGCGTTTGCCCAATCCGATAAACCTTGGTTATTAAAACCCAATATATATAGAAAAAGCCGCAATTACATGTCATCTGTAATTGCGGCTTTTTTTTATGATATGCGATAGTCCTATTAGCTTTTTGCGACTTTACGCTGCATCATCCATAGGAACTTCTTCTGCATCTTCAGAAACGTCTTGAATACGTCCTGTAACTTCCGATGCATCAAATCCGTTTTCTGCTATGAAGTCTATAAGAACTTCGTCCATCGCACCAAATTCTGCGATAACATTCGCACCAACGAACATTGTATAATCATCTCCACCAGCTACGAGGAAATCATTTGTTGCTAATGAATAAGTTGCTTCTTCATCAATGGCTTCATCGCCAATCATAACCGAAGTTACTCGACTTCCTGCTTCTAAGGAAGAATCAAACTCAACCATCATTCCTGCAATATGCGGGAATGCACCAAGAGCTTCCGGATATGTTGCTAAACCATTTTCTAATGCAGCAATAAGATCCGCACCGGTTATTTCAATGACACGTACGGTATTTCCAAAAGGAAGTACTGTTAATATGTCACCTTTAGTAACTTCTCCCATAGCAACAGATGCTCGAATACCACCACCATTAGTTAATGCAACGTCAGCACCACTAATATCTAACAATGCTTCTGTGATCATATTACCAAGATTAGTTTCTCCTGTACGAACAAATTCTCTTTCTCCGTTTAAATCATATGGTGCTGTTGCAACAACTTCATTTTCAATCACTGCATTTTCTTCTTCTATAATAGCAACAAGATTTGCAACTTCTTCATTGTCAATAAGCTCAAGAGATTGATCTTTTGTAAATAGACTTGCAACCGTTGATGTTATTTCACCTTCAACAAGCGTTATGTCTACACGGCCAACATTTTTCGTTTTTTCACCGGCACTTACAATAAGTGTCTCATTAACAACATTGCCGTTTTCATATGCTGAATGGCTATGTCCGTCGATTATAAGATCTATACCTTCAACCATCTCAGCTAATGCCACAGACGTCATCGTTCCCTCATCACCTAAATGAACTAATCCGATAACCACATCCGCTTGGTCCCGTAACATGGGTACAAGTGTCTGAGCAACTTCAATCGGATCATCGAACGTTAATCCAATTGTGTTATCAGGATGTGATTTATATGTTGTCTCAGGTGTTGCCAAACCAAAAATAGCAACCATAAGACCATCCACTTCTTTCATAATATAGGGTGTCAAGAAATCATTGCCATCTTCATCTTTAATATTGGCAGCTAATACCGGAAAATCGGCTAAAGCGATATTGTCTAGCAACTGATCTTGTCCATAATCAAATTCATGATTACCTGCAGTCATTGCATCGTATCCTAAGGCATTTAATATTGGCATTGCATTTTCACCTTTTGACAAGGTAACAAGATTATGACCTTGTGTAGCATCGCCTGCATCTAGAATTAATGTGTTAGGATTACTTGCTTTAACGCTTTCAAAATACGTTGCTAATTTTGCAGCGCCCATACCATCGTAAGCACCTTCAATAAAGAATCCATGCATATCATTTGTGTGAAGAATCGTAAGTTGTGTACTATCAACAACCGGTTCTTCTTCGACCACCGGCTCCTCTTCAACAACCGGCTCTTCTTCTGTTACCTCTTCTTCTGTCATTTCTTCTACGGCTTCCTCACTTGGAATACGTATCATTTGTCCCGGAAAAATCAAATGTGGATTTTCCAAGGCGTTATACTCAGCTAGCTCTTCCCATTCTAACCCGTATTCACGTGCAATTCTCCATAATACATCTCCGGACTGAACCGAATATGTAGATTCAGCGAGAACTGTACTCGAAAACACAACAGAAAACAACATCATTAATGATAGAATAATACTTAATGATTTTTTCAAAAAAACTCCTCCTTTGTATATAACTATATTTATATCGACTATTATATTATATCACAGTCTTTAAATTATTCTACACTTATCAGAGAAATTTTACTCAAAATACACATCTTAGTATACTACTTTTACATCATATCCTTTATTTTTTAAGGCACGTTTTATTTGTGCTACGTGAGATTTTCCATTCGTTTCGCATGTCACCTCAAGATGTACACGCTTAAATCGATCCACCGTTTTAAATTGATTATGATCTAGCTGGATGATATTGGCACCTACCTCCGATAAAATACTTGCAATCATCTGCAATTCCCCCGGCGTATCTGATAATTCCACAGAAAAACAAAAAACTCGACCTCGAACAACAAGACCACGGCTAATTAATTCTGAAATTGTTACAACATCAATATTACCACCACTAATCAGGGAAACAATTTTTTTTCCTTTGACATCTACTTTTCTTAAGGCTGCAAGGGATAAGACACCTGCATTTTCTGCAATAATTTTTTCTTTTTCTGCCACAAGCAAAAACGCTTCCATTATATTTACATCATTAACGGTAACTATGCGGTCCACATATTTTTTTACATATTCAAACGTCTTGATACCACTTCTTTTAACTGCAACGCCTTCAGCAATCGTATCTACTTTTTTTAGTTCAACAATATGATTACTCTTTATAGAACTGCGCAAAGTTTGGGCGCCTTGAGGTTCAACTCCAATGATTTCAATACCCGGTTTAATAAACTTTGCAGCCATGGCAACACCACTGATGAGTCCACCGCCCCCTATTGGAACGATAATTATATCCACATCCGGAAGTTCATCAAGTATTTCTAAGCCTATTGTTCCCTGACCTAATATAATATCATCATCATCAAAAGGATGAATAAATGTATAGTCATAGATGTCTTGTAATCGTTTAGCTTCGTTAAAAGCATCATCATAGCAATCACCGGATAAAACAACATCTGCACCATACTTTTTTGTCGCTTCAACCTTAATTAAGGGGGTATTTGAAGGCATGACAATGACAGCTTTCACTCCGCATGCCTTCGCCGCTAATGCAACGCCTTGCGCATGATTTCCGGCACTAGATGCTATAAGACCTTTTGCTTTTTCTTGGTCACTAAGCTTTATTATTTTATTGTATGCACCTCTAATTTTAAAGGCACCTGTACGTTGTAGATTTTCAGGTTTAAGAAATACATCCGCGTCATATTCTTGACTATAAAAATCCGAATATATTAAAGGTGTTTTTTTAATAATGTTGTTAACGGTTTCTTTTGCTTTATAAAAATCATCAATCGTTATATTCTTCATATTCACTCCATTAATTATGCGCTTCATTTATCTTTTGTATGACTTTATAGTACTCTTTATGGGCTTGGTATCCACTATCTGTCAACCCATATACTCCGCGTTTGATGCGTTTAAACCATCCATAAAAATTTTTTTGGAGAATTGATCCGGCTTTTTTTATTTGCGTTTCCATCACAACGTCTGATAAACAAACTTCCTCGCTTCGATGTATACAGTCTAAAATAATTAACACATCTTCTTTGTAGGATGTCATTATTTTTTTACGATAGCTTCCACCTACATTTACATGCGTCCTTCGTTCTCTAAGTTCTTCAATGGCTTTCTTTTTTTTTATTCGATTACGTCGCTGATATTCTTCTATGGGATGCATGATTGGATCATGATAAACTTCCACATCCAAGGTCTTTAATGAAACAACAATAAGACCAAGACCAAGACGTTTCAAAAGATAGAGTTTATCTTTAAATTCATGTTGTCGCAAATTTTTAGGTGTCCATATAGCGACATAAACCAAATCAAACATTTTCTGCCTTAAAGCACCTTGGATAATAAGTTTTAAGTTTAATTGATTTTTTAACTCGATAGCTATGCTTTCATCGTCTCGAACACAAAGTATGTCAATGCCTTTTACTTCAGCATCAATCGTATAACCTAATCGAGAAAAAAAATCTCGAACAGGTTCATACAAGTCCGTTTCTTTCATTATTGTAGCACCTCATATAAGTCCTTTAATGCTGCACCCTCTTTGATACCTTTTAGGAGAAACTTTGCTTTACGTTGGTCATTAACTAGAATTCCACCGATAAGTACATCATCCTTAAAATTCATACGTTTGTAAATACCTGCTTTTTTATTCTCGTAATTTAGTATTGAAATACCCTCTTCATCTTCATCAACTTCCATCTCACCTATGGAGAAAATATTCAGACCCATTGCGTGAAGAATTGTTGATGGAACAAAGTGTTCATATATTTCATTCTTTCCTACAACATTTTGTCCGGTGACTTGTCCTTGTGAAAGTGCTTCCGGCCAAATCGCAAAATTATGTCCTTCAAAACATACACAGTCTCCACAAGCATAGATATGTTCTTTACTGGTTTGCATATGTTTATTAACGATAATTGCCTTATCAAAATCAATATCTAGCATTTTTGCAATTTTGGGATCGATTCTCACGCCCGCTGATATCATCACAAGATCCGATTCTATCGTATGGCCATCCATCGTCTCAACGCCGGTAACTTTTTTGTCACCTAAGAAACGCTTTACTCCTGTTCCTTTAAGAACATTCATACGTTCAACATCAAATCCGTTTTCCAAAATTTCTGCACCTTTTTGGTCAAGTTGTATGGGAAGTAAGCGTTCCATAATTTCAACAACCGTCACTTCCATTCCTGCTTGATGAAGTTGTGCTGCTAACTCTAGGCCGAGTAATCCACCTCCGATCACTGTCGCTTTATGGTGTTCTTTCATGACTTGTTTAATTCTTAACGCATCATCGTATGTACGTAGTGTGAACACATTTTCTAGGTGATTATTCTCAATAGGTGGAACAAAGCAATAACTTCCTGATGCTACAATCAATTTATCATAGTGTAAACTTATGTCATCATGGCCATTTGTAATATATACTTGTCGCTTGGCGTCATCAATATCTGTCACTTCATATTCTGACATAAGTCGAATGCTTTTTTCCTCATACCATGTTTCTTTCCTTACAAAAAACGTACTTGGAAGTTTATCTTGACCGATAAATTTAGATAACATGGGTTTATAGTAGACCGGATATTTTTCCCGGTCAATAATTGTAATATTGACCTGTGTATCCTCTTTTCGTATTGTCTCAGCTGCAGTAACACCTGCAATACCATTTCCTATAATAACAACATCTTTCATCGCTTCATTTCCCATAATATGCTCTCCTTTATTCTCTCTCTTAAACGTTACCTTTGGTATCTGAAATTTTATCTGTCGGAATTTTGTCAATCGACATTCTTCCGAATCGCCCGGCACGAAAATCATCTAAAATATTTTTTCCCATGCGATTCGTATCGGGAGTGTTTTTTTCTTGTAAGTAATGACGTTCTATGGCAAAGGCTTCCAATAATTTATATGCAGGCTTTAGCTCATCACCTTCAATAAATTCAACATTTGGAAAAGCCTCTTTCAATGCTTTCGGATATAAGTCCATCAAATGGCTAATTAGCTCATAAGCCAATGTGGTTGTATCTAAAATATCATCTTTAATACTGCCAACAAATGCTAAGTGTGCACCAACTGTTTGATCTTCAAATTTTGGCCATAAGATTCCCGGCGTGTCTAATAACTCAAGACCTTTTTTTATTTTAATCCATTGTTTTCCTTTTGTTACACCCGGTTTATTTCCTGTCTTTGTGCTTGATTTTCCTACAAGTTTATTAATAAAGGTTGACTTCCCTACATTCGGAATTCCGGCAACCATAATTCTCAAGGGTTTATTTATTAAGCCTCTTTTTTTATTTCTTTCAATACGTTCTTTACATACTTCATGAATTTGAGGTACAACTTTGTTCATGTTTTGTCCGTCACGAGCATTTACCGGCATTGCAACAATACCTTGTTTTTTAAAATACTCAATCCATTGATTTGTTTTGTTGGGATCAGCTAGATCCATTTTTGTTAATAAAATCAATCTCGGTTTACCATTGGCTATCTTTGGTAAGTCCGGATTTTGGCTGCTAATAGGAATTCTTGCATCTAACAACTCAACCACACAGTCAATTAATTTGATGCTATCTTGCATCATACGCTTTGCTTTTGTCATATGTCCAGGGTACCACTGTATATTCATTTGTTCTCCTTCTTGCTTAATCTTTTATCTCTAAAAACCCTACATTGGAAAAAGGATAGATTCGAAAAAATCCTTTTCCTATAACATCTTCTTCCTTGATGAGACCCACATCTACATAACGACTGTCCCGACTATGATTTCGATTATCTCCCATGACAAAAAAAGTCTTTTCCGGAATGGTAATCGGATAATCTTGGGTTCCTAAATCTTTTATGATGTCGAGTTGAATTGGTTCATTTAACTCCAGATCATTAACAAAAATTTTGCCGTTTTTTATATCTATCACTTCACCCGGTAATCCAATGATGCGTTTGATATAGTATTTGCTTCGATCATTATTATAGGGAAAAACGATAATATCATAGCGCTCAAAAGGTGTGAATCGAAGACTTAGTTTTTCAATAATTA
>CAZVKG010000058.1:0-23544 GCA_964627665.1 uncultured Eubacteriales bacterium | reverse complement strand
TAAAAAAAGACTCATTATAGCATAATATTTTTTCATTAGCTTCATCCTCTATTCTTTTTTATTGTATTATAAGATATATTATACCATTATTCACAAAAAAAATCCCTGCATACGCAGGGACTTTTCATTGAACATACTATCATCCATCTCCCTCTAGTCCTTCCATATCATACATTTCGTATAATTGTTCCATATCAATAAACTCAATATCGTCTGGTGGAGAAAATGTCGATTCATCAATTTGAAAATCATTGGTTATTTCATTTACACGATAACTTGACGTTAATTGGTCTCCAATATACACTTCTGTTTTAATCGGATACCAATACTCCGTAGATATCCATTCTTTACTTATATAATCGTCTTCACCCATATCGGTTTGAACTTCTATATATAAAACTTCCATTCCGTCTAATGTTGTCATCTCAGCATGTCTTAGACCTTCAATATTTTCAATATAGGATTCATCAAAGGTTGATTCAAATTCCATCTCCTCATCTTCCGGTAAAAACTCCATATCAAAATCCATGTTGGAATCATGATACATCATTCCTTGTCCTTCAATGGAATTATACATATAGGTAACGCCTTCTGATGCATCGTAAATCATCAGCGTTAAGCCTTGGTCATCTTCTGTCTCTACACGCATACTATCTTCGTATATTGTCATTTTAGTTACATAAGAGAAACCATCTGCTTGTGTTGTTGCTTCTACATATAATTTATTATTTTCCTTAACTTCAATTGATTTTAAAAGATCATACCCTGAAAGCGATGTATCTTCATTACTCTCATCTTCAGTAGCCTCCGTATTATCAACCTCTGCATCAAGATTATCTTGCACGTCATTACCTACTTCCTCATTCATCTGAGCATCATCGGCTTGATCCTCTGTTATCTCCTGATTTGATCCACATGATGCCAATAATAAACTAACTATTACTATTCCAAACATTATATTTATTCTCATTTTCATTCCCCTTTCCTCTTTTCCAATCTAGACTTCTTTCTTTTTTTATTGTAACACAATAAGGCTTACAGTATTATCCGACAAAATACCTAAACCTTAGTAACGTTAAAATCTCCGTTGACATCTCCTCCATAATCTGCTATTATCTTAGCAACCTATATCACATATATTTTTTATATGATTTTTGTGAGACATCTATAGGCAATACAATTAGATTGAGGTGATTCTTTGAACCAAACCGCACCTATTATTGAGTTAAAAGACCTTCGAAAAACATTTACTACAAAAGATGGTGTTGTTGAAGCATTGAATGACATTAATGTTTCCATTGCTAAAGGAGAAATATTTGGAATTATCGGACTTAGTGGCGCAGGAAAAAGTACACTCGTTCGCTGTATTAATCTTTTAGAACAACCTACATCCGGCTCTGTGATTTTTAATGGTCTAAATTTAGAAACCATGCCCAATAGCGACCTTCTTAAAGTACGCCAATCCATGGGTATGATTTTTCAACAATTCAATTTGCTCATGCAGCGAAACACAATTGAAAACATCTGTTTTCCCATGGAGATTGCCGGCATGTCCAAAAAACAATCTCGCAAGCGAGCCTTTGAACTCTTAGATATTGTTGGACTAAGCGACAAGGCAAAAGCATATCCTGCTCAATTGTCCGGTGGACAAAAACAACGTGTTGCCATCGCCAGAGCTCTCGCTACAAATCCAGAGGTATTACTATGTGATGAAGCAACAAGTGCTTTAGATCCTACGACAACAAAGTCTATACTCGGTTTACTCAAAAAGATTAACAAAGAATTGGGTATTACTGTTATTATAATTACGCATGAAATGAATGTCATCGAAGAAATATGCCATCGCGTTGCAATTATGGATCAAAGTAGAATTGTTGAAATGGGTGATGTAGAAGATATTTTTATCAAACCAAAGTCAAAAATATCCCGTCAGCTCATCTTTTCAGATGAAACCCATATCGATACCTTTGTTGGCGAGCACAAATGCCGCATCATCTTCGACGGCCGCACCTCATTTGAACCTATTATTTCAAACATGATTCTGGAATGTAAAACCGGGGTTAACATTCTTTTTGCAGATACAAAAGATATTGACGGAAAGGCATTTGGACAAATGATTATTCAACTTCCTGACCAAGAGCGTAATCGAAATCGTATTTTTAGTTACCTCGATTCCAACAACATTCCTTATGAGGAGGTAGACGATCATGTTATTTGACCGCGTTGTATTAGAAATGTTGGGTATGGGAATTTTAGAATCTCTGTATATGACCTTTGTTTCTTCATTTATTGCTTATGCACTTGGCTTGCCAACAGGTATTTTATTAGTCATTACCGATAGCGATGGCATTACGCCTAAACCTATACTCAACAAAATTGTTGGACTTACCGTAAATCTTTTACGATCTGTTCCGTTTATTATTTTATTGATTTGGGTGATGCCTGTAACACGTTCCATCGTAGGAACAACTATTGGTCCAACTGCAGTTATTGTTCCTCTTACCATTGCTTCTGCACCTTATATTGCACGTCTTGTTGAAAGCTCCTTAAAAGAAGTGGATTCAGGAGTTATTGAAGCCGCACACTCTATGGGTGCCAATACTTGGCACATAATTTTCAAAGTGCTCATTCCCGAAGCAATGCCTTCATTGCTCATGGGTGGCGCCATTGCCGTTACAACAATATTAGCTTATTCCGCTATGGCAGGTTTTGTCGGCGGGGGCGGACTCGGAGATATTGCCATCCGTTACGGCTATTATCGATATCAAACAGAACTTATGACTGTCACCGTGGTTATTCTTGTCATTATAGTCCAACTCATTCAAGAACTTGGTGCTCTATGGAAAAAACACATTGATCACAGCAATTAATAAAAGGAGGATATTACATGAAAAAAACATTTAGTATTTTAGCATTATTATCAGTATTAATTTTAGGCTTAGTCGGGTGTGGCCAAAGCGGCAACTCCGATAAAGTCATTAAAATCGGAGCAACACCAAAGCCACATAGCGAAATTTTAGAACAGGTAAAGGAACAACTT
Source organism: uncultured Eubacteriales bacterium (assembly GCA_964627665.1). Classification (GTDB taxonomy): domain Bacteria; phylum Bacillota; class Clostridia; order Lachnospirales; family Vallitaleaceae; genus UBA1351. The sequence goes on along the minus strand of CAZVKG010000058.1, from coordinate 20,504 downwards.
GATTCAGACGGTTACACATTAGAAATAGTTGAATATACCGACTATGTGCAACCCAACGTAGCGCTTAACGTCGGTGATTTGGATGCAAACTTTTTCCAACACCAGCCTTACCTTGATCAATTTAACGCAGAAAACGAAACCGATTTAATCTCAGCTGCAATCATTCACTATGAGCCTTTTGGTATCTACCCAGGCAAAACAAGTTCTATTGATGCCCTAGAAGAAGGATCTCAAATTGCAGTTCCAAATGATGCAACCAATGAAGCCAGAGCTTTACTGCTCCTTCAAGATCAAGGATTAATCACACTCACCGAAGATGTTGGCTTAGATGCAACGATCAATAACATTGTTGAGAATCCTAAAAATATAGATATTCTTGAAATCGAAGCCGCTCAGCTCACACGTTCCCTACAGGACGTTGATATGGCTGTCATTAACGGTAACTATGCCATTGATGCCGGTCTAAACGTTGCAACGGATGCACTTGCCGTTGAAGATAAAGATTCTACGGCCGCTGAAACATTCGGTAACATTATTGCCGTAAAAAACGGTAATGAAAGCACCGAAAAAATACAAGCCTTAGTCAATGCACTTCAAAGTGACGCCGTAAGAGAATTCATCGAAACCACTTATGAAGGCGCCGTCATTCCAAAGTTTTAATTATTAAAAAAGCAGATTGACACGGATTCGTCCATGTCAGTCTGCTTTTTTATGTTTTTATGTAAGTCAAAAAAACTTCATCTTATTTATTTCGAATATAATAATGGGTAACTCTTGCATTACTTGTTTTTTGCGACTGCAGTTCAAATCGATTTAATGAGTGAATTAATGGTTTTAATTTTGTATGTCCATAGTTTCGTACATCAAAATCCGGATAACGCTTATTCAATCGTGTACCAACCTCTCCAAGGTATGCCCATCCTTCTTCATCTGAACAATCGGATATGATTTGGCGAATCGTACGAATTAAGTCCTTAACATCGGCAAATCCATTTTTATCTTTGATTTGATTATTGTTTTTACTATTTGTCGTTTCTGTATTAACCGGTTCTTTTGCTAAAACTTCTAAATATTTGAACTTTTCACACGCCGATATGAAGGGTTTTGGCGTTTTTCGCTCCCCCATACCAATCACATACATAGCCGCTTCTCTAAGTCTCGATGCCAAACGCGTAAAATCGCTATCACTCGATACAATACAAAATCCGTCAACATTACCTGAATACAAAATATCCATAGCATCAATAATTAAGGATGCGTCTGTTGAGTTCTTACCTATTGTATAACCATATTGCTGAATAGGTGTAATCGAATAATCTAAAAGTATCGACTTCCACGACCCTAGATTGGGTCGAGTCCAATCCCCGTATATACGCTTAATCGTCGGCGTTCCATGATTCGATATTTCATCAAATATATATTTTATATATTTATCGGATACATTATCTGCATCAATGAGTACTGCAATTTTTTGATCTTTTTCCGTCATAACCTCTCCTCTCGATGCCTTATTTGCCAATTTCAACATCCACTGAATAGGCATCATTTTTATTGGTTGTACGAATACCACCATAATTAACAAGCTCATCAAACGTTATTTCATACGCATGATCTAAATCAAGAGAGTCAAACTTCATAACCATTGTTAATGGATTGGAATATGTTACATGTGTTGGTACTTTTTCAATTTTTATACCATTATCATAATAGAATAAGGAATAATTCGTGTTTAATATATTCGGTATCCCTAGTGCAATTTCTTTGTTAAATTCCACTTTAATCGAATCACTACCAATTGTTGTTGCCTTTTCAATAAACGTCGCAGTAACGTCACTACGATTATGTCTAAAATTATAATCATCTACACGATTGTAACTATTTCCGACGATGTCTTTAAGCGTTCCTATAATGACAAGTTCATATCGATCACGATTTTCAAGTGCATCATCTTCATCCAAGAATAGTTTGACTTCTTGACTGCCCTCTTTGTGATAAGCCGCAATAGGTCGGCCTATATAACTAGTTTCTGTTATTCCCCAAATCTCATAATTATCCGGATCACTTGCTGATTGATGACCTAACACTCTGTCAAATTTTACCGTTATTGTATTTCCATCAACTACGCTAACTCCTTTAATCTCTAGTTCATCATCAAAATCAATGTCTGCTTTGAACTCATATTCACGCTCAGTTATGGAAAACTGTTTCGTCGTATCCGTAATATGATTAATCATCAATGTAAATTCATCTCGATCAAACATGCGTTCGTCTGTTGTTAAATAAACCACATTACCGCTGCCGACAACTTCTGCTTTGTTAATTCGAATCGGATACTCATCTTCAAACATTAAGTAATAACTAAAAACTTGTTCAGCTATAACTGAATTTAAGACTTTGTTAAACTCCAACATAACTGTATAGTCATTAAGCGTTTCAATATCCTTTAATTCAAAGCGTTCATTTTCATCCACGTTCGATTCAAATGTCACTGAATCACCTTTTCCGTCATTCAATTGCACACCATAACTACTGGTTAATCCACTATCAATGCTGAGTTTAAACATTCCTTCTTCCTTGAACGTGAAATTTCTCAAGTAAATCGATACACCATTATCAGATCCTGCAAGTTGATTAATCTGCATCGTTGTTGTATCGCCATCAATTAATAGCCTCGTTCCTTCATAAATGTTATAGTATTTCGGCTGATAAGCATTGCTGTTTACCGGATGTGTAAAATAAACATATATGACATTATTACTCACTTGTTCTACTTTACTGATTCTGAAAAAATCAGATTGTAAATTTTCCGGACGATAGCCTAAAAATTCTTTCTTTAGGCTATAGTTGTTACGATTTCCATAAGCGTCAACAACTTCTGCAATAACAATAGTATATTTTTCTTCAATCGCTTGCTCATCTTCGAAACGAATGCGATAGGTATTACCTCCTCGGTCGGTTACAGAATTCACTTCGAATTGCACTTCATCATCCGCCGATAAATATACTGTAATTTGTTCTTCCTCAAGGTCTTTAATCGCTTCATTGAAGGTTACTAAAATTGTCTCTTCATCTTCAGCAATGATTTTTTCAATCTCTGTATCGACCGTATCCCTCATTAACAGAAGTTTTTTTGCTTGTTCTTCACTAATAATATCCTTTTCAATAAAGGTTTCAATCATTTGTTTTCCAGTGTCTTTGTGTTCGATCTGCATCGATGTATGCAAGACTTCTATAACATCACCACGTGTATAATTGGTGTTATCCGTTGCACGATATCGATAATCTTCATCCGAGACAACGTCTTTAGTATATGCCATGTAATATACGCTATTCCAATCAAAGTCTTCCTCATATTCAAAGCCTAAAACAACAAGCAACATTTTAAGAAATGCTTTTTCACTTAAGTATTCCTCAGGTTTAAAACTACCATCAGCGTATCCATTAATAATACCTTCTTCGTCACAGTAACCGACATATGGCGCATACCAAGAATCCGATGCAACATCACTATAATCCGTATTACTGTAGTCTGTTCTGTCAGCTAAGACCTCATTCTCTACACCTAAAAAACGTACAATAAACGTAGCTGCTTCACTACGTTTAAGTTTGCCTTCTAAGTTATACCCCGTTCCTGTTCCTCGAAGTATCCCTAGTGTATTTAATATTTGTGCTTTTCCTTCTACGCTTACATTCGTAGTAGCAGCAAAAGATGTTGTTAAACTTGAACCAATCATGCTAACAACTAGCATCAATGTAAAAAAACGTTTTAATCCATTCATCCTTATTATCCATTCCTTTCTCATTTTGTCTTTATTATCCCCATTATATCACTAGTTCAAATGGTAAACAAGACAGAAAGGAATTTGTAATCGTTTTATAATACTTTGGATAAAAACTCTTTTGCTCGAGGATGTGACGGATTTGTGAAAAATTGGTCAGGAGGGCTTTGTTCCTTAATCTGACCCTCATCCATGAAAAGTATTTTGGTTGCAACTTCTCTTGCAAAACCCATTTCATGGGTTACAATAACTAATGTCATTCCACTATCCGCAAGTTTTTTAATCAATTCTAAAACTTCTCCGACCATTTCAGGATCTAACGCTGATGTCGGTTCATCAAATAGAATGACTTTAGGATTCATCGCAAGGGCTCGAACAATCGCTATCCGTTGTTTTTGTCCTCCCGAAAGTGTTGAGGGGTATACTTGCGCTTTATCTTCTAGGCCAATTGTCTTCAAAAGATTAATAGCATGATCGCGAATTTCTTTTTTAATGGCCATTTTATTTTTTGATATATCCTGTAATGCGTCTTTATCTTTACGAAATACATTTTTTATACGTATCATCGTATTTTTAAATTTTTTACTACGTAAATCGTGGTTCGCTACATATAATGGAGCTAACATAATATTATCAAGGACTGTTTTATTATTGAACAAATTAAACTGTTGGAAGACCATGCCCATATGTCTGCGATGAACATTGATATCGACTTTCATATCTGCAATATCAACACCTTCAAAGATAATCGATCCGGCAGTCGGATCTTCCATACAATTTAAACAACGAAGAAAGGTACTTTTTCCACTACCTGAAGGTCCTACAATCGCTATTTTTTCACCTTCTTCAATGGTAAGGTTAATATCTTTTAGCACTTCTAAACTTCCATAATTTTTTTTAAGATTAATTACGTCGATCACTTTTTCTCAGGCTCCTTTCCATAACTTTAATTAGAAACGCAATAATCATGACTAATGTAATATATATTAAAGCCATGACTAAGTAAGGAACCATGAACTCATAACTGTTTGTTCCAATATAATTAAATGCAACATATAAATCTGCTGCACCAACAAAGCTTACAACTGATGTTTCTTTAATCAATGCAATGAATTCATTGCCTAATGTCGGTAATATGTTCTTAATTGCTTGAGGCACAACAATGGTAACCAATGTGACACTATAGCTCAAACCAACCGCGCGACCGGCTTCCATTTGACCGGAATCAACAGACATGATTCCCCCACGCATGATTTCTGATATATATGCGCCACTGTTAAACCCAAAAACCAAGACACACACATTAATTGAAGGAATATTTAACCCTAGAAGAGGTAATAGCACATAGTAGGCCACAAGAAGTTGAACAACAATAGGTGTTCCTCGAAACATGGCTACGTAAAATTTTCCGAGCCTCTGAAAAAAGCGCGTCATACGACTATATCCCGGAAACACTTCAACACTGGCAATAATCGTCCCAATAATGGTACCCAAAAGAAGACCTACCACCGCAATATATACGGTGTTTTGTAGACCTTCTAATACCTTTATGTAGCCATTATTGTAGTAAAATATTTCCCAAAACCGTTCAACTCTGCTACTAAAATTTCCCATAATCAGCCCTTAATTTAACTCATTAATAGATTCTACAATATATCCCGCCGGTGCTTCATCAATAATAACATACTGAATATTTCCGTTAATCATATCTTGGACAGCTAAGGTTCCTGACTTATATGTTACAACATTGACATCATAACCATCAAATCCCCAGTCAGCATCCCCTTCAACATAGAATTGTCCTGTCGTTCCTTGTTGAACGCCAATTTTTGTATCGGATGAAAGGCTATTTAATATTACCGCAACATCATCTGCTGTTGTCGTTTCATCAAATGTATCATCATCTTCCATCGAAATCAATGTTTGTGCTGCATTATAATATGGAACAGTGAAATTCACATATTCTTTTCGCTCTTCATTAATTGTAAGACCTGCCATTGCAATATCTGCTTTACCTTCACCTACGGATAAACATACCGCATCAAAATCCATATTGCTGATTACAAGTTCTTTGCCTAAATGTTCTGCAAGAAGAGCTGCAATCTCCATATCTATACCATAATAGCTATCGCCTCTTGTATACTCAAAAGGTTCAAATCCGGCATTCGTTGCAACAACCAATTGTTCCTTATTCGAATCTAACTTGGCTGAATTTACAGCAACCGGTTCGCCATCACCAAAATAGTTATTATAAATTGCATCATATGTTCCATCGCTTTGAATTTGTTCAATGAATGTATTCACTTCATCATACAAGTCCGGTTGACTCTTATCGACCCCAAACGCATATTCTTCTTGTGTAAGAGGAATTTGGATTACTTTTACTCTGCTGTTTTTTGCTTCTCCACTACAACCTACCATCGCCATTACGGCAATCGTTAATACGCTTATCAACATGATTACTTTTTTCATCTTTTTTTCTCCTTATATTATTAATCTATGCATAAATATATGTTTTATTGCATAAACTAAATAATATAATAAATTATGCCCTTTGTCAATCGTACTTTCAGCGCTTATCTAAAAACATAATGACAAGATATGAAAGCGTTGTGGTTAAGCCGCCTAAAACCGTTCCCCATATTAAATCAATAATGGTAATGGTAATTGGCCAATCCTTTAGAGTGGCTAAATTAGTTAAATCGTATGTTGCATATGTAATAAAACCAAAAAAAGCTCCATAAAACAAAGCATAGGTAACTGCACCTTTATCCATTGCCGGATATAATGCAAAAAACATTAGTCCAATGATAAATATCACATAAAAAATAACTGCAGCAAACCAATTCGGCGGCGTTCGCATAATATAGCCTAAATGTTTACTATACAAATTCTTCGCGATGACGCCTAACCAAATTAAATCAATACCCATAAAAACAATAAATGTGATAATAAAATTTCGAACCATATACATCCTCCTTCGTCATTCTACTTGCAAATATCTTATGAATATTGTACCTCTTTTGCTCATAATTAACAATGTCTTCTAATATTTTATCACGATGGCTTCATATGGTTGAAGTTCAATCTCCGACTCCAAGACCTTTCGTTGACCATTGGTAATGATGACATCATATTGCTCCACTTGCATGGGCATCTTATACTCAATTACTTGATCTGAAAAATTACATATTACCAGAAGTTCTTCATCTCCCAAACACCGTTTATAAACAAATAGTTGCTCATGCCTATCTTCAAGAAGTTCATAATCACCATAAACAATGATCGAATGTTTTTTTCTTAGTTGGATTATTTTCTTATAATAGTGATAAACAGAATTCGGGTTATTGCCTTCTGCTTCTGCATTAACCTCGTCTTTATTTGGATTAACAGGCAACCATGGTTTCCCTGTCGTAAAACCACCTTGTTTACTGTTACTCCACTGCATGGGTGTTCGTGCATTATCTCTGCTTTTAAATCGTAAATAAGACATCATTTGATCATGTTCTAGCCTTTGATTACCGACGATTTCTTTATACGCATTGATGCTTTCAATATCTTCGAACTGATCTATTTGAGAGAACGGATAATTCGTCATTCCTAGTTCTTCACCTTGATAAATATAGGGAGTCCCTTTCATAAAATGCAAGCAAGTCGCTAACATCTTTGCAGAAATTTCTCGATATTGCGGACGGTCATCTCCAAATCGAGATACGGCTCTTGGTTGATCATGATTATTCCAATACAAGCTATTCCACGCGTGACCTTCAAGCTCCGTCTGCCACTTTGACATAATTCGCTTTAACTCTACTAAGGGTATTTTTTTATCTGTCCATTTTCCAATCTCACCGCCAAACTCCACATGCTCAAATTAAAAAATCATATTCAACTCATTTGCTTCTTCGCCTGCGTATTTCCTAGCTTCTTCTGTAGTGACATTCGGCGTCTCCCCTACTGTCATTAAATCATAGTGGGATAAGACCTCATCGTTCATTTCCCGCAAAAATTCATGAACCTTAGGACCATTCATAACATAGGGTGAAAAATCTCCGAATAATCCATTAACATTTTTTGCATCCGGAAGCTCTACATCTTTAGAAATCATATTGATAACATCCATCCTAAAGCCATCAATCCCTTTATCACACCACCATCGCATCATATCATAAACCGCATGACGTACACGAGAATTCTCCCAATTCAAATCCGGCTGTTTTTTTGAAAACAAATGCAAGTAGAACATTTCTGTTGTTTCATCATATTGCCATGCAGATCCGCTAAAACACGATCCCCAATTATTGGGTTCCAGTCCGCTTTCTTTTCCTTCTCGCCAAATATAGTAATCTCGATAGGGATTATCTGTGTTCTGACGACTTTTGACAAACCATTCATGCTCATCGGATGTATGGTTTACAACTAGATCCATCATTATTTTTAACCCTTTTTGATGGGCATGTTCTAAAAGCATATCAAAATCATCCATGGTTCCGAATTCTTTCATAATACGTTGATAGTCCCGTATATCATAACCGTTATCATCATTAGGCGAATCATATATCGGAGACAACCAGATTACATCGACACCTAAATCAGCCAAATAATCTAATCGATGAATAATTCCTTGCAAATCTCCGATTCCATCACCATTGCTATCCATAAAACTTCTAGGATATATTTGGTAAACCACCGCTTCTTTCCACCATGTTTCTTTATTCTTTCTCATTCCTATATCTCCTATCTCTTATTTTATAGCACCTTCTACCATACCTTGAATAATTTGTTTTTGTGCAAACAAGAAGAGTATAATAATTGGAATCATCGCCAAAAAAGCTGCCGTCAATATTAAGTCCCATTGTTTTACGTAGGACCCTACAAAGCTTGTTACCGCAACCGGTAATGTCTTTATCTTACCGTTTAACCCTAGCATAAGTGACGGAAGCAAAAAGTCATTCCAAATCCATATACCATTTAAAATAAGCACGGTCATCTGAATCGGTTTCAGCAGGGGCATAATTACATGGAAAAAGGTTTGTTCCGGTTTACATCCGTCGATTAAGGCTGCCTCTTCAAGTGAATATGGAATACTTTTTATAAATCCATGTAAAATAAATACAGACATTGATCCTCCAAAGCCTAAATATGCAAAAACGATGCCTTTATAACTTTGTAGCATCCTAATTCCTGTAAACTCAGAGATTTCTCTAAAGGTCGACAATAGCGGTAGCATAACCACCTGGAAAGGTATTATCATTGCTGCAACTAATACCAAGAAAATTATTTCTGACCATCTTGTTTTATTTCGCACCAAAACCCATGCAGCCATACTTGAAAAGAGTGTAATAACAGTCAGAGAAACTAAAGTTATAATAACCGAACTGATAAATGAGTTCCAATAACTAAAATTTTGATTGTTAATAACATTGTTCATATTTGTCAATATTTGGGCCCACTCCGTTGGAAGACTAATCGGACTAATAACAATCTCACTACTTTTCTTCGCTGAATTAATAACAACAAGGACAAAGGGAAACAAAAATATTAACATAAGAACAATTGTAAATGCTTCCATTACATTTCGTTTTATTTTTTGAGATTGCATTACATTTCCACCTCTTTCTTTTTGCTAATAACAACTTGAGTTAATGAGACAATTGCAAGAAGTATAAAAAACACAACTGCTTTTGTTTGTCCAAGCGCATATTCATTTTTTGAAATCGCCGTTTTATAGATATTTAACGCTAAAAATTCCGTTGAAAGTATAGAAAATCCATTTAGGATTCGACTCGGTCCTCCATTTGTAATCGCCAAATTCAAGTCAAATTGTTTAAATGAGTTTACCAACGTTAAGAATATCGATACCGTAAAGGTGTTTGCAATCATTGGAATTTTGATCCGAAACAAAGTCACAAGACTATTAGCCCCATCGACACTTGATGCTTCAAGTACATCTTTAGGAACACCTTGCAATCCGGTTACATAGATCATCATGATGTACCCTGCATATTGCCAACTACTCACGAGTATAATCGCTAAAATAGCCAGGTTTGGATTGGTCAACATCGACATACTACCTTCAATTATACTTGTAAATACTTTATTAAAAATAAATTGCCATACATAGCCAAGTACTATACCACCGATGAGATTGGGTACAAAAAAAGCTGCACGATAGAAATTTCTTCCTTTTATTTTTGATGTACATAGTAACGCTAACGATAAAGCTACGAAATTGACTAGCAATATGTTAATTGTCGCAAATATAATCGTTATTATTAATGAGTACACATAATCTTGAGATGTGAACATTGTAATATAATTTTGCAATCCAATAAACTGATCAAATTTTATTCCATTCCAATCGGTAAACGAATAAAACACACCAAAAACAAATGGAATAATCACAGTAAATGTAAATGCAAACAGAAGGGGGAAAAGAAACAACATATTTATAATTTGTTTGTGTTTTTTTGTCGGCAGAAAATACAATCCAACAATAATTAAAAACAATCCGAATATGAGTACATATCCTCGATAGGGATTTTCACTTCCGCTAAAATTCAAAATCATAGCAAGGATGATACCAAATACTCCTATGGCAATCATTCCAATCGAACTTATTTTTTTAAATTTTTTATCCATGAATAACTTCCTTTCATCACTATATAAAGGAAAATCTCCTAAATACTGAATACTCAATATTGTCGGAGATGTTCCTCAATAAAGTCTATTTATTTCAATGTTCCGATTGCACTTTCCATTAACTCTACAAAGCCTTCGACATCTACGTCGCCACGGGCATATGCTTCAAAAACAGGTCCTAAATCATTCATTGCAAAACCTTCAGGCATCTTTGCCCATTGCCATGAATATGTTTTGCCTTCTTGAACCCATCCCATTAAATCAACCGCTAATGGAGACACCGGTTCAATCGTCGTTGATTTAAACGGAGAAATCATACCTGCATCAATGACAAGTGCTTGCGCCCCTTCATCTGTCGTCGCTAAACTTTCAAGAAAATCTTTTGCTTCTTGAACATTCTCTCCGCCGTTATACAACGCCCACCATGATGGCGCATCCGCTAAGATTCCGTCCGTATCCTCTTCCATAAATGCTAATGGAGAAATTCCCATTGCAAACTCAACACCATAGTCAGGAAGGGAAGGATCAATCCAGTTTCCTTGATGTACAAATGCTGTTTTTCCTTGAGCCCACAATGCGAGCTGATCATCATAGGTTCCGCTTAACAAGGTATTTCTATCTGAATGGTCAAATAATAATTGTACAAACTCACCATATTGAGTCATACGCTCTTTGTCAATCTCACCAATTTTTAACATATCGATATATTTTGTATCACCTTGTTCCAAGCCAGTTGAAAGGTATGTTCCAAAGTTATGATTTCCTGTTGACCAGTACATTTGCCCCGCTTCAGCCGCCATGGATACCACAGATGTTAATCCTAATTCGTCTTTCATTGCTTCAATTTTCTGAAAGGCATCTCGATATGCATTAATATTGGTTAATCCTTCAGGATCAACACCGGCAGCATCTAAAACATCTTTATTATATGTGAGCCCATATCCTTCAACTGCATATGGAAATCCGACAACTTTTCCATCGGGAGAAGTATATGCAACAGCTGTATCTGATGCCCATACTTCATCACTTAAGTCTTCCATGTGTTCTTCCCATGTCAAAAATTCACCTTCACCTCCGAATACAAAGATGTCAGGCATGTTGCCTGCCGCAAAGTAACCTTTGATTGTTGCTCCGATATCTGCTCCACCACCGATTGATTCAATAATTACTTCAACACCGGTTTTTTCTTCATATGCCTTAGCATATTTTTGCAAAGCACCATCAATCTCGATTTTACCATTTATTATTCGAATTGAAGCACTTTCACTCGAATCTGATGAATTTTCATTGGATGCCCCTGAATCTGTTGATGAATTTGAGTCATTTGTTTCTGTTTCACTACCTCCACACCCTACCAAAACAACAAGCATGGAAATCACTAATAACACTGAAATCATTTTTTTCATGGTAATTCCTCCCTAATTTTGATTACTTTTTTATTAACTTTTGCGCATAAGTTATATCTACAATTCCGATTCTATCATTTATTATTGCATTACGCAAGTATTTTTTTATTTTTTTACATTTCTTATGTAACTTTTTCGCAAAAGTAAATTTATCAAAAATAAAAAAAAAAATAAAAGCTCACTTAAGCTTCTATTTTTTTTACCGAATCTCTAATCTGTAAGGTTACAGGTAAGGTAATCTTCTCCGGTTCTTCTGTTTTATTTTCAATCATCGCAACTAATTTTTCAACGGCTATTTCAGCTTTTTCACCTGTACTTTGCTTCACTGTTGTCAGTTTAGGCCGTATAAAAGAGGCAACAATAGCATCATCATAGCCCGCAACAGATATATTATCAGGAATCTTAAGCCCTAAATCTGAGAGAATCCCCATTGCTGAAACCGCATAATTATCTGAACAAAAGAAAAGTGCACTAACTTTTGGATGTTCTCGAATCACATCTTCAACGCCTTTTTTTATTCCATCCAGTTTCTTCTCGATTTTATATTTATAGCCGCATTCCGAGGAAAGCCCCGCTGCCTTTATAGCATCTAGAAACCCCATATACCTAGCATAATCACCACCAATATAATTATCCGAAAAAAAAGCAATCTTACGGTGTCCTTCACGAATCAAATATTGCGTCATTTCAAATGCACCTTGATAATCCTCAATACCAACATTACTATATTTATGTTCATCATTTAAAAAATATCCGTCAATAAAAACCAAAGGTTTTTTATATATGTTTTTTAAAATTTGAGCACTTTCATAACTAAAACCTAGCGCAACAAGTCCGTCAATATTCCAGGAAGATACAAAACTTCGAATCTCCTCCATATCGTCCGAACTGTAAATCATTAAAAAATACCCACGTTTACGAACACCTATCTCTAAGGCACCAATTAATTCCCCCGTAAAAAAATCTTGCACTATATTATTATAAAGAACCGAATTAGTACTCATGACAAAACCGATTACATTCGAATTATTTTTAGCAAGATTAATCGCCGAACGGTTGGGTACATAATTATACTCTTCGACAACTTTTTGAATTTTTTCCGCTAGCTCCGGGGATACTTCCTTTGTTTTTCCACGTATCACATTTGACACTGTCGTTGGACTAACACCTACGATACTAGCCATTTCTTTAATCGTTATCAATTGACCACCTCATTTGTTTTTTCACTATTGATACCATAGTTCTGCACAACTGGTTGACACGGCCATTGCTCCAGCATCTAATAGTTGTATGATTTCATCTTTTTGATTAATTAAACCGCCTGCAATAATAGGCGCCAAAACCGTGCCCGACATTCTACGAATGACTTTGGGAATAACTCCAGGCATAATTTCAACGATATCCGGTTTGTTTTCTTTGATTGTTCGAATACCCATATCAATAGATTTTGAATCTAATACAAACACGCGTTGAACTGTAATAAGCTCTAAGTCTTTGGCCTTTCGAATCATCGAAGCTTTTGTCGTAATAATGCCATCTGCACGAATCACTTCTTTGATGTATTCTAATCCAATGGCATCATGGGCTATACCCTTCATTAGATCGACATGCAAACAAACGATTTTCCCTGCCGATTGGATTTCTTTTACCCAATCGGCCACATTAAATATATTGCATTCTAACAAGAAAATAACATCACACGGAGAGTGTATAGCTGCTTCAAGACTCTTAATATCTGAAACAGCTGCAATAATTGGATTTTCGAGAATTCGATCTACCTCCATCGCTTTTTTCATCGGTCACTCTCCGCTCTCTTTCAAACTTTTTCTTTATTTTTGACGTATATCTAACTGATGCTCTTTAATATATTTTTCGATTGACTCGACATCTTTATCTCCACGACCAGATAGGTTTACAATAATCACCTCATCGATGTCTAATGTTGGTGCAAATTTTATAACATGGGCAATAGCATGAGAACTTTCAATCGCCGGAATAATCCCTTCAACTTGAGAGAGGTAGAGCAAGGCTTTTACAGCTTCTTCATCTGTAACCGATACATATTCTGCACGTCCTGTATCTTTTAAATATGCATGTTCAGGTCCAACTCCCGGATAATCCAATCCGGCTGAAATCGAATACACCGGGCTAATACCACCTTCTTCATCTTGAACGAAGAAGGTATTCATCCCGTGTATAACGCCTTCTTTTCCTTTCGCCATTGTCGCCGCATGCTTATCCGTATCCACACCTAATCCGGCAGCTTCTACACCGATTATTTTTACGGACTCATGGGGTAAAAACGCCGAGAATAATCCAATTGCATTACTTCCTCCACCAACACATGCAATACAATAATCTGGTAAGCGCCCTTCTTTTTCTTGAATTTGCTCTATAGCCTCTTCTCCAATAATCTTTTGGAATTCACGTACGATTGTGGGATATGGATGGGGTCCTACTGCTGAACCTAATAAGTAAAATGTATCTTCTACATGTTCAACCCAATAAAGAATTGCAGCATCAACCGCATCACTTAGGGTCTTCGTTCCTTCACTCACACCTACAACTTTTGCACCAAGCAATTCCATTCGAAATACATTTAGGGCTTGACGTTCCATGTCTTCTTCACCCATGAATATTTCACATTCCATATCAAACAAGGCGGCTGCCGTTGCTGTCGCAACTCCATGTTGTCCTGCACCTGTTTCTGCAATCACTTTTTTCTTGCCCATACGTTTTGCTAAAAGTATTTGTCCGATTGCATTGTTAATCTTATGCGCCCCTGTATGATTTAAATCTTCTCGTTTCAAGTAAATCTTTGCTCCACCTAAACGCTCTGTTAGATTCTTAGCAAAATACAAGGGATTCTCTCGACCCACATAATCTTTCATATAGTATTGATAATCTTCAATAAAAGTCGGATCTTTAATCGCTTCATTAAATGCTGCTTCTAGTTCCTTTAATGCTACTACCACAGGTTCCGGGACATATTGTCCACCAAATCTACCAAATTCATGTGCCATAACCAAACCTCCTACAGTTTTTTCTAATTTTACCACATCACAGTGGTAAATTCAATCTTTTCATTATAAATGCAACCGACGACGAATCGTCTCTTTCATATGCTCAGTAAGATTTTTTGTAACAATTCGCAAAATAATAGCTACCGAGCCACACCCAACAGCTACAATAATTGACCAAGACAATCGTATAGTATTATGAATATTCATTGAGATTAAAGCATCAATTCCTAGACATAAAATTGCAATCATCAATATAACAAAGGTCGGAAAAAATCCAAATCGGCGTTTACTTTTTGATTTTTTATACATATAATATGCCGCTAATACATTCAAATATACCAATATATTCAGCGGAACGGCGTAATCAAAAAACCATGTTTGACCACCACTTAACCTAGCCAATGAATAGGATAAATACAAGGTCGTTACAAAGAGACCCGTGATATTTAAAAAGGCACGTAAATATCCAAATAAAAAGAAAATATAAAAGACCAAGGATATGGTTATAACTAATACATAGCGCAGGATGGGCTCACTCACCGGATAGAAAAATTTAATCATATACATAATAATAATTGCACTGATAAAGACAATTAAAACCGCAAAGAAGATTTGATTTTTCACTTTTAGACGATAATCTTGATAAATATTATACGCTTGAGGATACTTTTTAAGTATCTCTAGTGTCTCATCATCCCTTAAAACATTTTCTTCATCAAATGCATGTACATCAGGAATCGGAAACTGACATAAAGGACAACTTCGCACTGTGTCATCCACTTCGACTCCACACTTGGGGCAATACGCCATAGAACCCCTCCTTTCAGTAAAAACTAATCTTGATTCGTTTCTATTTTAATAGGAACCCCTAATTTTCTTAGATTTCTAAAAAAACACTTTTCAATTTCTGTTGAGTTTACCGTTTTCCCAAAACTAATGTAACAGTGATCTTTATATGAGCAAAGGCACATTTTTATCTTATTGACTTCACTCGGGGCCGGATAAAATTCAATTGCATCGACATAGGGTTGAATTTCTTCCGGAAGAACAACCAGTCCTAAATTAGAAACACTCGTTGTATATCCTTTTTCTCCAAATTTAACGTAGATATACGGCATAATCAGATTCTTTATATACAAAGGCAGTGCCCGAACGAACAAAATACGTTCATTTTTCACATTGCGTGTGATGTAACGGCTAATATTTTTTTTCGTATAATAAACCTGCATATATCCTTTTAGATAAGCAATAATTTCTTCTAAAGTATATTCACCGATACGCAAGTCGATTTCCGGCGTCAAGCTCACAAAAAAATTTTTCATCGACTCTGATGGAAACAACTGCCTTAAATCAACCGGGATATTAATCACAATGCGATCTGACAGTTTTCTTTTTCGACCTTTATTTGTCTCTATCATATACTCTTGGATAGACTCAAAATATAGCGCAGTAATCAATTGGGTAATTGTGCATCCATATTTTTTCGACAGTTCTTTCAGTTTTTTCACCGGTACTATCCCTGTCAAAAAAATATAACGACCTTTTTCGACTAAAGGAAATGGGAAATGCATAGCTTTTCGATGATGTTCAGGCACAGGCACTTTGGGATTATAATACCTTTTAAATGCATCTTCACTTTCTTGAGGATTCGGCTTCTCATCAATATCTTTTGCACCATAAAGATGTTTACACTCTATACCTTTGTCAATATGCATATATTGAATAAGCAAGGTTTTAAAAAAACTCATAGCTCCGGTTCCGTCAGCAACACTATGGGATATCTCAAAATGAATATATTTTTTGTAATACAATACACGAAAGGGAAATGTTTTCTTTTTCCGAAATTTCAGAAACATACATGGATAGTGGGTTTCCTTTTGTATCTTGGGCACATGCCGGGCTTCTTCAAAATAATACCAAAATAGCCCGCGCTTTAGATTCACTTTATAATAAGGAAATCGATCAATCGTTTGATCTAATGCTAACTGCAATTTTTCAGGTGAAACATCTTCTCTTAATTTTGCAGATAGCCTAAACACCGTTGATCTTCGCGTTGATGCTATTGACGGATATAATTTTCCTGCATTATCCAGTTTATACCATTCTTGCTTGCTCTTTTTACGCATATGCTCACCCATTTTCAAATTTTCAAATTTCTAAATTTAGCTATGGTTAAAAGCCTTTCTCAAAAGTAGAATTCGGTCTTTCATAAGCTCTTGAACCACATGGCTAAATTCAAAGTTATCATAACCATGAATTCCACCTTTTATATCCTTAATCTCTACGTCGATACCTGAATGACGAAGCTTTTGACCGTAAGCCACACCTTCATCATGCAAACAATCATATTGAGCCACCTCAATATATGTTTTTGGAAGTTGATTGCGGACCGGATAATCCATTGGTGACAACAATGACTCTTCCGACTTCATGGTCCTTAAATATTTTTTCCACATTTCTTTGTTTTTTTTAGCATTCCACACCGGGGTATCTGTATATACATTCATAGATTCACTAGTCATTTGATGTTCCACGACAGGGTATAGCAATAGTTGCAAACATATCTTGGGACCATTATGTTCAATCGACATATGGGAAACCAAGGATGCCAAGTAGCCTCCGGCACTGTCACCGGCAAGAGCTAGCTTTTTCATATCAATTTTCAGCTCATCTGCATGTTTTTCCACCCACATCAATGCAGAATAAGCATCTTCAACTGCCTTTGGATAACGATATCTGGGCATTAATCGATAATCAACCAAAACGACAATACATCCGGCTTCAATCGCATATCTTTCCATACGTCGACGCGTCCTTGGGGATATGGATAGCATAAACCCTCCACCATGATAATATATCATACACGGATTATGCAAAATCGTAACCGGAGGTTCATAGACATGGACTTTAATTTTCTTTCCATCTGCGCTTTCAATCTTATAGGCCGTTACTTTGACTTCCTTATGGCTATTATAGAAATGCCACCCAAGTTTGTATATGAAATTTATCCAATGTATTGCCAACCAATTGGTTGGCGTTGTGAAAAATAAGGCAGACCGAAAATCCTTATGAATATCATAAAGCTTTTTCATTGCATTCCCTCTAGCTTTCTATAAATGTATTCAATAACGACCTTTTGCAATCGTCGATAGTGCTTAAGCATGTAGTTTAGTTGGGTAATACTAAAAAACCATATAGTGAAAATCTCCCATAAGGCCACCCAAGCGCCAATATATAAACCTTCCACTATTGTTTTCGAGAAAAAATCTACAGGAACAGCCTCTTCCAAAAAATAAGCAAACACTAACAGTAACACGCCGATGACGGTTAACATTAGTGTATTGCGAATTTGACGAACTTGTTCGCCTTTTAGTTTTCGTATTCGATAAGAAAAATAGTGCCGGAACCCCTCAATGCTACGCATTTCTTTTTTCTCATCTTTCAATTCTTGAGGTAAATGAAATGAGATCACCAAATTACGTCGTGTCCCGATTTCATAAGAACATTCCATAAGATAATCCAATAAATCGTCATCTAAATCACGATTCGTAAACGGAGAATAATCCCATTCACTATACACATCCCTATACGAATCAAGAGTTATATCCACATGATAACTCGATTCCGCTTTATTATATCGATACAACTCTTTCAGCATTTTTTCTTTCATAGTCATCACCTATAACTCTCAAAAAACTCGACGTTCTCCTCATATTATAGCATGATTTTATGATTAAATTCTATACGAACACCAACATTTTTAAGTTTGCAGGCTTTTCCGTCTGTCATCCTCGGCCAATGTTCAAGATAAATCTTCGCCTCTTCATCCAATGCAATTATTTTGAAAACAACTTTTGTTGGGAAAGCAAATCGACGCATACTCACTTCCATGGGTTCACCTGTATAAAAATGATCTGCAACTTTTTCTCCATTTAAGTAGATTTCAGCTTGATCTCCATCATAGTCAAAAATCAGAAAATAATCCTCTAACTCTTCTGGTCCTTGGACATACTGCACATCAACTTGATATTGTTTGCTTTCTTCCTCCTCATTGATTAAGGTCATTGCAGGACGGACAATTTCTTGCACAGGTTGGACATTCTTTCGATAAAGACTGAATCCCTGTCCTTCTTCAATCACCGAAAAACCTTCCGGAACATTTGCCAAGGAGGGATAGCTTTTGAACACGACCTCATTTTCCCCCAACAAATGTATTCCATCGTTCATTTCAACAACATCGGCCTCTGTGACAAACAAATAGTCTTTGTCCAATCGGACTTTCCAGGCATTCATCGCCTCACGACGAGACAATGTAATTAGATTCACCTCTTCACTGGGCTGATTGAATCGGTAATTGGCTTGATGGTCACCATAAAACACATAGGCCACTTGGTCATTGTTTAACTTACAAAGCGGGGTTACTGTTGCACTTTTGAGTACGATGTTTTTGTCTGCATCGAGAACCATATTAAAGGGATAAAAATAATAATCCTCATTACGTACATGTATTTTCGAAAAAGCGATGTCTTCATGAGGCAAAGCAACCGTCAAATGAACATTATGATGACTTGCCATTTCATACCCACGTTGATAATTATTGACAAATACATATCCGGACTGGCCATTATGCCGGTATGAATACCTTAGCGACTCATGATTCGTCGCATACAAGGGATTATCCTCCGGGATAACTGCTGGCATTCGACAAAATTCTTCACCAAAATCTTCTATAAACATGGCATATAACTTCAACTCTTTTAATGTATCTGATATCTGACCATACTCGCGAATGGCTGTGTGAAAATCGTAGTTCAACTCCGGATAATCATTTATATCTCCTGTCGCCTTAGATTCTTGAAGGGACGACAGCTTCCCTTTTGGATTTGTACCACCATGATACATGTAATATCCAAGCAAGTTGACACCACTACCTAATTTAACTAAAGACATGGCTCCGATATCCTTGGCAGAAGCAATCGGTCGACGATGATGGGTCACCTGCAACCCACCTCCAAGTTCTGCAGTAAGATAGGGAAACTTGGTCATATCAAACGTTATTCCGGCTCCAAACCCAAAGTCACTTCCTATATTGTGATCATTACGCTCATGGGTGAAGATATAATTACCACTCGGCTCAATCTCAGTCAAACGTTGATCCCAAGGCGCTTCACAATAGCCTCCCATCACAGGAATCAAACCACCAGTCATAGCCCCGCCCCAGCCTGTCGCTGTATAATAGGGCACATCGAATCCGATATCTTTCGCCATCTTTGTGAGCCTCTCCATGTGCGCTTCACCAGCCTCACCTGTGAGACCACCACAGTGACCATATTCATTCTCTATCTGAACACCGATAATCGGTCCTCCATCTTTGTGTAATAGCCCTTCAACCTGTTCAAATATTTTTGCGTAAAAACGATGCACTTCATCAAAATAGTTGGGGTCATTGGTTCGCGGTTCAAAATCTTGTTGTAACATCCAATCCGGAAACCCTCCATTTCGAACTTCTCCGTGACACCATGGACCGATGCGCAAAAACATTTTTATATCACACGCTTGACACACTTGAACAAACTTACGCAAATTCCTGTTGCCGGCAAAGTCATATTCACCTCGAACTTCTTCATGATGAATCCAAAACGTATATGTCGAAATAA
>CAZVKG010000057.1:0-24227 GCA_964627665.1 uncultured Eubacteriales bacterium | reverse complement strand
GACGCTTAAACTATAAACCATTATACACATTTTTCCCACAAACAGCTAACGTTTCGTCATTAAACATACTATAACAAACAAAAAGAAAGAATTTCATATTAAAATTCTTTCTTTTTTCTTACAATTTCATATTTCGTTTTTTGACTTAATACATCCCATTATTTTAACTTGTATATCAAAATACCGATAATCATAATACTTAGCCCTAATATTCTGTTGACAGATAAAGGAACCTTATCCAAGCCAAACAAGCCAAACGTATCCATGAATACGGACAGAAATAATTGTACCATGAGCATAATCATTGTTGCAAAGACAACACCAAGAATATGAATACTGGATGTAATGGAAAAAACAATAAATACTCCAAACAAACCGCCTAAAAGATAAATCGGGTTTGCCTGTGATATATTTATAAATCCTTTTCCGCCTCCGCCGACTGTAAACAAAAGAAACAGACTGCCCACAAAGCCAACACCATGGACCAAAGTTGTAAGCTCCCAAACACCAATTTTACCACTCACATTTGTGTTAAATCCATTTTGTAAAGTAATACAAAGTCCTGCAGTAAATGCAAATAAAATACCAATCATTATTTTCCCTTTCTTACTCATCAGATAATTATTCATATAGATTTCCTTCCGATAGTTCCATTAGCATTTGACGGTTTATAATGGATATGTGGCGTCCCTCTTTACGTATGATTTCATCCTTTTGCCACTCCCTAAGAATACGGCTTAAATGTCTGTAACTAGTCCCAATCAATTCAGCAATCTCAATTAAATACTCCGTTTCCAGCTCATTGGATTTTCCTTCGATTTTATCAGAAAAATAAGGCCGCCCATCGGATACTGACAGTATGTAACTTGCCAGCCGCGCTTTTGCCGTGTTGTTCTGGTTCATGCCACTTGCCACCGATATACTGTATAACTTATAGCTGAGCTGTTCTATAATAAAATGCAAAAAATCAATATCCTCTTTTAAATATGCGTTAATAACAATCTTAGGAACATGTAATAAGGTCGATTCATAAACCGTTTCTACATAAGTCCTTACTTTGAATGGGTGAAGCGCTTCTATATCGCCAAGTACTCCCGGTGGATTTGAAAATCTTAGCAAGAGGGATTTACCGTTAGGCTGTAGCATACTAATCTTTACTTTTCCTGAATATAGAATATAGATCCCGTCGATATATTCATCCGGTTTTAAAAATATTGTCTTTTTATCAATGTTTATAATATGACTATTGTCTATAACTTCTGCTTTTGACAAAAACCTAAACTTGTCATTCATCTGTTGAAGCTGATCAACCACTGTTTTCTTATCCGTCAAAGTGGCACCTCCCATCGCTTATTCATATTAATGTCTTAGATAGATTATAACGCATATGTCAGTATAAAACAGGACATATGTCATGTTCATGCAAAAAAAGAGAGCATATAAGCTCTCAAAACTGCAATCATTTAGATTATTAATCACTATAATTTGTAGGATTACTTTCTTTTTTCTTTCGACCAACGCTCTTTTAGATAATGAGCAACCATTTTAGGTCGTCGTTCTCTCGTGAAAACCCCTTTTTTATTGCCCTGAACACGCATAATGCCTTGAGAAGTAGCAAAATCAGCAAAATTCCAAGCATGCTCACCGATAAAATTTTCAAATTCATCCATAACTTTATGATTCATTTTGTAGTATTCAATCTGATATTCCTCGGTAAACATAACAGGCACTGTATCGTGGAAACCACTAACCGTATCCGCTCCATATTCAGTCATAATAACCGGTTTCCCCTGCGCATTCCAAAAATTCATCTCTTCTCGCATCATTTTTCCCGCAGCATCTAAGTCGCCGCCCATGACATACCATCCATAGTATCTATTTAGGCAATATACATCACTGAGTTGAAGTGTACAGTCTTTTTGATTATCTTCCACTTGCATACCTACAATCGTACACGGTCTTTTCTGAGGGTCTTGCTCTCGTGCCAAATCAAACAAGGGTTTAAAATATTCATATGCACCCTCGCTGGCCGAGTCTGCTTCATTGGCTATACTCCACATCACCACGCAAGCATAATTCTTATCCCTATTAATTAATTCTTTCACTGTATCATAATGATGCTGAAAAGTTCGTATACCACCATCTTCGGGAGAATCAAAAGTATTGATTTTTCTTCCGTTCTTGAAATTGGCGCCACCACCAAAATTCAAATGAAGACCTACTGCAGGTGTCTCATCAATAACAACAATACCTTCTCGATCACATAAGCGCATCATTTCTTCACTATAAGGATAATGGCTTGTTCTAAAACTATTAGCACCTTGCCATTTCATAAGGCTTATGTCTTTCACATTCATCGCTTCATTAAGTCCACGACCGGCCGGAAATGTATCTTCATGTTTTCCATAACCTTTAAAGCGAAAAACTTCACCATTAATTAAGAATTTTCCACCCTCTACTTGAACCGTACGAAGCCCATAAGGCAAAGTATAGCAATCGTTATTGAATCTAATTACACATTGATACAGATAGGGTTTTAACGGTTGCCAAAGATTGGGATTCTTCACTTTCAAGACTCCTGTAGCACCTTCACTCTCACAGACAAATTTTCCCGACTCATCCATTAAGCTTACACTTACACTACCTTCACCTACTGCCAAAACTTCATAGGATATCAAGGCTTCTTCCTGGTTAATCTTTGTATTCAGTTCAATATCATCAATATAATCCTTGGGCCTAGTATAAATCTTAACCGGACGAATAAGACCGGCATAGTTAAAGAAATCAAAATTCGGTTTGTTTTGTCTTTTTCCGATTTCTTTAGTTATCATTTTCCCGCCAACCAGCATGGATGCGCCATAATTTTCTGATCCGACCGGAAGTGTACTATGATCAATCCGATTATCAACCGCAATCGTCAGCAAATTCTCATCTTCATTGAAGCTATCTATTTCAACTTCAAAGGGTAGAAAACCACCTTTATGTTCTGTAATTTTTCTTCCGTTAAGGTACACAATAGCTTTATGGACTGCAGCTTCTATTCTTAATACAATTCTTTGGGACATCAATATTTTAGGTATAACTAATTGTTTTTGATAAAAGACCCATCCATAATGGTCACGAAGATTCTTATCTTCTTTCATATCATTATATGCACAAGGGACCGGCATGGTTAATGGATTTTTTAGCGGTTCTTCATACCATTTTTCATCAAAACCCTTGCCATCATCTAGTTTGAATTGCCAAATATCACTAAGGTCTATGACAACTCTTGATTCTGTTGTTACTGGATATAACATTATATCAACCTAACCTTTCTTAGCCAACCATTGTAACAAGGACACTTCTTCTCCATCAACGAGCACCGGTTTACCATCATAATCCAATCGGCAATCATCATTTAACATTTGTATCCAAGATGCATGCCCAAAGTTTTCATATACATAACCCCTACTATCAATAACTTGGTCAAAATAAGATAAATGAACATCCTTGCTTCCTAAAGCGATAAGGCGTTTATAGGTTGGAATAACTGTTTTTTCAGGATCTACAATAGCATCATCTTTGGAATGGGTAAACCATATTGGTATATCTTTGATGCGCTTAAGTTCATCATCACTTATCTTATCATCAAATAATGCTTGGCACACCGGATATGCAGCTCTAAAAAAATCCGGATATTCAATAATCATACGCATGGTCAAAAAGCCTCCATTTGAACAGCCTCCGATATAAATTCTTTGAATATCAATATCATCATGCAAGGAAATAAATTCATCAATTAATGCTTTAACAGCCTCAATATATATGGATTTACCTTCTTTCCCAATAATTTCCGTACCATCATCCATCCACATAGTTGGAGATTGGGGTGCAAGAATATATGCTCCACCAAAAAGTTGCTGGTTATTCTTCTTAGCAAGATTGGTCACCTGATTGCTTGTGTAAGCGATTACAGGATCTTGTCCACCTTCGCCACCACCATGAAGCCAAATAATAAGGGGCCGTTTTCCACTTCCAATCCTTGGAGAAAAGTAGCCATATTTAAGTGGCATCTTTTCATTAGTAGAGCAACTATTAATCCAACCTTCTTTTTCAAGCATGATTTCTTGAATACATTGATCATAAAAGAGACCTACCACGTTTTGATTAGCTGTTTTAATTTCTTTAACTTGACTAATCGCAAAATCATTATAACAATAAGTATTAAAATAGCCTTCTATAGCAAGTTTTGATGTCAATCTAAAGAAAGGCATCGTTGGCATTATGAGTGTAATATATGTTCCTACTTCTACTCTATTACCTTCTTCATCTGCAGGATAAGCGTCCTGTATTTCAATATAACCCTTTGATGGAAAACTTTCTGTTTCTCCCCATCCAAGACAATCCATAATGAGTTCACCGGTTTTTTGGTGTTTACGCTCAACATATACCATAAAATGTTCTTTTGATATCTCTCCTTTTTTGACTTCAGAAGCTACCGGCAGGATAATCTTACTAACGAAAGGGCCAAAATCTGTGATTTCAACAAGTGTTCTATAGGTTTTGTTCATTTCTACCTCCATCTTAATCTCTTAAAACTGTTAGCACTACCCTTTTGTATGCCCGAAGCTGTGGATAACCATAATCTTTAACTTCAGCAATAAAGTGAAATGTTTGTCCCTGTTCAACATCCGAAGGTATTTTCACATGATTGATCACTTCAATACAATTGGCTTTTAAACCGGGCTCAACTACTTGTCCAAAACTAAAGCTTGTCTTTTCTTGGTCCTCTTCTATAAAATCTATTTTTCTAGGATAGGTTCCTGCTTCTACATATTGCCACCATCTACCAATAATATGGTCACCATCTGGATCTTTGGCATTCATAGCTAGTTTAACAACTTCTCCCGGCTTAATTTTTCGATGTTCCGAATCAGATATTGTTATTTCCGGAGGATGGTTTGCATCCTGATAATCCGATGTCACTGACCATAACAATCTAGCTGCAAAATCTCTTTGAGCTGATCCAAACCATCTTGCTGACGGATAATCTTCTGAGAGGATATTATTAGGATCAATATCCTTACCGTTTCTACCGCCCCATCCTCCATATGAAGCTCCTATATGCGCATCAAGGCCATTATCTAATAGATTCATATACATGGAGGTATCACCTTCAGATATCCATGATCCTTTTTCTTCTGGCTCACCATACCAAGTAATGTACCCCATCTGGCTTAGTTGTTCTACTGAAAGACCTGAAAACCCAAAATAATCCGCTATATCATTTTTGTGCATCTGCTTGCCATCACCCCAGGTCATATATAATCCACCTAAAGGTCCTACTGAAGATACATGCTCTTTTGTCCAAGCTGCAGACACATACTTTTGATCTTCTGCCTGCAAAACTTTTCTGGAAAAGTAGCCCCAGGTTGCTGTAGCCATTTCACGAAATTCAATATTGGGCCAATGAATTCCAATATAACTGGCATAGACTCCATCTTGGTCTCCAAAGGATTGAATAATTACTTTTTTGCCAATTTTTTTGTAAAGATCTTTCCAGTTTTGCATATCTTTAAATTCTTCTTCAATCGATTTCAAGGCTCTCGCAATCGTTGATTGACCTGCACCTGTTAGTAAGTATAATTTTCCCGGTTTATTATCTAAAATCAATTCACGGATATGTTTCGATCCGAGACTATCTTTTGAAATATCTCCTGGAAACTCAACATTTCCAATAAAAATTGCTTGTTTAAGGACTTGGGGATCTGGGTAGCCTTCTGCATGTACTTTTAAATTTTCATACACTTTTTCATAAGCATCCACTGCCGCTTCCATAAAATTCACACCATCATCCCAACGCCAATTTGCTATGGGTCCGATTCCATATCGACTATGTTCCGAATTCCCTTTAAACAAGGTTCCCGTTCCATCACCTTTCCAATGAAATTGGCTACTTGAATAAATAAGCCCTTCCGTTTCAAACTCATTGGAATACAGCAAGTATCGAATAAATGTGTTTACGTCATCCAGTTCTGGATCATGCATAATGACTGTTCTTAATTTCTTTTCTCTTGCCATTATAATCCCCTCCTTATCAAGACATTTTTAAGTCAATGCACACAAGTCCATGTTTTGGAATCACGAATTCCAGATTTTGATCTATATTTATGGCTTGCGGAATTAATTCAGATGCTTTGTGTAGCTTTTGGACAAGCGCTCTACTCGGATAAATGGGCGCTCCTTCGTGTTCCCAAATGGCTTTACTATTGGCATGAGTATCATCAATTCGCCACATTAACCCTTTTCCATCAACATTTAATGAATCCAATTTAATAGAGACTAACTCTTCTTCAATCGGTTCACCCATAATATTGTGATTATATATCATTAATCGATAACCATCTTCTGTTTTTGTTGCAAGCATTTCCACAGTGCTGTCTTCCACATCACTGCTTATCCCTAGCCTCTTCTGACCCAAGCCATGAAAAAGTTGGAAAGCTCTATATACCGGTTTAGCAACACCACTATACGTTTGCAAGCCAAAACCTCCATGATAAGCTCCTACAAGTTGACCACTTTCTTCAAAAATATCCGAAAACGTCCAGAAAGCATATCCATCAACAAGACCATCATTATCAGCTAAGGTTTTTGCCACCATTGCTGCAGCATAAGGTTCATCATGCTGGTTATCATTGGTCATAGCTGACGTATTCCATTCTGTAAAATACACGGGTAGATCTCCGGCTTCCGCTCTTACTTGTTCTGTCATTTTCTTTAAAATACCTCTGTGATAAATGCGATTATCTGCCAGCCCGGATTGAAAGAATTCTATAATGTCCATACCTGATTCCCATAAAGGATCATCTGTTGGATAATGATGTGTTGATATAAAATCTAATGGTAAATGATGTTGTTTGCAATGTTCTATAGTATCCTTAATCCATGAATTACATGATGTAGCCGGGCCTCCCACTCGAAGCTCGCTATCTATCTTCTTGATTGTTCGAACCGTTGATTCATAGAGTTTAAAATACTCTTCTTGGTCTCCATCAAAAAAGAAAAAGAGATTCGGTTCATTCCATACCTCAAAAAACCAACTTCTTACTTCATAAATCCCATATCGCTCGATTAAGTGTTCTATCAAAAACTGAATAAGTTCTTCCCACTCTTTATAATCTTTAGGTGGACATATATTTCCTTTATAGTGAAAGACTGTTCTATCACCTCTAGCAATAGCTGTAGGCATAAACCCTAACTCAAGAAAGGGTTTCATCCCATGATCTAAAAGCCAATCAAATATATTATCTATATTGACAAAATTATAAAACTTGCCTAGCGAATTCCCCGAATGATCTTTTTTCTCGATTAGAACACTCATACGGTCATCTAATATGCCATGAAAGCGTACGTATTTAAATCCTAATTCGTCATGAGCCCTTTTTAACTGTTGTCGATAATCCTCTCTAAGAGCTGTATAAGCATTAGAACTACCTACACATACTTCCCAATAATGAGGAAAGTCCGTTATCTTGTCCGCATTTACTGTAAACTGAATCATCCTTTGACACCTCCAAGTGTAATTCCTTTAACAAAGTTATTTTGAACAAATGGGTATACAATGATAATCGGTAATATACCAAGAACCGCCATAGCCATTCGAACGGATACAGATGGTATGGACGCTAGCCCTACATTAGCATCCGAAATATTGCTTGAATTCTGTGTTAAAAACTGTATATTCTGGATCATTCTATTTAGCAAGTTCTGTATAGAATATAGATCGGTTCTTCTCGTAAGATATACATAACCGTTCATCCAATCATTCCAATAATTTATAGCTGTAAATAGACCAATGGT
The DNA here is from genome assembly GCA_964627665.1 of uncultured Eubacteriales bacterium. Classification (GTDB taxonomy): domain Bacteria; phylum Bacillota; class Clostridia; order Lachnospirales; family Vallitaleaceae; genus UBA1351. The sequence goes on along the minus strand of CAZVKG010000057.1, from coordinate 16,385 downwards.
GGCAACGATAGGTTTAGCCAAAGGAAGAGCTATATGGATAAAGGACTTGAACTCAGAAGCTCCATCAATCACTGCAGCTTCCAAAATTTCTTCAGGAACTCCCGTTACAAAATACGACTTCATTAATAGCACATTAAAGCCATTCATTAGTAGCATGGGAATCAACAATCCTGCAAAGGTATTTTTTAAATTAAAGACCATCGTATAATTCATATAGGTAGGAACTAAGCCACCGTTAAATAACATGGTAAAAAAAATAAGAAAAGTAATTATATTTCTTCCCGGCAACTTCTTTTTAGATAATGTATATGCCAACATTGTTGTAATAACCAAAGATATGGATGTCCCACAAATTGTTAATAAAAAAGAGATCATATAGGCTCTTGGTACTGCATTACCGGTTTTTAAAACATATTCATACGCAAATAGGCTTAACTTTTCAGGAAAAAAACTGTATCCATTCCTTATTAGTGTATCATTATCTGTAATTGAAGATATAAACAAAAGCACAATAGGTATGACTGCAAATAAGGTCATAATGATCATAACTATATGTCCAATTGTTTGATAAATTCGATCTTCTCTGTATTTCATCATTACACCTCCTAAAATAATGCGCTGTCCGGGTCGACTTTTCGAACGAGCAGATTGGCAGAAAGTACCAAGACAAATCCAACAAAGGATTGGTATAATCCTGCTGCAGCTGACATAGTAACATTACCCAGTTCAAGTAATCCTCGATACACATATGTATCAATAGTGTTTGTCACCGGAAACAAAGGGCCTGAATTTTGGGGAACTTGATAAAACAATCCAAAATCCGAGTAAAAAATTCTTCCAATTGCAAGTAATGTTAACATTACTATGGTCGGCTTAAGCATAGGAATTGTAATCTTAGTAATCTGTTGCCATTTACTGGCTCCATCAATAATAGACGCTTCATAATATCCTCGATCAAAGCCAATAATGGTAGCTAAATAAATAATACAGCTGTAGCCAACAGTTTTCCATGTATTTACGAAAACAAGTATAAAGGGCCAATATTTCTTCTCTGTATACCAGGAAATATTTTCTAACCCCAAAGGTTCTAGTATTGTGTTATTAATAAATCCATTTTCCGTTGAAAGAAAAGCAAATACCAAGTAACTTACAATAACAGCTGAAATTAAAAATGGAAGCAAGATTGCTGACTGATACAACTTCTTCAATCGACCGCTCAATTCTGCCAAAATAATTGCAACCGCAATTGCTGCTATCGTGTTAACGATAATAAATGTAACATTATATGCTATGGTATTCCTCGTAATAATATAAGCATCTTGAGTCTTAAACAGGTATTCAAAATTCTTAAGTCCCGCCCAATCTGAACCATATATCCCTTTTTTTACATTAAAATTTTTAAATGCAAGCACTAGACCAGGCAAAGGCATGTAGTTATTAATAAATACATATATAAACCCCGGAAGTGCCATTAAATATAATGGAATAAATCGTTTGAACCTCTTCCATGTCATGGACTTCCTTTGAGTATCTTTCTCTTTACTTTTCATTTTTATCCTCCTTATTTCCACTGTAAAATCTTATAAATGGATTTTTCAACAACCCGGATGGTGATGTCACCTGAAAGGCTGTAAAGATATTTTCTGTAGTTTTGATTTCGTGTGCAAGCGTATTAGAAATCTCAATCACTAACTTATTATCACCTGCTATCAAAGCTTCACCACACTTAAAATCATATGGTGGGCAAATCTCACTTCCAAGCAAATTATCATTCAGCCAGACCTCAGCAAACTCATGCGCCTCGGGAAGATGAATCTGTGCCTCATTAGGTAATTCTTTTAATGTAAAATTACTTTCATATCGTATAGTACCTGAAAAATCAGGATGCAACTTGGAGATATTTACTGCCTCCTCCAACATTTCAGTATTGGTAAAATTAGGATAGTCCACTGATTTGGAATAGGAGACCTTGTATGGACCTATAATTTCCTTCTCACCTTCTAGATAGTCCGTCATTTGCTTTGCATCCGCCGGAATTTCCTGCTCCATACTTATGATCACCGATTGATAAGGTCCTAACGTCAATTTCATATGACACTGTCCATCAACGATTGTATAATTTACAGTATGTAAACTATTATGGTAGGCGTCATATGCCACCGGAATTCCAGTAGCCGGCACCATTACCTTTCCATGAAAAGTTTCATATACATTCTCGTTACTCAACATATATATATGCTCAGATTTTTCATAATGTTGAAAACGCAACATTGGGAACGCATTCGATAAAGAAAGGTCTCTCAATCCATCCGCTGTCAAAACTTCCGCAATTTGGTCTAATTCCACTACTTTACATGCTTCTAAAGAGGTAAGCACAACTTCATTTTCTTTTTTTGAAGCTCCTATAACTGCCTTTGGAAGCGAATTAATAAAATAAATTCCAAACCCATCCTCTACTGCTTTGCCTGCGAAGCGAGCTACATCAATCGGGAGATATTCACATTCCGGAATAACCAATGCACGATATTTAGCCGTACCAGCACATAGCACACCTGAATTGTAAGAAGTCTGATACGGATTTTCGTCTATCCATAAATCATTCGGTACAATATCAAAATCAATCTGGTGTTCTAATAGCTCCCGAGCCGGCTTCTGCATCAGCATCACATTTCCCACCCAATCAGACTCCCCGTGGTATAAAACAGCTACATCACAGCGATGTTTTCCATTTGAGAACACATGACACACACGATTCATATATTGGCTCAAGAAACGAAGCGGACGGTACATTGGGTTGTGACCACGCGCATAAAAATGAGGCGGACAATCTGTATCCGGAAACTTGGGTGAAAACGCATGAAACACAAAATTATTAACGCCTCGCACAAGAAAGTGATCCGCTAGGTATTTCATCAAACGAGTGCCCTCTTCCCAGCCATACGCCCCAAAAATCTCGCACATGGTACGTCCTTGCTTTTTACTATCAATATGCGCATGGGAAGTACCCATTTTCCCCAAGGCATAATGATAAAACTCACCGTCACCCGGTGCCACTCCACCCTCTCGGACACTGTTTTCACCACCAAAAATAACCTGATTTCCGATATCATCAATCCCTGCCATATGTTGGCCTTGCAGTGCACGGAAGTAATGCCCCATGCCACATCCCATGCGACTATGGGAATTATTATCTTCTAAAACATGTCCAATATACTCTACACCATGCGAAGCACACCAATTGCCTAATGCCTCTGAAAAATTACGTGAAATCAACTTCGTCATAGTGTCCATGTAGGCGAATCGAAAGCTAGCACATGCTTCCTCATCTTCTAGAGGAAACCAGAGTGCAAGCAATTGCTTTTTCCAATTAGGTCCCAACTTATCCTGAAGTAATTGACAAAGCTCCTCAGAGTAAGGAAGCGCCTTAACACCTTGTCCTAATTTATCATTAAAATTGTAACCTAAAGAATTACCAATTTCGGCTTCATCAGAGAAAAATCCTGCAAATGTTTTTCCGAATTCATCTCCGATATTCTTCCAGTGTTCCTCATATACAGCTTCAATTTGCAAATGTGCAGATTCTCGATCCAGCATGTTGATATTTACTAAACGCCCGCCTCCCTGACGTGTGACAAGAATAATATATATTTTCCACATACCGCCCGGTACATCCCAATACAAAACACCATCTTGCAAATTTTCTGTCAAATCTATTGAATGACTCATTTTACCACTCTTTTCCACTTTACAAGCAATGACAGCATAAACCAAATCATCCTTAGGCAATTCCACCTCCAAAAGACCGTCATTAAAGAAATCGTTCATAGGATTAGGTATAGACGGTAGATTCAAAAGCTTTTTTGTATCAAACATAATATCTGGCAATGGACCAGCTACTTCTGTTGCCTTTATTTGAAAATACTGCTTACTTTTTTCCGGATATTTCTTGGCAATAATGCCATTCGCATATCCAGTCGGAAAATGTGCATCATCAAGAATCCATACTTTCATGTCATGCTTTTGGGCTTCATCAAATATAATTCTCAAATCATCCCACCACTGTTGTTTACAATAATCCGGATGCGGTCTTCCTTCTACACAAAAAGCATGTATATCACACGCATAAACTTTTTGTATTTCTTCACGGATTATTGGTTCTTCATCCCCGCGCATCCAAACAAATGGCATCAGATAATTACTATTTATGTTTTTTATGGCTTCATTAATAGACTTTTGCACTTATTCTACTCCATTAACTTCAGCCCATTCATCAAGCGCAGCTTGTTTAGCTTCCATATAAGTTTCTAATCCTGATGCTTTCAGTTTATCAACCATTTCAGGAATAGACACTGCGGGATCAACAAATCCCATAATAATTTGTAATCCATACTCATTATAAACGTTTGTAAGTGCGGTATATTCTGTCGAAACTGCACTATTATCAAATGCAAATCCAAGTGCTTTGGATTTAACTGAATCATTATTAAAGGCTGCCATTCTTTCCCATATATCAGCGTCATTTCCTTCCCAAACATGAGCAATAAATTGATTTGGCATCAACCAGTTGACGTTATTGTAATACTCAGAATTAGAAGCATCAATCCCATCTGCAAATGTAATAAAACCATCTTCTGTCTTTTGATATTCTACTCCTTCTTCTCCCCAACATAATAAATTGGATAAATATGGGTCTGTATAGAACAAATCAAGAAGTTGCATTGATGCTACAGGAAATTCTGTTCCTGAATTGATACTCCAAGGCATGGCTGATACAGCTGAAGACCTCAAGAAATCTTCGCCTGTTTGAAAAATTATCACCGGACGCCCAGAAAGCCCTGTCTCTTGAGCTTTGATTCCCGGCTTAGTTGCCGTAGCATACGCCATTGCTGTCCCTGCTTTTACTTGAGATGTAGGTGCTGTATCGTCTGTTAACGCATCTCTTGAAATAAATCCAGCCTGATTCCATCGATACATTCTATCTGCAAACGCTCTAAATAAATCACTTGACCATAAGTCTTCAACAACCAAGCTATTTTTAGGATCTAGTAAGACCCCATAATCATCTCCACCAATGGGATCATATGCATTATGTTGTTGTAGATTTGTAAAAGCCGGTGCAAAAACATGCATATCTGGATATGCCTCATTTAATTGTGTAAAAATATCTTCTATGGTTTCCAAATCCGTGTAAATAACTTCATTGCCTTCTTCATACATAGAATCGTAATCAAATCCAATTCCGTCTAAATATTCTGCACCTATTGCAAAACCGCCTTGACCAATAGCCATATCTCTTTGTTGTGGCAAACCATACAAAACACCGCCTACCCGGCAAGCTTCTACATAAGCTTCATTCATTGTCTCAAGAATACCAGAGCCATATGTCTGGATCAAATCATCTTCTTCTAAATCCAATGTATAGCCTTTATTAATAGATGATGTATACCCTAATACGATCGGTGAGAAAATATCTATGTGTTCACCTGAGGATAACATGAGTGTCATACTTTGAGAATATGATGCAACATCAAGAATCTCTAACTTTACCTTCACTCCCAGTTTTTCCATTGTATACTCACTCATCAGACCTTCAATTCGTTCAAGTCCTGCCGGCTTACCCGCCCAGTTCATAAATGCCATTACAATGGTAGGTGCTTCTCCACTTGCTTTTCTCTCTGCAATTGCTGCTTCTGCTACAGATAAATTTCCATTCTCACTAGAATCACTGCTACTGCTTGAGTTATTCTTTGAATCTGTTGAATCAGAACCTTCATTGGAACCACTACATCCTGCAAGTCCTAAGACTAAAACTAAAATCATCAATATTGCCAATTTTTTTTTCATATAGCCTATCCTCCATAATATAATTATTGTAAGGGACACCTTCTCGTATCCTGTAGCAGCTTTTATTATATAGGTTACAAATTATCTAACAAGGTACTATTCTTAGCATTCATTTCATTTTTCTTAGATTATATGCATTTTCCCTATTTTTGTATTATAATATTCTTAGATGCATATGTAAAATAACAATATTTATGAAGGGTAACATTTATATGAATAAAAAACTAAACAAAAACAAACGTAAAACCTACTCATTTCGCAAACGTATTTTTATACTCTTTTCCATTGTGATCGTTACTTTTCTTGTTATTTTTATATGGATTTCTGCTTACTTTACCCATTCCCTTCGGGAAAAAACCTATGAAAGCGTTCGCGACACTTTAGAAGTATATAATCAACAACTTACGCATAATCTTGATAAGCTCCATGTCTTTATGTTTGATATGAGCGAATACAGTCAAGATATAGCTCAAGTATTTTCTGCCAAAGAAATAAACACTATTTATAACCGAATTATGCGAAGTAAGCAACTTTTAGATTATAGCATTCCATCATTTACTGAAATCGAAGGAATGTTTCTCTACGCTCCGCTTAACGATACCTTCATACAATCTTTTGAACATTCTGATGGCTCCGCAGTAGGGATTTTTCTAAAAAACCGCTTTCGTTCATTAGATGATTATTCTTCAATCCACACAGAAGGTTGGACAGCAGAATTAATCAATAATGAATATTATTTAATTCGAACAATCGAGATTCAAAACTCTTTTATAGGAAGTTGGGCTAAAATTTCAAGATTGACAGCTATCTTTGAAAATGTTGCCGAGCTCAATGGAAACGTTCTCTATGTTAATGAACACGGCAAAGCTTTAACGAATAATCAATATTCCCATTATACATTTCCGGTAAATTTGCCTATAGATACTTATCATATCGTTGAAATGGACTACGGCAAAGCCTTGTTAGTTATCAACGAACTCGATTATTGCGATTATTATTTGGCGGCAATTATACCCCTTAAAAGTATTAACGAAGAGCTTGGAACTTTATTCCAATTATTCGCAATTCTTTTTGGCATTATTATTGCTTTTTCTGTAACACTTATATTTTCTGCAACTCGCTTTCTATCTAAACCAATTCACATGCTTGAGTTCGCTGCAAATAGAATGCGAAAAGGCGATTTTAATCAAAAACTTCCCGAAAACATATCTAACTGTCAAGAGATTATCGATATTGATATGGCTTATAACCGAATGATTGATGAAATTCATCACCTACAAATAGATATTTATGAAGAAAAACTCGCCAAATCCGAGATTGAACTTCAATATTTAAAATCTCAAATAGCACCGCATTTTCTTATTAACTGTCTTTATTCAATTATGACCCTGGCAGACAGTCAAGATAACAATCGTAATGTTTTACATGAGATGATAAAAACCTTATCTGATCATCTACGATATACACTAAACGATCAAACCACTGTGCCACTATCAAAAGAAATACATTACGTAAAAAACTACATTGAGTTAACAAAATTACGTTTTCCAAATTGTCTAACCTATTCCTTAGATATAGCACCTGAAACAGAGAACTGTTCCGTTTTCCCTCTTATACTGCTTATGTTCACTGAAAACTCTATTAAATTTAATATGGTCATGGGAGAAGCTCTTGATATTAAGATAAGTGCAAAATTGGTTGAAAATGATTATGGTGAATTTCTTCACCTCATTCATATCGATAGTGGAGATGGATTCTCAGACGAACAAATAAAAAACTATAATGACTTTATTGAAAATTTCAATCAACAAATTTTACATTCCGATGATGCTAGTCATATTGGTATACCCAATGTGGCAAAGCGACTTAAAATCGTCTATGGTCCGCGTGGGGATATAAAATTTTCGAACGAACCAAATTACGGTGCTCGAATTGACCTTATAATACCTAATATTTCAATAGAAAAGGATGGAATCTAATGAATATTTTAATTGTTGATGATGAATATTATATCGTTCAAGGAATATTAAACAATATCGATTGGCTAAGTCTCGGAATTAATGAGACTTATTGCGCTTATAGTATGAAACAAGCTTTGCAAATATTACAAGAAAAAAAAATCCATATTCTTCTTACTGATGTTGAAATGCCTAAAGGTAGTGGATTAGACTTGATTGAAAAAGTTACTCAAATAAACAACAAAATTATCAAACTGCTTTTGACAGGGCATGAAAATTTTAACTATGCAAAAAAAGCAATAGAATTAGGGTGTTATCAATATATCGTGAAGCCCGTTCAGCCTGAAAAGTTATCCGCAATCCTTGGCGATGCCATCCAGAAGTTTAAAGAAGTTGAATTCACCGAACACGCTCAGATTTTAGCAAACTCTTGGAACGCTTCCCAAAAACTAAAACACAACAGATTCTGGTCTGAATTGATAAAGGGAAATATGAATTCTTCAGATACAATCAACAATGGTATTCTTCGATATGACTTAAACAAAAACTGGATCGATAAATCTTTCCGTTTTACCGTTATTCATAGATATCCTTCCCCTAAAAATATAAACAACTTTTCTTTCACTTGGGACTATCTGGAATCTCATCTTCAGAAAAAACCGGGCTTTATGCATTTTATTGATCAAAACGATTATTTGATTATTGATTTAGAAAATGAAGATTCTTCAGATATATCACTTAAGCTTTTGTCAAAAAAGTATCCCCAAAGTTATTTTGTACTTTTTGTTTCAGAATCTATCAGTTTATATAACTTTAGCCAATTTTATCATATTGCTCAAGAACTTATTAGAAAAAGTTTTATAGTCTCCAACCTTTTGATTCCCATAGCTTTATCTTCTAGCACAGATTTAACTCATGCAAAAATTAATACATTAAACTCTGATGTGTGGGCACGGCTTATTATAGAGAATCGAAGTGATCTTATTGTCAAAGAGATAGAATCACACTATATAAAAAAATCAATTCTATATCCTCTTTCAGACCTTAGACTCATCTATCAAAGGCTCCTTCACGCTATTATGAATGCATTAGAATCTATTGGTTGCGACGCTGTTAACTCTGATATAAACCTTTTGGATGCAAACGAAGAAGATTCTGTCACATCATCACTGGATTGTTTGTTAGATTGGGCAAGCAAATTATTCCAAACCATAAAACAATCATTACAGCAGGATAATGAACAGGAAGTTTTTCTATCAAAGGTTAAAAAGCATATTCAAAACAACTTGTCCTCAACGACTTTAAGTCGAAACTCAATCGCAAATGAGATTCACATGAATCCGGATTATATTTCTTATTTGTTTCATAAATTATCCGGAATTCACCTAAGCACCTATATCAGCAACGAAAGAATTCATGAAGCTAAAAAATTATTATTAACCACTAAATTATCGCTTCAAGAAGTTTCAATACGTACTGGGTACTCAAACACTTCATATTTTCACAAACAGTTCAAAAAAGCTACTGGTTTAACACCAAAGCAGTTTAGGGAACAGAACTAACCTTAAAACCCACTTTTTTGTCCTTCATAGGGAGGCTCTTTCTCATTCGTGTATTCGTCAACACTTGGGCCAGATAGTTTTCGTAAGATTGCCACCCCATATACATAACTGATGATTAATATAAAAATATTCATCGGCATTCCTAATATTGTATTCACTAAAAAATACCCGGTGTATTCTCTTCTTAAAAAAAGAAACCCTTGCAATATGAGGCGAATCAAAAAATAAATTCCCCATATAATCGTCACCTTTTTATAGGCCGGTTGGACATCCTTTCGCATATACCAACCTATGGGCCATCCTCTTGTAAGATGGCACAATAATGCCGCAAGGGGACGATGAATTATAAGAGACACAAAACAAGCTACAACAATTAACCCTGTCATAATTAGATCCGGAATATAATAATCTATCGCCTCTCCAGACAAAAGACTAAATCCAATCGATAAAAGAACACCGGCAACACCAACAAAAGCATATTTTTCAGTTTGGCCTTTGACTTTTCTATATATAATGAGTACCATAAGAAGGCCAAGCGTAATTCCACTTGCATATTCAATGGAAAGCCATTGGTTCATCAAAAAAAAGACTAATGGTGGAAAAATTGCATCAACTGTTCTTTTCTCAAAAACTAACTTGAGTTGTTCAAACCATTCTTTAATTTTTCCCATTTTCGCTCATCTCCGGTAAACCTTGAAATACAATTGACCAGTCACCTTTGGATTCATATAATGCTTTTAAAACATATATGCATCCTGTAAAAAAACCTAAAACCATCATAAGTACCACCCAAACAATGGCTTTCCAGGCCTTCTTTTCTCGATAAACAATCCACATTGAAAATAGTGCAAATCCAACATATAAATCAATCATCGACATGACTCCCCATGGATTCTCCATCAATGCACCACCATCGATTAAAAAATCCCCATTTAAAAAGGCATTAGCTAGCCCAAAGGTCATTGCGATTAATCCAATCCATCCGATTCCTTTTGCAAGTCTCATTATATCGTCCTCCTTGATATCAAAAATTGTTCCTTCATATTGTATCTTATCTTATTGCCGATTGTGCCATTTTAAAATATGTATGTCGTTTGCCACGAATGGTGATGGAAAGCTCCATGATATTCTCCGGGTCTGCCATTTTTCCATAGCCTCCATCACCAATATGATGAATATCAACACCAACACGTTTATTACTTAAGCCGATTTGTTTAATCGTAAAAGCATCTGCACTTTCTTGGCTGGTTCCGATAGTGCTCATAACCAAACCACCAAGTTCATGAATACTTTGTGTAATGTTTGCCACTTCTTCTTCCCGCACCCCGGGAACTGTCCCAACAGCAGGTATAAGAACACCATCGGCTCCAAGACGAACAAACTCAATAATTTGCTTCTCATCAAGTACTTTTTCTGATAATCCGCCCGCATGCATCTTTCCGGCAAAAATTAAGCCCGAATAATATTTTTTTGCACTCGTAATCGCTTCTTTAATCGATGCATTAGATACGCCTGTAGCTGGGTTCCCCGTCAGGCAGATAAAATCAACACCGAGTTCTTGAGCTTGAACAAAGGTTTCTTGACAAGCGTATCGTCCAGCACCAATCTCTAATCTATTCTCAATAAAATCAGCTTTTGGATCCACCGGCTCCAAGTTGATGCCAACAGGTCGTCCGGTAAGTTTTTTAATCTCAGCAATTGGGTTGTCACACGCGTACATTCCTACAATCCTTTTCTCAAAGACATCAAATACATTGAGTAATATCAAATCGGCGCCAAAAGCAGCCATCATTTCAGCATTTGTTACTCCTTCTATGAGTGGCTCGCCCACGACAACCGTCTCACCAACAATAGTCCTTCCGGCACTTGCTTGAATCGAAAGCTTGAGTTCATCCGCTGACATTTTGTGACAATCACTGGCATAGCAACTAAGTAATCTTTTCATGAAAAACTCCTCCTATTTTTCCACATGAATACTGAACTGACAGGTAAATATTTCTTTAGGTTCTAGTCGTAAGATATCTTCTTTTTCTCGAAAATCTCCATTAAAATCGGTATAATCCGCGTGCCCGTACCAAGGCTCTATACATACGAAGGGCGCCCCTTCCGGTTTGGTCCACAGTCCAAGGAATGGAAAACCGGTAAAATCAACGTTTAGGCCACGACCACTCTTTTTATTGATCAATGAAACTCTATTCGAATTTAGATCTTCAAATATGAGCGCATCATTTTTGAACGTTTCGGCATTTAATGATATATGACGTTCATTTTCTAAGTAAGCAATTTTATCCCTAAGAAGTAATCCATCTTTATTGAGTGGCATTCTTTTGACGGTTTCATTATGCTCAAAGATTATTGCATATTCTTCAAAAGTCTCATTCTCTGCAAGGGGACAATTAAATCCGGGATGGGCTCCAATATTAAAATACATGACTTGTTCATCGTGGTTAATTACTTTGTAAGATATACTTAATTCACTTCCTGACAGACCATACGTAATCACTAATTCAAATCGGTATGGATAGTTAACAAGTGTTTCTTGGCTCCACATAAGTTGAAACGACGCAGACGTCTTACTCGATTCAATCAACTCAAAATTCTGATCCCTTGCCAAACCATGTTGATTCAAATGATAGGACTCATCTCCAACCCTATAGGTATTATTCACCACTTTTCCAACGATAGGAAATAAAACGGGTGCATGTCTCGCCCAGTATTTGGCATCGCCTGTCCATATATACTCAATGCCATCACTCTTATTTTTAAAACTTATAAGTTCAGCACCTTGATGCTGAATAATTACCTCATATGCTTCATTCTCAAGTTTTACCATATTTTTCTCCTCCTGTGGAACTTCAAAGATTGAACCGACGCATTTATATCCTTGTTTTTCATAATAGGCGTCAACATCAGACATAACATAAACTACATGATCTGGAAAATCATTATATATACACTCCATGAGTTTTCGCCCAATATTTTTTCCTCGATGACTCGGCTTAACTAATAAATCACAAACATATATATAAAAATCACCATCTCTGACCGAACGTGAATAACCACACAACTCATTCTCTTCATATGCAACATATGTGATTGATTGGGCTAAATCTGACTTGTACTTCTCAGATGTCTCCTTCTCCGCGTAGGTCCATCCTTCTTCATCTTCAATCATCTTCATTAAATTTTCATCATCTTGCTCGCTACTATATTTTCTGATATACATTTTCTCATCTCCTAGCTAAAATAAAGATAACTGCATATTTGTAATGTTGTTTCTTATTATACCACTTGATGATTCTTGATACTACTTTCTAATAACAACATATCTGTATATCAAAAAAACCAGCCTTCTCAAATCCATAGTTTTTCAACGTTGTTTTGAGTTGCTGGTTTTTTATCAAGTCCATTCCTGACTACCCTTACCTATTATTTTTTTCATAATCTTGCGATATCAAGAATTCTTTTTCTTCATCTTCTTCAATTTCAGGCAAACGGTTACGTTCTTCATGAAAGCGATTATCTGTGTGATCATCATTTGTTGTTGATACTTCAAATAGTATAACTGTTCCTGTTCCGGGTTTTCCTCGCCACTGATGATATTGTCCCGGGCGTAAAGTAATGCTTTGCCCTGGCTTTAATGTAAGCGTCGAACCGGCCTTTGTTTGTATACGCTCACCATCAACACTGACGATCACATCAGCATCAGAAAATTCTCCTTCTTGTGTCGAATTATATAATGTAATCTCTAACTCGCCTCCACCACGATTTATGATATCTTCTGTTTTACTAACATGAAAATGATAAGGAAGAATTTGACTATCTTTTACAAGAAGTAACTTTTCCGCATAGTCTTTTTTATACTCTGAATTTTTCAATGTATTACCGTTTCTAAAGACAAAAGAGACTAAACCACACTTTTCAAAATCACCTGTGCCAAAATCAGTAACATCCCATCCCAACTGATTTACACGGATTTCATCAAATCGTTCATCTGCTTTTTCCCATTCTTGTGGTGTCCAATAGGCAAAGGGCGGAAGCGGAAAATTATATCGACTTGCTATTTCCATTGCATTTTTAATTTCCTTGTTGATTAATGATCTCTTCATAATGACCTCCAATTTTTAATCTAAATATTTTAATACTGTTCTTTGAAGAATTTTCATTGAGCTATCAATATCATTACTTCTAAGTATAATATCATTTACTTCTGAATCTGCTAAATTTATCACTTTGTCATACTCTTGAAATTTAGGTGCTATTACTCCATTTTCAATAATCTCACTCAAAAGCTGATTATCTATAACCCTTTCATCAACTCCTGTATATTGCATTAATAACTCTTCAGCTTCTTTTGATTTTGTTACGGTTTTTAAAACAGAGCTTCCTTGAGAATATTTAAATATATTCATTTGAATCTCTTCATCATAGGTTAATAATTTTATAAATTCCCAGGCAAGCTTTTCTTTTTTCGTCTTTTCATTCATTCCAATAATCAGTGATTTCACTTCTGAAACATTATTTCCATGCTCCCCTGCGGGTAATGTCATAAAATCCCATTTAAAATTCGTATACTTTTTAATTTTATATGGATATGTTTTATATGTACGATAATCCGAAAATAATAATGGCATAAACGCAACGTTTCCAGAATTAAAATCATCCTCACTTACAGTCGTTCTTTCATTAAGTTCTTGAAGCTTACTTACATATTTAACCGATTCAATCACACGTTCATTTGTAAAAAAGGCTGTTTGACCTAAGTCATCAAATATATTTCCATTATTTGAATACACAGCTTCGATCCAATTATAATTTAGTGTTCCAAATTGATCAATTTTCCCATCTCCATTTGTATCTTTGGTTACTTTTTTCGATATCTCATACAAATCATTCCATGTCCAGTCATTTTTCGGAACTTGAATATTATTTTTATCAAGCATCGTTGTGTTGACAAACATGAGTGTTGGAACTGATTCAAATGGTAGAGCAAATTGACTTCCTTCTAAATGTCCACTTTCCCACGATGTCGAAAAATACTTTGACGGGTCAAAATCTTCATCCTTTTCAATCAGGTCATCCATATCTTTTAAAACTCCTAGTGAAGACAATTTTGTAAAATCTTCAGTAAGAACCATAAATACATCTGGTGTTTCTCCCATAATGATTTTTCTTGCCAACCATTCTGAATAATCATTTCTTGTTATTCCACTATAGTAATGCACTTTAACACCTGGGTTTTCCTTTTCAAATTTTTTGACTGTCGAATCAATTAATATATAACTATTCGCATTCTCAACCTGCCAATTACTTCCAACGAACATACCAAACTCTAAAACCTCATCATTTTCTTGATTTTGTTGCACCAAGAAATATATACTTATCAAAATTATAAAACTCAAGAGTATTAGTGCTATTTTTCTAACCTTTAATTTCATTTGTGCCACTCCATTTTGCGTCGGCTTACCCCATACTGGACTGCCCAAATCGCTAACTGTGTCCGATCTCTAAATCCTAATTTACTCAAAATAGATGTAAGATAATTTCTTACTGTTCCTTCAGACAAGTTTAAATTGTCAGCAACTTCTTTATTTGATAATCCAAATTCAATTTGCTCAATAATTTTCCATTCCGTTTGCGTTAATGTTTTTACACCGTCAATGTCACATTCTATTGTATAGTCCGATTTAGCCATTTGAGAAAACAATTGTACAACTTTTGTAGCGATATCTGGATTTATCATTGCTTTTCCGCTATACACAATATGTATTGAGTCAACTAATTGATCCATTGACACACCTTTTAATAAATACCCACTTGCACCATATTTTAAAGCATTATATACATATTCATCATTATCAAAAGTTGTTAAAATAATTATTTTAATATCCGGATAAATTTCTTTAATAATCTGGGTACATTTAACGCCGTCCATTTTGGGCATGCGTACATCCATAAGTATAATATCCGGTGGATTTTTCCGTATACTTTTAATGACTTCCTGTCCATTAGATACAACATCTATTACTTCAATATTATCTCTGTTTTCAAGAACAATACGAAGACTGTGTCGAATCAACTCTTGATCATCTGCAATGATTACTTTAATCATGATTTTTCACCCCATCTTATCGGAATAACTGCATTTACTCTAAAACCATTATTTCCATTAAAATCCACTTTTCCATTCAATAGCTTAATGCGCTCAACTATATGGTTTGTACCGAATCCTTTTTTCATCGTTTTACATCCAACACCATTATCTATTATACTTAGAATTAAATCATTATATTTTCTGCTTATATTTACATCAATTTGTGTTGCCTGCCCATGGCGGATTGCATTCGTAAGACTCTCTTGAATAATACGGTAAATAGCATTTTCTTCATCTTCACCAAAACACAAATATTCCACATCGCAATTAAGATGTATATCTGTATTTGTTAATTTCTGAATTCCGCTAATCATATTTTTTATTGCATCTCCAAGTTCTTGATGCTTCAACACATCTGGTCGTAGCTTATTTACTGAATTTCTTATATCAGATAAGCCTTGACGAACCACTTGAGAGATAATAACTAATTGTTTTTTTGTTAAGTCAGGTGATTTTTCTACAAGTTCAATACATGCATCAATACCTGCTGAAATACCTGTCAAAGTATGTCCTAGGGTATCATGTATTTCTCTAGCAAGCCTATTTCGCTCACGGGTTTCTCCCATTTTCTCTTTGATATCTGCATATTCTTTTAACTCTGTATTTGCATCCATAAGTTTTTGATTTGCTATACTTAAATCCTGATATAATTTATTGACCTCATTTATAACCCCTCTTTGTTCCTGTATAACAAAAATACAAAACATGATAAATACTATTATATTTATGGAAATCAAACTGTTAAATAATCCAATTAAATACTGCTGCTGCGCAGAACTATAATAGCTTATATAACTATCAATCGAAAATAACGGATACCTAATGGCTAAAAGTTCATAGTCAGTAACTAATAGGGTAATAATTGAT
>CAZVKG010000056.1:0-24309 GCA_964627665.1 uncultured Eubacteriales bacterium | reverse complement strand
TAATTTGTAGCTAAAGTGTAGTCGGTAGAGTATATAATTTGTAGCTTAACAATAAGGACACGAACGAAGTTTCTGATGATAGTGACGATGTTTTGACAACAGATTCGCTGATATCTTTAGAACCAAGGAATATATTACGGTAGCGAGAATAAATTATTGCTTCTAGATGACGCCTTGACCTTGGCTGAGTACCCTAAGAAAAGAAGTGAGGCGACCTACACGTTTAATGAGGAAAATATTCGAAGTGAGGATTATATAAGCATTGATTCAGGCTACGTAGCAATGCTTTGTACTCGTGAGCAGTCAGGCTTTTTATATCGATATATCTATTTGGACCATCAACTTGAGTATGAAAAAGAAATAGTATTAAATGATCTTGTTGAGGGAGAAAGGATACACCAAATGTCTGTAGATTATAAAGAACAGCTGCATTATAAAGTGCTGTTATTAGACGAGTCGCAACAGGGGCTGGTGTTGCTTAGAAAAGGAAGTTCAGATAACTTGGAAATCAATACAGTAGAATTTACTTTTTTGAAGGAGACTGCCGATGCTTTTAATCAATATTTAGAAAAGTTAGGACAAAATTATTTGGTTAAAATCCATGCTTATTTGGGAGTGAAAAACCAAATAGTACACCAGGAATACATGTTGGCCTCGGTTCGATAGACTTAGGCATATATGTGAAAAACCAAATAGTACACCAGGAATACCAAATAAGCCAAATGACTTGATTTAATTATAATTCTTGTTACAATGGATTCATATTAATATTAATAGGTTATTAAATGCATTTATGGTACGTATCGAAGAACAATCAATTTGACTTCTTTCTTTTAAAGTAAGATGAGAACTAATGCGCAAAAGAAACGGAGAGAGTAGTTTAATTAGATTGGGACAACTTATGAAAGAGAACTTAATTTAGTTTTATTTGCGTACGGAATATTTCTAGATATAGTAAAGAGTAAAGAAATCGAAGGAGGATTCAAAATGAAAAAAATGTTTGTTTTATGTATGGCAATGTCGTTATTATTGTCAGTAACAAGTGTTTCTGCAGATGATACGGATTACGAGACTGTCACTGGCTATGGAACATTAACAGGATATATTAATACTTTACCGTATATTCAAACGAGTGTTAATAAGAATAATGATAAGGCTAAGCTTACATATACGTTAGATGTAAGAGATGTTCAAGGGAAATTACTTAATTCTTTTTCTAAAACCAGTTCACGCGGTGCAAAAAGAATTAGTGGTGAAGGATTTCTTGGTGAAGATGGAAAGAACCTATACGGCGCGCATGGAGTTCAAGGTGGTAATACCTATAATGCTGGTGCTGTCTATACTTATACATCAATAGAATCTTAATACCCTAAATAGATAACAAACAAGTAAGCCTACAATCAGTGTAATGTAGGCTTACTTATTACAAAATATAAGTGTATGAGAAGGGGAAAAATATGAAAAGATCAATGACAATTTTAATCACAATTTTAATAAATGTATTATTCGTGTCATGTGCGGGTAGTGAACCAATAGATATTTCAAGTATTGAAGAGGAAGTAGTGGAAGATCCGTTTGAGGAAGCAGAGTCTCGAATGGAAGTATTGGGTTCCATTGTGCATGGATTAAGTGAAAGTTTAAAAGAGGATGAGTTTATAGAATATTCGGGAACGGACGTTGAGATCGATTATTATATTGAACTCGAAGGAAGTGTAAATAGCGTAGGTTTTTTGCTGTTTCTAAAAGGTGAACCGCAGCCTTATAAAATAAAAGGGACTGAGACAGAGAAGGAGTATATGCATCAATTGACGGTTGATGAAGAACGAAAACAATTCACTTTTCAATTTTCCCCCATTGTGGGTGAAGAAGGAGAGGTGCTTGAATTACAGGTGATTAGTATTTACAATGCTGCCTTTATACCGGATATGACAACAACATCAGCATATGGGGGCTACCATCATGCGCTGCCAACGATTATTGATAGAGTCAAGATGTTGGAAAATGCACCAGATCAAGGCGTATCACTAGAAGAATATGACAGCAATATTGTCATAAGTCCCAGTCAACAGGCAGTAAATATAACGGAAGAGTTTTTAGATGTAAAATTTCATAAGATTGAAATGGAAGAGTTAAATACATATGTATTTTCAAGAATACTCTATAATGGTGAAGTTACATATAGTAACATTAATCTAAGCCAATTAGATAAGTTTGAGATATCTTATTATTTGTTTGGCGTGCCGAATGCAGAGTATGTGACAACTTTTTATATTGATCATAAGCCAATATATTCTACGGAAGTGACCCTGCAAAAAGGGAAGTATGAACAGATAGATCTTGAACTGGATACCACTCAATTAGATGGACTTAATTCTTTCTATGTGATGTCTGTGCCTAAAACCGAGAGAAAATATGTTGATGAAATAGTTGGCATGGATAAAACAAAGACGATTTTATTGTATAAAGATGAGAATGAGACGACTGATGAAAGCGAGGATGCGTTGACAACAGATTCGCCGATAACTTCAGAACCGAGGAATATATATTACGGAAGCGAGAGTAAATTATTGCTTCTAGATGACGCCTTGACCTTGGCTGAATATCCTAAGAAAAGAAGTGAAGCGACCTACACGTTTAATGAGGAAAATATTCGAAGTGAGGATTATATAAGCATTGATTCAGGCTACGTAGCAATGCTTTGTACTCGTGAGCAGTCAGGCTTTTTATATCGATATATCTATTTGGACCATCAACTGAAGTATGAAAAAGAGATAGTATTAAATGATATTGTTGAAGGAGAAATGATTCTAGGACCTGCTAAGATAGCTGTATCTCAATCTGGAGAGAAGATTTTAATAGCGACGATGGAACATTTATATGTGTATGATGTATCAACAGAAGAGAAGAATATCGTGTTAGATTATTCAGAGGAAAATAATGGAATACAGTCGATTTCAGAAATGGCTTTTGTTGACAATGACACTAGGATTGTATTTACAGCAGAGACGTTTGATTTGCCTTTACAAGATGGGGTAGGATCTTTTGAAACCTATGGGTTTATGTCGCTTGATGGGACAATTATTACAAATAAAAAACCGTCCTATGGCAATGATACCAATTTAAGGATAACAGCATATAAAGATTATGTTTTATTTGAAGATGCGGGAAGAAATCCATCGGGCAAAGTATTGGTCGTTGATGTTAAGACACATGAAGAGAAAATCTATGATGTGGCAAAGCGCGGAGAGAGGATGTCCTTATTTGGCTCGAACCAGGGAAACTATTTTGCCGTAGGAATTGAGAATAAGGATGAATTATCCATTGAAGTTTATGAGACTGACTCCGGAGAGAGGATACACCAAATGTCTGTAGATTATAAAGATCAGCTACATTATAAAGTGCTGTTATTAGACGAGTCGCAACAGGGGATGGTGTTGCTGAGAAAAGGAAGTTCGGATAACTTGGAAATCAATACAGTAGAATTTACTTTTTAGAAGGAGACTGTCGTGGAAATAAAGATTGAAAATATGTCCAAAAAGTATAAGAAAACTGTTGCATTAAGTGATGTGACAGTGGACTTTGATTCTGGCATCTATGGCATACTTGGTGCCAATGGTGCTGGAAAAACGACGTTTATTAATATTTTGGTGGGTATCTTAAAAGGCGATAGTGGAGAGATATATGTTGATGGTACGAATGTACGCAAACTAGGTGATAAATATTTGGAACACATCGGCTACATGCCCCAATACCCTATATTTTATAAAGCGTTTAGCGTTATTGAATTTTTACGGTATATGTGCGTGATTAAAGGGATATCAAAAGAGCTAGGGGAACAAAGAATTCATGAACTTTTAGAGATTGTTAATCTAGCAGGAAGTAAGCACAAGAAAATAAAAGAATTATCCGGTGGTATGCGCCAAAGGGTGGGCATTGTACAAGCTATGCTCAATAATCCGAGCATTTTGATTCTAGATGAACCAACAGCGGGGTTAGATCCGCAAGAAAGAATAAGGTTTAGGAATTTAATCACGAAATTTAGTGAACAACGTACCATTTTGTTAGCAACACATATCGTATCAGACATTGAATTTATTGCTAATCGAGTACTCATCTTAAAAAAAGGCAAATTAATTAAAAATGATACTCCCACTAATCTTCGCAATGAGATTCAAGGAAAAGTTTGGTCCATTGAACTTGATGAGGATGCATCTATTGATGCCTATTATCAATATAAAATCAGTAATATGCAACGGGAAAATGATACGGTTAAATTAAGGGTTATCTCAAAAGATAAGGTGCTTAATGAAGGCACTAATGTAGTGCCAAATCTAGAAGATGTCTTTCTCTATCATTGTGGCGAGGAAATACTATGATAAGACTGGTGGCATATGAATATAAAAAAATCATTATGAAAAAGGGCTTGTTGGTCCTTATTCTAGTCTTTAGCGTGATAAATATTTTGAATATACTAAAGGTATATAACGACAACGCCTTGTTTCTAACCGATATGAAAAGTACAGAGGATTTGTATTGGGAACTGTATTCAAGATTTTCAGGAGAGATTACAGACGATAAAATTACACAGTTATTAGATATTTATACGCCCTTGAAAAAAGAAATTGCAGATCTGACAGCAAGTACAAGAACAGATCATCCGAATACGATGACAGGAAATGTGTATATGGATGCAACGTTTATCAATCGAATGTATGTGAATCCGATGCACTATTTTTCTACATATAAGCAAAAAGCCAATACAATTGCTCTTGAATCTTCAAATAATATGGAATTCTATCTAGAAAAAAACAATCAATATGACTATCTAAAAAGTCGAGCTATAACGAAGCGCTTTATGCATAGGGATATTCAACATTTTGAATATCTTGAGATGTATGAATATTATATTCAGTACGACATATCTGTTTTTTTGATACTCCTACTTTGCCTTTATGTTACGGCAAGGGTTTTTGTGATTGAAAAAGAATCAGAAATGGACGCGATAATAGTGACAACGGTCAAAGGAGGGCGTAAGACATATTGGGCAAAGATTATAGCAATACTATCCTTTGTAGTTACTATTTCTATATACTTCTTTATCTTAGATTTTACTAGTTTTGAAATCCTGTTCCAACATCTAGGCAGTGGATTTATGCCGATATACAGTTTGAAGAGATTTATTTATACACCTTTACGGATGAGCCTTTTCGACTATAGTCTTTTGTCGATGGTAACAAAAATAATTGGTGTTATTTTTGCAACGACATTGTTTATGGGAGTTTCTTGTTGGTTTAAGAATGGGTTGCTTCCGTTTATATTGAATTTAGTGTTGGCGGGAAGTTTGATTGTTGTGGCTAATAGATATATCGGTTCAAATATTATAGCGTTGAAAGCGTTTAATCCATTTATGTTGCTCTTTAATAGAGGCTTGTATATGAAAACGGAGTTTGTTAATGTGCTTGGAAATCCAGTGTTGATACATGTAGCATCTATTGCGGTGACATTTGCCATGACAGTATTCTTGCTTGCGTTGATTGGTAGGGTATACCCCATTAATCAATTTGCTTTTAAAGGAGGCAAAAAATGAGGCTTATATTAGCTGAGTTAAAAAAAATGATGTATTATCAACATGGATTAATCTATATTTTGGGATTTTTAATATTAAGCTTATTTGGTCTATTTGTTATGGATAGTGCTTATAATGATCGTATAGAGCTCTATCAGGATGAGTATAATTACTACCTAGATCAAGTCAAAGGAAGATTAACCGATGAAAAAGAGGCGCTATTGGAAGATGAAGCAAAACAAATGGCGGAAGTGGATATTCAGTTAACCCAATTATATAATGCATACTATAAAGGTGATATTTCAGAAGAAGAATTTGAACAGAAGAGGATTGATGGTGAGGCGCTATTAAAGAATAAACAGGGATTTGAAGAAATATTTCAACAGTATCTTTATGTTGCTGAGAATCCGGAGAATCGTTTTTTTATATATCCCAATGGATGGTACGGATTGTTTGATGTTAAGTATAGTGAATTGTTTTTATTCATTGTTATTGTATTGTTAATAACAAGATTCTATGCCTATAACTATCAATATGAAATGGAAAATATAGAGATGACAACAAAAAAGGGGAGTCGTCTATCATATGTCGTTAGATTCCTGCTTGCGACGGCCACTGTAGTGATTTTATGTTTGTGCAGTTTTGTGATGACTTATCTCTATTACCGAATAAGATATGGCTTGGTGGATGGCGAGTTTCCGATTCAAAGCATTTATCTTTTTAAAGAAAGTATGATACAAACTGGCTTGCTGGAAACGTATTTTTATATTTGTGGACTTAAAATCTTAGGATATGTGGCACTGTCTATGTTGATTTTGATTGTAACGGTCATATTCAAAAAACAAATCGTAACAGTGTTTGTGACAACAAGCATTATTACAATACCCTATGTAAGTCTTGGGGACCAACAAGCTTACTTGATTCAACCTTTGGGTCTGATACTGAGTAAAGGGTACTTTACACAAGCAAGGCCGCGCAACCTTATATTATTGGGTGTTGCAACTATTATTGTATGCTTGATTCTATATTTCATTGGCCGTATTTCAACAATCAATAAATGGCTTTTGTTGTTTTTACCATTATTGCTTCTGACAAGTTGTACAGGACAGCAAGAAGAAAGTATAGTATATAACCTTGATGAAAGAATGGAACATAGTGTAGGTGGCTATCAATATTATTTTGATGTGATAGACAATGATTTTGTACGTGTTCATGAGGAGACCGGAGTCAAAGAGAGTTTGGTCAGAAATCCTTTTGAGGAAAATGTGAAATATGAATCATGCTTTTTTATTCAAGGGGAATATTTTTATTACATTAAAACAGGACTAGAAAATACACCGGTTATGAAAGAAAACAGTCAGTTACGTGGTGGCAGTACTATGTATAATTTTGCTGTTGTGGAAGTAAATATGCAGACGTTTGAAGAAACGGTGATTTTTGAGAAAAATTTAGGGACAAATAGAAGTGGAATACTCAAAGAAGAGAATAAAAAATGGGGATTTATGCGAGGGATTGATGGATTCTTTTTGGACAAGGATACAATATATATTATTGATACAGATGCTGTTCGTATGATTGATAGAATGACATCTCAGATAACGGCAATTGGTGATGTTAATGCAGTATATAATATTGCCTTTGACGGACAATCTATATATTATGTTGGAGACCGCTATAGATTATCTAAGTATGATGTTAACACTCAAGAAAAAAGTGTTATAGATCATATTATAACAAATGATTTCAGATTAAATGAAGAAGTAATTGAATACAAAAACTTGCTAGATGGGGACCGACGATATGATATAGCTATTCCGAACCGATAAAGAGATATATGCTTTGGACAGTGACCGACGAATGCTGAAAATTATAAGAATAAAAAGCGCGTAATAAACCATATAATTAAAATGAAAAGTTTGGTATAATATTAATATGGAATATAACTTACAATAATGCCATAGATTAAAAAAGGAGGCTTATTATGCGCGAAAAATATGAACCAATTATAAAAGACGGAACGCATTTAGCAGAATCCCATAAAACAGAGGGAGCATACCGAGGTATATTGTTGGATGATGAGACGAATCAGCTTGCCGGACAAGCGGAATGGAAACGTGTTAAAAAAAATAATGGGAATATAGATGCTGATATCTGTACAATAGCCTTAGCCGTTACTATAAGTGTCGTTATGACGCTTATTATGGTAAGAATCATACACGCGATAAAAAAATGAGTATGACATTTACAATAGAGACAATAACTAAACTTTCAGATAGACATATTAGAGCAATGTTTGAACTGATGAATCAGTATTATGATAACGTTAAATATGATAAATTCTTTTATGATCTTAATCAAAAAGATCATGTTATACTCTTGTGGGATGGGGATGCAATCTATGGATTTAGCACCCTTGAACTTATGCCTTTAGTGGTTAATGACAAAGAAATAGTCGGTGTTTTTTCCGGGGATACCATTGTAGATAAATGCAGACCGGTAGGACTAGGTTTGCAAAAAGGTTTTTCAACTTTTATTTATCAGCTTTTAGAAAAAGAAGATAGAGAGATCTACTGGTTTTTAATATGTAAAGGCTATAAAACCTATCGATATATGTCGATTTATTTTCATGACTACTATCCGAATCAATCGTCGGATACACCGGACTATGAACAGGAGATTATGCATAACTATGCTATAAAAAAATACGGTCATGCTTATATAAGAGAAAGTGGGATCATCATAAATCGTGGTGACAACGATTATTTAAAAGATGGCGTAGCTCCTGCAGACGAAAAAGCAATGCTAAATCCGGTGAATCAATTCTTTATTGAGAAAAACCCGGGCCATGAAAAAGGGAATGAATTAGTGTGTCTTGCAAGATTTAGTCAAGATAATCTTAAAGACGCTTTTTTTAGAGTGATTAAACGATGATGAGAATAATGAATACCTTACTGAAACAACTGAATAAAAAGTCCTATCAAGTTTTTCTGAAAAACACATCAAAAGCTATGGAAGTTCAGGAAGCCTATTTGAAGCAATGTCTGTATGATAATCGTAGGACAACCTTTGGTCAGGATTATGATTTTTCAAACATCAAAAGCATAAAGCAGTTTCAAGAACAAGTTCCTATCACAGATTATGAAATGCTTGAGCCTTACATAGAAGAACATTCCACAAGAGGTGAAAAAGGACTGGTTAATGATCCGGTGTTATTATTCGAACCATCGAGCGGATCAACGAGTGGTTCAAAACTTATACCATATACCCAAGGTCTTAAAGACGATTTTATGAGGGGGATTAAACCTTGGCTCTATAATTTATATGCATCTTATTCGAACCTTCAATATGGGACGACATATTGGTCAATATCCCCAGTGGATCAAGACAACAGAAGAACAAAAAGTGGAATTTCCATTGGCTTTGAAGACGATGCCGGTTATTTTGGCATACTGGAAAATCTTATATTCAAGAAGTTGTTTAGCGTTCCTGCCCAAGTAAAATTTATAGAAGACATCGAAGATTTTCGGTATGTAACTATGGCATTTCTATTAGCCGATGAAAAACTAGGATTAATATCTGTGTGGAACCCAACCTTTTTAACCTTATTGTTAAATCAGTGGGATCTACATTCAGACACCTTTATAGATAATATTCGAAAAGGAAAATTGTCACCACCCAATGGCACGGACTTAGATCCCAAGATTCTACAGAACTTTCATAAAAATCCGAAGAGAGCCTATAATCTTAGAAAACTGAATAAGACCCAGGCCAGAGCGGATTTTTTTAAGAGTATTTGGCCCAACTTAAGTATAGTAAGCTGTTGGACCCATAGTCATTCTGAAAATGACGCTATGGAGCTTAATAAGCGCTTAAAAGGTATCCAGATCCAAGGGAAAGGCTTGCTGGCTACCGAAGGATTAATCAGCATTCCTTTACTGGATAGGCATAGAAAATTACATCATGTTATCAGTTATCGGTCTCATTTTTTTGAGTTTATTGAAATAGATCCGGAATCCATGGAAGCGACTTCCAATGTTTATCTTATGAATCAATTGGAAAAAGGTCGTATATACTCTATACTTATGACAACAAGAGGTGGTTTATATCGATATCGATTATATGATCTTGTTGAAGTGGTTGATTTTTATCGGGACTTACCCTGCATACGATTTATGGGAAAAGAAGCCAATGTCGTGGATTTTTATGGAGAAAAGCTGAATGAAGTCCATGTAAAAAAAGTCCTTCAAGACATAGAAGGAGTGCGTGGGTTTTATTTTTTGGCTCCGTGTAATGCACTAGATGATTTTAGATATTGTTTATTTATTGAGGGAAGTGATTATCCGGAATTCGATTTTACTGAAATCGCAAAAAGGCTAGAAGAAGGTTTATGCAAGAATTATCATTATGCTTATGCAAGAAAGTTAAAGCAACTCGAATCACTATGATGTATATATGTTATGGAAAATGGATGTATGGAAGGCTATTATCAACATATCTCTCAAAGAAAGAACATGAAGCTAGGTGATATAAAATATATGGTGCTTAATAACATTGTCGACTTTGAGAAAAAGATTAATGGCTATTTTGCCTAGAATAGAGGGTTTATGAATATCGCATTATTATCACCGGCAGGTGCTATGCACCGATTTACAGGAAGTTTTAAAAAAGCAATTCATTATGCACCGTTGACAATGACAACGCTTGCTGCAGTTATTACAAATTATATAGATGCACAGGTTTCGATTTATGATGAAACCATTGAAACGATTCCTTTAAATCTAAATGTAGACTTAATATTGATAACGGCAATCACAGGAACTGCGCCAAGAGCCTATGCCTTTGCAGACTATTACAGGGCAAAAGGAATCAAGGTCATCATTGGCGGGGTCCATGCCACCTTGCGTCCGCTAGAAGCCAAAGAACATTGTGATAGTGTATTGATGGGCTTCGGTGAGATTTTAATGCCGGAAATGCTTGTAGACTTAAAACAAGGAAAACTCAAGCCATTTTATAATGATAAAGATAGAAAAGGGGAGCTTCAGTTTACAAGGCCAAATCGCAGTTTATTGCCAACGGGAAAATATATTACAAATAGCTCTCTTGAAGCTAGTCGAGGATGTTCTAATGCTTGTACATTTTGCGCGGTAAACGCTTTACATACGACCCATGTTTACAAAAAAAGCGTCAAAGATATTGTTGCTGAAATAGAGACCCTTAATACAAAAAATATTCTTTTTGTGGATGTCAATCTATTGGCCGACAGAGTCTTTGCTATTGATTTATTCAAAGCCCTAATACCACTTAAAAAGTGGTGGTATGGTCTATCAACAGCAGATGTTGTCCAAGATACGGAAGTCTTTGACCTTATGGTTAAAAGTGGGTGTAAAGGACTTCTCATCGGTTTTGAATCAGTGACTGCATCCGGTCTTCAAGCGATGAATAAATATAGGAATGATGTGGTCAATTACGCAGAACTCATGAAAAAAATGCACGGAAATGGAATTTCAGTCAACGGCACATTTTGTTTTGGCACTGATGAAGACGACCTGGATGTATTTGATAGAACAGTAGAGATGGTTTTAGATTTAAAAATTGATTTACCCAGGTATTCAATATTAACGCCTTTTCCCGGAACACCTCTATATGAACAATTATCCGCTGAAAAAAGAATAACCGATACTCACTGGGCCATGTATGATGTGCAACATGTTGTCTATGAACCTAAAAAAATGTCACAAAAGCAGTTAATGGATGGTTTTGTAAGAGCTTGGCGTGAAACCTATTCTCTTGGTGGAATTGCAAGGCGAATTGCCAGACCCCATCTTACCTTTCCCTTGAGCATTATGACGAATAATGCTTACAGGTATTATGCAGATAAACTTGAAAGCTTTCCGCGAGAGCGTATGATAGATAACTCGGATGTGGACTTATGAAAATAATACTAATCAAGGTAGGTATGGGTGGTGCAAGATCAAGTGATGCTATGGAACCCCTAGCATTTGCAGTCATTGCGGCGCTGACACCTCAAAACATACAAGTACAGATGTATGATGAACGCGTTGAGGCCTTGCCGGATAATCTAGACTGTGATTGGATTGTCATGAGTTCCGGTTCTTTTACAATTCGAAGAACCTATACACTTTCTCAAAAATATAGAGCATCCGGAATTAAGGTGGCTATCGGTGGTTTTCACACGTCTTTAATACCCCAAGAAACCCTTGAATATGCAGATGTAGCTTTTGTGGGTGATGCAGAAGGCGTTTGGCCCCAATTTTTAGAAGATATACAAACAGGAAAATATAGGAAGATCTATGAACAGGAGAACTATCCATGTATTGCCCAATCCTATTATGATGAATCGATTTTTAAGGATAAAAAATATGCCCCAATAAAACCCTTACAATTTAGTCGAGGTTGTCGTTATAGTTGTGATTTTTGCTCTATAAGCGCCGTATATAAGAAAAGCCTAAGGTATCGAGATGTGGATATGGTTGTGGAAGAGATTAAAAGACGAAAGCTGAAATATGTGTTTATCGTTGATGATAATCTTTTTCTTCATCGAGAGAAAACGATGGAATTTCTAGAAGGAATTAGGCCTCTTAAAATCAAGTGGGCTTGCCAGATTAGCATTGATTTGGCTTCGGACACCGACTTGGTGAAAAAAATGGTTCAAAGTGGGTGTATGGCTGTTCTTATTGGATTTGAAACGGTTAACCCCAAGAATCTAAAGCAAATGAATAAGCAAGCCAATCTTCATTTGATGGATTATAGAAACGTTATAAAAACCTTAAACGAATATGGCTTAATGGTCTATGGAACCTTCGTTCTAGGTTATGATCATGATACCTTAGAAGCCTTTGATGCAACGTTGGCTTTTGCACTTGAAAACCGTTTAATGTTAGCCAATTTTAACCCATTGATTCCAACAATAGGCACACCGCTCTATCATCGACTGGAAAAAGAAGGCAGACTACTCTTTGAAAAATGGTGGTTAGAACCAAGCTATTGCTATGGCGATACTGTTTATCAGCCCAAGAATTTTTCTCCCAAAGCCTTAAAAGAGGAGTGTTTTAGAATTCGTCATCAGTTTAATCGGTATAGCAGTATTGGAAAAAGATGGATAATGAATAAGCAAAATCTTAAAAATTCCGTCATTTACTTAGGGACCAATCTTGTGAATCGACGAGAGATACTTAGAAAGCAAGGAAGAGAGTTGTAGTATGAAAATAACATTTATAAAACCCAATATGGGTCGGATGATGACGGGCTCATATGTGGATGAAGGCAGAATGGAACCTTTACAAATAGGTATACTTGCAGGTCTTACACCGAAGGACATTTCCATAGCCTTCTATGATGACCGAATGGAAGATATACCATATACAGAACAAACAGACCTGGTTATGATTACCGTTGAAACCTTTACAGCCAAACGGTCCTATGAAATTGCAAAAATCTATCGAAAAAAAGGGATTCCGGTTGTAATGGGTGGCATGCATGTAACACTTATTCCAGATGAAGTGAGTGGATATGCGGACACCATTGTCATCGGTGATGCAGAACCCATTTGGATGAATCTTCTTGAAGATTCCCAAAATGATAAACTAAAACCTGTTTATCAAAGCACCTTTGGCCATGAACCCCAGCAAGGATTTTTCCCAAACCGAGAGATTTTCAAAAACAAAGGATACCTGCCGATTTCTCTAATGCAGTTTAGTCGGGGGTGTGTAAACGGCTGTAGGTTTTGTGCTTCAAGTGTATATTTTAAGAAAAATCAGTACTGTAGGTCTATTGAAAGCGTCGTGGAAGAAATAAAAGTCCAAAAGTTGAAACTGATTTTTTTTGTTGATGATAATATCGTTGCCAACCGTGAAAAAGCCAAAGAATTATTTCGAGCATTAATCCCCTTAAAAATCAAGTGGGTCAGTCAGGCAAGTATTGACATGACCGAAGATGAAGAGTTGATGGAAGTGATGATGAAAAGCGGTTGTCTTGGGAATGTGATTGGATTTGAATCCATTGATGGAGAAACATTAAAAGCAATGAATAAAAGTTCCAATATTCAAGGGGGAGGATTTGATGGTTATAAAAAACAGTTAGAAATCCTTCGTAAATATGGCCATCAAACATGGGCCGCTTTTACCATAGGGCATGAAAAGGATACAAAAGCATCGATTTTAAAGACACTAGCTTTTGCTAAGAAAAATAAGTTTGCATTTGCAGCCTATAATGTCTTAATGCCTTATCCAAATACCCAATTATATGAAGATTTGGCCAAGGAAAACAGACTTTTATACGATGGAAAATGGTGGTTACATGATGATTTTCGCTTTAATCATGCGCCCTATAAACCATTAGGTCTTACTTCGGATGACTTAACAGATGTTGGATTTTATTGTAGAAAATCTTTTAACTCCATCGCTTCCATCATGTATCGAGCAACAGATTTTAAAACAAATATGAGAACACCTTACAAACTAGCAACGTACTTAATCTATAATCCGTTATTTAGAAAAGAAGTATTTAAAAAACAAAGCATGCAACTTGGAGAGGGAGAAATTATTTCGTGAAGATAACCTTTATTTTACCGGCCATAGGCAAAAAAACAGAGACCAAGTATATTAAAACATGGAGATTGATGGAACCGTTAACAATCAGTACCTTAAAAGCGTTAACCCCTAAAAATATTGAAACGAATTTTTTTGATGATCGTATAGAATTAATTGACTACGATGAACCCACGGACTTAGTTGTGATTACCGTTGAAATGTATACGGCAAAAAGAGCTTATCTCATTGCGGGGAAATATCGAGAACGAGGTGTAAAGGTCATATGTGGTGGGTATCACCCGACCTTAATGCCGGATGAAGCCGGACGATTTTTTGACAGCGTTATCATTGGAAACGTTGAAGATATCTGGGAGAACATACTAAGAAACGCGCAAGAAGACAAACTTCAAAAGCAATATCTTGGAAACAATGGATTTAGACGTGGTTGTTATCCGGACCGTTCTATTTATGGAGACAAAAAGTATTCAATTCTTGGGCTCGTTGAAACTGGAAGAGGCTGTGTCTATAACTGCGAGTTTTGTACAATTACCGCAAGCTATCAACGCAAATATTATCGAAGAGAAATCGAAGATATTGTTGAAGATATTAAGCAGTCCGGCAAAAAGTACTTCTTTTTTGTTGATGATAATATTGTTGCAGATGAAGACTACGCTATTGCACTATTTAAAGCCATTACACCCCTTGGAATAAAATGGTCCGGTCAAGGATCATTGAATATGGCAAAAAACGAAGAATTACTTCAGTGGATGAAACGCAGTGGTTGTATGGTTATTCTTATTGGTTATGAGTCCATGAATGTGAAGAACTTAAAACAGATGAATAAACAATGGACCATGAGCATGGGTGAACGGGATGCATTAACAGAAAAAATTCATAGCTATGGAATTGGCATATATGCGACCTTTATTTTTGGCTTTGATTATGATACGGATGCAGTCTTTGAAGAAAGTCTGGCCTTTGCAAAAAAGCATCATTTTTTCTTTGTCGCTTTTAACCATCTCTTACCATTTCCGGGAACAAAGCTACATGATCGTTTTGTTGAAGAGGACAAACTACATCAAGAGGAGTGGTGGTTAAAAGACGGTTATAAATATGGGGATATACCCTATGAACCCGTAGGAAGAACACCTATTGAATTGTCGGATAAATGTGCCCGCCTCAGACACCAATTTTTTACCTTGACGTCTATTGTTCGCCGAAGTTTTGTAGCTCTAAAGAGACATAAGTCATTAATGACCTTAGGTATATTTTTGTCACAAAACTTAAATTTAAAACGTGAAATCGATGAGAAGTTAAAACTACCGATTGGAGTTGGCCTGGATGAATTACCGAAGTAAAAACTTTGAGTTTAGACAAGCATCACTGAATGATGGGGCGCAGATGCTTGAAATCCTTGAAGAACCGGATTTTCAAGGGGATTTAAGCATTATATATACACGAAGACCTCATCCGGTCATTTCGTTTAAAGCGGAAGGTGATGACGTTATTATTATGGTATGCCAAAAAGTTGATACAAAGGAAATGGTCGGTTTTGGTGTCTGTACCATTAGAGAACATTATGTCCATGGAAATCTTGAAAAAGTTGGCTATTTATCAGGTCTTCGCATTAAAAAAGCCTATAGAGCAATCCCTTTTTTGCTTATTGATGCTTATCAAGAACTCATAGCGATGATCAAGAACAAAGGTGTTACATGGCTATATACAACAGTGCTCGATGACAATGCAAAAGTTCAACACATGTTTGAAAAGAAGAGAAAAAGTTTCCCTTATTATATACCTATTTCTAACTATACGGTTTTTTGTGCAACGACACGGTTAAAGAAAAAATTTACAGGGGCCTATGAACACAGAAGAGCTAAGAAAGAAGATTTACCAAAGTTATTAGACTTTGTGAATAGGAAAGGGCGTCAACACGACTTATACCCAAAAATCACAGCAGAAGACTTGCTTGGCCAGACAAAATTGAATCTTCACTATAGCCAGTATTATCTATCCTTTGGTATAGAAGATGACAATATTTATGCTGCCTTTTATGTATGGAGACAAGATGCTAGGAAACAGCATATCCTCTATGAATATAATGGAATGTATAAATTCCTTAAACATCTTGGTCCCCTGCTCCCCTATTTTGCTTATCCTAAATTGCCCAAGGAAGGTACAGAGCTTAAGTACTACTATTTATCCTATTATGCATACGAGGAAGAAAAGCTTTTAGCTGCGGAAGAATTAATACGATACATTGCATCTGTCAATGATTCGAATTATTTTTTGATTGGCATGGTCGAAAAAGACCCACTATGTCAAGTCATGCAAAAGATGGCAAAAATCAGCTATGGCAGCAGGGTGTATATGGTTGATTATATAAAAACAGAAGATAGTGCGAAAAAGATTGACGCAATAAAAACGCCATATATTGAATGTGGCTTGTTATAAGAAGGGGAAAGGTGAGTTTTTTGAAAAGAGTAATCAGTTTAACTTTTTTAACAGATATGACATTATTGAGGATCTAACAGCAGATCATATAGCTGCACAGTTTATCAATGATTTGGTGTCGATTGAAGCGCCAACCTATGATCTTCAGTATGTAGGAAAGTATGAACAATATGAAGAGGTTTATAAAATTGTGATTCGTAATCGAGAGGAAGCGAATCAGTCGGATATTACATTACACATGATATATGAGGATTTTCAATGGCAGGCTATATTGGATAAGTGATTATAATACAAGCATAAAAACTTAATATGGTGTATAATTAAAGTAAGCTAGAAGCTTTACGAAAGGAGCGTTTAAAATGAACTTAGATACTCATTTTCAAGAAAAAATGGATCAAATCATTGCGGGTGATCACATGGTGCTTCTGTATGATGAAAAAGATGCTGCATCGAATGCAGATGTCATTGCATATTATATTATTTCTAGAATAAAGAAAAATGAGAGATGTTTCTATGTTTCAGGTGGCCTAGATAATGAGCTTATTTTGAAGACGCTTCGATTGTCGATTGATTTAGAGGAAGTCATTGCTAATAGACAATTAACAATTTTAGATAAAAATGACGCTTATGCAAAAGATGGTAAATTCAACCCTAAAAAGATGATAAAGTTACTTAAAAGCTTAGCTATAAATTCAATACAAGATGGATATAATGCATTTGCAATTACCGGTGAAATTAGTTGGGTTTTAGACTATGAAGATGGATTTGCAAGAATTATGGACTATGAGTATATGCTTAATGAAGAAATATTTGGTTCTTATCCCGTTTCAGCAATATGCCGCTACAATATGGATAAGTTCTCTAGTACTATGATTAAAAACATTATTGAAGTTCATCCAATTGTTATTTGGAAAAAACAAATCCATGAAAACCCATATTATTTTGAGGTCGTGAATATTGAAAATATGGACATGGAACAATTTCAGGTGGATTCAATGCTTAAAACAATTATGAAGTTTACGCGCAATAGAGCTCGATTTATGGATGAACTTGAAGACAAAGAAAAAAAATATCAAGAGCTTCAATTGAATTTGTTAAAAACAATGATTGTATCCTTGACTGAATTGCTTGAGATTCATGATGAATACACAAAAAATCATAACGAGAACGTGGCAAATATTTCGAAAATGATTGCAAAAGCAATGAATTTTTCGGATGAAGATACCAATCAATTATATTATGCTGGATTGGTTCATGATATTGGAAAAGCCGTAATACCCAAAGAAATAATAAATAAAAATGGTAAATTGAATGAAGAAGAATATGCAATAATAATGCAACATCCACTATATGGCTATAAAGCATTAGTAAAAAGCGAAGTCCTAAACCATATTTCAAACATTGTTTTGCAACATCATGAACGTTGGGATGGTAAGGGCTATCCAAATGGGATTAAAGGAGAAGCTATCATGTTTGAAGCGAGAATTATTGCAATAGTCGATGCTTATGATGCAATGACTTCAGATCGTCCCTATCGAAAAGCGCTTTCAAAAGAAGGAGCAATTAATGAGATAAGAGAAAGTTCCGGCAAGCAATTTGATCCGGATATTGCAAGTTTTGCTATAGAAAAAGTTTTTGAGTATATGTAAAAAACACCATCGTACCCAGGAGGTATCGATGGTGCTTTATAATGAGTGATATGTCATGATATCCTCCTATATTTTATAAATGATTATGACGCAAGCATATTTGTGATAGAAGTTAACATTTTTTTAAAAAAACTATGATTAGATTTTTTAATGTTATAGTTGACAACGGGTTCATAACATAAAACATCATTTTGTAAATTTCTTGAAAGATATGTTGTATTGTTTTTCATTTTTATCGCCTCTTTTCTTTAATGGCCTTATTATATGTGATATGTGACTAAAAAACAATTGGTAAACTGTATGATATTAACATATGGAAATAGATAAGTATTGGTAAAAACAATAATATTTGTTCTCATCTATTGTGATATATGCATAAAAATATCAGAAAAAGGAGGAAATTGATGTTATATTTAGAAAATAAGCATTTAAAAGTGGAGATTCAGGAACCGGCTAGTTTTTATAAAGGTGCCAGGTTTGATTGGACTGGATTCATTAGCCAAATAACATTGGACGGAAGTATTCATTATTGCGTTCCGGAACAATTAGAAGCAGGAAAAGGAACAGGCGGATTCGGCTTTTGTAATGAATTCGGTATTGATAAGCCGATTGGTTACGATACAATTGATGCCGGTGATCTATTCCCCAAGATAGGTGTAGGCCTTTTGAAAAAAGACCAAGATGCTGATTATGATTTTTTTAAACCCTACGAAGTAGTTCCCTCACAAGTTAAAATTACCAAAACAGAGGATACAATAACGTTTGAAACGACAAACATGAGTCCAAGTGATTATGGTGTCCACTTACTTAAAGAAGTAACTATAGTTGATCATCGATTAATCATCAGCTACAAGCTAACAAATGTAGGTAAGTATCCTATACATACAAATGAATATTCTCATAATTTCATTGGATTAAACAAACAAGTTATTAATGAGCATTATCAGTTAACGATGCCAAGAATGAAAGAAATGGATGTTACGGTAGGTTCTATTCTAAAATCTGATGACCGGTTAACATGGCCTGTAACACCGGATAGTGAATTCTATGCGATGATTGGATGGGAAGCAAAGGAGGGAACTTACAATTGGGAAGTGTTTCACGATGAAATAGGAGCAGGTGTTCGGGAATTATCTCAGTTTCAACCGTCGAAAGTTGCCCTGTGGGGACACGCTCATGTGGTATGTCCGGAAATATTTATCGAAATAAAGTTAAAACCAAACGAGACGAAGTCATGGCAACGGATTTATGAATTTTTCTCAAGGTGATTGCGCTTTAAGCCATAGCAGTATATAATTAATAGTGATTAGGAATTTTGAGATTATTTATAGAAAGGAACTTATGATGAATACGATACATGATCTATATTTTGGAAATACTTTTTTACACAAGAAAACGAAAACGATTTCGTTAAAAACAGAAACAATGAATGAGAACACTTTCTTCAAGATTGAAAACTACAATCAAATGAATCCATTCTTTATGACAGTAGTCAGTAACACTGATCAATGGATGTTTATATCGAGTACGGGAGGGTTGACCTGTGGTCGTAAAAATGCAGAGTCAGCTTTGTTTCCATATTATACTGATGATAAGATCCATGATAGTTTTGAGACAACCGGATCACATACAGTACTCATCGTTAATAAAGATGAGAAAAACTATCTCTGGACCCCTTTTTCACTTCATAATAGCAATGTATATGAGATTACTAGAAATCTATATAAAAACACAATTGGTAATAAGATTATGTTTGAAGAGATCAATCATGATCTTGAGCTTAGTTATACTTATACATGGAAAAGCAGCAACCTATATGGATTTATCAAAGAATCCAGAATCGTTAACTTAGCAGAAAAAGAAATCGAGATTAGAGTTCTAGATGGTATTCGCAACATTTTACCTTATGGAGTCAATACCCTATTGCAAACGACAAAAAGTACCCTTGTTGATGGATATAAACGATGTGAGTTAGTTGAAAATGCAGGACTTGGCATCTATACACTGAGTTCGATATTGACAGATAAAGCGGAGCCAAGTGAATCATTAAAAGCAACAACAGTGTGGTCAAAAGGGTTGGAGAGCCCGAATTACCTTTTGTCAGAACAACAAGTAAACGCATTTTCCTTAAATGAAAAAATTCAAACAGAAGTTGATATTAAGGGGAGAAGAGGTTCTTACTATGTTGAAGATTCTATTCGCCTTAAAGGTCAAGAATCAAAAAACTGGTATATAGTCGCTGAACTTAATCAAAGTGCCGCAAACGTTGAGAAACTGATTAAAGATATCAAAGAAAATCCAACCATCCTTGAATCCATTGAAGCTGATGTTTCAAAGGGCGAATACAATCTTAAACACCTTGTATTTAATGCAGACGGATTCCAATGTACGTCTAATGAGAAGGCAAGTTATAGGCACTTTTCTAATACGCTGTATAATATTATGCGAGGCGGTATATATGCTGATGGTTATGAAATTGACAGAGAAGATTTTAAAACATTTGTAGGTCATTGGAATAAAGACCTATACACCAAACAGCTGGACTTTATAAAGCAATTACCAGAAACAATTAATTATAACAAACTTCTTGCATTAGTGGCAGAGCTAGATAGTAAAGACTTTGAACGACTCGTATTTGAGTACTTACCTCTTACATTTAGTCGGCGACATGGAGATCCAAGTCGTCCGTGGAATAAATTCAATATAGAAATTACTAAAGAGGATGGTAGCAAAGACCTGAAGTTTGAAGGAAATTGGCATGATATCTTTCAAAATTGGGAAGCCTTATCTATTTCCTACCCTGCATATACGGAAAGTATCATTGCTAAATTTGTCAATGCATCAACAGCAGATGGATATAACCCCTATCGAATAACCAAAGACGGCATTGATTGGGAAATACTTGACCCTGAAGATCCGTGGTCAAATATTGGATACTGGGGAGATCATCAAATTATTTATCTCTTAAAGCTAATGGAGTTATCTAAGGATTATCATCTTGAAAAGTTACAGGACCTTCTGCATAAAGATATTTTTGTATACGCAAATGTTCCTTATAAGATTAAGGGGTTTGATGCATTAGTCGACGACCCAAGAAACAGTATTGTTTATGATGATGAGAATGAACAAGCTATTAAGGATAAGACGGCAAGTATTGGATCCGATGGGAAACTGGTTTTTTGCAAGGATGAAATTTATAAAGTTAACTTAATGGAAAAACTTTTGCTTACACTTCTTGCCAAGTTTTCAAATTATGTACCCGAGGGCGGTATTTGGATGAATACGCAACGTCCAGAGTGGAACGATGCCAATAACGCTCTTGTTGGGAATGGATTGTCAAT
The DNA here is from genome assembly GCA_964627665.1 of uncultured Eubacteriales bacterium. Taxonomy (GTDB): domain Bacteria; phylum Bacillota; class Clostridia; order Lachnospirales; family Vallitaleaceae; genus UBA1351. The sequence continues at coordinate 2,750 of CAZVKG010000056.1, read as the reverse complement.
GGTTACTTTGTATTATATGCATCGCTTCCAGGTGTTTATGCGTGAACTCGCTAATGAAGTGAAAAAAGATACAATTGAGCTTTCAGTTGAAGTGTTTCAGATGTTTCATGATACAGCTAAGGTATTGAAAGATAGTGAACATTATCTAGGTAATAAAATGTCTGATGAGATGCGTTTTGAGATTGTGAAATCATTAGGTAAGATTGGAGAAAGCTACAGAAATACTATCTATAATCATGGTTTTTCAGGAGATAAAGCCTCCCTTTCTGTAGAAGCCCTTCAAGAATTTATTGAACATTCAATGCGTCACTTAAATGATTCAATCAAAAAGAACAAACGTAAGGATGGCCTTTATCATTCCTATAATCTTATTCGATTTGGTCAGAAAAAATGTAGTATATCCTATCTTTATGAGATGTTAGAAGGCCAAGTCGCTGTTTTGAGTTCAAAAGCTTTAGAGGCAAAGGAAGCCATTAATGTCTTAGATGCACTTAAAAACAGTTCAATTTACCGTGAAGATCAAAATAGCTATATGCTTTATCCGAATCGTGAGCTGCCAAAGTTCTTAATGAAAAATGTAATTCCGGATGAACAAGTGATGTCCTCATCTATTTTAAAAGAAGAAGTCAATAAAAATCGCACACGCTTTATCGAAAAAGATATACATGGAAAGTACCATTTTAATGGTCGATTTAGAAATGGTGAAGAAATCAGAGAAGCACTTAAGGCTACAAAAGAGTATAAGGATGAGGAAATAAAAATCGTTGAGGAAATCTTTACAGAACTGTTTAATCATCATGCCTTCACGGGACGTTCGGGTACCTTTTATAAATATGAAGGTTTAGGAAGTATTTATTGGCACATGGTCTCAAAGCTTCTCTTGGCAACACAAGAAAATTTCTGTGAAAGCTACAAACAAAAGGGGATGAGTGAAGAAGCTCGGACACTTATGAATGCCTATGAAACGATTAAAGAGGGCATAGGATTGGAAAAATCACCAGAGCAATATGGTGCATTTCCAACGGAGGCCTATTCCCATACTCCGGGATTTGCAGGTGCTCAGCAACCGGGCATGACCGGACAGGTTAAAGAAGACTTCATCACTCGATTCGGTGAATTAGGAGTGTGGGTCGAGAATGGACGTATTCGATTTAATCCCAAGTTATTAGCAAAATCTGAGTTTTTAAAGGAAATGAAAAACTGGTCTATCCCTAGAAATAGTAATGAAACAGATGCAGAGACAATCCCCTTAGAGAAAAGTTCCCTAGGGTTTACATTCTGTGCAGTTCCGGTAATTTATTATCTAGGTGACAAAAAGAAAATCATCGTTTCTTATAAAGATGGTACAGAGAATGTTTTTGAAGATGAGGATACGTTAGATCGTGCAACAAGTCAAACTATTTTCAAACGTGAGGGTAAGATTAGTAAAATCAAAGTTTGTATTCAAAATTCATAATTAGCTTGATTTGTATCGAGTGTTGATATAGTATAAATATATCAACACTCGATATATTTATGTGAAAGGAAAAAAATATGGCTAGGAAGCAGTTACAGAATCTGACAGAACCAATGTATTATGTATTGTTGTGCTTAAAAACACCCTTACATGGATATGGAATCATGCAAAAGGTAGATCAGATGACAGGCGGACGGGTCAAAGTAGGCCCCGGAACACTGTATCATTTAATTGCCAGATTTGAAGCTGAAGATATTGTAGAGCAAGTCAGTAGTACAAATAATAAGAAAAGTTATGTGATGACAAAAAAGGGTCGTGACCTTTTAAACAAAGAATTCTTTCGTTTGAAACAGTTGGTCCTAGATGGTGAGCATATATTGGAGGGGAAACTTGATGGGGACAGTTAAAAACATTATAAATAGAGATATAAGTGAATATGGAAAACGTAAAAGGATAAAGATTGTATCAGCAATTGACAAAAAATATCTTGAAAAAACGTATAAAGATATGGCAATGAAAGGGTGGATGGTCGAGAATATTAAAGGAATTCGAGATACGTATCGACCGATTGAGCCTTGTGAGCTAGATTTTTCTGTAACCTGTTTTCAACCGGTGACACCTCTGGATTATCCGGACTATGACAAAGAAGAGACTTATCAAGAATTTTGCGAAGATAGTGGTTGGACGTTAGCCGCAAAAAATGAACGGCATTTTATATATTATAAAATGCCTGAGAGTAAAGCGCTGCCTATTTACACAGAACCAATGGAAGAATATAGATCAATATGGAATGCCATGAAAAAAGGGGAACTAGTCACTTTTCCTTTGCTTATACTTTTATTGGTATTTCAACTATGGATGGGATTAAAAAATTTGCGATTTGATGATTTTTATAGGACAGGAGGTTTGTTTTCGGTTACATATCCGAGTCTCATTTTAATAGTCTGTGTCGGTTACATGATTCCCTTGATTTTATGGCTAATTAAAAATAGATCAAGAGCAAAAGAAAACAAACCGCTGATTTTTGATTCTTATAAAAAAGTTCGAATTAGAAATGGCATATATAATAGTGGACTTGTATTGGTTTTTATGTATTTAATATATAGCCTTTTTAGCATGTTTACATCGTATTTTAACTTAACATTGTTATTCGTAATCTTGATAAATTTGGTTGTTCCGATTGGGTTTGGAATATTGCTTCGGATTAAAATAAAAAAGATAAAGAGTAAGCGTTCAACGGGTTCTTTCCAAAGTTAGTTGATTTGATAAAAATATTCATTTAGAAGCAATTTTG
>CAZVKG010000055.1:0-24607 GCA_964627665.1 uncultured Eubacteriales bacterium | reverse complement strand
CCGGAACGATTCTCTTTATCTCTCATGATCGATATTTTATTAATCGTGTTGCGACCAAGGTCTGGGAGTTAGATCAAGAACGTGTCAAAGAATATCATGGCAGCTATGATTATTATATTGAAAAAAAAGAACAAGAAAATGCCTCCGACAAGACTAATATTGCTGAAAATCCAAATGAGTCTGAAAACAAACAAAATTGGGAGCGCATGAAGCAACAACAAAAAGATGAACGAAAATTGCAAAATCAAATTGATGAACTCGAAGCAGAAATCACTTCAATCGAGACACGTATGGAAGCCATTGATGAAGAACTTACCCATGAAGAGATTTTTTCAAACTATGAAAAATCTAGTGCACTGATGAAAGAAAAGAACAGTCTTGAAGTCGAATTAGAAGAAAAGTTAAACAAATGGGAAACCTTGCAATAACACGTACAATAAAAAACCAAAAAAATCCCGAGTTCATTGTGAACTCGGGATTTTTGTATTTTCAATTATTCTTTTTTATAGTTTTTCGATTGTTTCCATTAGGTAGTCTGCATACTCAGCACTTGTTGCACCGGTGTCACGACCTGTCAACTGGATTTTCTTTTCTGTTTGTCCACAAATATCTAATGCTTTAAACAACTTATCTGCTTCAGTTACATATCCAATATGATTTAAAAGCATGGCTCCTGCTCGAATAATACTTGATGGATCCGCATAAATATCACGTCCTTCATCAACCATTCTTGGTGCTGAGCCATGGATCGCTTCAAACATTGCATAACGCTTACCAAGATTGGCACTACCTGCTGTACCAACACCACCTTGGAATTCTGCTGCTTCGTCTGTTAATATATCTCCATAAAGATTTGGTAAAACCATAACTTGGAAATCTTTACGACGTTTTTCGTCAACAAGCTTAGCCGTCATTATATCGATGTACCAGTCATCAGCTTCGATTCCCGGATATTCTTCTGCTACTTTTTTGAATACGTCTAAGAATTTACCATCTGTTGTTTTAATGACATTTGCCTTGGTAACACACGTTACGCGCTTCTTATCATTTTTCTTAGCAAATTCAAAAGCAGCACGGATAATTCGTTCAGCACCTTGGCTTGTAATAACTTTAAAGTCAAACGCTAAGTCTTCAGTAATATTGACTCCTTCACTACCTAAAACATAAGCACCTTCAGTGTTTTCACGGAAGAATGTCCAATCAAGACCTTTTTCAGGAACATTGACAGGACGAACATTTGCAAATAAGTCCAACTCTTTACGCATTGCAACATTTGCACTTTCAATATTTGGCCATGGATCACCTTTTCTGGGTGTTGTTGTCGGGCCTTTTAAAATTACATCACATTTTTTCAATTCCACTAATACAGAATCCGGAATTGCCTGGCCAACTTCAGCTCTTTTTTCAATCGTTAAGTCTTCAATTGTTCTTAATTCAACTTTCCCGGCTTTTATATCATCAGCTAAGAGATAAGCAAGAATTCGTTCAGCTTGTGCTGTAATTGCAGGACCGATTCCATCGCCTCCAACCGTACCGATTACAATTTTATCAAGTTTACTGTAATCCACAAAATCTTGCTGTTGCTTCATCGCTTCAACACGTTCAAGCTGTTTTTTCACTAATTGTTCAAAATGGTTTAAATAATCCATATCATTTCCTTTCGATTGTCATTTGAGTTATGTTTATAATATTACACTTAAATGTAATTCTATACAAAAAAGTGCCTATTGTCAATGCGTCCACTTATTTTACAACAATATTTATTATTTTCTTGGGAACGACAATTTCTTTTACCACTGTCTTTCCTTCAAGCTTAGACGCAATCTCTGCGCGTACTTGTTCAAGAATTTCTTCTTTCGTTGCATCGACAGATACTTGGATTGTACTTCGTACTTTTCCATTAATCTGAATCGGCATTGTCAGTTGATCTTCCTTCATTTTTTCAAGGTCATATTCCGGCCAACCACTTTCAAAAATACTACGTGTAGCACCTAACATGGACCATAATTCCTCGGCCATATGGGGGGTAAACGGAGCTAATAAACGCGCAATATCCTTTAATGTTTCGTGATCCACACCATCATGTTCACGTGCATACTGTGTCAATTTATTGGTGTATTCCATAAACGCACTAACTGTTGTGTTTAGGTTAAACTTGTTTAAACGGTCAGTGACTTCAAAGATTAACGTATGGTGAAGTTTTTCTAATTCTTTTGTACGCTCTACGGATTTACCTACATTATCAGACACTAAGTTCCAAACCTTGTTCATGAAACGATAAACACCTTCAATACCTCGGTCATCCCACTCTGAATCAAGTTCCGGAGGTCCAACAAAAAGTTCGTACATTCTTAGAGAATCACAACCATAATTTTCAACTAATTCATCCGGTGATACAACATTTCCTTTGGATTTGCTCATCTTCGCGCCGTTTTTACAAATCATCCCTTGATTAAAGAGACGTTTAAAGGGTTCTTCAAAATCCACAACACCAATATCATATAAGAATTTTGTATAGAAACGTGAATAAAGTAAATGTAAAACGGCATGTTCGATACCACCGACATACATATCCACAGGTAACCATTTTTTTGCAACTTCTTTTGAAACAAGTTCTTGATCATTGTTCACATCAACATATCGTAAGAAATACCATGAAGACCCTGCCCATTGAGGCATTGTATTCGTTTCACGTTTTGCCGGCTTTCCACATACTGGACATGTTGTATTGACCCATTCATCAATAGCTGCTAATGGAGATTCTCCGGTGCCTGTAGGCTCATAGCTTTCTACTTTAGGCAATACAACCGGTAATTCTTCTTCAGGAACAGGAACAATACCACAATAAGGGCAATGCACAACCGGAATCGGCTCTCCCCAATACCGTTGACGTGAAAATACCCAGTCTCGCAACTTATAATTCACCGTTTTCGTTCCAATGCCTTTTTCTTCTAAATAATCGCCCACTTTTTCTTTAGTCTCATCGGATGGCATTCCGCTAAACTCTCCAGAATTAATCATGATTCCAACATCGGTATAGGCTTCTTCAAGTTCAACCTCTATACCATCTTTGGCAATAACTTGAATAATCGGCAAATCAAAGGTTTTTGCAAATGAAAAGTCACGCTCATCATGTGCCGGAACACACATAATCGCTCCGGTACCATAGTCTGCTAAGACATAGTCCGATATCCATACTTGGAGCTTCTCACCGTTTAAGGGATTAATCGCATAACTTCCGGTAAATACGCCTGTTTTTTCTTTATCTTGCATACGGTCAACATTGGATTTCATTGAGGCATCAAATACATATTTTTCAACTGCTGTTTTTTGTTCTTCCGTTGTTAACTCAGCAACTAATCGATGTTCAGGAGCCAAAACCATAAATGTTGCACCATATAATGTATCCGGACGCGTTGTGAATACGCGAATAGTTTCATCATGACCGTCGATTTTAAAGTCGACCTCGGCCCCGTATGATTTACCAATCCAGTCTGCTTGCATTTTTTTGACTTTATCCGGCCATTCAAGTTTATCAAGGTCGTCGAGTAAACGTTCCGCATATGCTGTAATCTTTAACATCCACTGTCGTAGATTTTTCTTTGTTACTTCAGATCCACAACGTTCACATTCTCCATTTACAACTTCTTCATTTGCAAGTCCGGTTTTACATGAAGGACACCAGTTAATGGGCATCTCTTTTTCATAAGCCAGACCTTCTTTGAACATTTTGACAAAAATCCATTGTGTCCATTTATAAAACTTTGGATCCGTTGTATTCAATTCTTTTGACCAATCATAAACCGCACTGATTTCTTTTAATTGTTTTTTAAAATTAGCCACGTTTTCAGCTGTTGCTTTTGCAGGATGTACACCCATTGTAATAGCATAATTTTCTGCCGGTAAGCCAAAAGCATCCCATCCCATTGGATGTAATACATGATATCCTTGAAGTATTTTATATCGGCTCCATACATCACTCAGTACATATCCTCGCCAGTGACCTACATGTAGTCCACTTCCGGACGGATACGGAAACATATCTAGACAGTAGTATTTTTCTTTTCCTTCTGCAGGCTCATTAATCGGATGTTCACTCCAGTATGTTCGCCATTTTTGTTCAATCTGTTTAAACTCATAGTTCGTAGACATAATGTCCCTCCTTAAATTATTCTTCTGTCGTCTCTTCTTCTGTCATTTCTTCTTTATCACGAATCATATAATAGATAATGATAGGCGTTTCTTCTTCATAGGTAATAATTACCTCGATTTGTTGTTCGATTAGTCCACTTGTCTTACGTGGAAGGTCACATATGACGCGATATGTTGCATCATTCAATTGACGAATTTCATTAATCGCCAAATCCACTTCCCATTGATCATCTTCAACAACCACTTTATAGCATTCTTTTTCTTCATTATACTCTACTTTAAAGTCTTCATAGCTTCCATGTACATCCAAATCTCTTCTGAAATATTCAGCAACGATTTCAGCCACTTTCTCACTGGGAATGGACAATTGATAGCTTGCATAATCAAAAGGCAATCCTTCATTATCATGTTGCATTATATAGGCGATCGAAAACAATGCCATATTGGAAGCATCGATTAATCCGCTTTCCATATCTATACTTGGGGTGAAATAATAATTATAATATATTTTTCGAATCAAGGCTTCAAAAGATGCATGAATGTCTTCATCTTCAACACGTTCACCTTCCATCGCTTTTAGAGCCTCAATTTCATAATCAATCGGCTCACTCGCAATCGGATAGTAAATTGATTCATCAACAACTTCTTCGGTTACTTCGACTAATTCCACTTCTGCTACTTCCACTTCGTCTGCTGCCACATGTTCTTCCTCTGTTATATTCTCTTCGACTATTGCTGAATTTGCGTACACGTCTTGAGATACGTCTTTCTTACAGCCTGATAAATTCAGGGACATGACGCCAATCAATACCAGTATCATTGCTTTTTCCATTCTTTATTCCTCCACAATTAAGCCAATATCTCTATCAGCTTTTGATGCATTAAACATTACTTTTTGATATAAAACGTCGCTAAGACACCGGGACCGGCATGGGTACCAATAGTTGCTCCCAGTTCTGATATATATATAGGTTTTTCCCAATTAAACTTTTCTTTAAATGCTTGGATAAATTCAAGTGCAAAAGGCTCATCAACACTATGTGCCACAGATAAAAAAGGGCTTGCTTCAAAGTCCATTGTGTTTTCTATATGTGCCAAATAATATGGAATAATTTTTTTTCGTCCACGTACTTTGCCAATAGTTTCAGTTAATGCGTCTTTAACATTGAGTACTGGTTTTATGTTCAATATTTCAGCGACAAGTGCTTTGGAAGCTCTAATTCTACCGCCTTTTTTAAGATATTCCAATGTATCCACACAAAACAGATGTTCAATCTTATTCTGTGTTAAAGGAGTTAGGACTTCAACAATTTCGTCTCGGGTCTTTCCCTGTTCAACCATAGTGGCCGCGATAATTGCAAGATAACCGGTTCCCATGCATAGACCATTACTGTCAATAATACTGATACGTTCTGAATCCACTTCTTCTCTTGCAAGAAATGCTGATTGACATGTTCCACTAGCAGCAGATCCGATTGTAATACATAAAATTTCATCATCTTCATTTAAAATCTTTTTGAAAGCTTCAATAAATTGTTCCGGTACGACTTGTGATGTTTTAGGCGCATTAACACTATTTTCTAGTCTTGCATAAAACTCTGTGGATGTAATATCAACACCATCTTGATAATCATCTCCATCGATTGATACAGTTAAAGGTACCACATGTATATTGTGCTTTTCAATAATTTCTTTAGGTAAATCGCTAGAACTATCTACAACTAATCGCATATCATCTCTCCTATTTTTGAATTTATCCGTGTATCGCTCTTAATCATACCATATTTGCGGTTTTTTTTCACTATAATTCACTCAAAATATGTTTTCTTTTAAATCATTGATATGTTTAATTCCAATAATTTTAATACCTGAATGTGCTTTTATTGACCTTGCATTATTCTCTGGAAGAACAATTGTCTTAAACCCAAGCTTAATCGCTTCCTTTACCCTGTTTTCTGAAAAAGTAATTCCTCGAACTTCTCCTGTCAAACCAACTTCTCCCATGAGAACTGTTTGTGGGTCGACGGCTTGATTTTTTATACTTGAAATGACGGCTGCAATAATACCTAAATCAAGAGACGGTTCATTCATTTTTAATCCACCGGCAATATTAACAAAACAATCGTTATCTGCTAGCGACAAGCCATATTTTTTTTCAATAACTGCAAGAAGCATCATAATTCGATTATAGTCTGCACCATTAACCGTTCTTCGGGGCATATTAAATGTAGTATATGCAACCAAAGCCTGTACCTCAACAAAAAGGGGGCGACTACCTTCCATGGCACATACTACAAGCGAACCCGGTTCATTAATGGGCCGACCGGACAACATATATTCTGATGGATTCAACACTTCAACAAGCCCTTCATTACGCATTTCAAAAATCCCCAGTTCATTCGTAGACCCAAAACGATTTTTAACCCCTCTTAAAACACGATAAGAGGCATTCTTGTCTCCTTCAAAATATAAGACGGTATCAACCATATGTTCTAGTACTCTTGGCCCTGCAATGGCTCCATCTTTTGTTACATGACCGACAATAAAGGTCGCTATATTCATCTGCTTAGCCAATCGCATAAGGTGCGCTGTAACTTCGCGCACTTGAGAAACGCTCCCCGGAACGGATCCGATTTCTTCATTGTACATCGTTTGAATTGAATCAATCATTAGGACATCCGGCTTTTCTTTCATGATAACAGATTCAATGATATTCATGTTGGTTTGGGCATATAATAGCAATTCTTCATTGGCGACACTTAATCGCTTTGCACGCATTTTTATTTGATGTAAGGATTCCTCTCCTGAAACATAGAGGACTTTTTTATTGAGTCGGCTCAATGTTTGACAGATTTGCAACATCATTGTTGATTTCCCGATCCCCGGATCTCCACCAACGAGGATAAGCGATCCTTGTACAATTCCACCACCCAGAACGCGATCTAACTCTTGAATTCCTGTTGCCATACGTTCTTCAACTTCTGATTTTATGTCTGAAAGTCTTAAGGGTTTTGCTTTTTCATAATGCAATTGACCACTTACTTTTTTAGGTGTACTTGATGCCTTAACCTTAACCTCTTCAGCAAAAGAATTCCAACTATTGCATTCGGGACATTTCCCCATCCATTTTGACGCTTCATACCCACATTCTCCACATACAAACACTGATTTTTTACCTGCCATATTCCCACCTTAAATAAATAGAAGCTACCTTAAGTAGCTTCTATAATAATAATCCTAAATAGTATTTTGGTTACTTAATGCTTTTTGATTTGGACTGTTTGCGAACCACTTGCAAAATCAACACTAAAGCTAATCTTACCTGCTAAATTCGATTTTACTTTACCTAATTGAACTTCATTAATATATACAGTATATTCTTCATCCGCTTCTAGTTCAACAGTAACTTGAGCGTCTTCTGCACTTCCGAATAATGAGAAGGACATACTGTCACTATTTAACTTCAAATCGCTGACTGTTGTTCCCGGAACTGATTCGAATAGTAACCTTCCATTCTTTTCAAGACGTGTTATTTCATTGTGAGTTTTGACTTTGTATACTTCTCCGTTAAGCTCAAACCCTTCTAACTTTTGCTTTTCCTGTGTCTCATGGTTACCAAAGCTAATTGAATCATCTTCATTAGCTATAATCAGTTTTTCTAAGCCTGCCATGACTTACCTCCTATATTTTTGCATTTAATGTTGTTACCTATTATAAAGTATATTGATATAAAATACTAGTGCAAAAGCTAATTTTGAATAACAATACTTCCATCCTCAATATGAACCTTCACTTTATCGCCTTCATTAATCTTGCCGTCAAGAATTTCTTCTGCCAATCGGTCTTCGATTTTTGACTGAATCGCTCGCTTTAAAGGTCTCGCACCATATGCTTCGTCGAATCCCTCTTTGGCAATATATTTTTTTGCTTCCGGAGTCATCTCGACAACAATCTTTAAGTTGTCAAACATACGTTTTGCGAGTTGCTTAAACATGATTCCTACAATGGACTCAATATTTTCTTGATTCAAAGTATGGAATACGATGGCTTCATCAATACGATTTAAAAATTCCGGTTTGAAGAGTTTTTTCACTTCATCCATAACGCTCTTTTTCATATTCGAATATTCTTGATCTTTATTTTCGTCTTTTGTAAATCCTAATTTTTTCGGTGAAACAATGTTACGCGCACCCAAGTTGGACGTCATAATAATAACTGTATTTTTAAAGTCAATACGTCGTCCTTGAGCATCGGTAATATGCCCATCATCAAGTACTTGCAAGAGAATATTAAACACATCCGTATGTGCTTTTTCTATTTCATCAAAGAGTAAAACCGAATAAGGTTTTCTTCGAATTTTTTCGCTCAGTTGTCCCCCTTCATCATAACCTACATAACCTGGAGGTGAACCGATTAACTTTGACACACTATGTTTTTCCATATATTCCGACATATCGACACGAATCAAGGCGTTATCGTCACCAAACAAGGCCTCTGCCAAGGCTTTTGTGAGTTCTGTTTTACCAACTCCTGTCGGGCCTAAGAAGAGAAAAGAACCAATCGGTCGCTTGGGGTCTTTTAGTCCGACGCGTCCACGGCGTATTGCTTTACTAACAGCGATAACAGCTTCTTCCTGACCAACAACACGTTCATGCAATACATTCTCTAGATTTTTAAGCCGTTCGCCTTCTTCTTCAGTTAGCTTTTGAATCGGGATGGAGGTCCAACCACTAATGATATTGGCTACTTCTTCTTCATCCACAATAAGTGGCGTTTCTTGGTTTGTTGTTTCCCATTCACGTTTTAAAAATTCCAGCTTTTCTCTGGTCTTATTTTGCTTTTCTTTGATTTCTCCGGCTTTTTCATAAGCCTCTGTTTTTATCGCCAGCTCTTTTTCTTCTTCATATTGATTGAACTCTTTTTCAAGCTCTTTGATTTCCGGTGGTGCTGTATAGGTTTTTAGTCGTACTTTTGATGATGCTTCGTCAATAACATCGATGGCTTTATCCGGCAAAAAACGATCTGTAATATATCGATTACTTAAAATAACCGCACTCTCTAAAGCATCATCTGTGATTGTTACATGGTGATGTTCTTCGTACATACTTCGTAGGCCTTTTAGAATCTGCATAGCTTCTTCTTCAGACGGTTCCTCTACCTTTACCGGTTGGAACCTTCGCTCTAGGGCCGGATCTTTCTCGATGTGTTTACGATATTCATCTAATGTTGTTGCACCAATCAGTTGAATCTCACCTCGAGCCAAGGATGGTTTAAGAATATTCGAAGCATCTATCGCACCTTCTGCTGCTCCGGCACCGACAATCGTATGCATCTCATCAATAAATAATAAAATATTACCAACTTCTTTAATCTCTGCAATGGCTTTTTTTATACGTTCCTCGAATTCACCACGATATTTTGAGCCAGCAACCATAGACGATAGGTCTAATGCGACAACACGTTTATCCTTCAGTAATTCCGGAATATTTCCATCAACAATGCGTTGTGCCAGTCCTTCTGTAATGGCTGTTTTACCTACTCCGGGTTCACCGATCATACATGGGTTATTCTTAGTCCGACGGCTTAGTATTTGAATAATGCGCTCAATTTCTTTATCCCGTCCAATAATCGGATCAAAACGCCCGTTTTTAGCTTGTTCTGTTAAATCTTGACTAAATTGGTCAAGTGTTGGTGTTTTCGACTCTTCTGCCGGTCCTTGTTTTAACTTTTGAGACTTTGATTCTTTCCCAATCGTACGGAGGATATCATTATAAATCTTTTGCTTTGATCCCCCCACAACTTCAATCAGTCTTGATGCCATACAATCTTGTTCTTTGAGTAAGGCAATTAGAATATGCTCTGTTCCGATTAAGTTTGTATTCATGTATATAGCTTCTTTTAATGACAACTCTAGAATTTTTCGGACCCGGGGAGTAAATCCTTCCGGTTCTGCAACTTGATTCATATTCTGAGCAATCATATCCCGCACTTGATCATGAATGATTTTGTAGGTAATGCCTTGATTAATTAAAACAGTCGCTGCAACTCCTTCATTTTCTTCAAGTAGTGCGAGCAGTAAGTGTTCTGTTCCTACATAAGTATGTCCAATCTCATGTGCGATTTCTTTGGATCTATTAATAACCTGTTGCGCTTTTTCTGTAAATCTTCCCATCATTGTATCAGCCTCCTTGTATTTTTGGTAATGTCATTCGTACAAGATTAGCTCTTGCCATATCCCGTTGTGTAACATCTAATGTTTTTTTCTCATATTTTTGTAAATTCGCCGGTTGAATCTGTGTCATTAAGTCAAAAATATTAAATTCACCGGATGTCTCAAGCTTCAGTAAGCCAAGTTCTAAGCCAAGCTTGACATCTGATAAAAGGGTCATTGCCTCTTTGGCTGTTAAAATTCGTGCTTGGCTTAATACACCATAGGATCTATATATGCTATCCTCAAACTCTAACCGACGTTCTTTTAATAAACTGTCTCGAACCGCAATCTCTTGATTGACAATTTGCATTGTCACCGAATGCAGTTTTTCAATAATTTCTTCTTCACTAAATCCCAATGTAACTTGATTGCTCACTTGGAATACACTGCCGACCGGTTCGCTACTCTCGCCATAAATTCCTCGAAAAGTTATTCCAAACTTTCCGATAGCTTCAAGAATAATCCGCAATTGACCTGTGGCTTCCAAGGCGGGAACATGAATCATATATGAAGCTCGAAGTCCGGTGCCAACGTTTGTCGGGCAAGCGGTTAGATAACCTAACTCTTGACTGTATGCATAGTCAACTTTATCTTCAATCATATCATCCACTTGACTCGCTAATGCAAAAATCTCACCCAAATTAGCACCTTTTGACATTGCTTGAATTCGCAAATGATCTTCTTCATTGACCATAATGCTCAAACTTTCATCAACATTATGAATCAAGGCATTGGGAATAGGCATATTTACAAAAAGCGGGCTGAGTAAATGGCGTTCCATCATTGCAACTTTATCAATTGAACTAATCTGAGCCATATCCCAATAATAAAACTCATCCGGCTTTTCTTTAGAAAAAATACGATGAATCATTTCAATGGCTTCCTTGGCTTCTTCTTCAGATAAATGGTTTGGAAACACATAATCTTTGAGGTTTCTCGCTAGACGTATCCGACTCGAAATAATGACATCGGGATGAGAGCCTTGTTTTTTTTCATACCACTTCACAGTCACTCCTCCTTCATCTTATATAGTTCATCACGAATCTTAGCCGCTTCTAAATAATCTTCTTGCATAAGCGCTAAATTTAATTGCGAATTCAATTCTTCGATCCGTTCGTCTTTTAATTGACTTTGATTCATTCTTAAGGGTTTTTTTCCTGTATGTCGATAACTTCCTTGAACGCTTTTTAATACATGATTTACATAGGGTTTAAAGGCTTCATAACACTGATCACACCCAAGCTTGGACGTTCTTCTAAATTCATCTAAAGTCATGTGACATTTTGGACATAGTAATTTTTGATCAATTTCTTGTTGAGAAACATCATTCGAATTTTTCAATAATCCACTCATAAATTTTTGAATTGACGGATTATCCCCGTAAAAAAAATCCTTTTGTTTTTTTGCACATTGGGCACATAAATGTATTTCTACTTTTTTCCCATTCATAACCTGTGTTAAAAAAACAGTTGCTTGTTCTTTATGACATTCTTCGCAAAGCATAGTAACCTCCTTATATGTCCTACTAATTATAACGGTTGATTACATCGGATGCAATGGGTAGATTTCGGATTATTACCCGCTTGACATTGGGGACAAAAAACATATTCATAGAATCCGTCATCATTCATTTCCGGTTCAAGAATCAACGCTTCTGTGGACACTGTGATATCTCTATCTTTAAGTTTTTCGATTTTTTGTATATTCTTTTTGATGGATTTTATCAACTTTCGTTGCTTACGGGTAAAAGAATGTTCTTGACGTTCATCAAAGTAAATTTCTTTTCCTAATTGTCGGTATAGCCGGTTAATTTCTTGATTATACGTTTGTCTATCTTTTTTCACATGCGTTCCTCCTAGAAAATAAAACTTTATGGAATAATTATATTATACCATAAAGTTTTATAATTTGTATTCTATATCTTATGCTCTACTTATAGGTCTCAATAATTGAAAGAAGTGTTTCTTCATCAAGCATTCCGGATATAGCACCTAAAACTTTTCCTTCTTGATTAATGAAATAGGTTGTTGGGAAACCTTGTACCGGATAGGTGCTTAATGCCGTTCCATCCAAGTCCATCATCATAGGCATTGTATATCCACCCTCTTCATACCACTGACCAACTTCTTCCGCTGATATTTTTTCGGTTGTTGTTGCATTCATTAGAATAATAACAAAATCATCACCTTCATATTCAGAATGCACTTTTTCTAGATCCGGCATTTCTTGCATACAATAGGTACACCATGTTCCAAAGAAATTCAGTGCTATGAATTTTCCTTCATAGTCGGATAATTTCACTGGGTTACCATCTTTATCAACAAGTTCGAGATCCACATAATCCTGATATACCGGTTCCTCTTCGTCTTCGACTTCCTCTTGAACTCTTGGTTCAGGGTTGGATTCCTCGGATACATCTTGCTCTGTTTCTTGTGCGGAATCTTCGTCTGCAACATCTACGGCTAAGTTCTCGGGTTTATCTTCTTGTCCACATGAAGCCAATACCATCACTAAAATAAAAGCGACGACAATCCATTGCAATTTTTTTTTCATATCATAATCTCCTAACTAAAATAATAGACTTTATCTGCTAACATGAGTATTCCCATAATGATTAGGATAATACCCGAAACAATTTTAACAACACCTAAGTAGGGTTTTATAGTATTCATTTTTTTTACAAATGTTCCTGCTAAAACAGCTGATAATAAAAACAAAACTGAAAATCCTGCCGAATACACAAGCATAAGTGTACCCGCTTTGAGATAGTCTTGTTGGAATGCTGCAATAAGCGTAATTGAGGCTACAATGGGTCCATTACAAGCTGACCACCCCAAACTAAATGTAAATCCTAAAAGTAAAGATTTCAAAAAATTAGGTGAATACCTTGTGTATACAACTTTTCGGTCTTTTTCCAAAAACGGAATCTTCATTCCGGATACAAAATAAACACCAAAAGAAATGACCAGTATTCCCCCGATAATCCGGATAATGTCCTTGTTTCGAATCAGAACATCGGATAAAAATTTTGCTCCAAATCCAATCATTAAATTTAATAGGGATAACCCTAGTATAAACCCTATGCTATTAACAATCAATTTTGCACGTACTTTTTTATCATTATTTGCGTTTAACGCTTCTCCTGCCAAGTAACTAAAATACAGAGGAAGTAGCGGAATCACACAGGGAGAAAAAAAAGTAAGAAAACCATGCGCAAACGCTGTTAAATATGATACATCTGCCATAAGAACCTCCTTAAAAGTGTATAAAAAAATAATATTCATATATTATTATGTAGCTATATAATAATATATGAATATAGAAATGTAAAGGATTATTTTAAATAACCGCTTCTTGTAAAAACTTTATTTGTGCAGAATACAATTCGTAGTAATGTCCTTTTAACTCCATTAACTCATCATGGGTTCCAATTTCTTCTATCCCTTTATTATTAATAACTAATATGCGATCCGACTGCTTAATTGTTGACAAGCGGTGGGCAATAACAAAGGATGTCCGTCCTCGTAATAGTTCCTCCAGTCCTTCTTGAATTAATTTTTCTGTTTGTGTATCGATACTTGACGTCGCCTCATCGAGAATGAGAATCCGTGGATTTTTCAGCAAGGCTCTCGCAAATGATATTAATTGACGTTGTCCTGTTGACAATCGACTTCCGCGCTCGTTAACTTCAGTATTATATCCTTCTTCCATTACAGATATAAATTCATGGGCACGAACAGCTTTCGATGCGGCGATAACTTCCTCATCCGAAGCATCTAATTGCCCATAACGAATATTTTCCATAATGGTTCCTGAGAAAATAAAGGTGTCTTGCATCATGACGCCCATTTGCTCGCGTAAGCTTTGTAGCGTAACTTTTGATATGTCATGTCCATCAATGAGTAATCGACCTGCATCAATATCATAAAAGCGACTAATCAAGTTTACGACAGTTGTTTTACCGGCTCCCGTCGGTCCGACAAGTGCGATTCGCTCACCTGCTTTTACCTCTAAGTCAAAATCCGAAAGAATGACTTGATTTTTTTCATAACCAAAGCTTATATGTTCAAAGCGAATATCGCCTTTAACTTCAGGTAATTCATAAGCATCTTCAGCGTCTTGAATCTCCGGATGAATATCCATCATCTCGAAAATTCGCTCAAGATAGGCAGATGCAGATACTAATTGATTATAAAATTCACTTACATTTAATAAGGGCATCCAAAAATTCCCCATATAACCTAAGAAAGCAACAACAACTCCTGCGCTAACTTGTTCTGGGAATAAAACTAATGCTGACACAAGCATAACGCCTTGGGAAACAATGGAGACATTTTTTACAATCGGGAAAATAAGACTTGTGTAATGGCGAGACTCCATCCATTTATCTTTATATTCTCCCATGACATCTTCAAAAATTTGAAGGTTCACTTTTTCACGTGTAAAGGACTGAGTTACTTTCATCCCACTAATGCTTTCATGAATATAGGCATTCATGTTGGACTGTTTTACACTCACATCTTGCATTGAACGTCGTTGCTTCGTTTTTACAATAAAAATCAAATACGTTGCAATCGGAACGAATAAAAGAACGATAACGGTTAAGCGATAATCGAGTTGAATCATAATAAAAAAGGCAACAAAGAAGGAAAAAATATCGACAACAAGGTTGATTAAACCGTTAGATAGCAAATCGCTCAATGCATTTACATAGTTAACAATTCTAACCAGGATCTTTCCATGCGGACGACTATCATAAAACGTAAAAGGTAATTTTTGTATGTGGGAGAAAATATCATACCGAATATCACGTATAATCTGATGTCCGATTTGAGACATATAACGAATTCTAAACTTCATACATACACTTGATATAAGTATAATTAATATAAATGCAAGAGAGCTTAAAATCAATCCATTGACATTACGGTCCGGAATAAAGTCATCAATCACAAATTTCATAAGTAAGGGTGTCATTAAGTTTGCAAAACTTGATACAAGAATGACAAAAAAGGCTAAAATCATTTTTTTCTTGTGCTGTTTAACATAGCGAAGCAACTTTTTTAGCTGTTCCCAGTTAAATTCGTCTAATAACTCTTCGTCTTCACCAAAGGTGTTTCTTTTCTTATTCTCATTCACTTAAGCCCCCACCTTTCTCATGTCATCAAACTCGCCCATTTGTTGTGTAAAGACATCATAATAATATCCTTTTTTGTCCACTAATTCTTGATGTGTACCACGTTCGATGACCTTACCACCATCCATAACTAATATAATATCTGCATCTTTTACTGAAGATATTCGATGGGCAATAATAAATGTCGTTCGCTTGGCATTTACTTTCTTAAGTTCTGTCAAAATCTTATACTCTGTTTCCATATCAACTGCAGATGTTGTATCATCAAGTATGAGTATCGACGGATTCTGTATAAGGGCTCTTGCAAGAGCAATACGCTGTCGCTGCCCACCTGAAAGTCCAACACCTCGTTCTCCGACAACAGTATCAAAGTCTTCTTCAAACTGATAGATAAATTCATTTACACCGGCAATCTCCGATGCCAATCGAATATCTTTTTTCCTTGCTTTCGGAACACCATAGGAGATATTACCTTCGATTGTATCTGAAAACAAGAATATATCCTGCATGGCTATGGAAATATTGTTTCTTAAGGTTTGTATATCATAATCCTCAATCGGATGATCATCAACATAAATCTTACCTGCCGTTGCATCATAGAAACGTGAGATTAGAGAGGTCAAGGTCGTTTTTCCACTTCCTGTTGAGCCTAAAAGCGCTACCGTCTCACCCGGTTTTACACTAAAGCTAACCCCATCTAATACGGGCAAATCTTCATAATGAAAAGAAACATCTTCAAAACGAATATACCCTTTAATTTCTTTTTTGTTTACCGGCTCTTTCTTCTGTGTGATTCGACTTTCTTCGTTTAACAATTCTTTAACGCGTTCATAGGATGCCAAGAAATTTTGTGATCCGTTGATTAACCATCCAAGCATACGTAGCGGATTATTAATCATCCATAAGAGTCGGTTAAATGCTACGAGCTCACCAATGGTCATTTGTTCATTGAGTATAAGTAAACTCCCCAAGAACAGAACAATAACGTTAAATAATATAGCAAATGCATCTAATGCAGGTAAATACGTTTCCCATACCTTGGCGGATTCAAGATTTCGTTCCATAAAAGCAACATTTTCTTTTTGAAATTTATCGATTTCATAGGGTTCTCTTGCAAATGCTTTAACAACACGGTTCCCGCTTATATTCTCTTGAACAACGGTGTTTAACCTTGAAAACTGTGTTCGTATATTTACAAAGGTTGGCTTTACACTTTTAGATAATTTTAAGGACAAAACACCGATAAATGGCACTATGACAACTAATAACCCTGTAAGCATTGGATTAATAATTAACATTGAAATAATCGCGATGACAAAAACGGCTCCGTGAAACAAACTTACATGGGTAATCCATGCAAAGAAATGTCGGATGGCTTCAATATCGCCAGTCATGTTCGACATAATCTGCCCATTGGGTGTACGGTCAAAAAATGTAAAATCTAAACCTTGTAATTTTTTATACAAATCTTTGCGTAGTTGATAAACAATATTTTGCGAAAATTCTTCAAACTTCATAAAAAATTGATAGCGAAATACCGTTCGAAACATAGTCACTCCGATAATAATCAACGAACCTTTAATAACAAAAGATTGGTCATTATCTACTAAAATCGCATCAATAATCATACCTGTTAGATAGGGATCGACTAGTGCCGTTAATGCAAATAGGAGTGTTATCAAACTTCCGATAATGTATAACCGTTTATATGGTTTTATATAGACATTTAACTCTTTTAACGCTTTAAACATATTGACCTCCAACCAAAACTTTTTTTCATGCACTCATTTTACTATTATAAAGTTCTTAAATAATAACTAAATGTCAAGAATGGTAAAAGGGATGTCATATTTGGTATGGCATCCCTTTTTTTAATCTAATTCTTTAAGTGCATTTGCAATTTTTTCTTGTTGATCTTGTGCTAAGTAGACACCTTGTTCATTGTACCTTTTTATGTAATCAATAACCAAAACAGGATCATTAATAATCTTGACATAGCGGCTTTTTATATTCAATATACAATCGTTTGAAAAATATAGCACCGGAAAAGCCTTCTGATTAAAGCCATTCTTTCGAAGAAAAATATCCATACCTTTTTTATGTCCGCTAATTTGTTTAATTGGATTATACATGCGTTTATAGTATTTATCACCACTACGACTTGTCTTAATCTTTTGAATGTAGGTATCATCCTCTCGTCCTTTTATTTCTCCAATAATATGCTTACTTTCCATAATAAAAAGACCATTAGAACCAATAATGACAAAATCAATTTGACTTGATTTTTTGCCGTCAACAAGATGTACATCACTTAACACTTTATAACTTTTCGGTAATTTACTCAATAAATCCAGTGATTCTTTTTCTCCTTGTAGGCCAAACTTTAATATCTCTATATGATTCATTATCATCATAATCCAAATAATCATTGCTCCAATAATCAAAAGAGAAATATAATAACTGATCTGCAATGCAAGGACGGATAAAACAATCAATGTCATCCCAATACTCAGTTTCGCATAAGCCTTACGTATGTCTGTCCGTAAATGATTTGAGCGCTTAACTATTTCTGCCATTCAACAACTCCACTTTCTTTTTGTCGTTTTGTAAAACACCTTTTATTATACAAGAGGATTGTCATAATGACAAGAAATCATTCATTACTTTTTAATACCAATGTCTGTTCGATATTGCTTATCCACAAAATCCACTTCTGCAACAGCTGTATAGGCTACCGATCTCGCTTCTTCAATATCTTTGCCAAAAGCTGTCAAACCAAGCACACGACCACCATTCGTAACAATCTTTTCTTTTTCTATTTTCGTGCCTGCATGAAAAACAATCACATTATCTTTTGACCTTTGTTTTTCTAAACCGGTGATTTCATATCCTTTTTTATAGGAAACCGGATATCCTCCTGAAGCAAGGACAACACAAACCGTCGCCCGTTCATCCCATTCTAAGCTTACTTGATCTAAACGACCATCAATAGCTGCTTCAATAATGTCAACCAAATCTGTTTTTAGTCGAGGTAGGACAACTTGCGCTTCCGGATCACCAAACCTAGCATTATACTCAAGGACCTTAGGTCCATCTTTTGTTAGCATTAATCCAAAGAAAATAATACCTGTAAAGGGTCTTCCTTCTTCCTTCATTGCATCAAGGGTTTTTTGATAAATGTTTTCAACACAAAATGCATGTACTTCATCCGTGTAAAATTTACTCGGAGAAAAAGTACCCATACCACCGGTATTAAGGCCTTCATCATTATCAAAGGCCCGCTTATGGTCTTGCGCACTAATCATGGGTAAAATATGGTCTCCATCACAAAAGGAGAGTACAGACACTTCAGGCCCTTCAATAAACTCTTCCACAACAAGTTGATCTCCTGCTGCACCAAATTTTTTATCCACCATAATATCTTGAAGGCCTTTTAATGCTTCATCCTTTGTATGACAAATAAGAACACCTTTTCCTAGGGCTAGCCCATCCGCTTTTAGAACAACCGGATACTGGCATGCTTCAAGATATTTTTCCGCAAGTTCTGCTTCTTCAAATACTGAATAGCCTGCTGTAGGTATACCATGTTTCTTCATTAAATCTTTGGCAAAAACTTTACTTCCCTCAAGCATTGCCGCATTTTTTGTCGGTCCGAAGATCCGTAACCCCTTCGCTTCAAAGGCATCAACAACACCTAACATCAGCGGATCGTCCATTCCTACAATCGTTAGGTCTATTTGATTACTTTTCGCAAACATGACTAGGGTGGTTACATCGGTTGCCTGTATGTCTAAACATGTTGCTAACTCACTAATACCACCATTGCCGGGGGCACAGTAAATCTCTTCTATCGTTTTATTTTGTAATAATTTCCAAATAATCGCATGTTCTCTTCCGCCACTTCCAATAACAAGTACTTTCATAACCATACCTTTCTCAACTTAATTTTTTAAACCAGTCTTCAAATGTATTAATTGCTTTAGGCAATAATTTCCATTCTGCTTCTTGCATAATACGTTGCTGTAAAATTTTCGGCGTGTCATTTTCATATACCGGAACACATTGTTGATAAAGGATCGGTCCATGATCTGTAATCTCATCCACCACATGCACTGTTGCTCCGGAAACTTTTACACCGCGTTTTATCGCTGCTTCGTGTACCTTTAATCCGTAGTATCCATCACCTGAAAAAGACGGAATCAAGGAAGGATGTACATTTATGATTCGATTTTTATATCGCTTAATGATTTTTTCATTTAAAATCACAAGATAACCTGCCAATACAAGGAGATCGACATGATGCGCTGAAAGGCAATCAATCATTGCTTCAGCAAATGCATCCGATGATGCATAATCTCTTGGCCGAATGCAATTGGTTTGAACCCCATAATTTTGTGCTCGCTCAAGTGCATAGGCATTTTTCCGATTACTAATGACTATTTCAATTTTTGTATTTGTAATATCACCTGCTTCAATCGCGTCGATAATAGCCTGTAGATTTGTTCCTCCACCGGATACCAATACAGCAATTTTTAGCATAATGCAACTCCTTTTTCACCTTCAACAACCTTACCTATAATATATCCCTTTTCGTCAATGCTTTCAAGTGCTTGTAGGACTTTTTCTTGTTCCCCGTCTTTTACAACAACAATCATACCAATCCCCATATTAAAGGTGTTATACATGTCATTATCTGACAGATTACCTATGTTTTGCATCAAGGTAAATATTGGGTGAATGGGCCATGAATTACATTGAACCTCAGCTTTTGTTCCGTCTTTTAACATTCGCGGAATATTTTCGATAAAACCACCACCGGTAATATGACTGATGGCTTTAATTGTCGTTACTTCTTTGATCGCTTTAACAGACTTCACATAAATTTTTGTCGGTTCAATCAAGGCTTCTCCAAGGGTTGTCCCTAATGCATCAATATGTACCGAAAGCTTTTCCGGATTTGGATCAAAAAGTTTTCGCACGAGTGAATATCCATTGCTATGGATACCTGAGGATGGTAGTCCGATGAGGATATCCCCAGCTTCAAGTGTCGAACCGTCAATCACATCTTTTTTATCGACAATCCCTACTGAAAATCCTGCTAAGTCATATTCACTTTCCGGATAGAATCCGGGCATCTCAGCTGTCTCGCCTCCGATAAGTGCCGCTCCGGATTGTTGACACCCTTTTGCAATACCACTAACGATTGTTGCGATTTTTTCCGGAAAGTTTTTGCCACATGCGATATAGTCCAAGAAGAACAAGGGTTCAGCACCAGCACATATAATATCATTAACGCACATAGCGACACAATCAATCCCGATTGTATCATGTCGATCCATATCAAAGGCTATTTTAAGTTTTGTTCCGACACCATCTGTACCGGAAACTAGAATCGGTTCTTCCATAGAAAATTTTGCTAAGGAAAACAATCCTCCAAAACCGCCTATATCATTAACCACACCTTCACGATGGGTTTGTTTTACATGTTCTTTCATCAATTCAACTGCTTTATATCCAGCTTCTACATCGACACCAGCTTCTTTATAATTCATTCTTATATCTCCTCATTTTCAATACGGGTTGGATATTTTCCTGTAAAACATGCTGTACAAAAATTACAGCCTGCGCCTATTAAGGTTGTTTTTAATCCCTCTTCACTGATAAAGCCTAAGGTATCTGCTTCGATCACCTCACAAATTTCCTCAACACTATGAGATGAAGCAATCAGATTCTGTCGTTCCGGTGTGTCTATTCCATAAAAACAGGAATGGGTCACCGGTGGCGAGCTTACACGTACATGTACTTCTTTGGCTCCGGCTTTTCTAAGTAGACGCACAATATGTTTTGAGGTTGTTCCTCGAACAATGGAGTCGTCAATCATAATGACACGCTTACCTTCAACTTGAGACCGAATGGGATTTAACTTCAAATGGACCCCAAGTTCACGCAAGGCCTGGTCCGGTTGAATAAAAGTTCTTCCCACATATCGGTTTTTCATAAATCCATCAACAATAGGGATTCCCGATGCATCCGCATAACCATGGGCTGCAGATAAACCTGAATCAGGAACACCAATAACAACATCCGCTTCTACCGGATGCTCTTTTGCTAAAACACCACCTGCACGGTATCTTGATGTATAGACTTCTAGACCTTCCATAATACTATCCGGTCGAGCAAAATAGATATATTCAAAACTACACATGGCTGATTTTTCGGCTGCATTATCGACCATCATAGAACGCATCCCGTCTTCATCAACAACAACGATTTCTCCGGCTTTGACATCACGTACAAATTCAATGCCCAATGCATCAAAAGCACAAGATTCTGAAGAAAAGACATAGGCGCCATCTTTTTTTCCGATAACAAGAGGTCGCATACCCAGTGGATCTCTGGCAGCAATCAGTTTATGAGGTGTCATAACGAGAAGTGCATATGCACCATCGATTTCTTTCATCACATCAACAAGAGCATCTTCGATTGAATTGAATCGGATTCTTGCTCGAGATAATAGTGCTGCAATGACTTCTGAGTCTGTTGTTGTTTGAAAAATCGTCCCTTGATTTTCCAAACTTGTGCGTAATCGCTTTGCATTGGTCAAGTTTCCATTATGTGCAAGTGCCATATGACCCTTTGTATATTTAATAACCAAGGGCTGGGCATTTTCTGCCAAACTGTCTCCCGCTGTCGAATAACGAACATGACCGATTGCAGAATGTCCTTTCAAATAATCCAATACCACATCATCAAAAACCTCTGTAACCATTCCCATTTCTTTTCTGTAAAGAATCGTTCCATTATTATTGACTGCGATTCCTGCGCTTTCCTGTCCACGATGTTGTAATGCAAATAGTCCGTAATAGGTCAGTCTGGTCGGATCAAGATTAGCTCCATCCTTATATACGCCAAACACTCCACATTCTTCGTTTAACTTATCATCTAAAAAAAGATCTTCCATCAATTTTTTTGCCTCCATCTAGTGGTCACCTAATAGGCGTTTCAAGACTTCTTGATATGCCTCTTCTACGTTACCTAAATCTCTTCTAAAACGGTCTTTGTCGAGTTTTTCATTGGTATTTGAATCCCAAAAGCGGCAGGTATCTGGAGATATTTCATCGGCTAAAATAACTTCTCCTTCAGGTGTTCTACCGAATTCGATTTTAAAATCAATTAGTTCAATATTCACGGTTTTAAAATACTGGGTCATAAATGCATTGATTGCAAAGGCCATCGATTCAATAACCTGAAGTTCTTCTTCTGTCGCAAGCCCCATCGCTTTAATATGATAATTATTAATCATGGGATCACCTAGTTCATCTTTTTTATAGCAAAATTCTAATACCGGGACACTTAATTTGGTTCCTTCCGGTAATCCCAGACGTTTACTTAAGCTTCCTGCTGCAATATTTCGCATTATGACTTCTAGGGGAATAATCTCAACACTGCGAACCAGGGTTTCACGGTCATTTAAGGTTTCAACATAGTGCGTTTTTATACCTTCTTTTTCCAACAAGGACATCATGTGATTACTAACCCGGTTGTTCACAGCGCCTTTTGCTGCAATCGTTCCTTTTTTCTCACCGTTAAATGCTGTAGCGTCGTCTTTGTAGCTGACAATGAGTAAGTTTGGATCATCCGTCTTAAATACTTTTTTTGCTTTTCCTTCGTATAGTTGCTCTCTTTTTTCCATGGGACCTCCATAAGGATTATATCATTGAATTATAGTTATCATATCCAGATGCTTCTAAACGTTTTGCCTTTGTCTCTACCATAACTTCTAAACTTTTTTTATATGCGTCAACACGATTTGCAATGGCACTGTCTTTTAAAGATGCAATTTGCGCTGCTAGAATTCCTGCATTCTTGGCTCCGTTAATGGCAACGGTCGCTACCGGAATTCCCGGTGGCATTTGAACGATGGAATACAAGGAATCAATACCACTCATTGTCTTTGTCTTCACTGGAACGCCAATAACCGGAACGGATGTTAATGAGGCTACCATTCCGGGCAGATGGGCAGCCCCACCGGCGCCGGCAATAATCACATCAATACCATTTTCTCTTGTGCCTTTTGCGTAGGTATACATGCGGTCCGGCGTTCGATGAGCCGATACAATGGTCATCTCGTAATCTACTTTTAGCTCTTCAAGGATCTTAGCTGCTTCACTCATCACAGGTAGATCCGAATCACTACCCATAATTATACCGATTTTTACACTCATGCTTTGTCCTCCCCTTTAATTTTTATCTTATCATAGGCTTGTCTTGCTTTACTTAGCGCTTCATCAACATCCCTTGCACACACGGTTAAGTGACCCATTTTGCGAAAGGGCCTTGTCATTGTCTTCCCATACATATGTACTTTAAGGTCAGCATCTTGATATGCTTCACAGATTCCCTCTACCAGTGTTTTACCAAAATATTCATCTTCACCTAGTAGGTTCTTCATCACCGATGGCAAGCGTAAGTGACTACTCCCAAACGGAAGGCCCGTTATGGCTCGCACATGTTGTTCAAACTGGGACGTTACACATCCTTCGATGGTATAGTGGCCTGAGTTATGTGGCCTAGGCGCAACTTCATTAACAAGTACTTCTTGATCTTTAGTTACAAAGAGTTCGATACAAAACATACCTACGCCGTGAAAAACATCCATAACTTTTTCAGCTATTTTTAAAGCCTCATTATATGCTTCTTGGCTAATCCTAGCCGGAACAATCGTTTCATCTAAAATGCTGTTCTTGTGATGATTCTCCCCTACCGGATATATGGACATCTCTCCTTGTATTCCTCGACATGCGAGTACAGACACTTCTTTTTCAAAAGGAACAAGCCGTTCTACCATCAAGGAAATTTCACCACTCCCTAATTGCTCATAGGCCTCATGAACTGCATCCATTGAGGAAATTAAGGCATTTCCTTTTCCGTCGTAACCGCCTCGTCTGGCTTTTAACATGGCTGCACCGTCGAATTTTTTAACTGCATTTTCGAGTTCAGATATGTTTTCGACTTGAACATAGTCAGGAACAGGGATATTCGCTTCCTTTAGGGTATTTTTTTGTAGTAGTTTATCTTGGATTAATAGGAGTGACTTTGGCGAAGGA
>CAZVKG010000054.1:0-24695 GCA_964627665.1 uncultured Eubacteriales bacterium | reverse complement strand
TGTATAATCCAGTGAAATTCGGGTTATGACACAATCTGGCAAGCTTCCACTTTGTATAGCCAAAGTTCCTAAAGGTGGGCATGCCCACACCCATTTCTTAAAATAATAAAAATCAAAGCCGAGTTGGAAAGAAAATACGAAATAAAAAGAGGTTTATGTGGTTGAATCACAAGAAATATAGTAAAATAGTACTATAAGATTAAACTTAACATTAGTAACAAAAGTTGGGAGGGAGATTTGTGAAACTTGATACGCAAACCCTTATTTTTATTTTGAGTCTAACCTATATTGCTCAAGTTATAGCTTTTTTTGTTCAATATAGAATAGTAAATAGGACATATTATGGCGTTGGATGGTGGTTATTGGGTTCTGCACTGATGGCACTAGGGGTAATACTTATGCCTTTGGTAACAGTGCCATCACTAGAGAACTACGCTAGGGTTGCTAATCCTTTGATGGTCTTAGGACAAATCTTCCTATATATTGGCTTTATACGATTCCTTGATAAGCGAGAAAATCGGTGGATGATTAGCTTAATTTATATTAGTTTTATTCTTATCTATTATTATTATATGTATTTTAATAATGATATTTCTAGTCGTACAATCGTTATAAATACTACGTTAGCGCTTATATCAGTCCTAACTGCGTACGAACTTTTTTTCAAGAAAGATCGATTTATATCTAGACCAGCTAATTTTACGGCAATTGTTTTTCTCGCATATGGATTTTTTCTAACTATGCGTGTTTTTTTTACGATTAGTATGCCACCGGTACAAATGTATCAAGATCAGGCTGCAAGTCTTAATGCGGGATTTATTGTTCCCACTGTAACTAGTAATCTATGGACTTTTGGATTTATTCTTATTGTTAATCAGCGCTTGAATTTGGAGAACCTTTTAGAAAAAGAAAAGATGCAACTGATATTTAACACAAGCCCGGATGCAGCAGCAATAACCCGATTGAGCGATGGTTTGTTACTAGATGTTAATTCTGGCTTTACAGCGTTGTTTGGTTATGCCCGTGATGAAGTGCTTGGAACATCTACTATAAAGAACCATTTGTGGCATAATCTGGAGGATCGACAACTATTTCTCGCTGAGTTAAATAGTCAAAGAAGTTGTAAAAACAGGGAATTTGTCTTCAGGCATAAAAATGGCAGTCATTTTTTTGGAATGATTTCTGCCAGCATCATTGAAATTCAGGCTATATCTCATATTGTCAGTGTTATTCGCGATATTACAGAACAAAAGAGGGCAGAGCAACAAATACAAAAGCTTATTCAACAACTTGAAACCGAGAAAAATACTGCTCAACACGATTCAATTACAGATAGTTTAACCGGATTGTCGAATCGTAGATGCTTTGATGTAGCTCTCAATAATGAGTTTTACAGATTGAAGCGTTCAGGGGAAACGTTATCTCTTATAATGCTTGATATTGATCAGTTTAAAAATTTTAATGACAGTTATGGTCATTTGGCTGGGGATGAGTGTTTGACTAAGATTGGAACAATGCTTAATACGATTATTGGACGAAAGCCTGATATTGTTGCCCGATATGGTGGTGAAGAATTCGCTGTTATCCTTCCGGAAACAGACTCTCTTGGAGCGCAAACTTTGGCGAAAAAGATTCGAAAAGGAGTTGAAGAACTCGCGATTCCTCACGCAACTTCGGATGTTGCTGAATTTGTGACGGTCAGCCTTGGGGTTGTTAGCGTTAAAACAACAAACTTATTGTCACCTAAACAAATAATTGCAATGGCAGATGAAGCCCTTTATTGTTCTAAAGATGAAGGACGTGATCGAGTAACAGTTTATAAAGACAATGTAATAATTGATAGGATATGAAATACAATTTGCGATGAATATTACTGAAGAAGTTGATGATGTTCTTCAGGATTTACAAAAATCGGTATAGGGCATTATTTGGCCATACTTTTTGCAAACTTTATGAAAGCGGGCATTAAAGCAGTTAATCTTTATGTTGAGAAGAACAAGACGATAATGTGAGACAAGTATATTTTTAGTTGAAGGGTGAGTGGTTATGAAACAAATTATGTATAGTTGCCTACTACTTATTGGCATAGGTATAATCATAACAGGTTGCAACAAAACAAAGTCTGAAATGGGGTTCACAGAAAAATCATTTCAAACATCTAGTATAACCATATATTCAGATGGATATTATGGAGGTAATATGGATGAACCATTGACCATTGTAGATAAAGACGTTGTCGCTCAAATGATAGAGTTAGCTTCTAGCATTAATGATTATTCTTTGGTTAAAGAAGGTGACCAATTAGAAGGGGTAAATGGACTCTGGGTAGATTTTAATAATGAAACCATTATAGGTATGTATGAAGATATTGATTATGGCACCGTTGGTCATGAAATAACCCTTATAGGTGCACCTAATTATCACTTACCTAATGGATACTATATAGATTATGGGTACAATACTTATATAGAAACACTAGCTTTTAAGTTGGAGAGTCGTATAGATGCTGTTACTGAAAGTGTATATATTAACTTAGATGGTATTATTTATGAATTACCACTATCAGAAGAACAACTAGAGTATGATGTGAATGAATTTGTTCTGAATAATCAGGTGGTTTTTGAAAATGATATCTTTGTGTTGGAAGATATTAGGTTGGTCGCTCTTGAACGATGACTTGCTTGGTCTGTGAATTACTGTGATTATCATATCTCCCCATTATATAAGCTTATAATTTAAGTAACCTTTTCTTAGCTTCTTCACGAGACAAAACTTTACCTTCGTGTATTTCTCGTCTTCCAGCTTCAATCTTATCTATAGCGTAAAGTTCATACATTAAATCTTCAATATCTATTTCATCTGAAAGCGCGGCTACACTTAGAATAACTATAAATGAAGACTACTATATCAATTTTTATTCATATGAAAATTATGCAATGATTTATAATCAAGACACCCAAGAAAAATATAGATATTATACAATTCCTAAAGGTGTCTATGGTAATCTACAGAACTACGTTTTAGAAAATGGGAAATAATTTTGCAAGAGATAAAAAAGATTTTATTGAAGGTTGAATATATTGATTGGAGGCGTAGCCAGGTGAAAGAAGAAAGAATTAGTAGCGTGGGATTAGACAAACTTGTTAATGTTATAAAAAGGTACAGTGAACTAGATGAGAAGAGTCTTCTTGAGATGGTAGA
The DNA here is from genome assembly GCA_964627665.1 of uncultured Eubacteriales bacterium. GTDB lineage: Bacteria > Bacillota > Clostridia > Lachnospirales > Vallitaleaceae > UBA1351. The sequence continues at coordinate 21,494 of CAZVKG010000054.1, read as the reverse complement.
TCATATTCCTGTTCAAGTGTTTCGAAAAGGGGCCGTTTTAATTGAACAGGGGAGTGTTCCGAAACAGTGCTTTTTTATTTTAGAAGGGTGCGCAAGAAAATTTTCAGTGGATGTTGAGGGCAAAGAGGTAACATCAGATTTTTTTACAGAAAACCAAAGTATTACTATATTTTCTGAAAGTGAAAATTTCGAATCACCTTATTCAGTCGTATGTCTAGAAGATTCTATCATGATTGTTGGTGAGTTGGACGAACAGGACAGTGAGCTTGAGAAGTATCCTGAGTTTGAAAGCATCGTTTTGAAGATGATGCAATTCGGTATGGGGGAGTTACAGGACACTTTTGCCTCTTTCATACGAATGACACCGGAAGAGAGAGTTAAATATATGATGGGCAAAAGGCCTGAGTTGTTCACTAGAGTTCCACAACACCAACTGGCCAGTTATCTTGGTCTAACGCCGGAATCATTGAGTAGAATCAAGGGGCGTCTGGGACAGGGGCATTTGAAGGTTGTTGACTAATTTTTCGACCGCCTTTAATGAATAGCCATATACCGAAAGAGAGTTCTCCGACAGTCATAGGTATAGTAAGAAAAGTTTCTAAATATGTGACAAAAGTTGTTGCCTGAGGTATAAAATTTTGAAGACCATGGGTTAGACTATAGCCTATTCCGGCGATAATTAATAGAAACCCCAATAGATTGGGGGTCTCAGTGCTTAAGAAGACTCCAATGCCGGTTATTGTTAAGTGAAAACCGAAAACGAATAAACCAAGAGACCATATTTTTAAGAATATCTCAGTGTTTTTTTGGAAAAGGAATGCGATACCGATTGCCAAAAAGATGGAGTATGTAAGCCGAAGAGAACCTGAGATTAGAGCAATCAGTTTGTGGTTTGGTTTTAAATATCTGTACAATCCGTAAGAGACAATTATGTCGGCGACAAGGATAAGACACCATACAATAGCACCGGAATAAAATACGGTGCTATTTGATTGTATGTTTGTCATCGTCTGTAGAGAATTATTTTCTACATATATTTTGCTGAATGAGAAGCCATAGGCATAACCAGCTGCTATGGCCATGATGAGTAAAGAAATCCCGGAGGCTATGCTCCAGAAACGTATAGGATTATTGTTGGAAGTTTTCATTAATAGTGCTCCTTTCATAGTTTGTATAGTCTTATTATGACAGTATGAAAATGATTGTGCATTGATTTAAGTCAATGCTAGGAATTTAATTTGCAGCAACTAATTAATTATTTATATTCCCCTAGTATAATAAGCTTAGAAAATTCTACCTTTTTAGTATTTAAAGTACATATGTCATTAGCGTTGATGTTATAATTATATAAAGAATTATCTCTATAATGGGATTATTATAAAGGAGACACTATAATGAACAGACATAAGAAGAAGAAAAGTATCAGACAGCAGTTAATTGGTGCATTTCTCATTACATCTATTATCCCTCTTATTTTACTTACATTTTTTTCGTATTTCAACAGTACAAATCTGGTGAAAAATAATATTGATACATTGATTGAGAATAATTTACAGCAAACTTCAGGAAGTTTAGGTGTGTGGCTAGAATCCTATGAAGATTTATTATACCAGCTTTATACAGATGACAATTTAGTAATTCTAGTCGATAATATTAATAGAAATGAAAATGTGGCACTCTCTATAAATCAAATGCGTAGGACGATGCGGGCTATCCAAGATTCAAAAGATTACATTGAATCCATTACAATTATTACAGAAAGTTCAAAAGTGATTAGTACAGATCGGCTCAACCAAGTGACAACAGGAAATTCGTGGATGGGTGCTTTTAGTATGCCGCAACAAAGGCTTTATGATGATATTTCAAGCGATAATTTAATCCATTATTATCCAACAGAATTTGCAGCAACTTTTGCCAATCAAAAGCATTATTTGTTTCATATGGGGCATAGAATCATTGATTATAAGGATATTGTTAAACAAAGTGGAGTTGTTATTGTTAGTATTAATGAGAGACTCCTAAATCAAGTAGCCGGTGCAGGTAAAAATCAGATAGATCCTTCAAAAGGTTTTAATTTTATTGTTGATGATACCGGTAGAGTGATATCTTTTTATAACCAAAATCAGTTATCGAAACAAATTACCAGTGCAAACGATGATGAACAAGAACGACAAGACGATTATAGACGCTATATTAGTGATTTAGGTGTTTTCGAAAATGAAAACATTGAAATCCATAGTAAAAGAAATGAAATTCTAGGGTGGGATATTGTTAATGTATCTGACCAGAGCAGTGTAGTTGAACGATTGGATAGCCAGCGACGTATCATTATTTTTGTTTTTGGATGTTCAATACTGGCTCTTGCTGTGATTATTTTTTCTATGATGTCACGACTGACCAGATCAATTGATATCGTTATTAATACGATACGTAAAACAGGTAATGGAAACATGATGGTTAATGTACCAATTGATGATAAAATGCCAAGTGAGATTGAACTGATTGCCTTGACGTATAATACAACCGTTGAGAAACTTCGATATTCTATTAGTAAAGAAAAAAAGGCTATTAAAAAGCAAAAAGATGCAGAGATTACAGCGCTCGAAGCACAGATTAATCCTCATTTTCTTTATAACACATTAGATACGATTAATTGGATGGCGATTGATAAAGATGAATATGAAATTAGTAATGCTATTAGTACCCTTGCTGTAATATTGCGTTATGCAATTGATAGAAGTAATCAAATAGTAACAGTAAAAGATGAAATTGAATGGCTCAAAAAGTATATCTATTTACAACAAACCAGACTTAAAAATACATTTTACTGTGATATTCACGTAGAACCACAGGTTTTAGATGTAAAAGTACATAAACTGTTATTGCAGCCTTTTGTAGAAAACGCAATTATACATGGATTTGAAGGTGCAAGTGGCATCCACTATTTTACTATTGCCATAGAACAGCGGAAATCTATTATGTCAATTCGACTTCAGGATAATGGAAAAGGGATGAATGAGGCATTGGTTAAAAAGATGAATCAATGTGATTTTAGTGACGGGGACAAAAAGAATCATATTGGTGTTATGAATGCTATATCGCGTATTCAGATGTACTATGGTGATAAAGCAAAAGTTCATATCAGCAGTGTGCTAGGCCAAGGTACAATTGTTGAAATTCAAATTAATATAGAGGAGCGTTCAATATGAAGATTCTGATTGTTGAAGATGAGATTCGAATAAGAGAAGGTTTAAAAAAGCTGATTCAGAAGATGTGCATAGAACATGAAATTGTTGGTGAAGCTGAAAATGGCAAAGAAGGTCTCAATCTTATCTATAAAATAAAACCGAATCTAGTAATTACAGACATACGCATGCCGGTCATGGATGGTCTTGAGATGATTGATGAAGCACAAAAGAACAAGTGTCATTTTAAAACTATTATCCTTAGCGCTTATTCGGAATTTTCCTATGCACAGCAAGCTATTAAACTAGGTGTGACAGACTATTTAATTAAACCCATTGGAGTGGGCGATTTGACTCGTGTTTTACAATCTGTAACAACACAATATGAACTTGAAAGTGTATCGAGTCCACAAGTCTTGGGGACCCTCGAAAATATATTATCAGGGATATTAATAGGAAATATGACAGTTACTGAAGAACTTAAGCGTTATTTGGCCAATAAAAACGGTATTATTGAAGGTGAACCACTTTCTGAGATGATGCTATACCTAGGTAAGAATTATGAAGAACGAAGCGATAAAACCATGCGAAATCTTAAATATCTACTTGATTCCAGAGAAGGATTAAATTATTGTTTGGTACCCATCTCAAAAGAAAAGACAATCATTGTAGTTCTCTATAACTATAATGATGATCAGCTTGAACGATGGTTTAGATCAGAATTATTTATGACAGAAAATCTTGTCATACCCAAAGGGACAAGTGGTGCATGGGCTACCTTCGATTCGCCTATCTATCTTAAAAAGTATTATCAAATATTATCTCAGTATATCGATTGGAATATAACAGTTGGAAATGAAGTCATGGTATCTTATCCAAAAATAACCAAAATTCAAGCAGTACCATGTGTGTACCCTTTAGATATAGAGAATTCTATGAAAGTGGCTATTTGTTCAGGGGATTTGGCAAAAGCAACAAAATTGTTTGATGCTTTTTTGAAGTATTTCAAAAAAGGTAGTGTATATGACCCTAAAGAGGTTAAAGAATCCTATGTTAGATTTCTTTGGTCAATTTTTAACATTGTCAAGGAGCTTAATAATCAAATGGCCAAAGAATACAATCAACAAAGTTTACTTGAATCGATTACGTCTTCTAAAAATTATGAAGAACTCTTTGAAGCACTGGAACAATTTAAGCAATGGGTTATTAAGGAATCGGCCTCGAGTGAAATCACTCCCGGTTTGACAGTCTTAAGAGCTAGAAGCTTAATTAATGAATTCTATCAATCGGGGATTACACTTGATGAAATTGCAGGAAAGCTTAATGTAACTCCAGAATACCTTGGAACTCAATTTCATAGAGAGCTAGGGGTTAATTTTAGCCAATATATTAGAGAGCGTAGAATTAAGAAAGCCAAAGGTTTATTGATTGGGACACACCTAAAGTTGTATGAAATCGCTAGACAAGTTGGATATACCGATCCGAAATACTTTAGCAGAGTCTTTAAAGAAGCTACAGGACTCCTGCCAACCAAATATAGACAAGCCAATAAGTAACATTAGATTATTCAACCTTATTAAGAAATGTATCATTTTGACTTTTTATAAAGGTTGGTATGATGAATTTATCAAATCAACCAAACACAGGAGGTATTATGAAAAAATTATTTGCTTTACTAATGGTTTCCGTGATTATGGGAACAATGTTTGCGGGGTGTAGTAAAAACGAACCAACTAAGGAACAGACAGATTCAGTTGATAACACAACGACAACAGATGGCTCGTCAGAGACAGAAACGATGACTGAAGTAACAAATGTAACCGTTTGGTATTACTGGGAGGCAGAAGGTCATCAAAAAACACTTAACAAAGTGATTGATGATTTCAATACTTTGCAAAAAGGTGTCAGTGTGGAAGCAAAATATGTGCCTTTTACTGATTTCAAAAAGCAATTATCAATTGGGGCATCAGCAGATGAATTGCCCGACATAGTTATTTTAGATAATCCTGATCATGCAGCATACGCATCAATGGGTATATTTGCCGATATCACAGGTGAATTTGATGTAAGTAATTACTATGCAGGGCCAGTTAATTCGGCAACAATTGATGGAAAACTTTATGGAGTACCATTTGGAAGTAATTGTCTTGCACTTTTCTACAATGATGACATGCTTCAGGCAGCGGGTGTTGAAGTTCCCACAACTTGGGAGGAACTAGAAGCGGTCGCGGCTGCAACGACAACAGACAATGTCTATGGATTAGCTTTTTCAAGTTTACAAAACGAAGAAGGAACTTTTAATTTCTTACCATGGGTATGGTCAACAGGTGCCTCATCTTATGAAATAAATTCTGAAGGTGGCATCAAAGCACTTAAGTTTATCAAAGGTTTAGTAGATGCTGGTTCTATGCCGGTTGAAGCTATCAACTGGACACAAGGAGACACAAAGAATCAATTTATTTCAGGAAACCTTGCAATGATGATTAACGGAACATGGCAAGTACCTAGTATGCGTTCAGATGTACCGGATATGAATTGGAATGTAGCAATGATTCCACAAGACAAAGAACAAGCTTCAGGACTTGGTGGTGAGAATTTTGCGGTTATTGCGGGCGGACAAGAAGAAGCTTCACTAGAATTTCTAAAGTATGTAACTCAACCTGAAGTTAACTTGTTCATGATGAATAACATGGGATATATTTCACCCAATATGGCAACAGCAGATGGTCAATTTGGGGACGATTCAGTGTATCAGGTCTTTGTTGATGAGCTGGAATTCGCTAAATCAAGAGGGCCACTGCCAGAATGGCCACAAGTATCAGACGCTATTTCATTAGCTTTTAATGAAGTGATTGTTGATATTAGTAGCCCAGAGGTTGCAGCTGAAAAAGCACAAAAAACTATAGACAGTATTATAGGTCAATAAAAAGTTTTTAGATATGAGTTGGGTGGGCTGCATATTGTATAATATGTAGCCTGCTTTTTAAAAGAGACATGATTATGAATGGAGATATATATGAAAGCAATAAAGAAGTTCTTTAGGTTTGACAATATTGGTTATATATTTGTCTTACCAGCATTTCTATACATGATGTTTTTCGTAGGGTATCCGATTTTTAGTAATCTCATGTTAAGCTTAAGGGATGTGAACATGAGAAATATTAAAACAGGTATACAACCCTTTGTCGGTTTTGAAAATTATGTAGTACTATTTACTCGGGATAGCGTTTTGACAGATGCATTGATTAATACACTGATATTTACTGTAGCCAGTATCGTTTTTCAGTTTATTATTGGATTTGGTCTTGCTCTGATTCTGAATAAGACTTTTACCCTTGCAAAGCCGATAAGAGGAATTCTTATGGTGCCTTGGATGATTCCAATTACAGTCACAGCATTAATGTTTAAGTTCATATTTGGTACGGATGTTGGAATCCTAAATTATATTTTGAACGCCCTCGGGCTAATTAGTGAAAATATAGATTGGCTGACCAATCCCTTTACAGCGAAAATCGCTTTGATTATTACTAACATTTGGATAGGGATTCCATTTAACATGATTTTGATTGCTACAGGCCTTACAACAATTCCGAAAGAAATGTATGAAAGTGCAGCTATTGATGGTGCAAATAAATTACAAACGTTTAAAAACATAACTTTACCATTGTTAAAGCCGACAATTGAATCAGTTCTTATCCTTGGTTTCATATATACATTTAAAGTGTATGACTTGGTTTGGGTAATGACCAGTGGTGGTCCGGTAAATTCAACGCATATGTTGTCGACCTATTCCTATAAATTATCTTTTGAAATGTTTAAGTATAGCGAAGGAGCGTCGGTTGCAAATGTTTTGTTTGTCATACTATTATTTGTTAGTTTGATATACTTAAAAGTAGTTTATAAGGAGGAACGCACATAATGAATAATGACAATATATTATCGGGACGCAAGAATTTATTTTATAATTTGATTGCAATTCTCCTGCTTATAGCATTGCTTTTTCCTATTTATTGGATGTTTGCAACTTCTTTAAAAGCAGAGCAGGAGATATTTAGGATTCCGCCGACTTTTTGGCCGCAAAAATTGAATTTCGCGTCATATGCAGCGCAGCTAGAAAGTGGCGATTTTAATATGTTCCGTTCTTTTTCTAATAGCTTAATTATTGCTTTTAGTTCTATGGCGATATCAGTTGTATTGGCCATTCCTGCTTCATATGGTATTGCTAGGTACCAGTTCAAAGGCAAAAGTATGATTGTCCTTGGCTTTTTAATCACACAGATGTTACCGGTTTCTGTTTTGCTAACACCGCTTTTTATTATGTTTAGAAATATGAATTTATACAATTCACTCTTCTCAGCTATTTTGGCTGATAGTACTATTGGTATTCCTTTTTCGGTTCTGATTTTGAAAAACTATTTTGCCTCAATACCAAAAGAGTTAGAAGAAGCCGCCTATATAGATGGTTGTAATCGATTTACAGCATTTGGTAAAGTTTTAATTCCAATTGCTAAACCGGGTGTAGTTGTATGCGCTGTGTTTTCTTTCTTATATGCTTGGGGTGATTTGGCCTACGGTATGACCTTTATTACAGATCAAGTCAAACGCCCAATAACGGCAGGAATCTATAACTTTATGGGACAATACGGAACTAGGTGGAGCTACTTAACTGCTTATGCAGTTGTAACCATTATACCGGTTCTTCTGATCTTCATTTTTATGCAGAAATACATTATCAGTGGTATGACAAGTGGTGCAGTGAAAGGATAATTACAATGAATAAGGTATGGATGCAAGAAAGGACTTGATAATAGATGAGAGTACTAAGTTCCACTAAGAATCGATTAATATATCGTTATGATGCCGAAACGCTTTGGATTGAAGCTTGGGGTGAAAATGCTTTAAGGATTCGATCAACTAGAAATTTTGAAATGCCTTATGAGAATTGGGGGCTTTTAGATCAGCCGTTATGTTCAGCGACTATTGATATTAATGAAGAGGAAGGAACAATATTTAACGGTAAGATTAGTGCAGTTATCAGCAAGAATGGAAAAATTCGTATTTTTAATGACCATGGATTGGTACTTCTTGAAGAGTATACTAGAAACAGAAAAGATTTGTTGGATGAAAAATGTAGTGCAATAGAGGTTGAGGCCAGAGAATTTAAACCAATCCTTGGTGGAGATTATCACTTAAAACAAAGGTTCGAATCTCTTGATCCTCAGGAAAAAATTTACGGTATGGGCCAGTATCAACAGCCATACCTTGATTTGAAAGGGACGGATCTCGAATTAGCACATAGAAATTCACAGGCAAGTGTACCTTTTGCAATATCATCACGTGGGTATGGTTTTTTATGGAATAATCCAGGTATTGGAAGGGCTGTGTTTGGTAAAAATATAATGAGCTTTGAGGTCTATTCGACAAAGATTCTCGATTATTGGGTTGTTGCAGGTGACACTCCAGCAGCTATTGAAGAAGTGTATGCAGAGGTTACTGGTAAAGTGCCTATGATGCCGGAATATGGACTCGGATTTTGGCAATGTAAGTTACGCTATCAAACACAAGATGAATTACTTGAAGTTGCTAGAGAATATAAAAAACGTCAAATCCCTTTGGATGTTATTGTAATTGATTATTTTCATTGGCCTAAACAGGGAGATTGGCGGTTTGATAAAGACTATTGGACAAATCCAGAGGCAATGGTTAAAGAATTACAAGAATTGAATATTGAACTGATGGTATCAGTTTGGCCAACGGTTGATCAACAGTCGGAAAATTATGATGAAATGGTCGAAAAAGGTTATTTAACCAGAACGGATAGAGGTGTTAGAGTTGGTCTTGACTTTGAAGGTGCCACAATACATTATGATGCCATGAATGACGAAGCACGGTCGTATGTATGGAATAAAGTTAAGAAGAATTATTATGATATGGGTATTCGATTATTTTGGCTAGATGAAGCGGAACCAGAATATAGTTATTATGATTTTGATTTGTATCGATATGCTAAGGGAAGTAACATGCAAATAGGGAATATGTACCCATTAAATTACGCCAAAACATTCTATGAAGGCATGTCATCCCAAGGACAAGAACAAATTGTGAATCTATTAAGATGTGCTTGGATAGGAAGTCAGAAATATGGGGCTCTAGTTTGGTCAGGTGATATTGCATCAAGCTTTGACAGCATGAGAAATCAACTAACCGCAGGACTTAACATGGGGCTTGCGGGTATACCATGGTGGACCACCGACATAGGAGGGTTTCATGGCGGGAATCCGAATGATGAGGTCTTCAGAGAGTTGTTTGTTCGTTGGTTTGCATGGGGAGCATTCTTGCCTGTTATGAGACTCCATGGCGATAGAGAACCCAAACAACCGCAATTTGGTAAAACGGGCGGGGCAACATGTCTGTCAGGAGCACCGAACGAAATATGGAGTTATGGAGAAGAAGTATATGCCATATGCAAGAAATATATTGACTTACGAGAATCATTAAGAGACTATACACGTAAATTAATGAAAGAAGCTCATGAAAAAGGGGCACCAATAATGCGAACCTTATTCTATGAATTTCCTAAAGATCAGGAATGTTGGAATGTGGAAGATCAATATATGTATGGTGACAAATATTTAGTGGCACCCGTATTATCTCCGGGAATAACAAAGCGTAGTGTTTATTTACCCAAAGAAAATGGTTGGATAGAAATGGAAACAAGTAAACGATATAAAGGAGGTCAATGGGTAGAAGTGGCATGTCCAATAGAAATTATTCCTGTGTTTATTAAAGACGAAGGAGATGAGAGGCATAATTTAACCTAAGTATAATCCTAGAAAATCAGAGCTCAATGTATTTAATTATACTTTGAGCTTTTTGCTGTCAGTGAGTTTAATTAAGATAATGATTTGAATGAAAAGAAAAATCGGGTATAATCAAAATAAAAGGGAGGAGATCCAATGACAAGTTACGAAACAATAGAAAAAATCAGACGGCTTCAAGACAGTCACGGATGCTGGAATGTTGAACACGATAATAAATATGGACCTAAACTCACTTATTATGTTCCGAATTATAAATCAACGTTGTGGACATTGGTTTTGTTAGCTGACATTGAGGCTGACAGAGATGATTCGAGTTGGAAAAAACCATTGAAAATCATTACAGAGCATTTTTGGGATGAAGAATATGGTATTTTCACCATTGGGAAAAGTCACTTCCCCATACCTTGTCTGAATGGAAATATGATATATCTGCTGCAGTATTTCAATATGAATGAAAAAAATCGAGTCGACCGTGTTGTTGATTTTTTTAGCCAATACCAGCGTTTTGATGATGGCGACTTTAAAACGCCATATACATTTCCTTATCATAATAATAAGAGTTGTTATGGCAAACATACATGTTTTTGGGGAGTGGTCAAGCTCCTAAAAGGATTTTCGTTTATTCCAGAGCAAGAGCGTTCGGAAAAGCTGTTGTCATGTATTCAAGAATGTATTGAGTATATTTTGCTCCATGAAGTCTGTTATAGTTCCCATAATCCGGATCAGTTGTTGCATCCCATGATTGGACGGCTTACGCTTCCCAATATGTATAAAGCAGATTTTTTAGAAATCCTTTGGATACTGTCAAAAGAAGGAGTGTGGGATGATAATATGTCAAAAGCCTTAAAGCTTCTGAATAGTAAAATGAAGCCGGATGGGACATGGGAATTAGAGCGGCAAGTGAAAGACTTGATTGTTCCGGTGACAAAAAAGTCTCTAGGTAATGAATTGATAACAAAACGTGCACGTAAGGTATTGACTGAATAAAACCTCAACGACTAGTTTTAAGGCTAGAACAGTGTATTGGAGAGAAAAAAATGTTGATTCGAAAAATTTACAAATCAAAGTGGAAGGCATATTGGATTTTAGTTTGGTAGGTATTTTGTCTTCGTTAGCTACGTTAATGGGACAAAATGACATAAGTATATTTGTAATATCAACATTTAATACAGATTATATTTTAGTAAAGAATTCAAATGTCGACAAAGCTGTCGATATTTTCAAAGAAAATGGATGCTCGGTTATACGTAATATCGGTGATGACTATGTTGACCAACTAAACCATTAAAAGCTTTTTAAAAGAGTAACAGTTTAATCAAAATCCATAATCACTTCCGTATCTTCATGAAATTTCTTCCAAGAGAACCAGTACTCATCAGAAACAGCGATTGGATCTAGATCTGCCTGTATGCTTCCGCTTAAATATTTGCCAAACATAGTCCAATGAGTTTCGGATAATTGATCAATCAACTTATTGTTTTCTATTATAATGATCACATGCTGACCATTGACAACATCCTTATAACCATTGACGGTTCCTGAGTGTGCTATCAAGTAGAATCCAAGTTCTTTGTTATGGATGATAGATGCACTTAGAACTGTCTTTTTTAGATATACTATGTGGTTTTCAAATGAGGGCTCCAAGATGCCAATGACCCGAGTCCTTGCAGGGAAGGTTTTGTCCCGGTTCTTTGAAGACAGTCCCGGTGTGGCTTCGGTGGCGATAAGCTTCTTCCAGATTCCGGGGATAGGTAATTGAAATTCTTTGAAATCTTTCTTAGTTACATATACGACAAGGGGATTTTTGATTGTGTCTTTCACATCGGACCAAGTCATTATCTGAAAGGGAATCATCGTAAGGGTAGTGGGGTGAAGTTTACCGATCAGTGATTGGAACGTTGCCTGTTGGAAAAAGGTTTTTGTGGCTTTGTCTGCAACAATCATGTTGGAATTTTTAAAAGACGCAACGAATAATGGCCCAATATCTGTGACATCAAAAGGGATAATGCTATGGCACATAGCGCAATAAGTAAGGGCGACAGTCCTGGTCCCAAAATGGTCGTTGACAATATGGTGATGTATCACATAATCTAGTGGATAACACTTGCTTATGCCTTCATAGGTAATAACAGCCAATTCCATTGTCTCTTCAATGGGAAGTTCATAAGGCTTATCAGACATCTCAGGGAAAAACACAGATGGGAAAGCTTTTTCATGATGCATTTTATAGGTCAGGATTAAGGCAAAGAGGGCCATAATAATTGGAGGCAATGTCCATAGTGGCCATTGATTCTCTCGAAAATAAATGAGTGATGACCATGACAATAAGAAGAGAAGTATGGACCAATTCAAAGGCTTACGAATGAAATAATGATAGTAAAGCCATGACACCGGGACAGATTCAATCATGGCGAGATAGATTGCTGCAGTACCGATAATCAGTGAAAGGATGGATAAAGTATAAAATTGAGTTATAATCATTGTTACCTCCTTGCATTTCTCTTTATTGTGGGGGTTGGAGTTGGCTAGAATTAACAACAAGACGACATAAATATTCATAGAATAATGTCATATCCTTGTCTTGGAATCCTTGGAACAATTGTCCTTGTATATTTGCGGAGATGTTTTTTAAAATAGGCATTATGCCCTCTCCTTTTTTTGTGAGATGGCAAATGATATTCCTTTTATCATTGGAATCTATAGTTCGAACAATGAATCCATCTGATTCAAGTATTTTTAAAGCTTTGGTCACTGCAGCTTTGCCTACATTCTTTTTCCGTGCAATCTCGAGTTGATTGATGCCAGGTTGCCACGCGATGATCAAGAAATACTCGAACTGACCTTGTTGAATGCCATGTTCTTGGCATGCCTTTCCAATATAATTATTCAAATTTGAAGTGATTGACCTAATTAATGCGCCGTATTCGATGGCCTCCATAAATACCTCCATTGATAGTTGATGTAGTAATCATACCATTAATTAGTTTACCAGTCAACTAATTAATGGTATGTGATGGATATAAGTCAGGAGTTTAAATGTTATTAATTGATAATTGTTATCCCATTTGTTATAATTAATTCTATAAGTTGAGACCCGTTTAAATAAAGCCCTTGCTGAGTTAGATATAAAAGACGAGACTGAGTTGAATTATCGTAATTTTCAATTAAATCCACAAGCTACTTCGCATCCGGATAAAGATATAAATACACTTTTAGCTGAAAAATATGGGATGACCTATGAACAAGCAAAGATGAATAATCAAAGTGTTATGAATGAAGCTAAAAAGAGTGGACTTGATTATGATTTTGAAAACATCAAACCTAACAACACACGTATGGCTCACGAATTGACTAGATATGCTGCAGAATTCGGAAAAGAAGAAGCCATGGCGGAAGTTCTATTTTCTGCATATTTTGAGAAAGGGATTGATATTGGACTTAAAGATAATTTGGTACAGTTAGCAGGGGAAGTTGGTTTAGACCAAACAAAAGCTCGAGAAGTGCTTGACCAAGAACGCTACAAAGAAGTGGTTTTAAAGGATCAAGACCTTGCTTCATCATTAGGGGTATCATCGGTTCCTTTTTTTGTCATTGAAGATCAGTATTCTATTTCAGGAGCCCAAAGTCAGGAATATTTTAATCAGGTGATAAGAGACTTAAATACTAAATTATAAAAGGTTTTGCTTATCTATGAATAAATTGCTTTTAATGCATAAAGACAATGGGAGAGAGGAGAAACTATGAAAGTAACATATATTAGTCATAGCGGCTTTTTAATTGAATGGGAGTCTTGCTATTTTTTGTTTGATTATTATAAAGGGACAATACCGAAACTAGAAAAGGATAAAAAAGTCATTGTATTTGTCAGTCACAAGCATCATGATCATTTTAATCCGGTTATTTTTGACCTAACTTCTGATTATCCGGATGTTGAGTTTGTGTTGTCTTCGGATATTAGTGCAAACAAGATTACACATAAGACCCATGTCGTTGACCCTAGGAATGAATATAGTTTGACAGATACCATGGAAAATATTATCTTAATAAAGACATTAAAATCAACAGATAGTGGGGTCGCTTTCTTAATAGAGTATTTAGGAAAAACGATTTATTATGCAGGAGATTTAAATTGGTGGTTATGGTCAGGCGAATCAGAACAATACAATGCGGACATGACGGAAATGTTTAACCAACAAATGGAGGTCTTAAAAGGGCATTCTATTGATTTAGCCTTTGCTCCATTGGACCCAAGGCAAGAAGAATATTACTATTACGGAATAGAAAAATTATTACATACAGCCTCGGTTCAATATATATTTCCAATGCATTTTTGGGAAAAACCATCCATCATTCAGCGTTTTAAAAGAGAACGAAGTGACAAGTTGCAAGGAGCAAAGGTGATGGATATAAATGAAGAAGGCCAAACATGGATAATAAAAATATAAGAAAGGTGGAGAAAAATGAAATTTAAAATGGTACATGAAAATTATAATGTGAAAAACCTTGAAAAATCTATTGCATTTTACAACAAAGCAGTAGGGCTAACGGAAAAAAGAAGAAAAGAGGCAGAGGACGGATCCTTTATTATTGTATATTTAGGAAATGACCATTCGGATTTTGAATTAGAATTGACATGGTTAAGAGACTGGGATAGACCCTATGATTTAGGTGATTGTGAATTTCATTTGGCTTTTCAAGTAGATGACTATGACCAAGCCCATGCATTACATGAAGAAATGGATTGTATATGTTATGAAAACAAAAAAATGGGTATTTATTTTATAACGGACCCGGATGGATATTGGTTAGAAATAGTCCCAACACGTTAAATGTATAGTTATCCAAAATATTATAACGGGTCCTCTTTGTACGAATTAAAGAGAGCCCGTTATTATTTTATTTTAAGTCTAAGCTTTTATATACAATTACTTGGTGGGCAGTTGATAATTGAGACCCCAATAAATACCGAATTTATCCTTGACCGATCCGAAAATAGCACCCCAGAACTCTTCTTTTAAAGGTTGTATAACGGTTCCGCCTTCAGACAACAAATCGAATAAAGTATTAAGAGATTCTTTGGAATCCGGTTCCAAAGTAAATGAAATGCTGTCTGTATAAATTACGTCTGAGCCAGGGAATGCATCACTAATGTAGAGGCTACCTCCAGGAAAGTTGAGTTCGGAATGTAAGATTTTATCTTCGTAACCTGAAGGAATATCCATACCTTGTGCTTCTTTGTAATACATAATATTAGGGTTGGACTGGGCACCAAGAACCTTGCTGTAAAATGAAATTGCATCAGAAGCGTTGCCGTTAAAAGTAATATAGGGGACAAAAAACATATAAAAACCTCCTTTATAATCAATGAGAATTAGTATTAATATAAGTATAAGATGTCGTTCCCTATATTTCAATAGTTCCTTATAATCAGTCATAATTGTGTCATATTTTGAGTGCATAATAATAATAACAAAAGAAATAAATAAAATAGGAATGAAAGGTGATAAAAAATGATGCGAGGATTAAATTGGTTTGGTAATGGAGGATGTGCCTCTTTTTTTGGTGGTTACTTTAGTATGTGGCATTATAATATTCTCATTGGCGTAGCCTTATTAGTTATAGGTATTGTAACATTAAACAAAAAACAGAGCCCTACGAATGATGATACACTTAATACACTTAAAAAAATGTACGTCAACGGAGAAATAACTGAAGAGGGATACCTTAAGAAAAAAAGCGTTATTGAAAGGAAGTAGTTAAGATGAAAAAAACAAATCTGATTTTGATTGTTTTGGGTGTCGTTCTCATTGGTGGTGGCTTGGTGGGAATCATTTATTCACAATTAAATCAAAGAGATGTGCAAACAACCACTTCATTTAATAATATACCAGGTTTTATGGGTATTATACATTTCATGTAGTAAAGGATGGTAATCCCTATGGAATGTTAAGTGTTAATGGTTATACCGGAGAGATATGGTATCATAATTGGCATGGAGAGCTTATTGAAATCATAGAAATGCATTAATATAGACTTAAAGTAGATATAGTTAACTGATTACACAGATGTGTAATCAGTTTTTTGTTTGCGCTTTTATTGTAGTAAAACAACTAACTATGTGGAATGAATTTGTTTTTGCATATACATTAACCCAAGCAGTAGAAAATAGAACATTACCTTTAGCAGTTTGGGAATTTCAGGATAAATTAGTTTAAAGGATGACAGCAGGGGCAATTAAAGGTTAAAATGTTATCAAATCAAATAAAGTTATATGGGTCCAATAATTTTTCTTGACACTCCCCTGCACGGGAGGTTGTATAGTGATGATAGGAGGTTAATATGTATAAAATTGGTGAGTTTTCAAAGATAACTGGATTAAGTATTAAGGCCTTAAGGTATTATGACAAAGAAGGTATATTAGTACCGTCTGATAGAGAAAGTGATAATGCTTATAGGCTCTATGATGCGCATAATTATAAAAATGCATTATTAATAAAGCGCTTAAGACAATTAAACTTCTCAATATCTGAGATAAAAGACACCTTATCTCTTTGCGTTGATGAGGATGATTTACACTTTATTCTTACTGAGAAAAAACAACTTATACAAAAAGAAATCGAAGAAAAAAAAGAACTCATCGAAAAAATAAATGCTTCTGTTAACACTATTATCAAGGAGGAATTATTGATGAATTATGAAGTGAAAGTCGAACAAATACCGAGTGTGCAAATAGCATCAATAAGATATGTTGGGAAATATGAAGATTGCGGCAAATATGCAGGAAAGATTTTTAGAAGTGTTAAAGGGAAGGCAAGTGGAGACTTTTTTAACCTATATCATGAATTAGAGTATTCTGAACAGGCGGATATAGAAGTATGTGTGCCGATAAAAAGTGCAATGAGTACAAGTGATATCAATTGTAGAACATTAGCGGAGATGAAAGCAATAACGACAATACATAAAGGTCGTTATGAAAACATAGGCAATGCATATAAAGCACTATTTGACTATGCAAAAAATAATGATTATGAAGTGAAAACACCAATTAGAGATGAATACATAAAAGGACCGGGTATGATTTTCGGGGGTAATCCAAACAAATATATAACTAAAATAATACTTCCAATTAAAATAAATGAAGGTGATGATTCATGAAAATATTTCTTTTGATATTAGGCCTTGTTGTCGTTGTTATTATGGCAGTCGTTATTATGTTTGTTATCAAGTCATCACAACCTATGTATGAAGTTGGAAATGTGACAAAAGGTATTAATGTAAGCGCATCCTTTGAACCTCCAGCCCAACCAAAAGATGTGGATTATTTTTTAGTAGAAGAGGAAATTAAGTTGCATTATTTTACACAAGGGACCGGCACCAATGTTCTTATAATTCATGGCGGACCGGGAATGCCAAACACAAGTGAGTGGAAAGGGTTAAATGAATTAAGTAAGGATTATCAATTTATCTATTATGATCAAAGAGGATGTGGTGATTCAACTAGACCGATTGATGCTTTTGCGTCGAAAAACTATCACAACAATATGTTGGAATTAGAATCAACACTTGGATTGACAGCTCAAATTGCAGATGTTGAAAGAATAAGACACATCCTTGGAGAAGATAAACTGATTATAATTGGACACTCCTTTGGTGGATTTCTAGCCGCATTATATGCTGCTGAATTTCCGGATAACGTTGAGAAGCTTATTTTAGTCGCTCCGGCGCCCCTAATGAAAATGCCTATGGAAACAGAAGATTTATTTGCTAATATCAAAAAGCGATTGCCTGATAATGAGTTAGAAGGGTATGAAGACTTTGTAAAGAGATATTTTGATTATCAGAATATCTTTAACAACTCGGATAAAGATTTAGTTAATCTAAATAATGAACTTGAGTATTATTTTAATTTGGCATATTCTGCGACTGAATACGTGCCGCCAGAGAATAATATGGCAGGTGGGTGGATGATTCAGGCTATGTATTTCAGTATGGGTAAGAAGCATGACTATACTAAAAGTTTTCCGGAGTTAGATACTGAAGTGTTAATAATACACCCGGGAGCTGATTTTGTTCAAACAGAAGCTGCCAGCAAAACATACTTGGATTTATTCAAGAATGCTGAATTCGTAATTATTGAAGATTCAGGTCACGCGGTATTTGAAGATGCCCCCGAAATATTCGGAGATACTATTAAGAGCTTTTTAAATGATTATTCCGAAGTTTTGGAATAGTTGCTTGACTATATGAAAAGGGATATAATATACATATAACCGTTTTGACAATGTTAACTACTTAGCAGAAATGGAGTGAGCCATATGAAAAACAACCGAAAAAACTTAGTAAAAAACACAGGTATGTTCATCTTTGTTGTTTTACTGTCCTTATCCTTTTTATCAGGAACACTTATTGGGAGTGATATAAGTGAGTTGATAAGAGTGCATAGGAACATTGTGACAATAGAAGTAAATGGTACCCCTGTCTCCACAGATAATTTCGTTGTAGATGGAACAACTTATGTACCTCTTCGTTCTGTCGCAGAGTTAACGGGAAAAGAAGTTGGATGGAATGCCTTGACACAAGTGGCGAGCATTAATGAACCGACCTATGAAGTGGGTGCCCTATCTGAGTTATTACCGGATGCGACAGGCTATGAATGGAAATATGAAGGATTTGCAGAATACGGCCACAGTGCAAGGCTGGATTCTATTGTTGATGAACCAACCAAAAGAATCTATACGGTCAGTGGAATGGTTGACGATATGTCAGATGGCGAAAGTGACAAGGATTATTCCATCGACTTAAATTATACGATTGAAGGAAATAGTCTAATACAAACAAAAGAAGAAGAGGTCATGATGGACTCTAAGTTTGATCAACTTACCTTGATTCAAACGCCCTTAGTTATAGGGACTTACTGGACGGATCAAGCAAGAGATGAGGATGGAGTTCTTCAAACGATTAACGGGCAGATTATGAAAGCAGAAATGACAGATATGGGGGTCAAAGAATATACAGTTAGACATAAACAGGTAGGCAGTGATTATTACGAGCAACGCGTTATACGTGAAAATATAGGCGTCGTGTCCCTTGAAAAATTATTTGAACTGGGAGAAGAACCTTTTACAGCAGGATATTCTTTATTTAACCCAGTGAATGTGACACAAAATGAGGTGACTTTGTATTTTCCGGGCATGGATGCGCAGAAAGTATGGAAAGAAGTAAGGACCTTAACGGTTTACAATGACGAGATTGCTGAAGCAGCTATACATGGATTGATTGAAGGTACCAATAATGAGGCTTTGTCTCCATCAATTCCTGAAGGAACAAAACTTCTTAGCATCAATATCGACAATGGACTTTGTACGGTTGATTTCTCAAGAGAGTTTATCGATAATCATTCAGGTGGAAGCGCGGGTGAACTCATGACCCTAAGCTCAATTGTAAACACACTGACAGAGTTTCCTGAAGTAGAAAGAGTACAAATATGGGTTGAAGGTAAATCCGGTGAAACACTAGGTAATATGTTGCTTGACGAACCGCTGTATCGATTTGAAGAATTGATCGAATGATTAAAAAAGGGGAAACTTAAAGGGAATTATTATTGACAACTTTGAGAATTTTGTTTAAAATAAAAAACAAAAGGTTATATATTGTTAATAAACTGAGCAGGCGATGAATCGTATTTAGATCATGGGGCCGGGTCACCAAACGAGTGACAGCAGATTAAAAATAAACACATCTGTGGGACAGTAATGTTCCATGGGTGTGTTTTTTGTTTTGGTAAATATATACTATAAATTTTATAGAGGAGGTAAAAAAGGTGACGTTATACAAGAGGTTAAATCAAAATAGTACTTATCTTCAAAAGTAAGGGTGATTAAGAAATTGCGTTTGATAAATCAAGAAGCTATTTAAGGAGGGCATATGTACAATCATGAAATAAACTATGAGAAACGAAGTTTCGAAGCAAAAAAAGTAACTTGGGTTGGATTTATTGTTAATACAATACTGACAATTATTAAAATAATAGCGGGGATATTTGGAAAAAGCAATGCAATGCTTGCAGATGGAATTCATTCCTTAACAGATTTTTTTACAGACATTGTTGTTTTAGTTGGTTTCAGATTTGCGGATAAACCTGCTGATGAAGAACATAATTTTGGGCATGGTAAATATGAAACATTTACAACGGTAATTATTGGTGTAACATTATTATACGCAGGATATAATATTTTAAAAAACGGAATGATTACGGTGTATGAAGTTTTAATAAAAGGTGCGACGATATCCAGACCAGGGCTAGTTGCCATAATAGCAGCTATATTGTCAATCGTATTCAAAGAGGTTTTATATCGTTACACCAAAATCATCGGAGAAAGAATAAATTCTCCGGCAGTAGTAGCGAATGGCTGGCATCATCGATCGGATGCATTGTCATCTGTTGGAACGCTTATAGGCATAAGTTTTGCTTTTTTTCTCGGAGAGAAATGGACAATATTTGATCCGATTGCAGCTATTGTAGTAAGTGTATTTATTATTAAAGTAGCTTTTGAAATTATGTTGCCTGCTGTCAATGAATTATTAGAAGCATCTCTTAATAAAGAAGAAGTACAATATATATTGAATTTATTAGACAAATCAATTGAAATTCAAGACTGTCAAAATTTAAGGACTCGACGTGTAGGTTCTAATGTGGCAATAGAGGCACACTTGATCTTTAGTGAAAAAATTTCATTATACAATGCACATGAAATTTCAGAATCCCTTGAGCAACAGTTGAAGCATTATTTTGGTAAAAGAAGTATTGTTACTTTTCATCTAGAACCAAATAAAAAGAAAATTGAAAAATACTAATATTATCCCATTATAATTGTATATCGTTTGTGTGTTATCCATAAAATTGAAATAAAAAACTGCTTGGAGTATAATTGATAATAGATATCAACAAATAACTATTAAAAGGATGACGATGAAAAATGGAGATTACATATATAAGTCATAGTGGTTTTTAATTGAATGGGAGTTGATAGACACTAACCAGAACAAAATTGTTCTAAAAACACTTAAATCAACAGAAAGCGGAGTTGCTTTTTTATTCCAGTACTTGGGAAAAACAGTTTATTATGCAGGCGACCTTAATTGGTGGTTATGTATTTCCAATGCACTTTTGGGGGCAATCTTCGATTATTCAGCAATTTAAACAAGAAAGAAAGCTGCACTTGAACTATGCGAAAGTCGTGGATGTCAGGCAAGAGGGTCAAAAGTGGAATATAGAAATTTAAAGAGAGGTTTATTATGATGAAATTTGAAATGATCCATGAAAATTACAATGTTAAAAATCTTGAGGAGTCACTCGAGTTTTATAACAAAGCTTTAGGATTAACAGAAAAAAGAAGGAAAAAGGCGGATGATGATTCGTTTATCATTACTTATCCTGAATTATTCATCCAGATATGAGCAAACTTAAAATCAACAGTTGATATCTTTT
>CAZVKG010000053.1:0-24761 GCA_964627665.1 uncultured Eubacteriales bacterium | reverse complement strand
ATCAGTCAAATGTATCTATCACCAATACAGCCCTATGGAATCGAGATGAACTTATTTGTATTGAGGATAATGCTTATCAAGATTTACAATTAGTTGATTTGGACAATCGACCCTTGATGCGACAAATCTCCGAAAATGCATGCTATTTTCATGTAGATTCGATTTCGCCTCTTGAAACAAAAAATTATCAAGTGAAAAAAGAAGCAATTCTAGAGGACCGTCAAAGTGAAAGCCAATTTACCTATAAAAGCAATAGCGTTGAAAGTAAGCATTGTAAAATTACATGGAATAGTGAAGGACAGCTTACGGAAATTTTTGATAAGTCAAGTAATCAAAATATTCTCAAAGGAACAGGGAATGAATTGCAGATTTTCGAAGATAAGCCAAGAGAGTATGATGCTTGGGAATTGGAAGCGACAATCGATGATAAAAAAGAAATTATTCATAATTTTACAGGAGCTAATCTGATCTCGGAAGGTCCGTTATTTATTAAAATACGTTTTGGTTGGAAATATAATAAAACAACAATTATACAAGATATGATTTTGTATCATCATTCCAAACGGATTGATTTTGCGACCCGAGTTCAGTGGCAAGAAAGAGATAAGGTATTAAAGGTTGCCTTTCCGGTAGATGTACGAGCGATTAATGCAAGATATGATATACAGTTTGGAAGTGTTGAGCGACCAACTCATAGAAGTACATCATGGGATGCAGCTAAATTTGAAGTAGTCGGGCATCAGTGGGCCAACATAGAGGAAAAAGGCTTAGGAATCGCTTTATTGAATAACTGCAAATATGGTTATGATATCAAAGAAAATACAATGCGGTTGACATTATTAAAATCACCGACTTTTCCTGATCCAACAGCAGACCTAGGTGAACAGCATTTTACCTATAGTTTATTTGTCCATCAAGAAGCATGGAATCAGTCAAGAGTAATTGAAGAAGCCTGGAGTTTAAATGCCCCGTTAAGAGCCATTAAAGGTGATATCAATTTGTGCCAAGGAAGCGAAAGACTTTTCGAAGTTTATGGTTCAGGCGTAGCGTTAGATACCATTAAGAAGACAGAGAGCGAAAACAAAGTTTTAATTCGACTTCATGAAATGTATGGTGGAAAAAGTGACATTCAGTTAGAATGTAACTTTGAAGTAAAAAGTTGGTGTGAGTGTGATTTAATGGAAAATTCCATTGGAGAACAAACAAAGACGTCAACAATAGAGATGAAATTCAAACCTTTTGAAATCAAGACATATATTATTGAAGTATAAGGGCTTGAATGTATTCCAAATCGTCACTTTGATGCTTGTATTCATTAAATGATATACTATACTAATAATGTGTTTTTTATAGTTTCTGCATTGCAAGAACACCTGATTTTTGTGTATAATACAATCATAACCTGGTTCTTGATAACGGATTAAAGTTAGGAGATGTATATGGGGACAATATATATTCAGTGGGATGTTATACGTTCATTTGTTGAAGAGGTTTTTGTGGGATATGGTATTCCTAGAGAAGATGCCAAGATTTGTACAGATGTTTTGATTGCTTCGGATACAAAAGGAATTGATTCACACGGAGTCAACCGATTTAAACCAATCTATTTAGATCGAATTAAGGCAGGCATTCAAAAACCGGTTACAGAATTTGAGATTCTTAGAGAGACGCCGACAACAGCAGTTGTGGATGGACATGATGGGATGGGACAAGTCATTGGATATAAGTCCATGTCCATGGCAATTGAAAAAGCAAAAAAATATGGTATGGGAATGGTTGCAGTAAGAAATTCAACACATTATGGCATTGCCGGATACTATGCAGAAATGGCAACAAAGGCAGGGTGTATCGGAATTACAGGAACAAATGCCAGACCATCTATTGCTCCAACCTTTGGCGTAGAGAATATGCTGGGAACCAACCCATTAACGGTCGGCATGCCGACGGATGAAGAATTCCCCTTTATACTTGATTGTGCAACATCTATTACCCAAAGAGGAAAAATCGAATATTTTGCTCGTGTAGGCAAGGATACACCCAAAGGAATGGTTTTGGATCGTCAAGGTCAAGCTATGACGGATTCAAACCAGATTTTACAGGATTTGGTAGATGAAAAAGCTGCTTTAGCACCATTAGGAGGTATCGGTGAAGAACTCGCCGGATACAAAGGTTATGGATATGCAACCGTGGTTGAGATATTATCCGCGGCATTGCAACAAGGGAAATTCTTGAAAATGCTAACAGGATTATCAGAGAGTGGAGAAAAAGTTCCCTATCATTTAGGGCATTTCTTCATTGCTATCGATACAGAAGCATTTATGGGTCTAGACAGTTTCAAAAAGACTGCAGGAGATATTTTGCGAAGCTTAAGAGGATCCAAGAAAGCGCCTGGATATGATCAAATTTTTACAGCAGGTGAAAAAGAGTATTTAGCTTGGCTTGAACGAAAAGATAAAGGCGTTCCCATTAATGAAGCGGTTCAGCAAGAATTAATTGCTGTACGGGATGAATTATCCCTTCATCAGTTTACATTTGAATTTGAATAAAGTTACTGCCACCGGGTAGAGAGATGCATAAAGCATTCGTAGCATATCGTTAGGTCTTAGAAGATATGTCACGGATGCTTTTTTTGGAGGAAAAGGAATTATGAATATTTGGCACTCATTAAAGAATTTATCAGCATTTGAAAGAATATTATGGCTAACATCGGTGATTTTTGTCTGGGGTTCATTTATGTTATCAAATCAAAATGATTGGATGACTATTGTAGCCTCTTTAATTGGCGTAACGGCCTTGATATTTGTTGCCAAGGGTGATGTGGTCGGACAGATATTAACTATTATGTTTAGTCTCATATATGGGGTAATTTCCTATCGATTCAAGTACTATGGTGAAATCATTACCTATCTTGGAATGACGGCTCCCATTGCCCTTTTATCAGTCATCACATGGCTCAAACATCCTTATTCCAAACAAGAAGTTAAGGTGAGTGAGCTTACTAAAAAACAAGCTATAATCCTTACCATACTTACGATTGTTGTAACAACGTTTTTAGGAATGGTTTTAAAAAAATTAGGGACAAGCAACTTAGAGTTAAGTGTTGTATCTATAGCGACAAGCTTTGTGGCATCAAGTTTAATGATGTTACGCAGTCATTATTACGCCATAGCATACGCGACAAATGATTTTGTGCTCATCATTCTTTGGAGCTTGGCAAGTTTAGTAGATAGTATGTACCTACCTATGGTCATTTGCTTTATCGTTTTTTTGGTCAATGATCTCTATGGATTTATCAATTGGAAAAGAATGAAAAACGACCAATGTAGTGAAGTGATTTTCGTAGGAGAAGACATGTAAGAAAATGTTTTGTGTTGACAAGAGTGATAAACTTTGTTATGATATCTTGATGATAACGATAATCAAAATCAATTAAAGAGAGGTGTTATATTGGCAAGAAACCGTGAACCAAGATTTAAAAAATGCAGAAGTCTCAACTTAAATGTGTGTGGGCATCCGAAAGCGATGAAGCGTAGTGTGCCATCCCAAGCAAGAGATCGAAGAAAGTTATCTCCATATGGAGAGCAACTCTTAGAAAAACAACGACTTCGTGGATATTATGAAGTTTTAGAAAAGCAATTTAGAAATTATGTAGATAAGGCATTAGCGAGTCCTGAACTAACCGGAGAAAAACTCGTTGCGGACCTTGAGTGTCGTTTGGATAATATGGTCTATCGTATGAACTTTGGAGCTTCTATTCGACAAGCACGTCAAATCGTTACCCATGGAAATATTTGGGTCAATGGAAAAAAAGTAGATCGCCCTTCTTATGCGCTATCTGTCGGTGATGTCGTCGAGATTAAAGATAGAGCAAAAGACGTCGCCATCTATAAACATAATTTTCATGAAAAAGCTATTTATAACTTACCCTATATAGAATATGATTTAGAAGGATACAAGGCTGTCTTAGTTGAAAACCCAACACGAGAAAACATTCCTATCGAAATCAATGACCATCTTGTTGTAGAATATTATTCAAGTCGATAATGCCTATATATAAAATTATTCTCTGATTCATTTCGTCGAGTGTCTCTAAGCGTGTGAAAAAAGAGTATATATGAATGCATGGTTGGAAAATATGAACTTTTCATCAATCGATGTAGTTCTTAGTCGAAAAAGTGGTTGGAGCAAGTCAAGGATTCCGTTGTCTGAACGAAGTGAGTTAGGAATCCGTTGCTTTGGCCACTTTTTTGGCGTTAGAACTCCACGATGCAATGAAGCCGTGAATATTTTTCAACCATGCATTACAAGATATATACCTTCCTTTTATTGCGAAGTACTTTTTATCACCTGCCTCAAGGTATCTTTATATCGCACTCGTCTTGAACTAATCTCAGCACCACCATCGTGTGGCGTCATGATGACGTTGTCGAATTGGTGCAAGTTGTAATTTGAAGGATACATAAATGGTTGATCTTTTGACGGGTAACAATACCAGACATCAGATGCAAATCCATATAGGCCAATATTTTTCAATGTATTATATAAGGCATCTTCATCGATAATCGGACCACGTGCGACATTTACCAATGTTTTATCTTTTAATGGGGTAAGAACAGATTGATTGATGGAGCCAAGCGTGGCGTCATTCAGTGGAACGGTGACGACCATAATGTCACACCAATCAGCAAGCGTTTCGAGTGTTGGAAAGTTTATCGTATCTTCATAAGTACGATTTTTATATTCTAAAATACCGACAGAGCATGCAAAGGGTTTTAATAAATCGTGTAGGTGTTTTCCGATATGACCATATCCATAAATGGCAACTTTCTTATGAAAAAGACTATTCCAAAATTCGGTGTAATGTCCTCGGCCATCTCTAGACCAATCCCTTTGGACCAACTTTTGATGCGAGAATAACAACTTTCCTTGCAAGGCTAAAAGCAAAGCTAGAGCCCGTTCTGCGATAAAGGGTGCGTGGGATGAGGTATTATGAACGTGAATCTTATGTGAATGCAATAGATCCAGATCAAGTCCGTCTAGACCCGTATAGGGTACAAAAATATGCTGTATATTCGGAAGATTATCCAAATCTTTTTCCGAAAACTGACCGGAAATAAGATGTGTAATCTCTTCGCGAACGACATTATCTTGACGTTGAAGAAGAATGGGTGTGACGTCGTTAGATTCGTGCTCGCTAAAGTCATTTTCTAATAAATCAGTAATGAGCGTATATTCATGTTTATTTAATATCCCAAGTTTAATCATAGTATTCCTCCTTGAAAATTTTCATGTTATTCCTATTATACCATTAATATGTGGTAAAATAGAAAATATTCGAATTGAAGGATAAAGGGGGACTTATTATGTTGTTTTTTTTATATATTTTAATCATTGCTTTAATCATCTATGTGGTCATATTAGGGAATAAAGTCCATTGGATTGAAAAACAGATGAAGGAAAGGGATATAAAGCACAAAGAGCTAGATGACTCGCAGGCAGAGCGCCAATATCGACCATTAGAACATTTGCAAAAAGTTCAGGCAATTTCTGAAAAACAAGTTGTGAAGAAACCGAAGAAACAAGTTCGACTGAATTTTTCAATGGCTTCAGTCTTAAGTAAAATGGGGATCGCTTTAGTATTGATTGGAATAGGCTTTCTATTTAAATGGGGCTATGACCAAGGGTTTATCACAGAATTTATAACAGTAATTTTTGGTGTGATTATTGGCTGGGGGCTTATTGCCTTTGGTCGAATAGCGTATAATAAGAATCGAAATCTTGTTTCTCAAGTTGTGTATGGAGGTGGAATTGCGACCTTATATATCACGGTTTATGGTGCATATGCAGTCTATGAAATGTTAAATGACATCCTAGCTTTTTTATTTTTAATTCTAGTAAGTCTTATTGCTTTTTATATTTCCTTAACGCATCAAAAATTATCCCTATCGATTACAGCCCTATTAGGAAGTCTTATTATTCCCTTGCTAGTTGATGTTCAGTTTATCGGATTCTTTGGCTTTGGCTTATATCTTGTTTCACTAGCAATATTTAACGGACTTATATTTTATTACAAAAGATGGCGAAGTCTACAATTGCTGACTATTATTGGTATTTACATTGTTCTCTTCATTGTGACCGGCCAAGTTGTTTTATCAAATCAACAAAAAACTGAACTTGGAATCTTATTTTTTGTTTTGTATGCCATCTTTAATGGACAAGATTTAATCATGGCATTTAAAAAACGCCTTAAGGAAAAGGACCTATGGATGACCAGTGTCTTATTGATTATTATTCCTTTATTTACAATTTTGGTGACAAAAAATCTTTTAGATTGGTCGGTTAACGGTTGGACCCTTTTGTTTGCAGGGATTGCTCTTGCATATTTTGTTGGTTCTTATGTTTACTTTAAAATCCAGGGTGAAGATATGATCAATAATTCCACACTTGTGATGATGGCTATTTTTATATATTTTGGGATTATTCAGTTTTTTGAAGGTCGACTTGAATGGATGATTCTCATCATTATGGCGCATGTGTTTTTCTTTTTTTATCATTGTCGAAAAGAAGCGGTTTTTCAATGGATTGGCCATGGTGTCAGTTTGATTGCTTGGGTGACCGTTATCATTAATACCCTTGACCGATTCGATGAATTTGCTTATTCATTCGAGTATATAGGAACGTCGGTAATGATTTATATACTATTCATTGGATTGTTATATTGGAATAAAACATGGATTAGAAAAATATATAGCAGCGGTATCTTTTTTGGATACGGAACACTCTTTAATGCCTATTATGCAAATCACGTAATGGATGAAGGCTATCGCTTATTCGCATTTGCAGTTCTTACATTTGCAATGATTGTCATTGTGTGGTTTGCCAACCGTAAAAAGGCCTTGTTTTTTTCCTATACCTTACCGGCATACGGATTTATCCTGTTCTTGATTCGCCTAGCAGTAACATGGGATTTTGTTCTTGAAATGGAAGAGTATTGGATCTACACACTCATGTTTATGGGAATCGTCATTTTTGCAATAGGAGTATTCATGCGAAGACAAGAACAAGGCGAGGGCTACTTATATGAAATCTTAGGTTCCCTCATTATTCTATGGGGAGCCTTTGTGGATACCATTGATCTGACTCAAGAAACTATTTATGGTCTGCTAGCCTTAGGCTTGGCACTTACTATTATGGAACTTACGATTTGGTATGTTTTTAAGAAAAAAGATATTCTTATTTTGGTTTATCGAGGCATTTTCTTTGCCATCTATTTATTCGGACTGACTTACCAAGTGTTTGACTATGAATTTGAATGGATAAAATTTGCGGCAGAAGTTGTTGTATTGCTAATTTTTATTTGGCATTTGTATCGAACATCGAAAAAGCAGATTTTAAATTATTTAATCATATCAGGTGTGTTTTATGTATATACTTACGGCGCCTTTAGGGAAGTGGCGACAGGACTTGTGACCTTGTTTTGGGCAGCAATGGGTGTTGGCGGCTTGATTTATGGAATTATTAAGAGGAATCAACAGTTCTCCTACGTGGCATTAGGACTGGTTGTTTTTGTTGCGGGGCGCCTTGTGCTAATCGATTTAGCCTCGGTTGAAGTCTATTGGAAAGTGATTACATCCATGGTGTTTGGCGGAGCCTTATTGGCCATTAGTTATTTTCTGCAACCCTACTTTGACCGATAGATTATTACGAAAACAATCTTTACATAAAAGGAGTTTTTATATGAATAAGTTTAAATTTAGTAGTAAAAGAATTATCTTTATCACACTAATTGTGATGGCAATTGGAATCGCTTTTGTAAGTATGTATTTTGGTGCCGCAAAGTATATTATGCCAATGTTTATATCCTATTTTAGTAATCCATGGATTCCAATATTAAATACGTTACCAATTATTATGATTATTCTATGTGTTTATTCCCTTTCTAACCGTGTTTGGTTCAGTTTTTTACTAACAAGTTGTATTACGATTTTAATTAGTTGGGTTAATTATTTTAAAATTGAGTTAAGAAACGACCCGCTTTTAGCAGGGGATTTGGTATTTATTAATGAGTCAAAAAATATGCTTTTACAGTATAAGGTTTATCCGAATTATAAAATGGTGATTACGGTTGTAGCCATACTAATTATTACGATTATGTCTGTTTTTCTATTTAGGAAAGGGATATTATCTCGAAAAGAAAGAATAATTTTATTTTTTTCTATTGTTATTTGTTCAATACTTTTGGGGAATTTTCTATATAGCAATGATAAATTATACCAAAGCATAGAAAATTATTCGCTGGCTAATCGATGGAATGCAACGGAGGATTACATTAGCAGAGGGGTTGTTTATCCATTTTTAGCAAGTATTAAAACGAGTATCAATCAAGCTCCGAAAGGATATTCGAAGCAAGAAGTAATAAAGATTTTAGATGTATATGAAGGCGGAGAAATAGCAGACGATAAAAAAGTGAATATCATTTCAATTATGCTTGAAGGTTATAGTGACTTTAGTCATCAAAAGCAATTAGATTTTTCAGAGAATCCATATGAATTTTATCACCAATTAGAGAAAGAATCTTATACCGGAAATTTGATTAACAATGTGTTTGCGGGCGGGACGGTATCGACAGAACGTGGATTTTTGACGGGATACACATCCTTGCCAAACTTTAGAAGGCAGGTAGATACATACGTATGGTACCTACGTGATCAGGGATATTATACAGAAGGCAGTCACCCTTATTATAACTGGTTTTATAATCGGATGAATGTCAATCCATATTTAGGATTTGAGAATTACTACTATCTTGAAAATTATTATTCGGGAAAAAAAGATACGCATTATATGCGAGATGAACTTTTGTTTGAAGAGATTCTGGGTTTTTATGAAAAGGGGAAAAAAATGGACCGACCGTATTTTTCTTTTTCAGTGACTATGCAAAATCATGGACCTTATGAAAAGACGTATGAAGGAATGCCTTATATTATTAATAAAGGATATTGTGAAGAATCATCAGCTATTATGAATAATTACTTACAGGGGATTGATCAAACAACAGAGTCCTTAGAAAAGATGGTTAATACTCTTAAAAGTGACACGGAACCGGTGGTGCTTATAATCTTTGGTGACCACAAGCCATGGTTAGGCGATGCAAATAGTGTTTATCACGAGCTGGGGATAAATATTGATTTAAGTACGGAAGAAGGATTTTATAATTATTATGGGACACGTTATTTAATTTGGGCAAATGCTTCTGCAAAAGAAAGTCTTGATAATGATTTTCTTGGAGAAGGCCCAGATATAGGGTCATATTTTCTGATGAATGAATTCTTTATATTGGCAGGTTATGAAGGACCGAAATTTATGAAATATTCTAACACGATTAAAGAGGAATTTTCGGTTATACATAGTCAAGATGCATGGGTTAAAGACGATGGCTTTGTGCGTGAACTTGATAAAAATGAGCAAGAAACACTTCGCAAGTTTAATCATGTCCAGTACTATTTAAAAACGAAAAATTAAAATATTAGTACGAATATTACCTTGACGCTCACAATTCTTTATGATACTCTTTATCCGTAACATAATTTCATAAGAACGCTAGGGGGGCCGGAAACGCCGGCTGAGATAAAGACCATTGTCTTTGACCCTTGACCTGATTCGGATCATGCCGACGTAGGAAAGCTTAAGTCAAATATAGGGCTATTATACAGGTTAAACATGTATAATAGCTTTTTCTTGTTTTTCTTTCAAAGCAATTCTAGGGTTTGACACAACTGCATATACCGAATTATCAAATCATTCAGAAATATGGAGGTTAGTGATGAAAAATGTATCATTGAAACTATCAATTTCAGGACTGCTTATTGCATTAGGTGTTGTACTTAGTACCTTTTATATTCCGTTTGGGGTATCAAAGTGTTTTCCGGTACAACATTTTATTAATGTCATAGGTGCAGTCATGTTAGGCCCTGCTTACGCTGTTATCAATGCATTTTTAATATCATTGATACGCAATATGTTAGGGATGGGATCCTTGTTAGCTTTTCCGGGAAGCATGATTGGTGCTGCACTGGCAGGATTATTCTATCGCTTTTTTTCGAATCACCGTACTGCTTGTCTTGGAGAACTTATCGGAACAGGACTCATTGGAGGTGTCGTAGCAGGGTTGGTCGCAAGTTATGTGATGGGTAATCCGGTTGGACTTTTTTTCTTTATTATTCCTTTTGGGATTAGCGCATTTGTCGGTAGTGGATTCTCATTAATTCTTTTTGAGGTCACGGATTTATTAAAAGTTATGAGAGGGTGGAAAGAAAAAATATGAAAAATGTTTTGACCATTGCCGGTTCGGATTCTTCCGGCGGAGCAGGAATTCAAGGGGATCTTAAAACGATTGCATCCTATGGACATCATGGACTAACAGCTATTACGGCAGTGACGGCTCAAAATTCCCAAAAAGTAGGTCATATTGAGCCGATACAGGTGGATAAACAATTGCAGATTATGGATGAAGATTTTCGGATATCCGCAATCAAAATCGGTATGCTTTATTCGGTGGAAAATATCCTCTCAGTCAGTCGATGGATTGATGACCGCAACTGCCCCATTGTTTTAGACCCTGTTATTTGTTCATCAACAGGTCAACAACTCATTCAGGCGGACGCCTTAAAAGCTGTAAAAAAATTATTGCATAAGGTATCCCTCATAACACCGAATCGCTTTGAAGCGGAAATGTTAACAGGCAATAAAATCAAGGAAAGAGCAGATATGGAAGCTGCATGCAAAAAAATGGTTCACTTGTATAAGACGCCGGTCCTATTAAAGGGAGGTCACTTTGATGATGCCGAACAGGCCATTGATTTTTTCTACGACGGAAAGACGATTCAAACATTTGCTGAAAAACGCCTAGAGAGTGAATGTACCCATGGTACCGGGTGCTGTTTGTCATCTGCAATTGCATGTGAGCTAGCGGCGGGGAAAGACATATACAGGGCAATCGTTGGAGCAAAAACAAGGGTAACCAAAGCGATACGCTATGGTTATCGAACTGGCCAAGGTGAGGGGGTTGTCAATGCACTTGAAATATAAGGCGCCGAGGATTCATTTTTTGACAAATTATGTCACCATGAACGATGTGGCAAATATGTGTATTGCATCGGGTGGCCGCCCAATAATGTCTGAAGCGGTATCAGAATTTGAAGCCATTATTTCCAAAGTCGATGGTGTCGTTCTCAATATCGGAACGGCAGATGAATTACGGTTTGAAAAGCTTCATCAAGCCCATCAGATTGCTAAAGCCTTAGATAAGCCGCTTCTTTTAGACCCGGTTGGATGTAGCGCAAGTCAATTTCGTTTAAATCATTCTTTAAAACTGTTAAAGGATGGTGGAGTATCGATTTTAAAATGTAATAGTCAGGAAGCGAAAACTTTGCTTGATGAAGAAGTCAGTTCCGTGTTTTATGGTGTGGATAGCCAAGCCTTGAATCCTGAACAAGTAAAAATATGGGCGAATAAGCTGTGGAAAAAATATGAACCATTTAATAAAAAAATCATTGTAATCATAACCGGAGCGACGGATTACATCGTATCCGATGATGGATGCGACGAGGTTACCGGAGGGAGTATTTTACAACAAGGCATTACTGGAACAGGATGCATGTTAAATAGTCTCTTGATGACACGTTTTTACGGGAGAAATAGCAGGCATCATAGCCTGATGAAAGCGCTTGAATGTATGAAACGAAGCAGTGAATGCGCCGCCGCGTGGATTCATAATCAAGGCCATTTAGGTAGCTATAAACAAGGGCTCATTGATGAAGTGGGGGCAAGAAGTAGGCCAATCTATTTGATTACACAAGAAACCACAAATGCCCAAGACTTTAAATCCTTTTGTTTGACAAAAACAGAAGTTGCCCTTCAATCCGGAATCGGATATTTGCAATATCGTGTCAAAAATAAGTCGTGGGAAGAAAAGATTCAGGAAAGTCAAGAGTTACAAGGATTGGCCAGAAAGTACGGAGCGACATTTATTATTAATGATGACATTAAGTTAGCTAAGGCAATTGGAGCCGACGGTGTTCATTTAGGAGCTCAAGATATGACCGTTTGCGAGGCTCGAAAAGAACTAGGACATTCTGCAGTTATTGGGGCGACAGCAAAAACACTAGAGCAGGCACGTCAGGCAGTGATTGAAGGTGCAGACTATCTTGGGGTGGGAGCACTTTTTCCTTCATCGACCAAGCGGGATGCCATTGCTATGGACCTATCTACATTAGCATCTATATATCAACATGTTTCCTTGCCGTTATATGGTATTGGTGGAATTACACCTAAGAACTTGACCTTTGAACATACCAGATATTTGGATGGTGTCGCCATGGTTTCATCTCTTTATCAAGAAAAAACAGAAAACATATCAACCATGATTCATCAAATCAAACAATCATTCTAGGAGGAAAAAAGCAAATGGAAAAAGTACAAACATATACAACACAAATGAATGCAGCAAGACAGGGAATCATCACGGAAGCTATGCGAATTGTAGCCAAAAAAGAAAATATGGACGTTGAAATTATTCGGGAGCGTGTGGCAAAAGGAACGATTGCAATTCCGGCAAATCGTAATCACTTGTCCATTAATCCGGAAGGTGTCGGTCAAGGATTGCGTACAAAAATGAATGTTAATTTAGGCATCTCCAAAGATTGTAATGATCCTGAGATGGAACTTGAAAAAGTTCGCGTGGCTCTGGAAATGGGCGTTGAAGCAATCATGGATTTAAGTAATTACGGAAAAACGGAGCAATTTCGTAAAGAATTAATCGATATGTCCGGGGCGATGATTGGAACAGTGCCGGTTTATGATGTTTTTGGTTTTTATGAAAAAGAGCTAAAAGATGTCAAGCCGGAAGATTTCCTAGGTATGGTACGTAAACACGGGGAAGACGGCGTGGACTTTGTAACCATTCATGCTGGAATGAATAAGGCGGCATCGGAGACTTTTCTTAAAAATCGTCGATTAATGAATCTTGTATCACGAGGTGGCTCCTTAATGTTTGCATGGATGCGATTGACAGGACATGAAAATCCATACTATGAGCATTTTGATGAGCTGCTAGACATTTGTGCGGAGTTTGATATTACTTTAAGCTTGGGTGATGCATGCCGTCCCGGTGGATTAGCGGACTCAACAGATGCCAGCCAGATTCATGAACTCATCACATTGGGAGAATTAACTAAACGTGCGTGGGAAAAAGACGTTCAAGTCATTATTGAAGGTCCGGGTCATATGTCTATGGATGAGATTGAAGCTAATGTCTTGTTAGAGAAAAAGCTATGCCACGGAGCACCCTTTTATGTCTTAGGACCTTTGGTTACAGATATAGCTCCCGGATATGACCACATCACAGGAGCAATTGGAGGCGCTATAGCAGCTTCGGCCGGCGCGGACTTTTTATGTTATGTTACTCCGGCAGAACATTTACGCCTTCCTACAGTCGAGGATATGAAGGAAGGAATTATTGCAACAAAAATCGCTGCTCATGCGGCAGATATCGCAAAAAAAGTGCCAAAAGCAAGAGATTGGGACAACAAGATGAGTCAGGCAAGAGTTGACCTTGATTGGAAACAGATGTTTGACTTATCCATTGATCCGTCAAAGGCACGTGCATATCGAGAACATGCAGAGCTTGAAGATGAAACGACCTGTTCAATGTGTGGAAAAATGTGCGCAATACGTAATGTCCATGAAGCATTAAAATAAAAAGTTTGACTTTTTTTAAAATTATCGATAAAATTAAATTTAATTAAAATTTTATTGATAGGATGTGAGAGCATGAGATTGAAGTCAAAAGATATTGCTAAATATTTGGGGGTATCTCCGGCAACTGTATCGCTCGCTTTGAATAATAAACCAGGAGTAAAAGAAGAAACGAGAAAAAAAATCTTTGATTACATCGAAAGTTATAACAATGCAGTTTATGTTGAAGCAGAAGAAGCTAGAGGAACGATAGGAAAGATAAGGGCAATTGTATATGTTGGGCATGAAAAGATTATATCCGATACAACATTAAATTTATTGCCTGGAATATTAGCGGAGATTGAAAGAGAAGCAAGATCGCAAGGTTTTGAAAATTCTATCGTATATTTTTATGAAGGTAAAGACGATGTCAAAGATTTGATAAATAGCTGTATTGCCGATCAGATATCCGGGGTTATACTTTTTGCTACAGAAATGCACAATGGAGATTTGAATGCCTTTAAGAAGATGGATATTCCTATTTTGATTTATGACAATGATTTTGATGAAATGTATTTTGACAGCATAGTTATTAATAATCGATTAGCGGTTAAGGTCGGAATGGACTATTTGGCCAAAAGTGGTTTATTAGATGTTGTGTATTTCTATAATTCTTCAAATATATATAATTTTAGTGAAAGAAGAATAGGGTTTCTAGAGTCAAGTAAAAGTCTTTTTCAAATTGATGGAAGAAAAAAAATGATTGAAATGGGAACGGAAATTGATGAAATCTATGATAATGTTACTCATTACTTTCTAAAGGAAAAGAATTTGCCGCAGGCGATATTTTGTGAGAATTATTCTGTTTCTGTTGGAACAGTAACAGCCTTAAAAGATTTGAAGTATAAAATTCCGGAAAATATTTCGATTATTGGTATTGATGAGATCCCCAAATATTTGATGAAGAATTTAAAGTTGACTTGTGTTAAAGTTCTGCATTTGCAACGAGCTACTGCTGCAGTCAAAACTTTGATAAAGAGAATAACGTCTAAGGATAGTGAGCCGGGAATTGTCATGAGTTTTGCACCAATACTTATTGAAGGAGACAGTGTGTTAAAGAGTTAGGTAAAACTAACTCCTTTTTTTTTTTTTTTTTTTTTTTTTTTGAATAATATATTTAATAAGTTTAAAAAACAATTTAAAGAAAAAACTTTGAAAATATATTTGATATTTAAAAAACTATGTATATATGCATAAAAAACATGCGGAAAAGATGGATATATTAGAAAAAATAAATAAAAGCTTGACAACTCAAAAGAAAACTATTAAAATATATTTAAATTCAATTAAATAATATTTAATAATTGTTGAATTTAAAGGGTGTATACCTAATTACTAATTTGATTAAAGAAGAAAAGGAGTGGATTGGTTATGAAAAAGATTTTGGCACTAATGGTGGTATTTTTACTTGTTGTTTCGGCTTTTGCAGGGTGTGGTTCGAATAATTCATCGGCTGATAACAATTCAGAGGCGCAAAGTAATGGTTCACAGGATTCAAGTCCAAATAGTGATTCTACAGAAAAAACAGAACTTACTTTTTGGGAATTATCATCTAAGCAAGAGGCGTTAGAGCAAATGGTTGAAGAATTTAACTCGACGCATTCGGATATTGAAGTTACAGTTTCATACTTTGAAGTAGATGGAATAAAAGATTCTTTAAAAGTAGCTGCTTCTTCAAATACCTTGCCTAATATGTGGTTTAACTGGGGTGGTAGTTTAGGTGGATTCTATGCGGAAAATGATTTGATTTATGATTTATCTGACTACGCAGATTCTCATGGTTGGTATGATTTGTATAATCCCGGCGCACTCAATTTATGTACGTTAGACGGCAAACTAGCAGGGTATCCAAGAAGTTATAACACCATTGGGATGTATTATCGAACAGATATTTTTGAAGAATATGGTCTTGAGGTTCCAACCACTTTTGAAGAGTTTGAAAATGTTTGTGCAGTATTGAAAGAAAATGGAATTACTCCGATATCTACAGCGGGCTTAAACGGTTGGCATGTCATGCGCTTTGTTGAATTGCTGGTAGAACATTATGCAGGTGCGGAAAAACATGATGCCTTAAATACTTTCGCAACAAGCTGGGATGACGAAGATGTTGTTCAAGCGCTTACTAAATATGAAGAGTTTGTTGAAAAAGGCTATTTGCCTGAAGGTTTTGTGACTTTCGATCCTAATGATACGCAATTGCTTACATTTTCCGGTCAGGCAGCAATGGATATTCAAGGACCGTGGTATGATGGTAACATTATTTCTGAAGGTCAAGATATGGAAGATTATGACACATTTGCATTTCCGTCAGGAGGGACAAATAGAATGTCTGCTTTTGTGGAGATGATCCAGTTAAATGC
Source organism: uncultured Eubacteriales bacterium (assembly GCA_964627665.1). Taxonomy (GTDB): domain Bacteria; phylum Bacillota; class Clostridia; order Lachnospirales; family Vallitaleaceae; genus UBA1351. The sequence continues at coordinate 8,607 of CAZVKG010000053.1, read as the reverse complement.
AAATAACTCAGAAGCGGAAGTGGATGCAAGTATAGAGTTTCTCAACTTTTATTATAGTGATGAGAATACAGAAAAGTACTCAGATATATATAATTTGCCACTGCCCAAAAAGGGAGCTCCAATGCCGGAAGGTATGCCTAATGTAGAAAATCTACTAAGCATGAGTGGTGAAAACGGAACGTTTACTATTACGGATCAAGCCTTTGTTCCACAGGTTGCTGATGCTTTATTTGATGTTCAAGATGCCATTGCAACGGACGCAATGACACCTGAAGAAGGAGCAAAAACAATACAAGCGGCTATTGAAGATTATTTTGCCCAGCAATAAGTAAATAGTGCTATACGATTAACCGGAAAAAGTGTCTTGGTTAATCGTGTAGTTTTTTGAAAGGAGCATTAAAATGAAAGGGAAAAAAAGTATAGATTGGCCAGCGTATTTGTTTATGCTTCCGGCTTTGATTATTTACATTTCTGTTATCGTATTTCCGGTATTTTATTCTCTTTATGTAAGTTTGCACAAATGGAATGGTATTGGTGAAATGGAATTTATCGGTTTGTCAAATTATGTAAAATTAATTACTCAAGATGATATTTTTTTAATTGCGATAAAAAATAATGCGATTTGGATTGTTTTGACAGTGGCATTTATTACAGCTATATCTCTAGGGTTTGCTGTAATACTTAATAAGCAATTTAAAGGGCGGACTTTTTTTCGAGGATTCTTTTATTTTCCAGCAGTAATCGCTCCAATTGCAGTTGCAATTATATGGAGATGGATATATAACCCAAATATAGGTTTTATAAATGAATTTTTTGGAGCAATCGGCCTTGATTTCAAACAAAATTGGATATCAAATCCAGAAACAAGTTTGTATGCAATTTTTATTGCTGCCTTATGGCAAGGTATCGGTCAACCCATGATTATTTTTTTGGCAGGATTGCAAACAGTACCTGTTGAGGTTCTTGAAGCAGCGACCATTGATGGGGCAGGATCTGTTAGGAAATTTATTCACGTTACAATTCCGATGATGAAGGAAACTTTTATCATTGTATTAGCTACACTTATCGTTGCGGCACTGAAAGTTTTTGATGTTATTCAAGGTTTGACAGGTGGTGGTCCCAATAATTCGACACAGATGCTTTCGACGTATATGTACTCTCAAACCTTTAAATACGCAAATGTTGGTACAGGGACAGCTATATCGGTGATAATGGTATTAATCATGATTTTTATTATTGTGCCTTATGTTTCCTTTACTGCAAAGGAGGATTAAGTATGATAACTGCAAAAAAAATAAGGTTTATTAAATTTCTGATGCTGTATTTGATATTGATAGCACTTGCTCTTTTGTGGATTATTCCCATATTTACCCTGATTTCAACGGCGTTAAAAAATAAACAAGATTTTTATAGTGGGATTAGCTTGTTTGCGCTTCCGGATGTTCTTGCATGGGATAATTTTACCAATGCCATCACTCAGGGGAGATTGTTAACATATATGAAAAATGATTTGATTATTTCAGGCTTTAAAGTTCCGCTAGGTATTTTCGTTGAATCATTGGCAGCGTTTGCCTTGACTAGATTGAATATAAAACATAGAACGAAATGGTTTGTTTTTTTTCTTATTGGTATGATGCTCCCTATGCAGACGGCGCTTGTGCCAATTAATGTGGTTTATAATAAATTGAAGTTAACAAATACATATTTTGGACTCTTTTATGTATATGTAGGTTTTGGAATTTCTTTTGGGATATTAATATTGAGAGGATTTATGAAAGGAATACCCAAAGATATAGATGAAGCTGCTTATATAGATGGATGCACTAAATGGCAACTCTACTATAGAATAATTATGCCAATAACAAAACCGGCTGTGGCGACATTGATGATAACAGATTTTTTGGCGACGTGGAATGAATATTTGCTTGCAAGTGTCATTATTAATGATAATGCGAAGAAGACTGTACCTGTCGGATTGATGACTTTTGTTGGAGAACACGGAACAGATTATGGCTATCTATGTGCCGGTGTCCTAATTTCAGTTATTCCGGTATTAGTTGTGTATTTGGCATTTCAACGATATTTTGTTGAAGGTATGGCTGGTGCAGTTAAGGCATAAATACGAATAAAAAAATATTAGGTTTTGACTTAGTTGATGAAAGGAAAATAATATGATTGAAACAGTAAAAAAGCATAGAATATTCGTACTAACAGATATAGAAAATGAACCGGATGATGCTATGTCACTTGTGAGATTTTTAACCTATTCCAATCAATGGGATATAGAAGGGATTGTTGCAACAACCTCGATACATTTAAAAAATAAGACTGCTGCTTGGCGAATTCATGAAATTTTAGATGCATACGCAGAAGTGGTTGAAAATTTGAACAAACATGAATCGGGCTATCCATCAAAAGAGCAATTGTTATCAGTTGTAGCAGAAGGGCTTCCTCTTTATGGAATGGAAGGTGTTGGTGAAGGGAAGGACTCTTCGGGAAGCAATTTGTTAATGAAGGCAATCGAAAAAGAGGATGAAAGACCTATTTGGGTTTTAGTATGGGGTGGACCTAATGTTTTAGCCCAAGCCTTGTGGGGGTTAAAAGAGAAAAACGAAAAAAACAAATTTGATAAAATGCTGTCAAAAATACGTGTATATACGATTTCGGATCAAGATGATTCAGGGCCATGGATGAGAAAAGAGTTTCCGGAATTATTCTATATAGCAAGTCCTGGGTTCCATGATGGTGGAGCTTATCATCATTGTACATGGAGTGGGATCAGCGGAGACTATTTTCATGGTCGTTTTACAGGCGCTGATTTTGAAATGGTAGATAACCCGTGGTTAGATAAGCATATACGTGAAAAAGGACCTCTTGGGAATGTATACCCTCAGGTAAAGTATTTGATGGAAGGGGATACACCAACTTTCTTATACTTGGTGGATAATGGGCTTGGAGTTTCAGAACATCCTGAATGGGGAAGTTGGGGAGGAAGATATGAACTATATATACCGCCGACAAAAAAATGGTTTATGTATCCTGAAACAAGGCCTTTATTCAGTGACGTAGAAGATGAAGTCATGGGGCTAGATGGAAGATGGCATACAAGTGCAAAGGCGAGTATTTGGAGATGGAGAGAAGCTTATCAGAATGATTTTTCTGCTAGAATGGATTGGACTATAAAGTCTTATGAAGAAGCTAATCATCCACCTGTACCTAGCATAAACCATCCGGCAGAATTGACGGCTAAGGCAGGTGAAAAAATTGAACTAAGCGCAGAAGGAAGTTATGATCCGGATGGCGACGAGTTAGAATATCATTGGTTTTGCTATGAAGAAGCCGGAACGTTTTCGACATCGAATTCCACTTCCGGAAATCCAATACCTATACATGATTGTGATAAAAAAAATGCCTGGATTAAAATACCGAAAGATCATATCTTCAAAATAGGTACAATACATGTGATTTTAGAAGTTTCAGATACAGGGGTTCCAAAATTAACACGATATAAAAGGGTGATTATTAATGTTACCGAATAAAAAAACAATCTAGATCGGTGTTGAAAAACAATTAGCAAAAGAAAGTTTTATGACTTCTTTTGCTTTTTTTTGTGTGTGGTGCGCCTGGCATGGGCGCAATCTCAGGTGTTAAAGTCCCCGGTCTGCCCTATTAGTGGGAAGTGTTTAATTATCACGCTTTCGTTCTTTATGTTAAAATATTTATGGGGGTTATTAACATAGGAGGAGAAAATACGATGAGTGCATTTTTAATGATAATAGAGAATAAGAAAATCAGGAACAAACATGAAGTGTAAGAAAACAAGATCTTATTTGGTTATTATAGTAAGAAATCTTTCTTATAATACATACAATAAGCGAAAAGGACTTGCTTTACTTGCACACGATGAAGTGAAAAGACGGCCAAACAATGAAAAAATATTTATTGAAGAGCAGTTGGTCCAGGTGGATTTTAGCTTGGATCTAGCAAAATATTTAGAGCAGTTACACTCGCCGTATGCGGATATTTCGCCACCTTAAATGGTTATATATAGTGAAGACCTAAAGAAAGGAGGTGGCGAGAGATGAAAAGAGGTAATTTATTAACGTTATTAATTTGTTTTATGCTTGTTTTTTCAGTAATACCAGTGAATGCGAGTACAGATTTGGATGTATTATCGGCAAAAGAAACAGTCGTAATTCAGTCAAGATTTACAAATATTTCGGTTTTCTACAATGATTTTTATATCACAGATCAAGGTAAGGCGGTGCTTATATCTTCTATTGATGCTAGAAATGTAGATGAATGTAAGGTCAGTATGTATCTGCAAAAGTATCAAAATGGAAGCTGGGTAACGGTTAAACATTGGTCGGTTACAGAAAGTGGAACTTTTTGTGGAATTGGTGAGACAAGATACGATGTATTCGTTGATGGTGTTACTGAAGGTCTCAGCCATGAATGCCCAATCGCATTGTTGTTCTGGGATCCAGACAATGGTGGAATGGATGATCCGGATTTTGCATTTCATTGGATTACAATGACAAAATATTATAAAGATAATAATACACAAATAGAGTATTTTGCATGTTCTAGTTGGGGAGAGCGCTATAGCTTACCATTATATGACTATTGGTGGTCATACTGGATTGAAGGTGGAATATACTACTGGTAAATTATTAGGAGGTGTCGTGGAGCGTGGTAAATCAAATACTGGCAATTAGTATGTTATGTCTCATAATTTTTACTGGATGTACTAGAACCACGGTTATAAATGAAGGAGAGTTTTATGAGTTCTGTCAATCGAAAATAACTAATGATGAAAAAATTGAAAAGGTTGTGATTACTTATAATACTCAGAAATCATTAACTATAGATATTTATATGAAAAAAGGTTTGACTGCGGATGACGAGGACTTTCTTGAGATTTATGAAGGAATTAAAGAATACCTTTGGGAGAATCTGAATGAAAATGGAATTCTATCAGACAGCGAGCTGGATGATAACGAATTAAGAGGTATAAAAATTTCTTTCTTATACGACCATGGTGAAAATTATGATACTTATAATTTCAATAGTCGTTATTATGGTGGGGATACAATCTACTCCGCCGATGAACTGAACGTAATAGATAACTTTAAAACTTGGTCAAGGAACGACAGGGTAAGAGATTAAAAAATAGGTTTGAAGATTAACTAATGTATGATCTGTAAAAATAAACCTATATTTTATTAGGCGGTTATTCTTACAAATTCTTACAAATAGTAAGGAAGGATTAAATTATATAATTTACATTCGAATCATATAATAATGTTCAATATTATCGTTATATGATTACAAAAGAACTAATTCCGTTTTTAAAAATATCTTTACATAACTGGAGTTTCGGATTTATGTGACTATTCCCCTGGTCGCTAAATTTATGATCCAAGTTAAACTGTAAATAAAGATTGTTAAATTGACACGATTAAACTATGATGTTTAACCGTGTCTTATTTTATGTAAAATTAAAGAAAAGAAGGTGAAAGTAATAGTTTACAGAAATACAAAATCTAAATTTGGAGATATATTCAAGGGTAGTTTATTAATCATGTTAATAGACGGTGCAGAAAAACAGTGCCTGAGCTTCAGGAGAGAATTATGAAAATGCTTAATTATGCCGGATAAAGATTTGAATAAATTCGAGATATAAAGCTTATCTCGGATTTATTATCACACGTTCGTTCTTTATGTTAAAATATGTAGAGGGTTATCAACATGGGAGGAGAAAATACTATGATTGCATTTTTAATGACAATAGAAAATAAAAAAATCAGGAACAAACTTGAAGAGATATATTTGACATATTATAAAGATATGTATGTTACAGCATATTCAATCTTAAAAGACCATCATGATTCACAAGATGTGGTTCAGGATGCCGTTCTAAGACTTTCCGGTAATTTACATAAAATTTCAGACATAAAGTGTAAGAAAACAAGATCTTATTTGGTTATTATAGTAAGAAATCTTTCTTATAATACATACAATAAGCGAAAAGGACTTGTTTTACTTGAACACGATGAAGTGAAAAGACTGCCAAACAATGAAAAAATACTTATTGAAGAGCAGTTGATCCAGATGGATTTTAGCTCAGAAATAGCAAAATATTTAGAGCAGTTACACTCGCCGTATGCGGATATTTTGACATTACGATTTTATTATGAACTTGAAATATACGAAATTGCGGGGATTCTTGATATAAAAGAAAATAACGTAAGTGTTAGAATGAACCGAGCTCTTGCAGCATTGAAAAAGGTTCTTGAGGAAGAAGGTGTGGACTATGAAGAAACTGTCTAATGAGAAAAAAGAACAATTAAAGAAACTGAATGATGCTTTCTTATTTAATGTGGGTTACCATCATATGAATAATATTTGTGATGAAACTGATCGTCTTTTGGAAGAATATAAAGATCTTGAGGTACCTGACAGTTTGGATCAATGGTTCACAAATTATAATAAAGAGCTTAAAAGAAAAGAAAGAAATCGTAAAATCCGAAGTAAAGCATTAAAATTAAGCAAAACAATAGCAACAGTGTTGCTCGTTATAAGTATTGCAGGTTCCGTTGTGACATTGAGTGTTGAAGCATTTAGAGTTGATTTTTTTAATCTTGTTATTGAAACCTCTCAGAAATTTAGTTTGGTGTTTCAAGAAGAAATCGTTGAAGAACAAATGGCCTACGAAGTACCAAACGATTGGATAGATTATTACTATCCAACATATCTACCAGATGGATATTCCTTAATGGATACACGGACATTGATTGATACAAGATATATGACGTTCAGCAATTCGGATGAGCAGGAACTGAGATTTATCCAGGGTAATTTAAGTGCTAGATCGCAAATAGACACAGAAAATGGAAAAGTGATAGAGGTTGACATTAGAGGGAGTAAAGGCGTTCTAGTTGTAAAAGATGATATATCCATTCTTAATTGGTCCACGAATGGCATGAGTTTTAGTATTCAAGGAAACGTTAAAGAATCGGTACTTTTAGCTATTGCAGAAAGTGTTGAAAAAAATAAATAAAAAAACTTTTTGAAAAAGTGTAAGATTTCGCCACCTTAATTGGTTATATATAGTGAAGGCCTAAAGAAAGGAGGTGGCGAGAGATGAAAAGAGGTAACTTATTAACGTTATTAACTTGTTTTTTACTTGTTTTTTCGGCAATACCAGTGGGTGCAACCACGGATTCAGATGCATTAGATGAAAAAGTAATAGATATAATTCAACCAAGATTTACTAATATTTCGGTCTTCTACAATGATTTTTATATAACAGATCAAGGCAAGGCAGTGCTTATATCTTCTATTGATGGAAGAAATGTAGATGAATGCAAAATCAGTATGTATCTACAAAAGTATCAAAATGGAAGCTGGGTAACTGTTAAACATTGGTCTGCAACGGAAAGTGGAACTTTTTGTGGAATAGGTGAAACTTTGTATGTGATGAGTGGATATCAATACCGATTAAAATCATTTGGATATGTATATTTGAACGAAAAAATGATTGAAAACACAAATTATACAAGCAAAACAACGATTTATTAAGGAGGATTTGAAGTGAAGAAAATTATTTCTGCTACATTGGTAGTTGTCTTACTATTATCATTAAATATTGGAGTGTATGCAAAAGATGAATCAAAAGATGTGAACATAATGGTTAAAGAAAAAGTTCAAATTGGTGATAGAGGCTACGAGTTTTTATTAGACTCTGTTATCTATTCAAATCCCTATCAGAAAGAAGACATCGGATTTGGAACTAGAGGTAATAATCCAGGACACGGTTCTGTAAAAATTGATGATGTCTTAATGGATTCTTCTTCAATAATTAAAGTTGCAGATGAAGAGTATGCGAAATATGAAGCTGCAAAATATGTTTCAATTAAGATACTCAAAAAAGTACCTGGTCTTGGGGATCTTTATTCAAGATTAGAAGATATTTATAATGATTTAAGTGCTGTTAGAAGTGCAATCGCTAGTATGGATACACAGCGAGGAGTAGAAGTGATAACAAGATATTCGACGAGAGGATTTGCGCACAAACTTTATGTGTTTGATTATAATAATAGTTGGAAGGATATGGGGTATAGTCTGAGTCGATATTATTACAAACATGCGTGGATGTTAGTATATACTACTGATGGAGATGTTGCGAGTGCTAAATATGATTATTCTTACAGCAATGGATATTCTCCAGAAGCAATTGCTGAAGCAAATCATTATATGGATAAATCATGGTTAGCAAATAAGGCAATAGCATATTGGGCTAATAATAGTGGAAGATATGTAGAAACTTATTAATAAAATATTCGCATTGCGTCATAATAGGCGCAATGCTTTAAGGAGTTTCAAAATGAATAGAAATATTTTCATAATATTATTTGCGTTACTCTTATTTACATCATGTAAAGGAGAAGAGGCAAGAAATTTTGAATATGATGATATTAATAGACTTGACTATCAGAGTGATTTGAATGACGAAAAAAAATTGAGTGATATGAAAATTAGGATTGATTACCCTAGGTGGTAGACTAGTTGTCATGTAGTTGAAAAAATAGTATAGTGTCTATA
>CAZVKG010000052.1:0-24999 GCA_964627665.1 uncultured Eubacteriales bacterium | reverse complement strand
TGCTTGCAATCGAATCATTAAACCCTGAGGATACAATCACTTTTTCAGAAGAAGCCATTGACCGTGTTGATTCCGGCGGAAGCCGAATCGGTATCCATCCCGGCGAAGAACTCACTGTGAACGATGCACTTCACGGTTTATTGCTTATGTCTGCCAATGAAATCGCTAATGGCTTAGCCGAGGAAACCAGTCAAAGTATTGATACCTTTATCAATGACATGAATTCGCGAGCCAAAGAATTAGGAGCTCTAAACACCAACTTCACAAACCCCCACGGTCTTTTTAACGAAGAACATCAAACAACAGCTTACGACATGGCCCTTATTACTCGAGAAATCATCCGACACCCATACTTTCTTGAAATTATGGGACATAGCACCTATGAAATTCCTGTCACAAACAAATCTGATGAAACACGTTTGCTATATCAACAGCACAAAATGCTAAATACGAAAAATGATCTTACGATTTATCGTGAAGATGTCATTGCCGGAAAAGTCGGATATACTCGCCAATCCAAAAACACTTTAGTAACTGTTTCTAAAAAAGGATCACGTACCCTTATCGCTGTAATTTTACGTGCTGAGGCAAACGACCTATACTCTGACACTGCAAGCCTTTTAGATTATGGATTCGGAGAATATAAACAAGTCGTTCTATCCGCTGCTGATTTTGTTAATACCCAACCCATTCAGGATAATGGAATCTCCATCGGTAGTATGGAATTGGCATTAGCCAATGATGTGAACTTATGTATACCCATTAATGCAGAGCAAGAACACCTCATATATTCACTCGATTTACCGGTCTTATCCGAACATACTTTGTCATCTCATGATTGGTTTGGTAATGTCACCTTATCTATTGGCACAGCAGAGCTCATGACCTTACCACTTCAAATCAAATCCATCGTATACGATGCCGAGGAGTCGATTGATAACAGTACTTCGGAAATCACAAGCCCCATCGACCCTGTTGCACCAGAAGAAAATGACGAAAAAAATCCTTGGAAATTATTAATATCATTCATTTTCATTGGCGTCATCGGTATTATTGGATTCGTTTTCAAAATCATATAATGTCTTAAAATCCCATAAAAAAGGTGTTGCACTCGATTTAAAATCGAATACAACACCTTTTTCTATTTTTCCTAATTTCCAATAACTTCTTCTCCAACAACATGCATCTTAATCATGTTTGTTGATCCTTTATGCCCTGCAGGTATTCCTGCTGCAAGAATGATATGATCGCCTTCACAAATCAAGTCCGTTGCGACAGCTTCTTTTATAACATTCTCAAAAAACTCTTTTTGGTCTCCGATAAATTTATTTAAAATCGGATGAATTCCCCATGATAAGTTAAGTTGTCGTTGCATCGTTTCATCTAAGGTGCTTGCAATAATGGTACATGCCGGTCTAAAACTAGAAATCATACGCACGGCTGATCCTGTTTTTGTCGGAACAACAATAGCTTTCGCATCCAACTTTGCCGCAGCGATTACTGCCACTTCACTAATAGCATTGGTAACATTTTTGTCTATGACTTTCCAAGCACCTTCATCAAGTTTCGATTGATAATCGATGTCTTGTTCTGTTTCTTCGATAACCGTTGTCATCATGCGAAGAGTCTCTACCGGATATTTTCCTGCTGCTGTCTCACCGGATAGCATAACAACACTTGTACCATCATAAATTGCATTGGCAACATCAGATACTTCTGCACGAGTCGGCATTGGATTATCCGTCATGCTTTCAAGCATTTGCGTAGCTACGATAACCGGTTTCGAACTACTGTAACATTTTTTGATCATTTTTTTCTGAACAACAGGTACTGAACGAATCGGCAACTCAATTCCTAAGTCTCCACGAGCAATCATAATACTGTCTGATGCTTCAATTATTTCATCAATATTTTTGATTGCTTCTCCGTTTTCTATTTTTGCAATCAACTTTACCTCTTCTCGACCTTTCGCTTTTAAAATGTCTCGAACAGTCTGGATATCCGTCGCACTACTTACAAATGAAAGGGCAAGAAAATCGATTCCTTGATCAACTGCAAATTCAATATCAGCTTGGTCTCTTTCTGTCATGAAAGGTAGCCCTGTCGAACATCCCGGCACATTAACACCTTTACGGCTACTTAATAGGCCTCCGGCAATGATCTCACAAACAATATCGGTTCCTTCAATTGCCTTAACGACTAGATTAATACGTCCATCATCAATATAAATATTTTGTCCAACGTTTACATTTTTATATAGTTCTTTAAATGTCAAGGAAATTTTATGCGCATCACCTTCAAGATCTTCCACAACAAGACGTAGCGTCTCTCCATTAACAAGCTTTATTTTTTCCTTAAGAACACCGATACGAATTTCCGGGCCCTTCGTATCTGCAATTAAAGGAATTGGCTTATTCAGTTTTTTTCTAGCCGCTTGCATCGTTCGAATTCTCTGTCCATGTACTTCATGATTTTCGTGGGAGAAATTAAATCGCGCTGCATCCATTCCGTTTTTAATCATCTCTTCATAGATACCTTCAGTTGCAGGTCCCATTGTACATATGATTTTTGTTTTTCTCATATTCATCTCCTTGTTTGTTCTATTCCCTAAAGTTACTAGCTCTCTTATAATAACTGATTTTTCTCAGCATTACTTATTATATAGAAATATGTCTACTTTCGCAACTTTTTTATCGAACATCGCTGATTTGCACATATTTGCGCGGAGATGATTTGCTTTCATTATTCATATAGCACTGCTGGGTCATTGATTATAATTTCGTACTCACCAACATAGGCTTCTTGAACTTGTAACACCTCGGTAAAGTAGCTTAAGGGAACAAAACTTCGATCGTTAACAATAACCGGCTCGGAATATAATTCTATAGGCATCATTTTTGCAAAGGTATACTGATTCACACCAATTTGAAATTCACTAAAGTCTCCAACAGATACCTTTCGCGTATCATTATGCCACTTCACTTCATAATCCAAAGCTTCTGCTATGGCTCTTATTGGCACCATAATAAGGCCTTCTTCAGTTTCAAACGCTGGCGGACCCTCAATAACACCACCTTGAACAACAATGTCCATTTCATCAATTGCCTTTTCACGGTCTAAAACAATAATTTTCCTTGGATTTGTTTGTGCCGGTATGCTCTTTGTTGAAATATCATAAAAAACAATAAGTTGTCTTCCAGATAAGATTTTTGTAAATGGATTACCTTGCTCATCCACAATTTCTGTTTCCGAAAGATCATTTAACTTCAGCATATTGTCGTCACTGATAAATTCATCATTAAATCGATCGATTTTCATCTGAGAATCTTGGTCTCCGATATGTACAACTTTTGCCGGATATTGAGGTGGATAAATCATAAGCATGGGTGCATCTGCAACATAATATCCCGTCACTTCTTGACCAACTTCTATTTGATCTTCACCAATAAAATATGTACTTTCTGTAATCACTAAATTCGCAATAGCGCCTTCTTCATTTTCCAACAAGACAAGTTCCATGTTTTCATCCGAACCGTGAGGCTGAATCTCTTGTACAATACCGGTAAAAGTCCCAAAATAAGAATGTGCTTGCCTCTCCTCAACCGCTGACACTACTGCCACTTGACCAACAACTAAAACTATTGCTAATATTAATCCAACTATTTTTTTACTAAACATACTTCATCTCCTATTCATGTTTTATAATTTACGTTCTCTCTTTTGACGCGTGTCAATATAGGAATGTTCCAAAAAAAGAATGCAATCGATTTTTAAAATCTTTTGCACTCCTTTCAATCCGCTATGCGTATATCGGTCTATTTAATATTCTTTTCATAAAACTCTTTTCCATCCTCAATAAGTATTGGTAAAAAGCGGATCATAATCGGAATAAGGGTAGCCACAAAAACGATTGAGCTAATAACAAGAACCGGTATTTTCTTTTTCCGTGAAATGCATGTTCCCATAATCATGCCTATTGCGACCATACAAAGTTTAATCAATGCCAAATCTGTCCAATCCGATTGCTTCATGTAAGTATCTGCGGTGTCCGTTACCTGTTCAATAAATTGTTCACATAATTTCATATTAAAACCTCCTTCTTCCTCTATTCGATGATTTGTGTATCAAACCTGTCATATATATATTATAGCATATTATACATATAAATAAATACAGAAAAAATGAAGAATACTTGCTGCTAACACAAATAGATGCCATACAAAGTGATGATACTTAAACCAATCAAAAACATAAAACAAAACACCGATACTATATCCTAGACCTCCCGCAAATAGCAATATAAATCCTTGCACATGAAGATTATCCAAAATCGCTCCTGCAAAAAAAATAATTGTCCATCCCAAAATCAAATAAATAGCAACATGAATTTTCACAAACTTCTCAATCCAAATGGATTTAAAAACAACCCCAAGTATAGCTAAACTCCACTGAATACTACATGCAATGACACCTTTGCTTCCTCCCACAACCAAGAGACAAAATGGTGTATATGTTCCTGCAATAAGCAAATAAACTGACGCATGATCCATTCGCTCAAAAATATCTTTTACCTTACCTCTAGGAAAACCATGATACAACATTGAATTCGTGTATAAAACAATAAGTGAAATTGAATAAATCAACATACTCATTGTATATAAGCCTTGTCCGACGTGCTTGCTCTTTATCATTAAAAGAACAAGCGCCACAATGCCTAGAAGCATGCCAATACCATGTGTAACCGCGTGTGCAACTTCTTCGCCCAAATCAAAATATTTGCGAACGTCTTTTTTTATTAATCTCATCCTACCCTCCAAGCCCATTTAATCTATATATTTATTCTATCAAAACTATTATATGTTTTCACAAAAAATATATCAAGTATATCGAAAACTATTGTCATGAATTAATTATGGAATAATTTTTAATAATATTTTATTAAATAATACTTGCTTTTTTTCAGCATCTGTATTATTATAATAGCATAGTTTGTCATCATTTCTTGGCCCAAAGCCACTTATGACAAACTATACCCTTATTAATTATTTATACTCCCCTCATCAAAAAGACCGTTTTTTTAAACGGTCTTTTTACTTTCTTGCATATGAAGTTCATCTTTTTTATACGATGTATAGGCAATCCAAATCAAAACTAGCATGATTGGAACAAGCATATACGCCCAGGTACTTCCTGTAAATAATGCATGCAAATAATTTCGAAATAAATTTCCCCCATCTAAAAATGACGTGATGTTTCCATTAAAGTTCGTTATACGAATCTCACTTTCTAAGGTAATCTTCGTAAAAAATCCTGATAAGGCTGTTGCAAAATATAAATGTCCAATGATAATTGGAATATAACTTATCACCGACCGAAAAATATTCCCCCGCATTGCAATAACGATAAAGGCACCTGCCGGAATAAGGTTGGGAAGATCACCTACAGGAATAAAATCAACACCTGGTAAAATAAGCGAAAGTACTACTGCCATTGGCATTACCAAAATACCTGTTGCAATAGTTGCCGGATTTCCAATAACAACAGCAAGATCCATCCCTATTCTTGCATCATGCATCGTTGGGAATTTCGTTAAAATATATTTTTTTGTCTCTTCTGAAATAGGCATCAATCCTTCACCCAATATTCCTGCCATCCTTGGCAAAAGAAAAACGACAGCCATAACACTAATACCTAAGTTCGCCGTTTCTTTAAAATCATAGTCCGCAGCAATTCCCAGACCGGTCCCTATAATCAATCCGACAAACATTGGATCTCCAAAAAATCCAAAACGTTCACGGATATGTTCCGGATTACCGTTAATTTTTTTAATCCCTGGTATTCTACTAAGTATCCAATCCATGGCAAGGGCATACGGATAATAACAAACCCCTGTTAAGGTTGTAATAGCTATCCCCGGTATTTTACTCATCTCTTCTGCACGCAGCGCACTCCAATCGGCAAATTTTAGCACCAAAATCATACTTAGAGTCGCCGAAAAACCTGCCATCCATAAATTTCCACTGGTATAAAAAACCATTTGCCCTACAAAAATAAAGTGCCAAAAATTCCAAATATCAATATTTATGGTATTTGTCCACTTAAACATCAACATAAGTGCATTAATAAGAATAAATAAGATGATAAGTATTGGAACCAACCGAAACGTCCAAGCGGCGGCTGCAAGTGGTGGCCATCCTACGTCAAGAATGGCCCGCTCTTGTCCACTCTTTTCTGCAATTATTTCAATCACCGGTCCCATCTTCGCCACAAAAGCATCAAAAACCATAAATATCCCAAAAAATCCAATCCCCAAGGTCAAACTGTGTTTTAAGGCATCGAGAAATTTCATCTTGACAATCATACAAATAATCAACATAAATATAGGCAACATTACGTACACCTCGAAGCTTAAAACATAATTCATTGCATTTATAACGTAATTCATGAAATCCTCCTCGTCAAATAACTTGAGTTTGATTATACACCTTCTAGCTAGCTTCAAGTCAACACATATTTTTATATATTTTTTTCCATTTGACTATCCTCACAAAAAGCATTAGAATGTATGTGCCACACCCAATTATAAAGACAGGAGTTATTATGATTAAAGAAAATAGCATCTATGATTATCACATCCATTCCATATATTCAGACGGTAGCGACACCCCAAAAGAAATCATCCAGAAAGCTAAAAAACAGGGACTTGACACGCTAGCCTTAACCGATCACGATACCATCGACGGATTAAAGGAAGCAAGTACTGAAGCTATTCGATTAAATATTAATTTTATATACGGAATCGAATTAAGCACGCGTTACGATGACAATCGACTTATTCATATTTTAGGTTTAGACATTGATGTAGCCCATCCGGATTTTCAAGCAAGATATACAAGCTTTAAACAGCACCGGGAAGATGCCTTGCCAATAGTTATTGACGAACTACAAAAAAAAGGAATTCCTATTCAGATGGACGATCTAGCCCAATATCGAACCGGCGATTATCTCGACCGACAAACTGTGGCAAAATGGCTTGTCAAAAACAAGTACGCTTCATCAATTCCTCGCGCATGGATTGATATCCTTGATGATATTGCCTATATTCCCAATGAAATCATTAGTGTTCACGATGCCTTTGATATGATTCATGCAGGTAAGGGAAAAACATTCATTGCTCATATTCATAAACCTATTGGACTCTATGGATATTCAGACCAAGAAGCTTTCCTGCGATTACAACAACTAAAGCTGCAAGGTCTAGACGGTATCGAAGCATTCTATCCTACTTACAAGGAAAAGGATAAAAAACTCATACAAAAAGCTGTATCTGAACTCGGTCTATTACAATCCGGCGGTTCAGATTACCACGGCAAAAACCGCCCTGAAGTTCACTTAGGTCAAATACTTTAATAAAATTTATCGGAGGACACACCATGTCAAATGCATCGTTTTATTCTAAACTTAATAAAGATCAAAAGTATATCCTGATTTGTTGTTTTTTTGTTTTTGCCGTCAACGGCCTTTACGCCATGATTTTAGGTTCACTGCTTCCTTTAATTAGTAACGAATACAACTTAAACAACACTGTCAGTGGTGGGTTAATTTCTGCACATCAAGCCGGAAATCTAATTGCCGGTTTTATTGCCGGTATACTTCCTGTTTATCTGGGCCGAAAAAAAGCGATTATTTTCTTATGTAGTTTTGTCGTCATGGGTTTTTTAATTATGATGATTACCGGAAACCCCGTTCTTCTTCTTTTAGGCTTTTTATTTACCGGACTAAGTCGAGGAAGCATTTCAAACTTTAACAATACCCTTGTAAACGAAGTATCAAATAGTAGCCCGGCAGCATTGAGTTTTTTACATAGTATTTTTGCAGTAGGTGCTTTATTGGCTCCCTTTTTAGTAATTCTATCTACAAGCATCGGAGGAAATAAAGGTTGGCGTATTGCTACTGGAGTGATTATTCTTCTTGCTATCATATCCATGCTTTTATTTTCTCGAATGAACATCGATGACGAAGCCAAGAAAAAACAAAAAGCACTATCCTATGTTTTTTTAAAGGACAAGTACTTTTGGGTAGGAACAAGTATACTTTTTTTCTATCTTTGTACTGAAGCAGCCATTACCGGTTGGCTCGTCAAGTATTTTGTTGATTCACAAATCATGACGACACAATATGCACAAATGTTAAACTCACTACTTTGGGTCGTTATCCTTGCCGGACGTTTAACGACTACCTTCATTGGCGATCGTATCTCCAAGGAACTTATTCTTGTCTCAACAAGCATTGGAACCGTTGTGTTTTATACACTCCTTTTGTCCACTCAAAATCTTGGACTCATTACTTTTGCAATTATGGGACTCGGATTTTCTATGGCCGGCATTTACCCAACAACCGTTGCCACGGTAGGTAACACCATCAAAGTATACCCTATGGCTATGGGAGTGCTTCTTATGTTGGGCGGTGTCGGAGCTATAGCCATGCCGATTATAACCGGGGCCTTATCCGATCAATTCGGGATATTAGCCGGAATGAGTGCCATTGTAGTTGCCATTGCACTTATGATCCTATTTGTCATCATCAACATTGTTCATAAAAGGAATTCTCTCCAACGCGGAAGCTCTGTTTGACCTTGCCTATAACCTAACTGATAACAATTGGCCAACCTCTTATGGTTGGTCTCTTTGTTTGATATAGGCATCGTCTCCGGATATACAAGATAAGCTTTACCTTCATCTTCTAATTGTTCTAGTTCATCGAGTGTTCGATTGTAATGCATGTGGCGAGTTAACATCGCTTCAACCACTTCAGGATATTTCCGATAATAGGATTTGATAAATCCCTTGAATTTTACAGGCTCTTTGCGATATCCCTTCTCACGAGTTAAGACAACAAAAAACTTATTATATCCATCTTCCTTGGCGATATCTAGCGGGATTCCTCCACTAATACCACCATCAACGTATATATATCCATTATATTCTGTCGGCGGCATAAAAAAAGGCATTGAAGATGATGCGCGGACAATTTTCATTAAATCTCTGAGCTCATGCATATCATCTTTTTTAAAATATTCCATTTTTCCAAGCTCTCGATTAAATGCTCCGATTCTAAGTTTTGCTGAATTCCTTTTAAACATATCAAAGTCAAAGGGTAGTGCTGCATTTGGATGTGGTGTTTGTTCATAAATATACTCCGCTCTAAAAAAACCTTCACCCTTCAAAAAACATTTCCATCCTCCAAAATTAGGATCTAGGACAGTATCTACAAAAGATTTTTTTGTGCGCTCAACATCCCTCGACAAATAATTCACCGTATGGCTTGATCCTGCCGAAATACCCGTGACATAATCAAAGTACAGCTTATTCTCTAAAAGCGTCGTTACAAATCCCGCTGTATAACTTGCACGCATGCCTCCACCTTCTAATATAAGGGCGGTATCTTTTATATTATTTTTTAACGTGTTTTTTACTTCCATTTTTATTGTTCTCCCTCACTTCATAAATTCTATCTATGTATTAGGTGCAAAATCATACGTTAATTTTATCATAAATCATTAATAATAGTATGCTTTTAATCAAATTTTAAAATTCTATAAACAAGTGATTAACAGCTGATAAAAACATCGTTAAATATACATATAAAAGGCCATTTTACAATGAATCTGTGATAGAATAGCTTAAGGAGATGAAAACTATGCAAATGAAAAAACCAAAAATAAATCCAAAATTTTTATACATTGTTATTATGATATCAACCTTCTTTTTATTAAACACTGTTATTATGCCGGCAATGATGAACACACAATTCGAAGAAGTTGATTACGGAACATTTCTAAACACTCTCGAATCCGGTCAGATTGATAAGGTTCAAATTGAAGGCGGCTATGTCTATTACTCATTAATAGATTCAGAGGATCTATCATATAAAACTGTACAATTTGAAGACCCGGGTCTTGTTGAACGGTTGCGCCAAGCGAATATAGAATTTGGCAAGGTCGCTGCAAAGGAAATGTCCCCACTCATGGGCTTCTTATTATCTTGGATCCTTCCCTTTGCTCTTTTGTTCTTTGTCTATCGTTATATTGGCAAAAAATTAATGAAGGGTATGGGCCAATCCATGGGCAACCCAATGCAATTTGGGAAAAGTAACGCCAAAATCTACCAAGATTCTGAGAATCGTGTTAAGTTTGATGATGTTGCCGGTGAAGATGAAGCCAAAGATTCTCTAACCGAAATCGTTGATTATTTGAACAATCCCGAAAAATATGCCAGCATTGGAGCGAATATGCCAAAAGGCGCTCTTTTAGTCGGACCTCCCGGAACCGGTAAAACACTACTTGCTAAAGCAGTTGCCGGTGAAGCCGGTGTTCCCTTTTTCTCAATATCCGGTTCTGAGTTTGTTGAAATGTTTGTGGGTGTTGGGGCTTCGAAAGTCAGAGACCTCTTTAAACAAGCCAACGAAAAAGCACCTTGTATCGTTTTTATTGATGAGATTGATACCATTGGTAAAAAAAGGGACAGCAACGGCCTTTCAGGAAACGATGAACGTGAGCAGACACTAAACCAACTCCTTGCAGAAATGGATGGATTTGATTCATCAAAAGGTGTTGTTATCTTAGCTGCAACAAATCGTCCCGAAACTTTAGATCCTGCATTACTTCGACCGGGACGTTTTGACCGAAGAATTCCTGTAGAACTTCCGGACTTAAAAGGTCGTGACTCTATTTTACGCGTCCACGGCAAAAAAGTGAAAATAGGTGATGATGTCGATTACAATAAACTTGCTCGATTATCACCAGGTGCTTCCGGCGCAGAACTTGCAAATATTATTAATGAAGGTGCTATTCGCGCAGTACAAAACGGTCGAAAATTTGTCACTCAAGCAGACCTAGAAGAAAGTATCGAAATTGTTATTGCCGGACATCAAAAGAAAAATAAAATTTTATCCTCAAAAGAAAAACATATTGTTGCTTACCATGAAGTGGGACACGCACTCGTTGCCGCATTGCAAACACAAACTGCACCGGTAACAAAAATCACTATTATTCCACGTACTTCAGGTGCACTTGGATATACCATGCAAGCTGATGAAGAAGACAAAAATCTTATATCAAAAGAAGAAATTGAAAATAAAATTGCGACATATACCGGTGGTCGTGTCGCCGAAAAACTTATTTTTAATTCAATTACTTCTGGCGCTGCCAATGACATTGAGCAAGCCACAAAACTGGCACGTAAGATGATTACTCGCTTTGGTATGGATGATGGTTTTGGAATGGTTGCTTTTGAAACCGTATCGAATCAATACCTAGGTGGCGATTCTTCCCTTGCGTGTTCACCAACAACCTCTTCAAAAATTGACGATTTAGTCATAAAAGCAGTTCAAACACAATATGCTAAAGCAGAACGACTGTTAAAAGATAATATAGATAAGCTTCATGAAATATCAAAATATCTCTATGAGAAAGAAACAATCACCGGAGAAGAATTCATGGAAATCTTGAATGCTCAAACCGATGTTGCCTAATCCTTATACAAAAAAGAGCTTCTGCGCTAGTATATTTTCTTACTATCGCAAAAGCTCTTTTTTTACATGGACTTCACGTAAACTACAAGGTATATTCATAAAAAACTATTATACTAGAACCAAGGAGATGATTTACAATGAAAAAATTAAATATATGCATTGATATCGATGGCACCATAACCGATGCCTATTACTGGTTAGAACCGTGTAATCGATATTTTAAGAAAAAAATTACCATTGATGACATTATTGAATACGACATTCATAAAGTACTGAATATTGAGAAACATGAATATGAAGCATTTTATGCTACAAATAAATTCAAATTACACGCAAATCCGCCATTAAGGCAAGGTGCAAAAGAATCCATCAATCACTTAAACGAATTCCATCACATCCATTTCGTCACTGCAAGAGAACAAGAGCTGGAGGCAATATCTTATATGTACCTTAAGCGTCATAGCATCCTTTATGATAGTCTCCATGTTATCGGATCACCGGACAAAGCCTATCACGCTAAACTATTAAATTGTGACTTGTTTATTGAAGACAGCTTATCCAACGCCATCCAACTTGCCGACGCCGGCTTTGATGTACTCTTAATCGACACAAACTATAATAGAAATGTACCTACATATAAAAACGGTTCAATCACGCGTGTCTTTGATTGGAAAGAAATTCAGCAATTGATTCAACACTATGCCGCAAATGATCAAGCCATATCCTAGGTGAAATCCCCTTGCTATGGCCGCCATAAGGCAATATCACGAACATATCCATCGATTTCATTTGAACTACCATACCCATATATTTCATTCTCATCTTCAAAAAAGTATACATAAATTTCTACGTCCCCTTCTACACTTTCAAAATATAATAGTCCTTCTTCATAGTAGGCTGGTAGTTCTACAATTTCATCTGGTAAATCGAATTCATCTTCATAGCTATAAACCAAGGTAACATCTGTTACTTGTCCGTTCAAGCTATTCACATAAAAATCAATAAATGCTTCATCAGAAATTTCATCATAATAATATTCTTCTAAATATCCTTGCCAATGACCTTCAATTGATTCTACCGGCAATATACTTGCATCCCAAAAACCGTCATCCCCACCATAATACTCTTGATCTTCTATAAGCTGATCTTGAACAAACTGATCTAGATCCATATCATAATCATTTTCGATTTGATCTGTTATATCTTCAATGATATTTTCTGCCGACGTCCAATCTTCAACGTTAAAATCTCCTTCAATCCCTAATTCATCTGTTATTTTTTCTGTCACTGAATCTTGGACTTTTTTGGTAATCTCATCTTTCTTCGAAAGCAAAAATAAAACACCTGCAATTGTGATTAAAATAAAGACCCCAAGAATTGAAAACACAATAATCAAAACTTTCTTTGTTCCTGAACCGGATTTTCTTGGTGCCTGTTGTTGTGGTGGTAGTGGTTGTTGTTGCGGTGGCAATTGTTGAGCAGATTGTATCCTTTCGTTTGCTGATGTTTGGTTCACAACCTTTGTACCACAGTTCTCGCAAAAGACTGCATCTTGATCTAATGGATTCCCACAATTTGCACAAAATTTATTCATAGCTTCACGCCCCTTTCTAAGCTTATTATATCACCCTATTTATGAGAATACTATATAGATTTATATGTCTCTAAAAAACTATGCTTGTCTCCATTTTTCCGATATCCTTGCACTGTATTCATATTGACATTGTGGGTGGCATTAAAAATATTCATCTCAACGTATGGATTATCTTTTTGAAGCTTTTGGATGAGTCGCTTCATCTCTCCACGTTTGGATCCACCACCTTGCCCATCAAGCACACAGTTCTCCGTAAATCGACACGCACATTGGATGAATTTCAAATCATTGAGTTTCATCCACTCTTTTATGGTATCTTCACGTATTAGATACATGGGACGAATCAGCTCCATATCTTCAAAATTCAAACTATGAAGTTTAGGCATCATCGTCTTAATCTCAGCTCCATAAAACATGCTCATTAAGGTTGTCTCAATGACATCATCAAAGTGATGACCCAGAGCTATTTTATTACAGCCTAAATCTTGGGCATATTTATACAAGTGCCCTCGGCGCATTTTTGCACACATATAGCATGGATTATCATCCATATCTGCCACTGCTTCAAAAATTGTCGACTCAAAAATTTGGATTGGAATTTCTAACATCTTTGCATTGTCTTCAATACGTTTTCGGTTAATTAGGTTATAACCGGGATCCATCACAATATATTCTACCTCAAAGGGAAAAATCGAGTATTTGTGAATAAGTTGCATGCATTTTGCCAGAAGCATAGAGTCTTTTCCACCAGAAATGCATACAGCTATTTTATCGCCCTCTTCGATTAATTCATAGTTTTTAATTCCTTTTACAAACTTTGACCATATTGTTTTTTTAAATGTCTTACTAATGCTTCGTTCGACTTCACTTGCTCTATTCATGATTAAAATTCCTCAATTCTTTATCAAATATTTCTTTAAATGCGTCTAGCTCGTCACGGGTTGTTAAATGACTCAAACTAATTCGTAAAGTTGATCTAGCTCCTTTTTTATCCTTTGTTAATGCATATACAGCTCTTGATGGAGCATATGGCGATGAACATGCCGATTTTGTTGATAGAAAAAATCCTTTTTCCGCCAATTGATTCTTCATCTCTTCTGCTTTTATATCTATCAGCGTAATATTTGTAATGAAAGGAATACTTGCTTGTGTGGAATTAATACGTATCTGATTATAGTTTTCGAAAAAATCAATTAATTCATTTCTCAAGCTTTCAACATAGGTATAATTCTCTTCACGTTTTGTTTCAAGCAGGGACAGGGCCGTCGCAAGTGAGTCAATCAAACTAAGTGACGGTGTACCGCTTCGATAGGGTGATATACTCAATCCACCATGATGAAGGGGCTCAATAATAACCGATTCTTTAAGGACTAGACAAGCAATTCCATTCAATCCATAAATTTTATGTCCTGAAAAAGTGTAGCTATCCACATATTCCAGATGAATCGGAACTTTACCCACAGCCTGTGTTCCATCAATGTGAACAAGTGCATCCGAATGCTCTTTAATATATTTTGAAAGCATATGTATATCTTGCAAAATTCCAACTTCACTGTCCACTTCACACAAGGCAACGAGGAGGGTGTCTTCTCGTAGCAATGATTGAAGATGTTTAAAGTCTATTTTCCCCTTAGTATCTAGCTGCACATAATCAATCTCATACCCTTGTTTTTGCAATTCCCCGATTGGACCAAGTGTGGAGGAATGCTCTAAAAAACTAGTGATTATATGTTTTTTTCTTGCACCATGTTCTGCGGCTATTCCTTTGATGGCAAGATTATTTGACTCTGTTCCTGATGACGTAAAGATCATCTCGTTGGGCTTAATTTTCAATACCCTTGCCAATCTATTTTTTGCATCATCAAGCATTTCTTTTGCTGGTTTTGCTAAAGGATTATTTGAATTCGGGTTCATCGGAAATCGATGCTCACATTCAACAAATCCTTGAATCACTTCTTCACACGCTGGCGTATTCGCTGCATAATCTAGATAAATCATATTGACACCTTTCATATTGAATAATTATTTTTTCTTGGATTTACAATACTCAGCCATTACAGCATTCATTTCATTGAGCTGTAATGGTTTTCCCCATATATATCCTTGGATATAGTCACATCGATAGTTATCTAAAAGGCTCACTTGTTGCATGTGTTCGACCCCTTCTGCAATAACTCGATAATTCATATCATGGGCCATCTTCACTATATTTCCGACCATTTTTAACTTCACAGAATCGGATTCAATATTATCAATAAATGTTTTATCGATTTTTAATATGTCTACCGGTAACTTTTGCAAATAATTCAAGGATGAATATCCCGTACCAAAATCATCAAGAGCAATTCGTATTCCCATACTTCTTAAAATATGTAGAACATCTAATATTTTTTGCGTCGGTTTCATAAAAATGGATTCTGTAATCTCAAATTCTAATTCTTTACCTTCGATGTCATACTCTTGCATAACATCCTTGACCATTTTAAGAAAATAAGGTTCTTTTAGTTGCAAGGGAGATATATTGATGCTTAAGCTACCTTCCTGACAATTATAGGATTTTTTTATATCGACAATTCGTTGGCAGGCAGTTCGCAATACCCATTCTCCAAGCTCATGAATAAAATCACATTCCTCTGCTTCTGCAATAAACTTCAGCGGAGACACTTGCCCAAAAACAGGAGATTCCCACCGTGCCAACACTTCAAATCCACGAATCCGTTTTGGAGCAATCTCAAATTGGGGCTGATACATAACATACAACTCTCCGTTCGCAATAGAATTTTTAAGTGCTGTAGAAAAACGTATTTTTTCTTTAAGCATATTTTCCATTCCTTGGTCAAAAAACATAAGCCCATGTTTTTTTTCTTGTTTTGCCGTCATTAATGCCGTCTCTGCATATTGAAAAATTTTATTATAGTCTGTCGTATCATTTGGATAGAGGGTCGCACCCACACTCGAATTTATAACAAAGGTCAAATCCCCAAGCATCAGTGAACTTTTAATAACTTCTTGAAGCTTTCTTGCATACGCTTCCAGTCTTTCTCTATCATTTGTATGTTGAACAAAGAGTATAAACTCATCACCACCAAATCGTCCAAAAAAATCATCTTTTTCTATGTTTTCTTTCAAACGGTTAGCCATTAATTTTAATACCTGATCGCCAATTCTGTGTCCATAACGATTATTGATTAGTTTAAAATCATCGATGTCAAAAATGAGAACTGCAAATCCCTGTTCAGGAATTGCATTGCCGCGAATAAGTTTTTCCATGTGATTAAAGACCATATTGCGATTGGGGATATTGGTTGTGCTATCATAGTATGTTAGTGCATTGAGTTGTTCTTGATGTTCCATTAATCGAGTGTAAATATTCATATATGCATTTTTTTGCTTTTCTATTTCTTCATACTTTTCTTCGATTTTTATATGAAAGGAATAAATCGTCATTGCAATAATAATCGTACTTATGGTTATAACAAATCCAGGAAGAATGGCAAGATTTCGAAACACCAAGAATCGAATAAAAATCATAATCGTCTGAACCCCATTAACTGCTACAGCTGCGCGAGCACCCATTTTTGGCAATCGAACAACGATAAAGACTGAACTAATCACTTGTATTTGCGCAATTAAACCTTGAATATGCGCCTTCTGAAGATTCGCCTGAAGAAACATGATGAATATATATAGCACCAAAAAACCTATGATTAATAAATGATCCATTCGGTTATTTTCTTTTTTTATGTTGAACAAATATGATCCAAACAAACGTTCAAGCAAAGTTTTATTCATGATTTTCTCCTCTTGCTATAGTAGGTATATTATAGCGCGTTCTGAACAAAAGCTCAACCAAAAAGGGCGATTGCATCCGTTGCTTTCATTAACTAATGCAGTCACCCTTTGTCTTTAGATACACTATTTTTTATTCTTCTGCCGCTTGATTAATAGTCGCGATGTGACATGAGTCACAACCGCTAATGGAACGATATAAATTGCTAACCCATGAATAAACTGTAATATATCATACATTGTTCTTGATATACTCCATAGATAATTGATAATAAGGCCTGAAACAATGCTAAATAGATAGTAGCCAAGAATAATTTGTGTTGATATTTTTGCAACCTTAACGAGGGGTTTACCTTTTAGATTAAAATTACTTTTAATCATTTGTTGTATGAGCCGTTTGTTCTTTGAAAAAATATATACAATCAAAGGAATAACAACGGTCGATATTCCTAATAAAGGATGAATGGTGTAAAAAAATGAATGGCTTGTTCTAAACCAACCCGCAACAAAGGTTAACAAATATAAGGTCAAAAAACTAAAATGCCATTTCAAAAAATCATTTCTAAAAATTTTTTCCACAATAATCCCCCTCCTTTTTTCAATTAAATCTCAGGCTAATCAACAATACGTCCTACTTTCGGTACACGCTCTAGGTTTTTTACACCGTGAGGTGATTCGTTTTTAATGGCCTCCGTTAAATCCCGACCTGCTTGGAATCCATTGTGTGCGCCTTCCTTCCAGAAGGAAGAATCTGACACATCATAAATCTCACCATCAACGGCAACATATGCCGGATTACCATTGGTTCCGTCATACATCTCTAACTCTTCTAACGTTAAGGTAAGTTCTTCTGTTTCACTTTCAGTAGGTGTTTCACTCGGTGTTTCATTGGATATTCCACATGCTGCAAATATAAAAATAAATAAAAATAATGCGATCAATAATTGATTACTTTTTCTCATATGATAAACCTCCTGCTCACAATCAAAACTCGAAATAAATATTTTCATTAATAGTATATGCATATTATATCACAACTGATAATAATTCTCAATTATGATTTATGACATTATTTTCTTCCGGTACATATTTGGAGAGATGCCTTTATATTGCTTAAATACTCGGCCAAAATGCGTCTGACTCTCAAATCCCACCTCCCTAGAAATCTCAGATATAGGCCGGTTTTCTTGTGCCAATTTTTTTTCTGCTTCAAGAATACGAACTTGGTTTATATATTCTTTTAAGTTAAACCCTGTTGTCTTCTTGAAGTTCCGGCTTAAATAATAGGAACTAAAGTAAAATTGTTTTGCCAAGGACTCTAATGACATTGCTTCACCGTAATGCTCATTAATATATTGAACAACTTGGCTAATACGGGAAAACATTGGATCTTCCACTTCTAACTTTGGTTCCTTTTTTTCGTCGATTTCTTTTTGTGCGTCACTGATAAAAATAAGCACTTCCATAATCTTTAACATGATCCGTTGCCTATTGTCTATTGGGTTGTCCCGATACCAGTTATAAATAGTAAACATCATTTCTCGCAAGGCGCTTTGCTTGGTGATATCCAAGCTAATGACCGGACGGTTTGTGACAAATCCTTCAAACCAGTCATAATCACCAAAACCTGAAGCAAATCGTTTAAGTTCCTCTTCCTCAATATTTATTAATAACCGTTCATGCTCTGGGCGACCGGAGGAGATTGTTCGATGAATGACTGATGGCTCAATTAAGACCAGCATTCCTTTTTTTACATGGTATGTGGTATTATGAATAAAATAATATCGTTCTCCTTCAAGTAAATAATATATTTCGTAGCTTTTATGGACATGGGGACGAATCATACTCTGGATAACATGTCCTTTTTTTGTATATTCGACAAGAACCGAACTTTGATTATCAACGTAATCATAACGTTTCATTCTATTCCCTTTCTTTTAGCAAAAAATGTAGAAAAAAGCATAATTATAGCAATTTATGTTGTTGTTTTCGATATAATTTAATTATATGATATTTATATGAAAAAGAAAAGCAAATAACGCAAGTATTTTATTATACTCACAAGGAGGATTTATATGATTCGTACAGACAATACTGTATCTGATCTTCAAATTGCATACATTGGTGGCGGTTCAAAAGGCTGGGCTTGGGGGCTTATGAGCGACCTTGCCACTGAAAAACAATTAAGTGGACAGATGCGTTTATATGATATCGATCAAGACGCTGCAAAAGCTAATGAAACGATAGGTAATCAATTAACTGCATCCGATGACACTTTGGCAAAGTGGAAATATACAATGGCAACTAGTCTTCAAGAGGCTTTAACTGGTGCTGATTTTGTTATTATTTCCATACTTCC
This sequence comes from uncultured Eubacteriales bacterium, assembly GCA_964627665.1. Classification (GTDB taxonomy): domain Bacteria; phylum Bacillota; class Clostridia; order Lachnospirales; family Vallitaleaceae; genus UBA1351. The sequence goes on along the minus strand of CAZVKG010000052.1, from coordinate 5,725 downwards.
GGGTACCTTTGACCACATGGAAATTGATGTACATCACCCTGAAAAATATGGTATCTATCAATCGGTCGGGGATACTGCAGGTCCTGGTGGCTTAATGCGTGCACTACGAACGATTCCCATGTTTGAAACCATTGCTAAGGCAATCAAAGACTATTCCCCTGATGCTTGGGTACTTAACTATACAAACCCCATGACCATTTGTACACGTACACTATACAGGGTATTTCCTGAAATTAAGGCTTTTGGTAATTGCCACGAAGTATTCGGCACTCAAAAACTTTTAGTTGAAGCACTTGCTGATATCAAAGGTATCGAAGATGTTGCGCGTGAAGACATTAAAGTCTCTGTAACAGGTATTAATCACTTTACCTGGCTAACAGCCGCTTCCTATAAAGATATGGATCTTTATCCAATCTATAAAGAATTTGCCGAAAAATATTACGAAAGTGGTTTTGAAGGTAAGAAAAGTGGAAACTGGCTCAATGACTTTTTCTCCAGTGCTCAACGAATTAAGTTTGATCTCTTTTTACGCTATGGCTATATTGCAGCAGCCGGAGATCGTCATCTTGCTGAGTTTTGTCCAAATAAATGGTATCTTAAAGATCTTGAAACCATTAAATCTTGGAAATTCAGTTTAACACCTGTTTCTTGGCGTAAAGAAAACGAGCAAGAACGTATCACTAAATCCAACCAACTCGTTAGTGGCGAAAACGCTTTTGAAATCAAAGAAACCGGAGAAGAAGGTGTGCTTCAAATGAAGGCTCTTCTCGGACTGGGTGATTTAGTTACCAATGTAAACTTACCAAACCAAGGTCAAGTACCTTACCTTCCTACTAACGCAGTTGTTGAAAGTAATGCACTCATTCGTCATAATAGTATTTCACCTATTAGTGGCGGAATAATAAATCCGGCGGTCACTTCAATGATTGCAAAACATTCTAGTAATCAAGAAATGATTGTAGAGGCCGGCTTAACACGAAATCGGGCTCTTGCTTTTCAAGCCTTCTTAAACGATCCTTTAGTTAACTTATCTTTAGATGATGCCAAAGAATGTTTTGATTACATGTATGAGCATGTTTCATTTGTCGATTAATATGTATACTCTTTGCTTGTAAGAATAAAAAAACAGGAAGACATAGATTATGTCTTCCTGTTTTTTTATTCTTCTCCGAATTATTCTTCTGCAGCATCTTCTTTTTGATTCAACTTTTCCAAGACAGCTGTTAAAAAGCTTAATGCCAAGCCTTGTCCCCAACCTTGAATCCAATCTTTTGTAATTAATTGGTAGCCTTCACTATCTCGCATAACCGCGGTTCCACCGGATACATTGATAACTCTACCATCCTCTGTAATGCTTTCTTGAATGCCCTTTAAGGCTTTATTCACATATTTGATGTGCAATGGATTTCCGTTATCCAGCATAGCGGCTGCAATACCACAAGATGCCGAAATCTCTTCATATGAGGATTCATCATTAATGATCGTTCTCCATAGGCCCTTATCCGTCTGGTACAGTTTAAGAGCTGCAAGCTGATCACGGACGGCACACTGAACATCCATACACTTGGGATATAAGTACCACTCCGGAAGTCTTTTTAAGACTTGTGACATCGTATACGCGGCCCATGCATTTGCCCGGCCCCAATAAAAACCAGACATATGGTCCTGATTGATATTGTTATATCCGTGATACCATAATCCATCCACATCATCCATGAGATACTTAATATGCCAGTAGTATTGGTTTAATGCATCATTAATTAACTCTTGATTATTGGTCATGATGCCCACACGTAGCAAGAAAAAACCTGCCATAAATAAGGTATCCGCCCATGCTTGCTCAGGAAAATCATTATTGGCAGAAACAGTATGTTGTAAAACATGATCGCCAAAACGTAAAGCGTCATTTCTCAAGTAATCCACTTTACTTTGAATAATATCCATGTAACGTTGATCTCCGGTCGCCTCATATAAGGTAATCAGTGCGTGTCCCATGGCACATGTGTTGACTGTCCAAACCGGTGTTCCTAAATCAATGTATTCATCAAACCATGCTATTAAGCGATCTAAATACGACTGCTTTTTTGTTATTTCATAGGCCCTTGCAATCCCGTAAAAAGCCACGCCACATGGCCAATCCCATTCCATATCCATCTGAAAGGTTTTATCTACAATAGCATCAATTTGTTTTAATATATGTTGTCGGTCTGCTTCTAACTTCATTTTCAATTCTCCTTTATTTTTTTACGAATTTAACTTACGAATAATTGTATCAAAGGGTTCAAGTTCAAAGACTTCAAAACCTTGACTTGTTTTTACCCTTGTCTTTTGTGCTTTGTCACTGTTATTAATTGTCACGAGTATTTTGCTTTCAGGATAATAGGCACATTCTGTATAAAGATTATCTGTCAAGTAGGCATCTTCATCCCATTCTCCACTTGCCAGTCGAATACTATTTAGCAACATGCGTGTGTTTTCCAACGTATGTCTAAAAGATGGCATATAGATTCCCTTACCTTGTCCAAATTTGTTGATTGTATATTGTAATTGATCCTCTTCTGATTTTACTACTTGTGCTTGGCCGTCGGTCAAATAAATATTATCTTTTGTTTTAATGCTAGCACCTGTCGGAATGAACCCTTCAATGGATTCCTCTTCAAATTGCCATTTACCGTGACTGACGTAGTCTCCTAAATCCGGATACACACCTAAAACATGGCCCATTCTAAAATAGTTGTCGTATCCGCTAACAGCCGATGGTTCGTTAACGCCAATAAAGACACCGCCATTATAGGTCCACTCTGTCAATGTTTCCACAAGAGCATCATCTCTCCAATGTTCTCCACCACTCCATGCTGAACCGGCATAACCCGCATTAATAATAACATCAACATCATGAATCACACCCTTTTTAATATCGTTAAAGTCGATAAATCTAACATCAACCGGAAGACCGGATAAGGCTTCATTAATGTGAATCAAATCATGCATATCTGTTTCATGAAAGTGCCCGGATAATGTCCATGAACGTTCTTTTCCCCAACTGTGCAAGACAGCAACTTTTGCTTTTATTGTATAAGGTTTCCCTGCTTGATGAAGATCTTTAATACTTCTGAATTCATCGGATATCTTTTCAATATAATCACAAAAATCCGGATAAGCCTCTACAAGATGTAAGTATCCACCTAAACCAATACGGTCAATTTTTTCTCTTAATAAGGCACGTCGAATATTAATCCAATAGTTTTTAGCATCTAGGGTCGGATTCCCGCCTTCCATAAAGGTTGGCTTTCCACCCAGTCCTACCGGGAATAAGTATGGATGTAAACGGATCTCATGAGTTTCTACATCAACACCGGAACATAGCCTAGCTTCAAATCCGGAAAAAACACACTTAATCATTCCATCAAATCCAAACTCTTTAAAGCGGTCATTATACGGTTCTGTTCCTACCCAACTATCATCGTAAAACATATAGGCTGCTTTGTCATAGTCATGGACCATATCAATAAGTTTTTTGCCGAAATCAATAACAAAATCATTGATAAATTCAATCCAATCACTTTTTCGCTTTGTCGATGGCATATGACTAACGTGGAATTTACCTCCATTGACAAAATCTTCTGCACACATGGTATATCCATATTTTTTTTCAAAAAGCTCTAATGCACGAACACTCACTGTAAAATCATAAGATCCCCAGTCTGTAAATCGGTGGCGATTTTTCAAATCATTTCCCCAAATCCAAACAAAATTGTAGAACATAGATGTAAAACGTACAACCGTAGTTTCCGGATGTTCTTTACACCAACGCTCCATCCAGTCTAATAGATATGCCTGTGTCTCCGGATACATAGGATCGATTTGCATAAGATGTTCTTGGTCCCAGTTATTCGTTGTATGATTATACATGGAAATCTCTTCCCAAACTCTATATGCCATGAAACTGACCGTATATCGATGCCACGGTATAGCATTTTCAATGATGACTTGTCCCTTTTCTGAATCATAGGTCCATTGCAGCCTACCTACTTCTTCATTGGTCGTTCTGTCGTAAACTTGCCAATAGTTTAGTGCTTCAGGCGTATCATTGACTCTGAATTGTTCTTCAAAGAAAGTATCCATCAGACGAATTTGAATATAATTTTCTGTCGCCAGAACAGGATCTGTAATTAAAAAGCACTGTTGTAACTTATCTAGATTCTTCTTTGCCCATGCATTATGATTGCGTATAATACAAATTGTCGAATAGATTCCATATCCTGCATTGATGATTTCATCCGATAGCTGCGTTCCGTCACTATCACGAATCACATCTGCTCCCCATTTTTTTGCAAGTTCCAGTGTTAAATTTTCATAACCGGCTTCCCCTGGAAGTGTAAAACTCCCGGAATTTTTGTTTAACATATAAATCCTCCTCTTGCTTTCATTAATTTATATAATTCATCATTCTGAATATGATTTTCATGAACGAGTATCAACATAATGTTACGATCTTGCTTTGAATACATAAACTCCCGCTTCCATTGGTAAAAATGGGGACCCTCCCCGATATTTCGTACATATCCCATGAGTTCTTTCAAAATCCACACCGTTTGGCGTATATCTGTCAAACACTCATTATCATAGAATCCTAACCATTTATCATGTTCACTGGCACTTAGCTTTTCATAAGCTTGTTCATAAAATTCTGCCGCTTGACCAAGTCCGTAAAAGGCTTCTTGATATGCCTTTTCCATATATTTTTCATATGCCTTGCAAAAACGGTTGGCCCCCTGAAAACACTTTGCATAAATGTGCCCATGAAGTTTAACACTATCTTCAAATAATTGTCGAGCATGAAGGGCTAATATAAGGCGATTTTGTTCACACAAATTTTCAAAAGCTGTGTAAGTATCCACACCTTTTTGAGTAATTTCTTTATATTCCCTTATTTGACCTGCAAGCGTTTTCTCTTTTGAGACCCACCCAAAGGATTTGGCCGCCCTCTCTTGACCTGACCACCACCCGGACGCTAAAATCCGTGTATTGTGATTAATATACTGTTCGCCAATGTGTTCATCTTCATGTTTTCCAAAGGAAATAGCTGATGCGGCATATTGCCTCAAGCTATCAGCAATTATAGGAGCCGCCGATTTGCCATAATATCTTCGACTATATTCTAATCGATGTTGGTCAATATCAATTGTTCCATACTTCCAAAGATATGCAATGAAGTCTAGATAGTAGGTATGAGGTTTAATATTCGATGCATTAATCATCCAATAGGTATTTCCATCCTTTGCCAAAATATTTTCTAACTCACCTTTAAAAAACTCCGGCGAATTCGTCGCCATAGTAATATGATTGGCTCCCTGTAGGTCATAAAAAGAGACATGATAATAAATACCTTGTCGGCCCATTCCCTTTATCGGCTCTGAGTTGACACGAGGATTGTGAAGGTCCTGACGTCTTGAAACCATCTTACCGTATCCATTATCTGCCCATACCTTTATGACATCCTCCGGAATCTCCAACCATCCGTCGCGATATAACTCCATTGTTTCTCCGTACAGATTGACACAGCATTTACCTTCTGACTGTTGGCTTTTGACCAATTCATACTGTTCTTTGATTAAGCGACTTAGGAGTTGTCCACGTTCTTTATCACTAGCATATCTAGGATCATTTACCCAAAACGGACAATCGCCCTGACCTCGAAAGCCTAAACTCCATACGACCTTCA
>CAZVKG010000051.1:0-25337 GCA_964627665.1 uncultured Eubacteriales bacterium | reverse complement strand
CGGATAGAGTGCTTAAAACGAGCGGTTAATGTGCTCAGTTCAATCGGTATATTCAGTTATGTCAAAGCTTTACGAGAAGAATATACTATTCCTAAAACTGCTTATCCTAGAGATTACGAAGCCATGGACGAGTTCCCGATGGGACATCAAATGCAATTAGACTTTGGTGTCAAGAATATGCCACTAGCAAACCGAAAAGGTTCTAAGAGAGTATATTTCTTAGCTGCCGTTCTAGCCCATTCTAGATACAAGTTTGGTTACTTCCAAGATAAACCCTTCACCACTCAAGATTTAATCCATGGTATGAATCTGATGTTCCAATACTTTGGTGGGACAAGTAAGGAAATCGTTGTTGACCAGGACAGTATTATTGTTGTTAGTGAAACCGAAGGTGACATCATATATACCTACGAGTTTGAGCAGTATAAGATACAGCATAAACTAGATATCTGGGTATGTCGTAAAGCAGATCCGGAGTCAAAAGGTCAAGTGGAAAATGTAGTTAAATATGTGAAGCGAAACTACCTGCCACACCGAACTTACATGGAACCTGATGATTTAAACCGTTCTTTCTTAGCTTGGCTAGATAGAACAGGAAATGGTAAAGTCCATAAAACAACAAAAAAAGTACCGGCTACAGTGTTTGAAGTCGAACGCGAACACCTAAGACCGATACTCTCCACAGAAAAAGATTTCTGTGGTACAAGTATAAGCCGAAAAGTCCGAAAAGACAACACTATTCTTTATGAAAGCAATCGATATTCTTTACCACTTGGCACCTATAACAAGCACAAAGAAGTCGGTATAACCATAGATGATAAGGCATTAATTATTCACAACGAATTTTATGACTACATCATTGCCGAACATAAAATCAATCCGTCAAAAGGTCAGCTGATTAAGCTCACTGAACATCGAAGAAACAAGGATTCTTCTTTAGATAAACTGGAAGAAGAACTTTTAGTAGCTCTGGAAGAAAGCGACTTTTTAACTGATTGGAAACATCATCTAAAAAAAGTCAGAGAACTTAAATCTAGATATTATAGGGATCAACTGTCCATACTCAAAGAGCTGATTGGTGAATAGGATATGGGAACCCTTGATGAAGCTATTGCTTACTGCGGTATTAATGAACTCTACAGTATGAATGATATTCGCAATGCATGTAAATATATGCACCAATATAACCTTGATATGTGTACTAATCTAGGCATTGAACCTGACTACAAACCAGTGTGTAACCCAGAAGTTATGAATGTCACTACTCAAAAGCGTAACCTTGTTGAATACGATATAGCTGGAGGTGATGCACATGAATAAACAATTACAATCTGTAGAGCAATTAACAACGGCTCTTAGGCTTAAACAACTTAATTATAACGCGCTCTTCAAAGAGGGATTAACACCTTTAGAAAGCGTTGAAATATATCTGAAAGAGCAGCTACGACTACGAGAAGAAAGAGCTACAGAACTTCGAATAAAACGCTCTTTTCTTCCACCTAGAAAAACGATCAAGGACTTTGATTTCGGTTTTCAACGCAGTATTACCAAGGAACAAATGCTTCGTCTTTCTGATTGTTCATGGATTGACGATGCTTACAATATCATGTTTTTGGGACCGCCTTCAGTAGGAAAAACCCCACCTTGCTACTGCACTTGCATATGAAGCCTTGGATAAAGGATATAGTGTGTCTTTTGTCACCTTAAACGAACTGATAAAGCAGCTGAAAACAGCTGAGATATCACCAGCATCCAAGCGTAGAATCAACTACTATAAGAAAGCTCATCTCGTCGTTATCGATGAGGTGGGATTCTTACCGGTATCAAATGCAGAAGCAAACTTATTTTTCACATTTGTCAGTGCCATGCATGAGAAAACATCTATCATTATTACATCAAACAAAGGATTCAGCGAATGGGCTGGATTCTTAGGTGATGAAGTGATTACAACGGCGATACTTGATCGCCTAGTGTTCAAGTGTGAAATATTTAATATGTCGGGAGATGGTTACCGACTAAAACACAGAAAAACCATTTTAGAACAGTAACAATAATCAACAGATTAAGCTATGCTAAAAAGTGGTATATTTTCTGGCAAAAAATGGTATATTTTACTTGACGCCTTACAACGGGATTCGTATGAATCACGCCTCGAGTATATACCGAAGAAAAAAGCGTTTCGGTACGTTGTTTTTTTACGGACTCAAGTGAGGACTCAAAATATGCCTCACAATAATTCACAGTCTAAAAAAATGATATACAGACAGCTCCTAATAATCTATTTTTTCTTCACTTAATTATTGAAACGCTATTTAATTTTTATATTCAGTTCTTCAATAATTGAATTTTTCAATTCATCATTTTCAGTAACTAAATAAATAGAATTTTTAATCATATTTATCAACTGTTTATTTTTATCCAAACCCGATATTTTCACTAATTTAATGATATTTATCAACTCTCTATAATCATCTTTATCAAGTCTATTAGCTATTACCTCCCAAAACATATCATCCTTTATTTTAGTTGAACCAATTTTTTTATTTACTGATACTGAAAAGAACTTATACATATTCTCAAAATTAACATTTTCATCATTTTTCGAATATTCTTTGATAACATCTGAAAATAAAAATTGAACTAACTCAACCCTAGCAATTTCCTGATTTCTATACATAATTTCAATATATTCATTAATTTTATTAGTTGAATATTGTTCGATTAACATCTCTACAATTTTATTTAGTTTTGATGTAGATATTGAATCAATTCCTTTTTTCACTTCTTCTTGTGATAAACCAAGAATCAACTTACTTAATTCACTATATTTACTTATCTCACCAAACAATTCTCTCGCTTCTGTTTCATTTAATGTTATATATTTTAAGATTTTAATAAGATCTTGATTTCTATTATTCTCATCATTAAATAACACATATAATATTTTCGAAACTAAACCTTTATCTTGATAATAATCCTTAATTCTTGAAGAGAAACTAGCTATTAATGCATTATCGATATTATTTATTTCAAATCGCAATTCTAGTAATTTTAAATAAGTCTTTTCATTGTGATTACTTAAAATTTTCTGAGTATTTGTTGTCCAAAAATCAATTATTTTTTCATATCCATCTAAACAAACATAATCCATGCTAAGCATTAGCATTTCACTAATCTTTTCAAAGTTCCTAATTCCTTGATCAAAATTCCCTTGGTTGGTAATTAAATTTGTAACTTTAACCAATCCAGCTTTTTCAAGCATTGATGTAATATATTTATATTCATTATATTTGCCAGAAGTAGCATTGCTATAGACAAAGTACCGATTAATCTGATTTATTGTTGCATTAAGAAGATTTTTTATATCAATAATATTTTCATGTATTAATTCTAATACATCAACACAATGACTCAAAGCAAGATTATCAATAAGTTCTTTAACTATATAGTCAAAAAATCCAGTTATTTCTTTGTTATTACTTAACACCTTCTTAAAAAACTCAATTGCATCTGTATCTTTCATAAAATCAATATCCATTGCAATATTTATTATTTTTTCTCTAAAATCTATAATGTTTTTACCCGGATTTTCATATTCATTTTCTCCAATATGAATATTCATTTCACCATATGTTTTAAATAATAAATTTTTGTTAAGCTGATTAAGTGATAACCATTCATATAATTTATTAAAAGATCTCACATAATTATTTTTTTCTTTGATTGAACCTAAAAATAGATTCTCTAGTATAATATTAATAATCTCATTACTTAATATTATTTGTTCTTTATTATCTAATTTCATTCCAATTACTTTTTCTATCACTCGAACTGTAACTGGATAAGGAGTTCTGACTAACAAGCTAATCCCTCTTTTTATTTCATCGAGATTATATGCATTATCTAGAATACAATCATCAAAATATTCAAATTCACATTTTTCAATGTATTCACTCTTACTCATTATTTGATAAAGAGCTCTAGATATCGCCATTCTCTTTTCATCATCCAATTCATCATCCGCATTATAAATTTTTATCAATTCCGTTGTTTTATCAATTATTCCTTCATCCAATAATGCTTTATGAATTTCAATCAACTTATCAGTTTCATCGATAAAATCATTTCCTTCAATTTCATTTGACTCTATTTTATTATTAAGTATATTATATCGAATATCTGCAATTCGATTAAAGATATTAATTTTATCACTACCGAGAAAATAATTAATTGCATTTACTGATAAATTATTTATTTCATATTCATTTAGCAACTCTAAATCAATACCTAATTCCATACGCTGGAATGCTTTACATGTTTTATTTATACTAAAGTATTCACTTAACATAATAGCAGAATAAATTATATTATTAACTGATTCTCTGTCACCTTGGCCTTTGGCTTCATCTACAATATCCACTAAAAATGAATCATATTTTTTTTCTGTAAATGCTTTATCATTTTTAAATACATTAATTATATCTGCTTTTATATTCTTATTTATTAATGCTTGTTTTAAATCATTAGCTTTTACACCATATTTCTTAACAATTATATTGTCTGCCATAAACAAAAAAACATTTATTAAATCTAATTTTAAGTTTGAGTTAAAACTCAAGTAATTATCAAGTGTTATTCCCTTTTCATTCAATTTAATTGTATCATTTTTTGAATCATTGACTTTAGTATAAGCATTTAACTTACCATCAGAGTAGCTAATATAGCTTATCAAATCACCTGTGCTATTCAAAGTGATACTTCCATCAACTAAAGATTCGTAGAAATATCCAAATTCAGAATGTAATGTTGATAAAAAAGCAATAACTTTAAACTCATCCACACCTAATTTCAACTGCAAATCATTACATTTCACTCTATCTAAAGATATCTGTAGGTTGGAGCTATAAGCATTAATCAGCTTTTTAACTTGACGTGGTGTTTCAACTTTACTGTAAATCAAAACTGAAATAATATCAGTTATGTCAACACCATATTGACGGTGTATATTAACAATTCCTTCTAAGTTTTTTATTAAGTTTAAGGCATATTCTTTAATATGTCCTATTTTTATTGGCGGCAAATAAAATTTGTATTGAAATAATTTATCTAAAAAACCTTCGTATTTTGCCAGATTATATTCTTGCATATACAATTTCTTCAATTTTGTCTCTTTTAAAGCATTTTTTACAATTCTTTCATCAAAAGGTAAAATTACATCTAATTGTGGAATATCCATAAACACCTTAACAGTCTCTATTGATTGAATCATAGATTCAAAACTCAATCTATCTAAGTCATCTATTATCACAACAAACCTCTTATCATTACCTCCATTGTGTGATTGATTAATATAGCCTTTCAGCTTATGTTCATAATAATCAGAAGACTCAACAGGTAATGAGACATGAATATTGGTATCGTTTTTTTGCTTCATGTAAGAAAAAAATGCCCAAATACCACCACTTCCTAAAAACATCGTTGCATATATAGCTGCTACATCTTTATACAGAACTTCTTTAAATGTATTATCACCAAAAAAACTAACTAATAAAACATATATCAAACAGAATATGAAAGAAACTGCTACAAACGGAATTATCTTAACAATAAGTTCTTTCAATTTTTCTATTGATAGTTTTTCTTCCCCAGTCATCTTAGCTGTGATTGATTTTAATGCTTCATAAAACTCTTGAGATTCATTTCTTTCATCTCTTGATATTTCATAATACACTTCCCTTAGTAATACGCTTTTCAATGATTCCTCATCATATGGCCATGCATTTACAAAGATAAATCTATGACTATCAATTAATTCACCTTGTATATATTTTAGCAATGTTGATTTCCCCGTCCCCCACGATCCAATTAATGCTATACTACTTCCATGATGATTATTATTCTTCTGATCTCGTAATAATTTTGTTATTACATCACCAATACTTTTCAAATGAAATTGATCATTCCCATTTTTAAATTCTTTTTTATCTAATGGCACATCTTTTGCAAAAAATTTCGACATATACTGACTCCCTTCAAATGTTCGGTAATGTCAAGTCTGACACTCCTCTGTTTTATTAATAACCTTTATCTTCAAGGGTTTCACCATTGTTTTACAACAAAATAGCAATGACCCCCTATTTTCGGTTATAATTTAAGTTCCTACACAAAAATTATTCCAAGAAAGGAAGTCATCGCTATGCAGAAAATTATAACTCATTTACTACTATTAATCCAATACCAAAATCAACAAATTCGTTGGTTGGTACTTTTTATTTCCAAATATATACCTCTTGGTCAATGGGCTCATGACGATATTCATTCACCCAAGTATCAAAAATTTAAGACCGATATCCTTCCCACCATCGTTCCCTTTATAAAACAGGATTGGCAGTTTTTGCTGTCCTACTATGAATGGAAGTATGAGAAGAAGGTCAAACCGGTTCAGCGACGCAACGGCAAGTCTATCCCTGAAGATACCACTTGTCCTCTTTGCGGTGCCCCTCATCATTATCTTTACGACAACAATGGTGGTAATGGTCAGTATCAATGCAAAGTTTGTGGTCAAACCTTTATTACCGGTGAGCAGATCACCAAAAGTCTTAAACTCAAGTGTCCTTACTGCAGCCATTCTTTAGTTCAAAAAAAGAATCGGAAATTCTTCATCATTCACAAATGCGTCAATGACAAGTGCTCCTATTATCTCCGCAACCTTAAAGCTCTGGATCAGGAAACCCTTGATCATAATCAAAAATATAAACACAAACTTCATTACCTTTACCGAGAATTCTCTGTGGATTTCTTTTCCATGGATATGGATTCCTTACCCAAGAATGCGTCTTCCCTAAAATTTCGTAAGAACAATGCTCATGTCATGGCTCTTTGTCTGACTTATCATGTGAATCTGGGGCTGTCCCTTCGTAAAACTGTCTTTGCCATGGAAGAAGTTCATGGTATCAAACTTTCCCATTCCACTGTAGCCAGCTACTGTCAAACGGCTGCTGTATTGGTTAAACCCTTTGTCGATTACTATGATTATAAGAAATCAGACACCTTCATTGCCGATGAAACCTACATCAAAGTCAAAGGAATCAAAGGTTATATATGGTTCATTATGGATGCTGTCTCAAAATCAGTCATTGGCTACCAAGTCTCTGATAATCGAACCGTCGGACCATGTATTCTTGCCATGCGTATGGCTTTTAAAGGCTTAACTTCGCTGAGTGAATCTTTTAAGTTCATTGCCGACGGCTATAGTGCCTATCCATTGGCTGCTCAGCAGTTCCATCTGAAAGACAAAGATCCTTTGGACTTCGATATCACTCAAGTCATCGGTCTAACCAATGATGATGAAGTCTCAACCCAGTTCAGACCTTTCAAACAAGTTGTCGAACGGCTCAACCGCACTTATAAGGAATCTTACCGTTGTACTTGCGGATATAAAAACTTCGATGGCGCCAATTATTCTGTTGCTCTGTGGGTTGCCTATTACAACTTCCTTCGTAAACATTCAACCTTCAACAATTCCGTTCTAAACAAGGTTGAACAATTGGAAAAGGCTGACAATATGCCAGGCAAGTGGCAGATTCTCATGTATCTTGGCCAGTTAACCATCCTAGAATTTCAAGAAAAAGAATCCAATTCTATCTGTTCTTAGATTAGATCCGGAGGTTTAAAAACAGTCGTCGAAATCTTGATTTCGATTTACCCTTGATGGCACACAAAAACAATGCTACAATGCTGTGAACACGACGGGATAAGTCTATCTGTTCTTGAGTTATCGCCGTCGGTAACTATGACCAGCATTGCTTTTGTGTGCTGTCAAGGGCGACGTCCGTCTGCCAAAAGTATATATTTGAATTTTTCAAGGTCCTGACGGGCCATTTTCTATAACCTGTTTTTTCATAGGCTACTTTACACTACCAAATGTTCTTCTTCCTCAAAAATGCTACTATAATAACTAGTTATATTATACCATATATATTTTCATATATTTATAATCATTATAAAATTCAACTACTCAATTTATTTTAACTCAAATAATTATACACAATCACATCCAATCGATTATGACCTAAATCCATAGTCAATTCTTTAAGTACCCTTTTATCATATCCACGATAGTCCATTTCGTCTTCTCGATTTCCTAATAGCTCTTGATACCTATCCTTTGCATATTCACGTCTAAAAGCATGATTATCAATCTTTTTTGTATAACTTTCAAACAACGGCTTACCCATTTCCTTATTTTCCAAAACACTTTTCAAATTTTCCTGATATTTCACCAAAATATGAGCATCCCTTTCTTTTCCACCTTTCTCAATCAAATGTACCTTTACCGGCAATCCATCTTGCCATATAAAACATTCTGGTGTAACAACAAGAACACTTTCTCTGCGACAGCCACTAGCCTTTGCACACATAATTTGATCTTTATTATTATTAGAATTATATTTCTTATCATTTTCTGTATCCAATCTACTTCTTGTTATATCCTTATATTAATGCTCTTAATTCCAGCCTCTTTCTTTGTTACAAAGAGATTGAAAAGTTTATTCAATGCTGCCATTTCCTTGCTTATGGTATAGGCAGATTTGTCATTCTTGCCATAAATACCACTCCCCTCAGATCTATGCACAACAAATAAACCTCTAGTTAAGTAAATTTGCTTTATTTAATGACTAAGGTTAAAGTCCGAAATGCCTTAAAACCTGATATTTTCACTCCATTCCTTCATATTATTTGCTCGGGCCAGTTCGCTAGGGTTTATATTCCCCTTCGAGTAATATAACCCCCAGCGTCCGTATCTGATGCATCCCACATAACTTCACTACATCCTTTTCTGTTCATCAATCAAACTGCATCCAATACATCGCCATATATGCAATTGCCCAAGCTACATCAAACCTTCTTAGCATTCCAAATTAGTCGGAAAATCAATTAAAACCATGTTGCCCATACCTTATAAATAATCATTCAAATCAAAGTCAAGAAAAATATCGCCTGATTTTTTGATTTCTCTTTTTACATTCATAAAATGCCCTCTAACTTAAACGAAAGAGGGCGATTTTTATGAATATGAACGAAACAGATAAATTACTTTTGATAGAATTGATTAATGATGGTAAACTGGTATCAGACAACGTACCGAAGCAATTAAGTGAAATGAAAAAGAAAAAAGTTGATGCAGTACACAAGTACGATATCACTGAACCCAAGACTGAGAAAGCACGCTGGCAAACTTATCTTCCTAATGATGCTGGTACTAGAGGAAAAAAGATTTCCGCTACAACTGAAGAACGTCTTTACCAGAAGCTATATGATTATTATTTCGTTAATAACCGCTCCAAAGTGACTTTAGAGACACATTATCCAGAATGGCTGAATAAACATAACGAAATGAATCTTAGCGACCGTACAATCCACCGTGATACAAACCGATGGGATAAGTATTATAAGGAACATCCAATTGTCAAACGTCCTGTTGCCAAGATTAAGCTAGAGCATTTGGAAAAGTTCTTTCACCAATGTATTAAAGACTTCAATTTAACCAAGAAAGAACTGGACAGTATGAAGTTTATCATGAAAGAATTAATTGGTATGGCTCTGAATGTGGACTTATTGGAGCATCCTGATGTTACCGATGCTTATGCTGTTTTTCTATTATTTAAGTTGGGACCTAGAATCGGAGAAGTTGCTGCACTAAAAGGACAGGATATTGATTTCATCAACAAAGAAATACATATCCAGCGTATGGAAAGTAGGGAAAAAGACGAAAACGGTAAGTTTGTATCTGTTGTCGTTGAATATACAAAAACAGAAAGCAGTAACCGTTTCTTGGATTTAGATGATTATGCAATGGATTTGTTAACAACAGTGATGGATATTAACAAAGATTTAAGTTACGATGACGATAATTTTATTTTTGTCGATTCCAATGGAAGAACAAAGATCAGAGAAATTGATAACCGAATCAGAAAATGTTGTCACTCAGCTGGTATTGAGGTTAAATCAGCTCATGATATACGACGTACAGTAGCATCCATAATGCTTTAAGTTTCATGAACAGACTCAAGGGAATTCAAGAGAACGGGATACTATTCACTTTCAAGAAGCGAAAGTGAATAGTCGCGAGGGTCGGCTTATGCCGACGGGCAACTATCGTTGCTGTCATATATGCAAAGACACAAAAATACCTGCAAGCAGCTATTTTCGCAACTTCACATATATAACTCCTTCGCTCTTTGAATTCAACATAATCCTCTAATTTTACGCGTAAAAAAGCCCCAAAACCCTAGCTATCTAGAATCTTAGAACTTCTGTTAGAGCGCGAGACGGGATTCGAACATTGTACTAATTATGAAACCCTTATGGAAAGGAGGTTTCTGACACGTCTATTTTAAATGTACCCAAAATATGGGTACATTTTTTATTTTATAATGTTTTAGCCACTTCACGAATCAACTTTTCTACCTTTAATTCATTGTATATTCGATTAATATTATGACTATTTTGCATAAATTTTAATTCCTTAATCTCGTCTTGCATCTTAATCATTTCACTTTGCATTTCTTTAAATTGTTTGTTCGTTAAAATTTTCATATTTATTATCCCCTTATTCTATATTATTATTTTTATCTTTAATTTGCACCAAAATTTCACGCAATAGTTTCGGCATCGGCATATCCATATTACCAAAGTTTTCTAAAATGCTGATACCCTCATTACCAATGTAATAACCTATAACCAAATTACGAACTATATTCATGTTTAAATACTCGTCCAGAAATACACCCATACCCACCAAAATTAAGATACAAATTTTCTTGATCCCACCTTTAAATGATATCTTCGATGTTATTTCTTTTAGATATATCCCTTTCATTATGCCAGTTAAAATATCAAGCCCAATAAATATAAATAGTATCTTTAAAGGGGTATCAAAACCCCCTAAGAAACTGATAGATATAGTCGCTATAAATCCAAACATTAATTTAAAATATATTTTTATACTCTCCATTTCATCACCACCTATAACCGTTCTATTTTAAATTGCTTAGTCACTGTATTCACACCATCATCTGCTGTAATATTTACATATCTATTCTTATATGCGTACCCATCTCCGTCATCTATTGGAACACCTTTAACCTTTATAGTTGTTGTGTTCGTTTCAGTGACTTCTATATATGTGGTATCATCGAACGTGTAAGTAATGCTTACAGGTTGTGGGTCTACTAGGATTCCATCTTGGTAGAGTTTTGCTGAAACTGTCATTGCATAACCGTAATATAACACGCTACCATCAATTATAAGTTCTTGCTCAACTACTATAACTTCTTCTACAATGGTTATGGTTCTGGTGGCTGTAATTACCCCAAATTGTACGGTATCAAACGATACTGTAATGTCTGTTGTGCCTTGCGCTATCCCTGTTAAAAGTCCATTAGAATCAATGGTTGCTATAGATGGGTCTGAACTTTCCCACGTGATTATTGTATCGTTTTGCTCTACATCATCTGCAGTAACGGTTGCTGTGAATTGTTGGGTTTTGTTTTCTTCGCATGAAGATATAGCCCCATCAATAGATATAGCCCATACAACTTTTGTTTCGTGTAGCCATCTATCTGCAATCTCATTTTCTAAATCGTCATTAGAATTGGTAGTCGTTTTTTCTAAATTTAATACCTCGATACCGTCTAGCCACTCTGTACCTGTAATTTCAAAAGCGGATTGAAATAAGATGACACGTTGATTCATTGCGACTTGTCTATTTGTGGATGTGTCTGGTATTGATGCAATTATATTGCCATCTGCTAAATTGAAATAAGTTGTTGAATTAACACCCATGGATTTAGTATCTATACACGCAGGGATATAATGCAATGTGTCATTGATGTAGATTTTTAAAGTGTAGTTTGATTTTCGGATAGATGATTTTGCGTAGACTTTACTAAATTCCTTTTCTTTTTGGATTACAAGATAACTTTCACCCTCGATCAAAACTATATCGCCTTGTTTTAAATTGGCATCCTTGGAATATAGATACTTGTAATCTGTTGATTTTACAACGTCATTACGTTCTTCTAAAAATCCTGTAAAGGTGGTATCTGTTGTTGTGTTTGTTATTTCAATGCCTTTTAAATCAAGCATCTTATTAAATTGATTTTCCAATATATTCATGGTATACCCCCCTTATCTATTGAATAATAATGTGAATGGGCTTTGGTCTGTTACTACCTCGATATTATTAATACGTTGTTGAATACTTTGGATGCGTTGCTCAATCCATTTGACACATTCGCTAGTTGTAAGAAATTCAGTTTCCACTTTGGTCATCATATCAGTATCATTTGCTAGTGATTCTAGGACGTCAATGCACGTATAGAGCAAGTCACGTTGATGTGTTTCTTTGGTGTAGGTTGCGATTGGGTCTAGGTTGTTTTCTGTTAGGAATATGCTGTATTCCTCGTCTGTAAAATATTGCTTGTTGTTTAATTCTAATTTTAATCTTTGTAGTGTGTTCATTATTTTTACCTTTCCTTTCTTAGTTGGTTAGTTGGTTGGGTGTGTTGTGGGTTGTGGTTGTTGGTTGTTGTGTGCAAACGTAGTGTTTAGTAGGGAACGAGTGGGGTTTGTTTATTTTTTTTGGTAGAAAAAAAATGGGTCTACTATGGCACACTTTTGCCAACAGGGGCAACGCTATTGATATACATTACCCTTTTATCCTTGTAAACCCTTGTAAATAGCCCCTTTGATTAATATACACCCAATTCCTCTACTTTAATCTATAAACCCTTTATTTCGCCTATATACGCTTAAAAAGTCCTATATAATAATGCTCTGGCTAACTTGATAGTAGGATAATCTATCTCAACTAGACCCTTTAAAATCAAAGTTTTAACGGGTTATAAAGTTGCATAAATATCCTATAAATTGCATGATTATTACGTATAATCTATGTTTTTATACAGTTTAATAATAGGTTAATTTCCAATAACGCTTGAAACCCTTTCTATTACTGCGTTTACAAGGTTGTGATAATTCCTTTATTTATGCGTAAAATTAATGTTTAACGCATAGTTGACTATAAATATGCAAATTGTAATCATTTTAAAACTGCATATATTTTGGGGATATATTACGGTTTTGTAATGATTACAAAGTAAATAAAGTTGAGATGGCTGGGGCTATAGATGATAATTATTATCATTATGGTGATGGGATTGGTGGGGCTAAAAAGTATGATGGGCTAAAAACGTACGTAACAAGGGAAAAAATGAGGGTGAATACTCCCCACCTCTACCCTATATTGTTCCACCCTTTTTGCTTTACTACGTTAAAGCGTTATAACACCACATTAATAAACCATATAGCCCCCCAACTCACCTACTACATACCCTACATTCTACCCCTCAACATTACTACCCCTTACACCCTCGCTCTGTATCCTGTCAAGTTCATTACTTACATCCTGTGTGTACTCACTTTTTTCAATAATGGTCTTTTTAGATATAGCACCCATATCATATTGCGTTTTCAAATTATCCATTATATCCCCAATATTTACAGGTCTGGCATAATTGAAAACTACATCAATGCTACCGTCCAAAGTCACACCACCAATTTTAAGTAATTTCAAAATAGTGTCGATTCTTTGATACAAGCCCTCTCGAACACACTTCTCATTGAGCATGGCTTTAACATCTGCCAACTGATATAATAACTTCAAACTAACCTCACTCACATTAGCAACATTACTATTACCCATTGCTACACTAGGCATACAAGCAATATCCAATAAGTGTTGTTTCAAGTTATCATAAAGCAACTTGATCGAATTAAAATCCATGGTAGCACTTGCATATTTAAACTCTGCACCATCTTCTAAATTTAATATATATCCCATTGCATCAGAAGGTATTGAACTTTCTATTCTTTGACCACTAATAACAGGCATTGGGCTTAGTGAATTGATATAGACACTATCAGCCATCTTACTTAATATATCTTCCATCTCGTCCAATATAGGAATAATATCTTTTAATTCACTTTGACCAAACTGTTCATCCAAATCATTCATGTTATGGTAATGAATCGGCAAGCCACTTACATTGATATATTCATTGACTTTTTGAAGCGTACCACCTTCATTCGTCCATTGTTCTACCTTATCCATATAAAACACTGTATAATAACTTACACTGTTTATCGTGGTATAATACTCTATAAAACAAATGTAATTACCGTTGTCATCATATACAGGGTAAGCGTCCTCGCTATTAATCAACTTACTTTTTATTACACCCTCATCAATATATACATACTCATAAGCATCACCAAATTTATTGATTTTGTCGATTATTTTATAATCAATATTGCTATATCTACCTTTACGATATATCTTATTAAATTCCTTAATGATTTCATCATCTCCGCTTAAACTTAATGGTTTACCTAGTAGGTAAGTTGAATGAAAATTTAAAATAGTTTTAGCAATCTGCAATATAATCTTTCTTGTCTTATAAGTTTCCCCTTTATATTCCATATCTTTTCTAGTTAATACTTTATGTTGACCACTCAAATAATCTTTAACCTCTAAACAATTTGCAATTCTGCCAATGTGATACCCTCTTTGTACTTCTTCTTCAAACCACAACGGGTTGTTGCTATAATTCTTACTAATGTAATCTGTTATACTCATTATTTCCCTCACTTTCTAAACGTACCATTTACCCTGTTTCAGCCCATGTAAAGCCATTGCTAAACTCATTATTGTATCATCGTGTCTACCTTGCATAGCCCCCATTTTACTGCCATTCACGACAAACACTTTCATTTCTTCAAGCACATTTTTACTGTTAATCAAAATATTGTTGGTTTCAATAACTTCCACCAAATCATTGATAATCATACTCTTTGACTTTTCACTTGTTAAAAATCCAATCTTCTTTTTTGCTTTGCCTCGGTAGTCATACTCTTTGTGTTTGTACATATTTAAGTACTTGTAATCGTGACGTAATCTATCAAGCACTGTATGCCCTGCTGATGCCTTTTCGACTACTAGAAAACCATTGTTGAAATACTTTCCAATCGCATTTACTACCTCTGCTAATTTATAGGGCTTGACTGTATTACTTCTAAATTCGGCTACCTGTCTACATTGACTATCTAGAATTTCAACTACAGAATAATCTTGTTTTAACCCCTCACTTGCATCAACACCAATATAATATTTTTCGCCTAGTTTTTTTGGCAGCCATATTTTAAGACTATTACCCCAATAAATCTTTAATTCATTCGGCAAATCACTTGGCTTACTAATAACTTTAGGCAAGTACCGACTTCTTTCAGCAATAAATTCATTATCAAAAATTCCATTTCCTGTGGTTAAGAATGCTTCAAGTGGTGTTGCTGGAAATTCTTGTTTAAATTGTTCATCGCTTGAATTAGAAATCTTTAATCTTCTCCATATTAATTGCTCAATGGTAGCCCCCTTATCAAGTAACCCTCTTTCTTCTTCCGTCAGTTCATCTTCAGAAAGTAATTTACCGTTGTTTCGACCTTTCCATGTTTCAACTGCGAACTTGTAATCCTTTGCAAACATTGATTTATTTTCGTACCAATTATAGAAAAAATCCTTGTATAAATTTTCTTTATTTTCGGCTTTGACATACAATTCATTAAAATGGTTTAAGCCATTTGCGGTTGATTCAATAACCAATTTACCGCTTAAACTTTGCTCTATTGCTAATAATTGCTTAGGTGCGTTATCTTTCCAAAAAGCATACTCGCTAAGATGACAAAATTTCAACGTCATGCCCCTTGCAAGTTCTTTATTGCCTGCTGTCGCACATACAATTCTTGACCCATTATCAAACTTTAATTCCTTTTTGTTATTATTGTTAAGCGTTGGTTTAATTGCACTTGGTATAGTGCTATACATTATCTTTAACCGATCAAAAATTGCTGTCGCTGAATCAATCGAATAACTGACCATCAATATATCTACGTTGGATTGAGTACAAGCATAATATAAAGAAAGCCCACAACTAAGTGTACTGAATCCTAGTTGCCGACTTTTTAAAATAATATTATATTTATCCCAATTATCAATAAAATTTTTCTGTAATTCATTTAGTTTAAAGGGTATTAACTTCCCTTCCTTGTTTGGAATTTGCACAAAGTTTTGAATCCAAAGTACAGGATTTTCCATTACCTTTTTTAACTTTTGCTCCCTATTCATCGTAATCACCAACATCTAACCCACGTATGATTTTAGTTAATTCACCCTCATCATTATCACTGAAAAATGTTTTACTAAACTCGGTAAACGCTTTGAAAGCGTTAGTATCATCTTTGGCTCGTTCGTAATAGATGTTGTAAAGTTCTACCAAACGTTGATTATGCAACATCTTTAAAAGATACTTTTCACCCTCTTGCACGTCCGGTAAGAGATGCCAATTTTGGACGGTTTCTTTTGATACATCGCCTAAGAATGTTTTATTGAATCTATCAAATGTGTATTCGGTATACAGAACACCGTATTTATGAAGTAGATAACGTGACTTCTTTTCTGGTAGCATCTGATTTAAGTTGTGCTGTATACTTGCTTTTGTTTTTGCCATAAATTTTTTACCCCCTTTTTCTTTACGGAATAACTCATCTGATTTTTATAGGTTCTAGCCGAACTGAATATTTTATTTTCATCATGTTTGATGAAGCCCATTTTTCCGTAAAAGGTTTCAAACTCCATGAATTTATTAAACTGCTTTTCGCCTAAATTCATATCAAAATCAAAAAGAGGAAATAATTTTCTTATTCCCTTTAGTTTTATATCTGTTTTTAGTTTTCCATTTTTTATGCGTATTTTTTCTTTAAGACTATATTTTTTTATAATATTGTTAAAATCATCAATAGTGTATTTATCCACCAAATTAATAAAAACGTCTAATTCCATTATATTCATCCATTTTTCCCATGTATTATAAAAGTAATCTGAATATGCACCTAGAAATGATGAATCAATGGCAAGTAATACCATCAACTGCTCATCACTAAATTGTGTTAAGTCATAATCATAAACACTCAAAATGGTTAAGACCGTAGACCCTGCATACTTATTAGTATACCCACCGCTTTTAAATTGATTCATATTAATAGCATTATCATTTTTAACATATGTCACATGGTTTCCAAAGACCTTGCCCGTTGAGCAATCCGAATCTATCCATATGGGTTGCATCCCTTTTATCTTTTTTGGTTCTGTAAAATATAATTCTTTGAAATTGTAAAATCCCTCAACATTTAGCCCCCAAAAATAATCGTTTAATATGGCACATGAAAACAAACTATCTATATCATCAGTTAATATTAAAATGTTTTTATTGCTGTCAACCTCATCCACCCATTTAGGTAATTTATCTCTATATTCTTTTTTCATTTTTTTTAGTTTTTAACACCTATATCTTTTACTTTTCTATCATCTTCATCATCTTCATCATCTTCACCATCAAATAATCTTCTCTCTCTCTCTCATATATAGAAGAAAAGATATTTTGCGTTTTCACCTGTTCACCAACCTTTCATCATATGTTTTTTAATTTACATTTTTTCAACATCGTCTTTAATCTCGTCTAATTTTTTGCTTGTTTGCGTCTTATTCAAACACTCAATCCACTTAATGTAGTGTTCATCAGATATAGGGCGCTCCATCTTCTCCATGTAAGAAATCATTCTGCGACTGCATCCGATATATTCAGATATTTCTTTTTGACTTTTTCCCCGTAAAATTCTGATGTATTTTAATTTTTCACCTGTAAGTTTATTCAATTTTTCATTCCCCCTTTGTTCCGTCTTGGACTTTAAAAAAAGAGAGTGTCACCACCCTCTTTTAGTATTGATTAATATTGTTTAAACTGTTGTCTTACGAACAACCACAACACCGTCATCAGCAAGTAATTTAACTGCATAGATCATGTCCGATGCAACGTCTGTAGACTTGTCTAAAATATTTCGTTGCGTTTCAACGTTCAAATCACGTTTCATTTTGTAACCTAGTGCATTCTTTTTGATTATGAATGTCACACACTCATCTTTGGCTTGGTCATAAGTACCAGAATTTGCCACATAAACTGGAATCCCTCTAAAGTAACCTAATAAGCCATTACGTACGATACCGTTAGCATCTGCGCTAGTTGTATTGCCTGCATTTACAAAAGAATCCATTTTGTAAAAAGACGGTACAAGATACGAATGAACGACGATACCTGCAAACTCGTCAACATCTATTTCATCACCGAATAAAACATTTGCTGTGTCTAATTCTTCTTCGGTAATCTCTTTGCCTGCAACTGTTGGTGATACCAAACTAGATGTTAACGCTTCTACAACTAAATCTGCATCTAATTTACGAGCCATTTTTAATGCTGTTTGTGTTGCTGATTCATCGACTTGTGAACCCAAAGCGGTTAAATCTTCAATATCATACACTTTAACTGCCTTACCAACCATCTTGATAGATGCAGTAGTGCTTGTTTGCGCTAATTCTTCTGGCGTCATAGAATCGCCTTTAACCATTTCTTCTACATCACCGATCAAAGACCATTTTGGGAATACGATAGTTTCGCCAACTGAACGGAATCCCTCGATTTCACCTAGATTTGTGGCTAATGCACTTACCTTAATTTTTGAATCAAATTTTTCTCTTACTAAACCCTTGTATATTTCTGGTTTTATAAAACTCATTTTAACTTCCCCCTTGTTTTTAGTTTTTAATATAAAAAAAATCCCACATAATGTGAGATTAGTTACCGCTTAATTTTTTGAATAAATTTTCATTTGTTTCTTGCAATTTCAACTTTTCAAAATACCCCATCTTTTTAAATTGCTCTTTCGTTACACCCTCATTTTTTGCTTTGTGATTTTGAGGTTTATAAGCATTATTTAATGTGTGACTGTTCAATGTTTCAGCAATATTATTTACAAAAGTTTCTACATCTTCTACACCATCTAAATTAACAATATTTAAAAGTTGTGTCGGCAGACCCTTTTCACTAAATTTCGCTGATAGATTTGCTTTCTTTTCCACATTTGATAATGCTTTTTCCTTATCTGCTAATTCCTTTTCAAGTTGCTCTAATCTAATTTCATGCTCTGATTTTTCCTGCGGAATTTTGCTTTCTAATTCCTTAATTTTTGTGGTGTATTCTGTTCGGACTTTGTCTTGGTTGGATTGAGCAACCTTTTCAATAATTGATTCAAAGTCCTCAATAGTCATATTTTCTTTGTAGATTTCTTTAATATCCATTTTTAATTTCTCCTTTTTGTTTGCGTTAAAAACCCCTAATAGATAGTTGCTCTTAAAACACCCATATTAATAGTTGCTTGACTGTAAAGCTATAATTTGATATACTTTAATTCAGCCAAATTTTACTTTGGTTTAATTTTAATACCATTTTTTAAATATAAAATAACAACAAAAAAGTGATAAGATTGGGCTATCCTATCACCTTAAAAAAACATGAAATTGCTGAACATTCATTCTGTTTCGTTGCCCGCTCTCTATGCTCTCTATATCTTCCACTATGTGGCAACTCTAGCACTGCTAAAAAACCTTTATTACATGATAATAATTATCAATAAACCGAAAGTAAAAAAATTAATTCGTTGCAAATTATCCCCATAAATATCATTCTTTTCTAAAATTTCACTTTACATTTTTTATTAAATTTTTAATGATTTCATCAGAAAATAGCTCTAGTATTGTTTTTTTATGTACTGAATCTTTATTATTTTTAAAATATCGAGCAATCACGCAATCACTAAATTCACCCCATTTGAAATCATTATTTTCTGCATATTCTTTCAAGTCATTTCTTGGCTGTTTATATATATTTCCTTTACACTTGTCATCTTCATCCATCTGGTACGCACTCTTTTCAACCAGTGACCGGATTTCTTTGAAATATTCATATGCTTTTTTGTATTTTTCTTCATTACCCTTAATATTTTTTTCACCCAAAATGCTTTTATTATTCAAAAATTCTTTATAGTTAAATTTTCTTTTATCAATTTCATACCGCTTACCATTTGAATTTTTAAATTCGTTTTCAAGATGCCATACTAAACGATTCATCGTACTTTCTTCCCTTGTTAATTCTTTATTTTTATAATCTTCTTTTACATATTTGAAAAAATAAGGTTTATTTTTGCTTGTAGTCTTTTGTATCTTTGCATATATCTCCGAATCTTTTTTCGGCTTTTTCATTTCCAACGTTTTGCTTGCATCGATCGAATAATTCCCCATTGATGTTAAAACTTTTAACACTTCCAAATCTTTAGATGTATTCCATTCCGCTGTTAAATAGTTGGAATAGTTACCGATTTTATTGTATTTAAAAGCCACTTTTAGCCCCTTGAAAAACTCATCATTATTTAATATTTTAGGGTCTGCTTTCCCCATTTCATAATAAAGTGGCACTACATTTTTTGTGTTTCTTTTTGCGATTTTAACAAACAAATCATCACATACAATCAAGGATTTATCGCCATCTTCGTCATACATCAATAATTTTGACATTGGGTCATGAATCGAAGTATACAACCCTAATTGCCTACCATTTGCAATTTGAAAATACTTTCTATATTTCATAGGAATTTCAACATTCTTACGTATTGCGTGTTCTTTATAATAGTGCGGACTTCTTAGGCAATCAACTTCTTGCTCATAATCAAAAAGCGAACAATGAACCTCACCATTTTTTAATACACCCTCTGGATTTTTAATATCTAAAAATAACCATTCACACCACGCTATAACATCTGGCACAATATACGTGTATCTTGATTTTCCAATGCTTACTTTTCCTTTTAATAAATTTTTTCGCATTGCTGTAATCTTATCTCTTAAAATTTTCTGGTAATATTCATCCGCTGTAAAATTAGGGTATATATCCAAAATCTTTTTGATCGTTGGATTTCCATTACACACAAATTTCATTTGTTCTTTCTGATTGGAATAGATGTCATCAATGTAATCTACATCCTTTTTTACAAGTGTTTTTAACTCTCTGTCACTCATATCATCAAGTGTTTGCAACATTTGATATGATAGGGTCGCTTGTTTAAAATCGGCTTTCTTTTCTTCTGCATTGCAAATATTAAAAGTACAACCATTATCCTTAAACTTTTGCTTATAATCATCCCAATCTTTATAATACTTCCACATTTTAAATTGACTTTTAGTCAAAATAATGTCTAGGTCATTGATATTATATGATTTGCCGTAGATATCTTGGATAACTTGTTTTCCGTTAAATTCTTTTACAAACTTTTGAAAGGATATACTAGTTAAAAGACCTTTCAGCCACACCCCACGAATCTGAATATTTTTCCTCGAAATATGTGGCATCACCATCCCACATCCATCAGCATGGGGAATCGGTACATCCATTTTTTGACGCTTTATTTCGAATGTTTCATTGTCAATATAATCAACTTCTGTATTCAGTATAGTTTCAAAGTCATCAACCACACATACTCTATCTAAATCAACTTCATCCCAAATTGTAGAGCTTGTAGTTGTTAATGCAAGATAGGTAAGGTATTTATTAGTGTTGCATCCGAATTTACCCTTTTCAACTTCTGTTTGATTAATCTTTTCAATACTCAATCCATTAGTTAATTTATTCATTATTTTTTCATTGTTAAAAACACTTTCAGCAATAAAAAACGCTTTTTCGTTTCTAACTTGACCGGCAGACGAAGTGAAAAAAACAAACTTTTTATCATCAATATAGAATCCATTTTTTACAACACTTTCAAAGATTTTAATTTGCGATAATTTAATTAAACTAGCTTTTTTTGAAACAATAACAATATCATCTGCATCTACTGTTCTAGTTAAATCACTTTCACCAATGTAAACCTTTTTATATTCATTTAATTCTGACGTTACTTTTCTAACTTCTTTGACATCACTTTTTTTGATTAGTTGATTTAGGTTTGATTTATGTTCATTCATTCTTTTTTGATAATCAGTAAAATTGTGTTTATTTCTTATAGCCTTTTTAATTTCGATCTGCTCATCACTCAACTTAACCTTTTTTAATTCGGTACACTCTTTTTTATATTGCTTGCAATTTTCTAACTTTTTAACGTGTTCATTAAAGTTTAAGTTCGTATCATCAATTGCTTTTTGGTAGCCAAATTTAGTAATACAACCCATCATTGCTGATTCTTTAATCATATTGTTATAGTGGTTTCTTTCATCTATTGTTAATAAGTCAGTTGTTTTAATATTAAATACTTTGTATAATTTCATCTTATTCTCCTTTAACTCAAAATAATCCATTAGTGCGTGTAACACAGTTAGGGAACGCAACGTAACGAAGTGTAGTGTAGTTTCTGAACTGTATAATAGTAATTTTAATCTTTATTTTAATTCTCTTATATATATTAATTCTCTTATATATAATGTGACCCATCAAAAGTAACGTTTTTTACGTTTCGTTCTGCACGAAACGTCAAGAAATTTACTTTTCGTACCGCACCAAAAGTTCAAAAATTTACTTTTCGTACCCTACATGGGAACCCCTATAAAATGGGGCTTTGAGAACATATTGACTTATTATTTATTAATATTATGTATGTGATACTTATTTTCTTTATCGAATTTTGGGTACACAATATAGCGATTAGAATGCCATTTTTTAACTGTCTCACCGAACTCATTTGTCTCTTCAAAAAATTCTTGTGGCAGTATTTTAATTAATCCCTTTGCATTAGCTATTTTTTCAGTATACTTAGATATTGTCTTAACTGACTTAATTCCAAGAACATTTCCAATAAATTCTCTGTTGGCTTCTGCATAACCTGTTCCAATATTTGATGACTTCTGATTACCTAGTGTTGTGTTATGGTGTTTAAACAAAAAGCAGTAGATATAAAATCCATAACAATTTAATTTTTTTATCTTGTCATTAAATATATTTACATTAATCATGCTAAACCCACTTTTACAATCTTCAGTATGCTTTCTAGTTGAAACTTTTATATAAATTAAATCTGTTGGCTTTGTTTTATCTGTTAGTGTGTCACACTCTATAAGCCCACTTTTCTTTAATTGTATTAAAAATTTTCTAATATAACTACTTTTTTTAAATCCATTCAAATCATTCAATTCCTGTGATAACTGCTTGATCTGAATTGGTATAACGTCGCTCATGTTCATTTCAACAGATGTTTTTTGAAGATAAAACCACAATGTAAATCTACATTCACCTATTTTATCCATAAAACTAGTCCCGGTCTTATCCATCATATACCAACTGTTTGGTACTTTTACAAACTTGTCATTTTTCATTTCATTATTTCCTTTCATCTTATGTTTTTTTTAATTTTTAGTATCTAAAATCAATGTTTTTGATTGCACCACTTTTCATATACTTTTTGGGTCGCATTAAAGTCAAAAACAAAGAATATCTTGTTTGTCGTAAAGTGTTTTTGTGGTGTTTCAATCGGTCGCACTCCATTCTGGATGTAGAAGTATGCTTGGTCTAAATTGTAGATGTACTTTTTGTTGTTCATTTTCATTCCCCCTATAATTTTTAAAATAATTCTTGACATATATACTTGACTGTGATAAGATTATTATTGTAAGATAGTATAATTATAATTTAAAATACCTTCTTCTAAAACAAGTATAGCACTATAATGCCAATTCTGTCAAATTGGTGTTTTATGTCATTTTTCCCCTTATTTATCTATTTATTTCTACATTACCCCTATTTTAACTAAATATTTGTAATATAACTGTAATATTTCAAGGACTAGGTTCACTACTCACCTAACCTTTTATATCCATATACTTTTTAAGCCCTTATTTCGTTTTTAAGCCATTCTATTTCTAGGTGGTCAAATTGTTCAAGCGATATGTTTAGGTTTGTTATTTTGCGTGGTGGTACTTGATTTTGGGTATATGGTTGGGTATAATGAAATCAGACGTGTTAGAAAAATATTATGACAAAGAAAAAACGAGTTGAATCAATACATCCTTTTGCAATTACCGCACCAAAGACCAAATCAAGCAGATGGATGACACATATTAAAACTAAGGATGGTGAGCGAAAAAAGATAGTTGCTCCAAGCGAAAAAAAGCTTTACGAAAAACTATATGAATTTTATGGTGATGAAGAAAAAACAACACTTGAATCTATTTATGACCAATGGCTTATTAAAAGACGTAATGAAAATATTAATATCCGAACATTAAAACGAAATGAGAACCATTGGCGTAAATATTATTTGAATCATTCTATTATTAGTATAGCTCTGGAAGATATTACAACCCAAAACATTGAAGATTTTTTTCATGAGGTTATACGTGATTTTAATATGACCGTTAAAGAGTTGAACAATATGAAGTTTATTATCAAAGATATGCTTATAATGGCTAAACGCTCAAATTTAATATCTGTAAATCCATTTTTAGAGGTTGATATTAAAACTTATGCTTGTAAGCCACCATCAAAAAAATCTGATCGAAGTAAAATATATCTTCCCAAGGAAAAAGAGAAAATGTTTAATGTTTTAAATCATGAATTAATGGATTGCCCCGAGAATACAGATGCTTATGCAATATTTCTGCTGTTTAAATTAGGGCTTAGAATTGGTGAAGTAGTCGCCATTCGAGAATGTGATATTGATTTTAAAAACAATGAAATCCACATTCACCGAACAGAAACACTTGAAGAAGATTCTAATGGAAATTTAAAACCTGTTGTTGTCAATCACACTAAGAAAAAAAGTCATTATGGTGACCGTTATCTTCCATTAAGTGACTATGAAATAACACTTATTGAATCGGTCAAAAAAATCAATAAAAAGTATGGGTACAAAGATAAAGATTATCTCTTTGTTGATGCTGATGGACGAACTAAAATTCGAGAGATAGATAACCGCATCAGAAAAATGTGTGTTAAAGCAAATATTGAAATTAAATCAGCACATGACATAAGACGTACTGTTGCATCCGAGATGTTTAAAAATGGAGTAAGCGTTGAAATAATACGTGACTTTTTAGGTCATTCAGATATTAAAACAACGTGGAGCTATATTTATGACAGTAATAGTAAAGCAAAAACCAATCGTTTGATAAGGTCATCACTTGCGAACATGAACGGATTTAAAATATCTTAAAGTGTACCCAACTTTTTAATTTTGTACCCAACATGAGAAATAAAAAAGCCCCAAAACCCTAGCTATCTAGAATCTTAGAACTTCTGTTAGAGCGCGAGACGGGATTCGAACCCGCGACCCTCGCCTTGGCAAGGCGATGC
>CAZVKG010000050.1:0-25876 GCA_964627665.1 uncultured Eubacteriales bacterium | reverse complement strand
AATGACTTGTATAATCCAGTGAAATTCGGGTTATGACACAATCTGGCAAGCTACCTAGAAGTTAAACTTTTCATTCTGAAAAGTGCTTCTAGTCCCTTGCGTCGCAAGAAAAATCAAAAGAGTTTTGTCATCAATAATAAAAGAAAAAATGAATAAATAGTTCTTGCACAAGTCCTCTATTTCGGCATATGAGTAGAGGGCTTTTTTGTGTTTCAAAATATCAATAATTCGTATAAAAATATGTGAAAAAATTTGGACAACACCCTTTTAGTTTGCCTTTAGAAGTATAGGGGGGTGTTGTTTTGTACAAAAAGTGTATTACTCACTCTCTGAAATAGGCTTAATACATCAGAAGACTAATGTCATTTTAAAAATGTAATACAAAGAGCAACAGATAGAAATGTTACAGTTTCATTACAAATTAGCTAAAAGTTCGTCCACCCACCCCTGTTTTTCGGCTTATAAGTAGGGGGAACTTTTGTAACCGATCAATTAGCAAAATAAGGAGTGTGATGACATGAGATTTTTAAATACGGAACATGAAAACAAGTTAATGGAATTGATTCAGAGGAATGGGACACATCCCAAGGATAAGGAAAGAATTTCTCTTATCTATATCCTGTCAGGTAATGCGGATCTGTTTGCAAAATCTGACTCGATCTATGATTTTCGAAATCACCTATTGATCTATTATCCGATTTAGATGCTGATAATTATCTATTGGCACTTGAAAGTTTTGATATCCGATTGGGCTATTTAAAGCAAGTACAATCGGCATTGGACGATGAAGAACTGGAATTATAAAAGGACGGTGGAAAACATTTGGGGACCAATGTCATTTAGCTAAGGAATGCATAAAGTTTCAAAAGGATACAAAATTAGGAATTTAAACCAAATCTTTTGGTTAAACCTATCGTATTGCATCATTAATAAGCAGATTAAATCTGCTTAATTTGACAATATGTAAAGAATCACTTACGCAACTTTATAGTTGAAGCAAGTCCATGCTCTACGGCGTGTCGGATATCTTTTGAAGCTTCGTCCATGACGGATAGGTAAAAGGTTTCTTTTAAGAATTACCTCGACGTTTTCTGGAGGTCTAATATAGGCAAGACTTTTAAGTAGGTCTAAACAGCTGGTAACAGAAATTGAGAAATTGATGAGATAGCTATATTTTCTGTCCTTCTTTTCAATCTTTGTGTGGTATGAGACCAAGGATGAGAAGTTGTAAATGAATAGTGCTGTATAAATCTCTTGCTTGATTAGCTCCAGTTTTTTCGAATTAAAACTTAGCATATCAACAGTATATTTAAGTCTCCTAAAAGTTGTTTCAATACCCCATCTTAAATTATAGATCTCTTTAAGTTTTGAAAGTGGGAATTGGTCAGCATCAAGGTTTGTCAGTAGAACTTCATAATGATCTGAGTCCAGTTTAACCCTTACTATACGAAAACTCATATCATAAAAAGGTTTTTCTGACGAAATAAAGTCAAAGTTAATTTTTGTGTTCAAAACCTTATATTTCAAAGGATTTCCGCTATATAGCTTACCACTTTTTTTAGTTAATGTACGTTCAATAAGACAATCAAAGGTATCGGATGAAAAGGTACAACCCATTTTTGAAGCAATACCATTACTCGTAATATCTTTTTCGCGAATAATGAAATAACTATTGTTCTCAATAATGTGAGCCATGCAATTGTAAGAAGCATAACCTCTATCACAAGCAAGCTCGCTTTCGCTCGCTAAAGTGTCAGGTAATGTTAACGTTTTAATTTACTGTCTAATCAAGTATGTTAATGAAAAGAATGTAAATGGTAATATAATTCATGCGATTTTCAAAAAAACATACTTTACAATTAAGTATATTCAGCAAGGAATGAGTGTTAGCTATAATACTGCAAAGCGATATACGGAAGTACTTGTTGAATTAGGAAGAATATATCCAGATGATAAAAAGAAAAATAAGGTATATAGATTCTATGATTTGATGGACTTAATGAGATGACCAAAGAAGAATATTTAAAAAGAATTAGAACCATAGTAAATATTTTTTTATCATTTAAATATCGCTTGAATAAGAATAGAAGTGAAGTGCCTGGGTATTAAAAAATGAACTTTGTCATCAATCGTAGAGGTTCTTCGTTCGCGAAAGGCTGCGGTGAAAGAAAAGGATTCCGCTTAAGCGAAGCGGTTAGGAATCCGTTTCACCGCAGCCTTTCGCGAACGTTAGAACCACACGATAGGATGAAAGAGAGAGCTTTTTAATACCCAGGCACTTCATGCTGATACATACAGATATTCTAAACGGATGAAAAGGATTCCGCTTAAGCGAAGCGGTTAGGAATCCTTTTCACCGCAACCTTTCGCGAACGTTAGAACCACACGATATGATGAAAGGGAGAACTTTTTAATACCCAGGCACTTTATGCTGATACATACAAACCGATATTCTATAGTCGATTAAAATATGCATCATATTCCTTCCCCACACTTGTCCACCAGTACCTCTCCGTTAAATGTGCATAACTTTCCTCACGTATAGCATTGATGTGGATAATGGCATCGACCATTTTTTCATATAATTCTTCCGCTGTCCTGTAAAAGAGCGAAGGATTTTTTTTGTCATCATATAGGTCCGGATAGCTGAGACGTTTGGGAAGGAGTGGTTTTACCCCGTAAGCAATGGCCTCCATGACGCTAATACCGAAAAAGTCATGAATCGAAGTTACGGGTAAAAGATCGGATAAAGCAAGCCAACCAAGATATTCATCATAAGTGAGGTGTCCTTGGACGACGATATGATCAGACAATGCCTCAAGTTTATGGGCATATTTTTTCCTGGATTTTTCATTGGATTCACCTAAAAAAGCGAGGCCAAAATCATGACCGTCAGCTTTTAGACGTAAGAGGAGATCAAAAAATCCATCTGGGTTTTTATCATATTCTAATCGGTGGTTCCACAAAATAAGAGGAGATTTTGTCAACTTTTGCTTCGATGGTAATGCGGGAGGCATAGGTCTTGGGACCTGTATGCCTACAGGTAAAATGTCGGATTTTGCCTTAAGCCCAGCTAGTGTATTATGTGGATAATCCGGCATTTTATTTAGAGCTTCTTTTATACCCTCAAAAAAGGAATCCTGATTGTAGGCTGAGTTGAACAAAATAAAGTCCGCAGCTAGTGCTGAGAGGTAGTTCATCATGCCATAGTTTAAATCCCGTCCTTGTTTTTTGTCATCGCTCTTATCTTGCCAAGGATAGGCAAACTGATTTTCATGATAATACATACCGATCGGAACGGTTATTTTATGTCGACATAAGGCGAGGAAAGTCGTCAAGTCTAACATGTCTGAGACGAGGATTAAATCGACAGGCTTTGTGTAAGCTAAAAAGTTTTCAGCTAAAGTGACAGCCCCACCATACATTCTCCATTTCCAAAACCTAGCGTCCATTGACAAAACATCAAAGTGATGTTGTGAGTATTTTTTGAGTTGTTCATACCATGCCTTGTGCGAGCCACCAAAAAAAGGCTCAATGTATAGAATATTCATAATGCCTCCGACAAACTTTTTCCTTATCATAACACAGCTTTTAAGCCTTAGGCAATTGAAGAATGATACAGGAGTTGCTATCTATAGTAGTTTTGATGTATAATATTAAGATGGTTTTTAAGAAAGCCTAAAGAACAAAGTTCAGAAAGGATGAAAATATGAAAAAGGTAAGAAAAATATTTCTAACTGTATTCATCATGATTTTATCAATGACTATTATTAACGGACAAGAAACAAGTCAAGAACCTGTAGACGAGACCATTATAGAAGAAGACATTAACGAAGAAGACATAGAGATTGCTGAAACTGACGAAGTGGAGGAAGAAGAGGATGTAAGTGAAGCGCCGGCATTTGCCGGGACGCCAGAGCTTTTGGAGACCTACTTGATTGAACTAGAAGAAGCCACAGATGAAGGGCATATGCCCATTGATATTTTGATTCAAAATGGATACTTAAAAACAGATGTGGATGCATTTATCTATATGGATAAAACCTATGTTCCACTGCGTTCAGTTGTTGAAGCGTTTGGACTCTCGGAAGTTGTATGGGATGATGAAAACTATGTAGCATCAGTTACGGGATATGGATATACAATGCAATTTTTGCTGAATGAGTCAGAAGTTATTGTTAACGGACAAGTGCAAAATCTTCAAACGCCGACAGTCTTGGTTGATGAGAGAATGATGGTGCCGTTAAACTTTATTAGTGAACTCTTAGGATTTGAAGTAATTTGGGATCAGACTTATTATACTGTTGGATTGATACATCCTACATTGAAGGTGGATACGAAATATATTGATGATCGATTCTATACATATGAAGAATTGCAGAATTTTGCTAAACTTGTTATGCGAGAATCTGGAGATACAAGCTATGAAGTACATCATGGTGTAGCCAGCGTTATTATGAATCGTATGTCACATTCTTCGTTTGGAAGTTCCGTTGATGGAGTCATTTTTAACACAGATTGGGCAGTGCAATTTCCGCCGGCCCATAAAGCAAACTTTGATGATACAAAACCAAACGAAAAAGCAGTAAAAGCAGTGAAATATACACTGCGAGGACAAAATTCAGTCGACACATGTATATTTTTTAATACGAGACCATTTAAAGGTAAACCCATCTACAAAGTTGTTGATGGCGTCTATTTTATGCAAGATTAAATAAGCAGAACCATATTAACGTATTAGGTTGCAACCGGAGGATTCTATGAATATTGAAACAAAAGATCGAGAACAAGAAGAACAAAGGCTTCAATATGTTCTTAAGCAGATTCAAGAAGAGATACAAGTCACTGAGGATAAAGTCATTGAACAAAAAGAATCCTTAAAAGAGATTAATAAAAATATGTTGTCCGAGTTTAAATTTGAGACAGAATCAACAGTTGACCTAGAAGGCGCAGCGGTTCTACATCAATACCAGACCATGGGGCAAAACATTGAAAATGCAATGGATTATCAAATGCAACGACGTCGACAGTTGGAAAACCTCCAAAAGTCGGCGTACTTTGCAAAGATTAATTTTATAGAAGATGGATTTGAGGAAGAAGAGATCTACATTGGAGCGGCCTCATTAGTGGATAAGAACAAGTATGAATTTCTTATCTATGATTGGAGAGCACCTATATGTAGTCTTTTTTATGATTATGAAGAAGGAAAGGTTTCCTACGAAGCCCCTTCCGGGACCATTCATGGAAAAATTCTGAACAAACGCCATTTTAAAATTGTACAAGATCATATTCAGTATATGTTTGACTCGAGCATTAATATTATGGATGATATGCTCAAAGAGGCGCTTGCAAAAAGTACTGATGATAAGATGAAGACCATTATTACTACCATTCAAAAAGAGCAAAATGCGGTTATTCGGGATGAGTCAGCAGATGTCCTTGTCGTAAGCGGGGCTGCGGGAAGTGGAAAAACATCCATAGCCCTTCATCGTATTGCCTATTTACTATATAAAAACCGGGATAAAATTATCGCATCGGACATACTGATTTTTACCCCCAACGATATTTTTAGTGACTATATTTCCCATGTCCTTCCGGAACTAGGTGAGACGAATGCAGATACGATAACCTTTAGTGACTATATTCAAGATAATCTTGGACGAACCAATCCGGTAACTGAAGAACTTCAGATAGAAGGCGAGTTTGAACAGCCGATTTTGATTTCAAAGTGGCATTCCATTGAGTCATATTATGAGCAAATGGAATATCTACTATCACCGGAGGTAAATCACGAAACAGACCGTCGTATTTTGGAGTTGAAACAAAAATCATCGGGAGAATTCATTAATGCTTTGAATGCATTTATCGATAAAATAGAAGCCCAAGATGACTTTTTTGAAGATATTTATTATGAAAACCAAGTGATTTTATCAGCGGAAGAAATTCGGGAAGCATATAATGATTGCGCAGGTGTTATCAAGTGTTCGTCAAGACTACTTCAGGTGAGAAATCGTTTAATGGCAAAGCTTCAAACAGTGCGTCAAGCGGTTTCCTATCGTTATGAACAAGAACTTTTAAATGGTGATGAGTATTACAACAAACGTGAGATAAAAAAGAAAAAAATTATGTATTTAAAGCAAAAGTTTAAGCCGATTACGCAACAGATCCGTAGAATGACTTCATTAGATTTACTAGACCTATATAATGATTTTTTACAGTCACAAAATATTATGACGATAGGCAGAGACTTATATTTTGAAGATGCGCTGGGACTGCTCTATATGAAAGGGCGCTTAGACCGAATCAAGGAAGTCCATAAGGTAAAATATGTCTTTATTGATGAAGCTCAAGACTATACTTTGTTGCACTATCAAATTATAAAGCTTATTTATGGACATGCAAAATACACTTTGTTAGGAGATCCAAATCAAAGCATACATCCATATATGTCCTCAAAAGTTAGCGGAGATATTGAAGATTTTCTTGGAAGTGAGCCAAAGCATATTCGATTAGAAAAAACATATCGCTCGACCAAACAAATCAGCGATTTTTGTAATCAGATTTTAGGCGTGAAGGACGCGGAAAATGCCCTTCGAGAAGGTAAAGAGCCTGCTCAAACAACATTACAGTCACTTGATGAGCAACGAGAATATTTAATAAAAGGGATAAAAGCTAATCAAGCAGATGGGTATCGATCTATTGCCATTATTGCCAAGACCAAAGCCCACGCACGTGAGTTATACGACATGATGCAAGATTATGATGAGATTGGTCTATTAGACAACGAAGATCAATTTTACAAAAAAGGTACAATTATTATTCCCAGTTATTTGGCAAAAGGCTTAGAGTTTGACTGTGTTTACGTCATGACCGATGACAAATACCACTACCAAGAAAAAAGAGAGCAACGACTCTACTACACTGTTTGTACCCGTGCTCTTCATGAATTATCAGTAATTCAACGAAAAACATCATAGTTTACAGAAAAATCATTTAAAAAATACGTAAATTAGAGTATAATTAGAATATAAGGAAGGTCCACGATGGCAAAATTATTTTTTAAGTACGGAACAGTTTTTTCGGCAAAATCATTAAATTTAATTGCAACAGCACATAATTATGAAACCCAAGGAAAAAAAGTCTTGTTAATGATTCCCGGTATGGATACACGTAGTGACGGCTATATTTCAACACGTGCCGGATTTAAAATGGAAGCCGAGATGATTCAGGATACAAGCAATGTATTAGAAGTTTTTCAAAAACATATGAAACAACATGAAAAAATAGATTGTGTCTTAGTGGATGAAGTTCAAATGATGACCAAAGAGCATGTGAATCAACTTCGAGAGATAACTTTAATATACAATACTCCGGTCATCTGTTATGGGTTACGTGTGAGCTATACTTTGGAATTATTCGAAGCTTCCAAGCAACTCCTAGCCCTAGCCGATAAACTTGAAGAAATCAAAACGGTCTGTTGGTATTGTAATAGCAAAGCAACACATAATTTAAAGCTTGTTGATGGGAAGCCGGTTTATGAAGGTAATCCTATTGATATAGGCGGATTGGAAAAGTACCTCCCGGTCTGCTACAAACATTTTGCACATCCCCTAATTTAACTGAATACTTTCTACTAAGGAGGAATGACTTATGATTAAAAACTATGTCATTGATACCAATGTAATGATTCACGACCCGAATTTTCTACATAGCTTTGAAGATAATAATGTTATTATACCTATTTTGGCTATTGAGGAATTAGATAATCTAAAGACACGGGAAGGGGTTGTTGGTTTTTCAGCAAGAAAAGTCGCCAAAGAATTACAGGCTTTAATGAAGCAAGGAGATATTCAAAAAGGCATTCCCTTAGATACCGGTGGTACACTACGTGTAGAACTTAACCATTT
This sequence comes from uncultured Eubacteriales bacterium, assembly GCA_964627665.1. Classification (GTDB taxonomy): domain Bacteria; phylum Bacillota; class Clostridia; order Lachnospirales; family Vallitaleaceae; genus UBA1351. The sequence goes on along the minus strand of CAZVKG010000050.1, from coordinate 17,969 downwards.
AGATACCTCGGGCTTTCCTAATGGAATCGATGTTCAAAAAAATGATACAAAAATCATTGCCGTTACAAAAAATCTTCAACTTGCTGAGAGTATACCTACAATACTAGTCACAAAAGATCTCTACATGAGTATCAAAGCCAAAAGTTTAGGGGTTGAGGTTCAAGATTATCAGAATGATAAAATCATGACGGAGGATATTTATAAAGGATATCGCGACTATGAGATGATCTCTGAAGAGATCGATCAAATCTATTCTGAAGGATTAGAGTTACCCGAAGAATTAGAGGGACATGTTTATCCGAATGAATTCTTGCATATAAAAAGTACCAATAAAACAGGACATGAAGTACTTGCTCGATATAATGGACAAAAGCTTGTGCCCCTCAAATATAGCAATGAAAAGGCATGGGGACTTACACCGCTCAATCGTGAGCAAAAAATGGCATTTGAATTGTTGATGGATCCGGATATTCATTTCTTGAGTTTGACAGGAGGGGCCGGATCAGGTAAGACAATTTTAGCTACAGCAACAGCACTTCAAAATGTCATCGAAAACAATAAGTACCGTAAAATTGTTTTTGTACGACCGGTGGTTGCTGCCGGTAATGATATCGGATATCTTCCGGGAGATGAACGAGAAAAACTACGTCCTTGGATGGGAAGTTTTTATGATGCCATAGAGAACTTGACAGATATCAAAGAAACCTCAAAAGATGGCATATCCATGGAACGGAGTTTTGCAGTGGAGTCATTTATTGAACAGTATCGCCAACGGGGTATTATTGAGACAAAGACATTTACCTATATGCGTGGTCGAACGTTTACAAATGCATTAGTGATTGTTGATGAAGCGCAAGAGATTACGCCTCATGTAGCTAAACTCATGTTAACTCGTGCAGGTAAAGAATCTAAATTTGTTTTTTTAGGGGACCCATCCGATAACCAGATTGATAATCACTATGTTGACTCGAAGTCGAATGGTTTGATTTATACGGTTGAAAAGATGAAACCCTATGATATAACCGGACATGTAACACTTAAGCGTGTTGAGCGTAGTCCGTTGGCCAAAATTGCAGAGCAAGGCATGTAATACGTATTGGAAGGAATGAGGGAGAATGATGGATGAAAGGTATATTCGAGACAAATTTATCCGTATTAATGACGGACGACATCAACGACAAAGCTTGATAGAAAAAAGGCAATTGCTTGAAAAACAGCAGATGATTTTGGATGCAAAAGAAGAACTTATCTATACGAGCCTTCTAGAGGATGAGAAGGATTTTGAAGAACTTGAAAAAATGACGTTTTCGTCAATTGTTAATGATTTGCTTGAATCAAAAGTTGAGAAATTGGCCAAAGAGCAGGAGGGACTTTATGTTGCGCGGCTACAATATGAAAAATTAAAGGGTGAAAAAGAACGTATTTCAAATGCGATTTTTGATATTGATGAGCGACTTCAAGAATATATTTCTATTGAAGAAGAATATGAAGAACTTCTTAAAGAAATTGTGTCCATAACAGAAGAACCAACGTCGGAAAAAGTACAGGAGCTTCACCAGATGTTTACACAAGCCTATGACTATGAAAAAGAAAAAATAGCCATGCGTGAAGTCGTCAGTGAAGGTGAATGGCTAATTACAGAGGTTAATGTTGCCAGGGAAAACTTAGAAAAGGCAAAAGCCTTCTGGGAAAAAACATCAGAAGGTAATGTCTTAAGTGTTATTAAAGAATATAAGTATATAGATGAGGCGCAAAATACAATTAATAAAATTCAATGGGGACTTCGAAAGTTCCATAATGCATTGAATCGAATTAAGCTCTACAATGATGAAGAAGTGAGACACTTTTTATCTATGCCGGATGAATGGATTCGAAAAGCCTTTCAAGAGAAGTCGTTTGACCAAGTCATTGAAAGCTTTACTTCGTCCTTGAATCTTCTTGTTGTCGAAATACTAGATATCAATACGGTACTGCGACAAGAAATTAGTCAAGAAGATGAAAAAATTGAAGGAATTCAACGACGTATTGAAATAATTTTGCGTGAGAGCTAAACGGTTGTTGAAATATTAACGATTTTCATGTATAATTCTTTTCAGATATGGTAACTATGTAGTTCTTAAATAAATGAATAAGTTCATAAAACGGAGGTAGTCAATGTTAGTATCAGCAGCAGAAATGTTAAAAAAAGCAAAAGAAGGTAAATATGCAGTAGGACAATTCAATATTAATAACTTAGAGTGGACGAAAGCAGTGTTAGAAACTGCACAAGAAAATAATTCACCGGTAATTCTTGGTGTGTCTGAAGGCGCCGGTAAATATATGGGTGGTTATGCAACAGTGGTTGGAATGGTTAACGGTATGATAAAAGAGTTAAACATTACAGTTCCTGTAGCACTTCATTTAGACCATGGTAGTTATGAGCATGCATTTAAAGTTATTGAAGCTGGTTTCTCATCAGTTATGTTTGATGGTTCACACTACGGTATTGAAGAGAATGTTGAGAAAACAAAAGAAATCGTTAAAATCGCGCACGAAAAAGGTCTTTCTGTTGAAGCAGAAGTTGGCTCAATCGGTGGCGAAGAAGATGGTGTTATTGGTTCGGGTGAGATTGCAGATCCTGATGAATGTAAGCGTATTGCAGATTTAGGAATTGATTTCTTAGCTGCAGGTATCGGTAATATTCACGGAAAATATCCTGAAAACTGGAAAGGTCTTAGCTTTGACACACTTGAAAAAATCCAACAATTAACAGGTGAAATGCCTTTAGTTCTTCATGGTGGAACAGGGATTCCTATTGAGATGATTCAAGAAGCAATCCGCTTTGGAGTATCTAAGATTAACGTCAACACAGAATGTCAATTAACATTTACAGCGGCAACACGCAAGTACTTTGAAGAAGACAAAGACTTAACAGGTAAAGGTTTTGACCCTCGTAAAGTATTAGCTCCAGGATACCAAGCAATTAAAGATACAGTAAAAGAAAAAATGGAAATGTTCGGTTCAATCAACAAAGCATAACTTGCATGGATAAGAAATTTCTGATATAGGGATATGACCTAAGGGTCATATCCCATTTTCACTTATAAGACAAAGGAGGGTTGATATGGACCTTTTAGAACTATTAAAACAAGCACAAACAGAAATAATCGTTAAAGCGATTTTGAGTGATTCTAGACAAAAAATATATGCATATACAAAAACAATCGTTTGGCGAATCGATGACGAAGAAAGCTATTATCAATTCGAAGCCTTTACACAAGAGCAAGCCTTTCATACGAATGTGAAACAAGAAGAGTTGATTGAGCAAATGGCCCAGTTAGCTAGTCACTATAAACAAATCCAAATAATAACGTTAGAAAATGAATGGGCTTTACGGATTTCAAAAAAAGGAAAAGTGCATGTAACAAAACGACAAAATTCAGATGTTCCCAAGGCCCGAAAACACAATGTGGAAAAAGCATATATCCTAAAAGAAGGCCAACCGATTGATTTTTTAATTCACTTAGGCATTATGGAAGCAAATGGTTGTGTCAAGAAAAAATGGTATGATAAATTCAGACAAATAAACCGCTATTTGGAATTTATTGAAGACAGTCTAAACGATCTAGAGACAGATTCTCCAACGATTGTTGATTTCGGTTGTGGAAAATCCTACCTTACCTTTGCTTTGTATTATTATTTAGTTGAAATAAAAAAGATAAATGCAACAATTATCGGGCTCGATCTCAAAGAATCCGTGATTCATAATTTAAATATACTTAGACAGGAACTCGGCTATAAGCAGTTAGACTTTCGAGTAGGCGACATTGCCATGTTTGAATACGATGCACCCATTGATATGGTGATTAGTTTGCATGCCTGTAACTTAGCAACGGACTATGCCTTAGAAAAAGCCGTCAAGTGGAATGCCAAAGTCATCATGGCTGTGCCATGCTGTCACAAAGAAATCTATCAACAGATGCAGATTAAGCCTATGGAAGGAATTCTTCAGTATGGCTTATTAAAAGAACGTATGGCAGCACTAATGACAGATGGACTTCGGGGGGAGATTTTAAAAAGCTATGGATATGATGTCCAAATCATGGAATTTATCGATATGGAACATACGCCTAAAAATATAATGATTCGCGCCTATAAACGGCATGAAAAAAGCAGGCTTAGCAAATCCTATCTCGACACATGTCGTGACTACAATTTACAGCCTACTCTTGAACGGCTCCTATGGCCGGATTAAAATCGGTGCATCATCCAGGCACCCATACCGCCGGAAACATTAATGACGTTTTCATAACCATTTTGTTTTAAAAAGCGGACAGCAGAACTGCTCCGTGCGCCTGACTGACAAATAACGACGATTTCCTTATCCTTAGGGATTTCACCAAGGCGTTGTGGCACTTGATCGACAGGAATGTTTTTAAAACCCTTAATGTGGTTTGAGCTAAATTCCATGGGTGTACGCACATCTAAGTAAAGGGCCCCTTTTTCCTTACGATCTATTTTTTCTTTTAATTCGACAACATTGATGTTGCCTGTTCCTCTACCTAATAAACTTCCAAATAATGACATAATATAACCTCCAAAGTAAATTTCTATTTGAAATCATTATATCATATTATTGTAATATATGGAAGTATAAATTTGCTTTTTTTTCAAAAACCAAGTATTATATGATATGTTTATTAAATTCAATTATGCAAGTAAGAAAAGGAATTATATATGAGTATACTAACTGTAGAACACGTTAATCATGATTTTGGAGGAAGAACGATTCTTGAAGATGCGTCTTTCCGTTTACTAAAAGGCGAGCACGTTGGGCTTGTCGGTGCCAATGGTGAAGGTAAATCCACATTTTTAAATATTATTACCGGCAAGTTAATGCCGGATTCCGGTAAGGTCGAATGGTGTAATCGAATTACAACAGGTTATCTTGACCAACATACCGTGCTTGAAAAAGGACAAGCGATACGTGATGTATTACGTAGTGCTTTTTCATATATGTATGATTTAGAAGAAGAAATGTTAAAACTGTATGAAAAAATGGGAGACGTTGACGAGAACGAACTCCAAACGATTATGGATGATGTAAGTGATATTCAACATACACTTGAGCACCATGGATTTTATATGATCGATGCTAAAGTCGAGGAGATTGCCAACGGCCTTGGATTAGGGGATATCGGTTTAGACAAGGATGTATCCGAACTAAGTGGCGGACAGAGGACAAAAGTCTTGTTGGCAAAGCTGCTTTTAGAAAGTCCAATGATATTAATCTTAGACGAGCCGACCAATTACTTAGACTATGAGCATATTCTGTGGTTGAAAAAGTTTTTGATTGACTACGAAAATGCATTTATTCTAGTCTCCCATGATACCACCTTCTTAAATGAAGTCGTTAATGTGATTTATCATATTGAATCATCAATTCTTACCCGGTATAAGGGAGACTATGAAAATTTTGAGCGTATGAATGATCTTAAAAAGCGTCAACAAGAACAGGCCTATGAGAAACAACAAAAAGAAATCGATAAATTAGAGACCTTTATCGCAAAGAATAAAGCTCGCGTCGCCACAACCAATATGGCAAAAAGTCGTCAAAAACAATTGGATAAAATGGAAATTGTCGAAAAAGTATATGAGAAAGTCAAACCAAGCTTTAAATTTAATGAAGCACGTGCAGCAGCGCGATTTGTTGTCGAGACGGAAAATCTAGTCATTGGCTATGATGAACCCTTAACGAAACCCTTAAACTTAGTCTTAGAGCGGGGACAAAAAGTGGCATTAAAAGGGGTGAACGGACTTGGAAAATCAACATTGCTTAAAACCCTTTTAGGAATTATTGAACCGGTCAGTGGAAAAGTCCATTTAGGGGATTATCTTGAACCGGGATACTTTGAACAAGAGAGTTCAAAGGACAATAAGAATACCGCCATTGAAGAGATTTGGAGCGAGTATCCGGCAATGACCAATCGCGAGGTTCGAGCTGCATTGGCCAGAGCAGGACTCACCAATGAACATATTACCAGTTTAATGATGGTATTAAGTGGTGGAGAAGCGGCAAAAGTACGCTTAACCAAAATCATGCTTAGAGAAGTTAACTGGCTAGTCCTTGATGAGCCGACCAATCACTTAGATGTTGATGCTAAAGAAGAACTTCAGCGTGCACTGAAAGCCTTTAAAGGAACCATTATTCTGGTGAGTCATGATCCGGAATTCTACAAGCCATTTATTACCCATGAGTGGTCCGCAGAAGACTGGACCCTCAAGATTGTATAGAGGAAGTGAATACAGTGAAAAAAAGTTATAGTGCAACGATACTCTTTTTAATACTCATCTTAATCGTATCCGGATGTCAAAAAAGCCCGGATATGAGCCAATCAATCTCGGATAGTCAGATTGTTTTAGGCACGGTAATCTCTATCCAGATTTTCGGAAGCAAGGATGAGAATCTTTTGAAAGAAAGCTTTGATATTATCAAAGATATTGAAGCGAAGATGTCTCTGAATGTTTCGGAAAGTGAAATTACAGCCATCAACAAGTCGGCAGGTCATGGTCCGGTAGCTGTCAGTGAAGATACATTTTATGTTATACAAAAATCAATTGAATTTAGTGAATTATCTGATGGAAAGTTTGATGTTACAATGGAACCGGTTATACGTTTATGGGGAATCGGAACAGATGAAGCACGAATTCCGAAGGAAAATGAATTAGAAGAAGCTTTATCCTATGTAGACTTTCAAAAAATTCAATTCGATCAAGCCAAACAAACCGTGTATCTTGAAAAAGGTATGGCGATTGACCTAGGCGCCATAGCAAAAGGGTATGCAGCCGATCAAGTGGCAGATTACTTAAAAGGTCAAGGCATTACAAAAAGTATTATTAACCTAGGCGGTAATGTTATGCTTATTGGACAAAAAGATGAGAACACCTTATTTAAAGTAGGTTTACAAGACCCCTATGATGTGCGTAATAAATACTTTGGGATCATTGAAGAAGCGGATAACACGATTGTAACATCAGGCGTTTATGAACGAAATTTTGAAGAGGATGGTGTATTATATCATCATATATTAAGCCCGGAAGATGGTTATCCTGTTCGAAATAATATCGGTGCGGTATCCGTTGTTGCGGAAACATCCATTGATGCAGATGCACTATCAACCGTCTTGTTTGCTGTAGGTAAAGAAAAAGGCCTCGAACTTGTCGAGACCTTAGAGGGTGTCGAGTGTATTTATATCATGGATAACCATGAAATCTTTACCTCAAGCGGCATAGATGAAAATGCACTGACACTCATTAACACGGATTATTCCTTTTCAAAATGAATATCCATTTGCGGATAAGGAATACCGATATTTGCTTTATTAAATTCTTTCATAACAGTTTCTTGTAAGTCGAAATGCACGGTCCAATAGTCTGCCTTGTTGGTCCAAACACGTATAACGAAGACAACAGCGCTGTCACCGTGTTCAGCTAAGCGGATAAATGGCTCAGGATCTCTTAAAATAAGTTCATGTGCATCAATGACAGAAGTTAAAATAGTTTTGACGGTATCAATATCAGCATCATAGGACACGCCAAAGGTTAAATCCACACGGCGTGTTTCTTTTATACTGTAATTAATTACATCTGTGTTGGAAAGTGATCCATTTGGAATATTAATCACTTTATTGTCAGGTGTCACTAGGATTGTGTTGAAGATATGAATCATTTCAACAGTACCTGAGTGACCGGCAGCAGTAATAAAGTCGCCAACTTGAAAAGGTCGTAAGATAAGAATAATAACACCGCCGGCAAGATTCGTTAACGTTCCTTGTAATGCCAAACCAATCGCTAATCCGGCAGCACCAATAAGGGCTACGAGTGAAGCAATGGCTTGACTGGAAAGTATATTTAAGGCAATAACAACAACTAAAACCTTAAGTGAAACGGATGCTACAGCGGTTAAAAATGGCTTGATAGTGGCATCCAGTTTCATTCGATCAAAGAAGCGGGGTAATAAGGCTCGAATACGACCGATAATAATCCAGCCAAGAATCAAGGTGACAAGTGCACCTAGAATTTTAGGGGAGTATACCGCTGCAAGTTCCTGCAGTTTTTCAAAATAGATGTCCATAACTAATCTCCTATTCGCTTATTTTTTTCGCAACGTCTAAAGCTTTGTCATAGTCCGGGTGCGTGGTAACTTCGTCAACATATTCAACGTATTCAACTTTACCTTCCGGGTTAATAATGACAATGCCTCGAGTAAGAAGACGATGTTCCTCAATGACAAACCCATACTTCATACCAAAATCTAATTCCTTATGATCGGATAGAACTTGAATATTGTCAATGCCTTCAGCAGCACAAAAACGGCCTAGAGCAAAAGGTAAATCAACGCTAATTGTATAGATAAGTGTATCCTTTAATGTGGATGCTTCCTTGTTGAATCGTCGTGTTTGTTCTGCACATACTGACGTATCAATGGAAGGAACCACACTAATAATGACTGTTTTTCCTTTTGCATCTGCAAGTGTTACCGGACCTAGGTCCGAGTTTAATACTGTAAAATCAGGTGCTTGGGCACCGGCAGCAATTTCTTCACCAATAATTGTTACAGGATCTCCGCCCATCGTTACTTTGTTTGCATTTTTCATACGTTACCTCCTTTTGATTGTTAAGTTGATACAACCTTATTATATACCAAATTCGGAAAAAAATACAATCCGTTGATTTATTGGCGTAAGGTAGACAGATATTCTAAACGTTCCATTGCCTCAAGAAGCTGTGTTTCTACGTCCTCTTTTTCGCTCATGCTTTCTTCCAGAAGGGAATAATTGGATTGATTTTCTTGAAGGATTTGTTCTAATTCGTCCAGTTTCTTTTCTAAAGCATCAATACGCGTATCAAGCCCTTCAAGCTCTCTTTTTTCATTATAGGTTAATTTTCTTGGCTGGTTTTCGCCTTCAGAAACGGCTGTTGATGAAACTTGAGTTGTTGAATCCGGTTTAAAGGTATCATTGGTATTGGATTTTGTCGAATCTGTTTTAAGAAGATCGAGTCCGGTGATGGCTTCGTAGCCATGTTGTTCAATGATATCGCTATAGTTTCCGGTCAATACCTTAATCTGGGTTGAATGGGCTTGCATAATAAATAGGCGACGGCATACGCGATCAAGAAAATACCGATCGTGAGAGACGACGATAACAATGCCGACGAAGTCATCTAAATAATCTTCTAATGCTTTTAAGGTATCAATATCCAAGTCATTTGTTGGTTCATCAAGCATCAATACATTAGGGGATTCCATAAGAATCTTGAGTAAAAAGAGACGACGTTTTTCACCACCGGAGAGTTTCTCAATGGGTGAATAATGGGTGTTTTTATCAAACAAAAACCGTTCTAACATGACAGTAGCGGTTACACGGTCTCCGTTTTCCGTTGTAACATATTCAGCCGTTTCTCGAATATAATCAATAAGTGTCATGGATATATCCGGTTCAGGGAAATGCTGGCTATAGTAACCGATTTTTATGGTCGGTCCGATTTCTATGGTGCCTGATTTAGGAGCAAGTTGTCCGGTGATTAAATTCAAGAGTGTTGTTTTTCCGGTACCGTTGGGTCCGATAATACCGACACGGTCATTGGGTTGAAACAAAACGGAAAAATTTTTAAAAAGTATGATGTCATCAAATCCCATACTTACATGTTCAAGCTCGATGGTCTTTTTCCCCATGCGCCGATAGCCTGTAAGAAGATCAACTTCAGAGCTATCTGTAATAAAGGATTGGTTTTCGATTTCATGAAAACGATCAATACGAGCTTTTTGTTTTGTAGAACGTGCTCTGGCACCGGTGCGCATCCAAGCCAATTCTTTTCGGTAGAGATTTTTCCGCTTTTGTTCTAAAGAACCGGCCAGTTCAAGACGTTCTGCTTTTTTTTCAACAAAGGTCGAATAATTCCCTTGGTAACTATATAACTGACCGTGATCCAATTCAACAATGCGATTGGTAACACGGTCTAAGAAGTATCGATCATGTGTAACGAGGAGTAAAGATTTGGTGTAACTCTTTAAATAATCCTCTAGCCATTGAATAGTCGTATCATCAAGATGGTTGGTCGGCTCATCAAGAATCAGCAAATCTGAAGGCCGTAAAATTGCGGCAGCTAAGGCAACCCGTTTTTTCTGACCACCGGAAAGTTGGGAAACAGGCGTTTTAATATTTGGAATATTGAGTTTAGTAATGACGGACTTAATCTGGCTTTCTAAATCCCAACCATCAAGACGATTAATAGCCTCCTGAAGACTTATGAGCTCTTTTGCCAAGGCCTCGTTGTTAGGATGAACATGGAGTTCTTCCAAGGTGTTCTCGTAATTTTTTAAGGTTTTAATGACCGGAAGGTCACTATCAAAAATATAATCAATGATCCGTTGGTCTTCGGGAAAAACAGGATCTTGGGGTAAGTAATTAATTCGAAAATTTTTGGGTGCGGTAATGGTGCCTTCATCTGGAAGAAGAAGTCCTGCAATCATGCGAAGAAGAGTCGTTTTTCCAGATCCGTTAATACCAATAAGACCGACTTTATCCGGTCGGTCTACTGTAAGGGTTAGATCATCAAAAAGACAACGCTCTCCGATGCTATAGCGTAATGCGTTTATTTGTAACATATGCATCACCTTTCTATTTTACGTGCTGCATTTTATCATAGCAAATCAGGATTTATTGGCGTAATAGGGTGTGTCGCAATATTCACAACGATATTCATGTGTGTCCGGATTCACTAAGTAAAATGCAATATCTTCGATTTTTTCAACGGTACTAATACAACGTGGATTTTTACATTTCAAGATACCGTGAACTTTTTTAGGTAGGGATAGTTTGATTTTTTCATGAACGTGCTCATCTTCGATAATTACGATAGTAATATTTGGATCTAAAAGTCCTAGCATATCCAAGTCAAGATCAACGACATTGTCGATTTTAATTAAATCTTTTTTTTCCAGCTTCTTTGAAGGGACATTGCGTATCAAAGCCGTTGTATAATCGACTTGGTCAAGTTTGAGTTCAGTAAATATTCGATAGCCAAGGCCGGCACTAATGTGGTCAATAACAATTCCTCTTTTTATCGATTCGACTTTAAGCATGGGCGTCTCCTTTCAAAAGCTTCAATATCAGAGCCATTCGCACGTACATTCCGTATTGGGCTTGCTGGAAGTAAACAGCCCGAGGATCTTCATCTACACTCGGATGAATCTCATCGACCCTAGGCAATGGATGCATGACAATCATATCGTCTTTTGCGGTGGATAATTTATCTTTTGTTAATACAAAATAGCTTTTTAGGCGAAGGTATTCTTCTTCATTAAAGAAACGTTCGCGCTGAATCCGTGTCATATATAAAATATCGATTTGATCAATAACATCCTCTAAATTATTAACTTCAATAATGTTGTGAGACCCAAGAGAATCTTTGATATGAGCAGGCATGGCAAGTTCAGGCGGTGAGACAAAGACGAAGGTCATATTATCATAACGGGCCATGGCTTTGACAAGTGAATGTACAGTACGACCAAATTTTAAATCGCCACAAAAACCAACAACGTTTTGATTAATAGTTCCTTTTAATGAACGAATGGTTAAGAGGTCTGTCAGGGTTTGTGTTGGATGCTGATGGCCCCCGTCCCCTGCATTGATGATTGGTATAGGTGAATGCTTTGATGCAAGTTTTGGCGCGCCTTCTTTTGGGTGGCGCATGACGGCAATATCCGCATAACAAGCAACGGTACGAATCGTATCTGCAACAGATTCGCCTTTGGAAACGGAGGATGAGTTGGGTTCGGAAAATCCGATGACCTGTCCGCCAAGTCTGAGCATAGCAGCCTCAAAACTAAATCGTGTTCGTGTTGAAGGTTCATAAAATAAAGATGCTAAAAGGTAACCATTGAGCTCACTGAGGTAATCTTTAGGCTTAGACTCAATCGCTAAAGCAAGATCAAAAAGTAGTTCTAATTCCTCAAGGGTTAAATCGGTAGGTTCAATCAAGTGTTTGCCTTTAATCATAATAATCTCCTTTGTTAGCCTCACAGGACTACATTTAAAGTATAAGATTCATGTATAAATATCATGGATAGAATATCATTTTAAGGTGTTTAAGTCAAGGAAATATCGTTATTGACATATTTAGCTTTAGTGATAGAATATTGTAATAAATGTAAATATTTAATATGAAAGAAAAGGATATGTATAGAAATGAAAAAAATCGGTGAATATAGTTTGCCAATGTTACGATTATTACTTATTGCATTAGCAATGAATTGTTTGTTAGAAATTTTGAATGGACGCTCGATTTCGGAGCTCTTTGCATTTGCATCAGAAAAAACGATATATTTTTGGCTAAATGCCTTGATTATTATGCTAACGTTATCGATTGCGGGCATATTTAGAATACGCTATATGCTTGAATTTTTAGTTACATTTGCATGGGTGGCTATCGGAGTGACGAATTTTATTATGCTGAATTTTTTTCGAACAGCACCGATGACAGCTATGGATTTCAAAGTCATTAAGAATGCCATCTTATTGTTACCCAATTATTTTTCAGGCATGCAAATGACTTGGCTTATTATGGGATTTTTTGGATTGGGCTTCTTGCTTTTCAAAATCATGAAGTCTCTTTCGATTCGCCACATTCCTGTCAGTCAGCGAAAGCGAAGTATGATAACGGTAGGTATGGTTAGTGCTTTTTTAGGTGTATTAACAATTGTACCACTACATTCTGAGGAAGGTTCAAGGCCAGTTGAATCGGTTGATCTTGTAGAAAATTATGAAAATTACGGCTTCACGTATTCCTTTACCGATAGCTTAATCGGACAGGGGATCGAAGAACCTGAAGGTTACTCGAAGGAGATGGTTGAGCAGGCGTGGAAGCGTACAAAACAGGAAAAACAAGTGACAATCAAACCAAATATTATTATGGTTCAGTTAGAATCGGTATTTAATGTAGAACGTCTCCTTAAGAACACAGGTCATGAACAGCCACTAAAGACTTACAAAAAACTTATGGATAATTATTCATCGGGTGAATTGACCGTGCCTGTATTAGGTGACGGTACAGCAAATACAGAGTTCGAAGTACTTACCGGCATGACCTTGGATTTTTTTGGCTTAGGCGAATATCCATATAATGGCATTTTAAAAGAGAAAGCGGCGGAAAGTTTAGCTTATAATCTGAAAAATCACGGTTATGCGACTTATGCAATGCATAATAATATCGGTGAATTTTATAGTCGAGATGTCGTCTATAAACAACTGGGATTTGATGAATTTTTGTCATTGGAAGGAATGGAGGATGTAGAGTTCAACACATTGGGTTGGGCCAAGGATAAAGTCTACCTTCATGAGATTATCGCGCGTATGGACGCAACGAGTGCTCGGGATTTTATCTTTGCAGTATCTGTTCAGCCTCATGGAAAATACCCGGAAGAAGATCCCTATGGCTATTATCTGAATCAGTTAGAAGAGGTGGATGCATTTATCGAAGAACTTATTGACGTCTTGGATCATCATACCGAACCGACCATGCTAGTACTCTATGGAGATCATCTGCCACCAATAGGATTAACAGAAGAAGACTTAAGGGACGGCAACCTTTATGCGACGGAGTATGTTATTTGGAGTAATTATTCTATGGACCACCATGATCAAGATCTTATGACCTATGAACTGGCCGCTAAAGTTCTTGATCGTGCCAAGTTGACACATAATAACGGACCGATTGCAGCGACCCATCAACAGGACTTGACGGAAGAAGCACGTAACACACGCTTGCATCTTTTCCAATATGATATGCTCTATGGCGAAGGATATATTTTTGACGAGATAGCATCGTATTCGAATGAAAACTACCATTGGAAAAATAAGTAGTAATGGAATTGACAAATAGTATCAATAGTGGTAATATTATCATAAGTGATAATGTTATCGTTATTGATACTGTTTTTTTGTGGAAACATATTGAAAGGAAATGGAAAGGAAGATGAGATGAAAAAAAGCGGAAATGTTTCAGACAGGTATAAACTAATGATGAATCCGACACGACTTAGAATTCTTCAGACATGCATGGTTTTAGGAGAAGCGACAACCTCACAACTTGCAGAAGAATTGTCGGATATTGCCCAAGCGACACTCTACCGTCAGATTAAAACATTAGAAAAAGCCGGATTTGTGCATGCAGTCAAAGAAAATAGAATTCGAGGAACCGTTGAAAAGGTCTATGCACTAAAAAAGAATCCCATCGGCGAAGGAGATTCTCCAGAGGAACTGGGGCAAATACTTGATGTAGGTCTATTAGACATTATGGGAGCTTTTCATCGCTATTTAAAAAATGAAAATGTTGATTTTGCCAAAGATTTATATTTCATGGGCATGTCGACGCTAATGCTTTCAGATGAAGAAATGATTGCATTTACTGAAAAAATTGGAGCATTGATCAATGAAGCCATAAGCAACAAGCCTGATGGAAAAAGAAAAGCAAGGAAGATTACCTTTATTTCATCACCTTGTGACCAAGAATAGGAGGAAGATAGCATGCTACAAATAAAGAACTTTTCTAAGACATATAAGGGTGGAAAAAAAGCCGTGAATAACCTGTCCTTGACCGTTGAAGTTGGAGACATCTTGGGTTTCATTGGTCATAATGGTGCCGGAAAAAGTACGACAATCAAATCCGTGGTAGGGATTCTTGATTTTGAAGAAGGAGAAATAACAATCAACAATATATCCATAAAGACCCAGCCCCTTGCGTGTAAAAAAATGATGGCCTATATCCCGGATAATCCGGATTTATATGAGCATCTGACAGGCATTCAATATCTAAACTTTATTGCGGATATTTTTGGTGTGCCTGCCAAGGAACGAACGAACCGTATTCAAAAATATGGTGAGGCATTTGAAATCACACCGGCTCTAGGCGATGTCATATCCTCTTATTCTCATGGAATGAAGCAAAAGGTTGCCATTATTGCCGCGCTTGTTCACAAACCTAAACTTCTTATTTTAGATGAACCTTTTGTTGGACTCGATCCGAAAGCAGCAATAACCTTAAAAAATGCCATGCGTGAGCTTTGTGCTGAAGGAAGTGCAGTGTTTTTTTCTACCCATGTATTGGAAGTGGCAGAAAAATTATGTAATAAAATCGCCATGATTAAATCCGGAAATTTAATGGCCTATGGAGACACACAAGATCTCATTAAAGACGGATCCTTGGAGGAACTATTTATGGAGGTTGCCGATGAAAAATAATACGCTATTATTATGTAAAGCTTTACTCATTAATCAGTTAAAATTCAATGCCTTAAAAAACAAAGGTTATTCTAGAAATAAAGGCAGATTCTATTTAATGTTGGTCGTTGTAGTCATTTTATCGGCATCTTTAATGGGATACGCATATATGATTGGGGTCAGTTTTTCGGTGATGGGCCTTAGTGAGGTTTTACCGGCTTATGGCTTGGTGGTATCTAGTTTTCTCCTTTTGTTTTTCACAGTCTTAAAGTCGAATGGAACCTTGTTTGCCCTTAAGGATTATGAGATGGTCATGTCCCTTCCGGTAAAAACACGGACGATTATCGCTAGCCGTTTTCTTGTAATGTATGCCTTAAACGTAGGTGTGGTTTTACTTGTTATGTTACCGATGGGCATTGCATATGTACAGCATAATACCGTATCTGCCTTGTTTTATCCCATTTGGCTTGTGGGCATGCTCATTGCACCGCTATTTCCAACAACAATTGCAGCAATAATTGGAGCATTGATTGTATGGGTAGCGTCAAAATTTCGTCACACCAATGCCTTGGTAACCATTTTTTCCCTCCTCTTTTTGATGGCTTTTTTAACCTTATCTTTTTTCATGGGAAAAGTCGATCAATCCTCCTTTACTACAGAGGACATGACAAATATGGGTGGGATGATTGGGGATATGATTAATGACCTCTATCCATTGGCTTCGCTTTTTACGGAGGCAGTCATAGAGAATAATATCATCTCACTGGGAATATTCATTGGACTTTCAATGGCTTGGTATCTCTTATTTCTTGCCTTGCTTTCAAAAAAATATAAAGCCATTAATACAGCATTATTCACCCATAGTACGCGTTCAAACTATCAATTAGATGTATTAGAAGAAGGAACGCCCATGAAAGCCCTCTATAAAAAAGAATTGAAACGTTTTTTTTCGAGTTCAGTTTATGTACTCAATGTAGGAATGGGTCTTCTCATGGCATGGGTGCTTAGTATTTCGGCATTATTTTTACCGACAGAGATGATCATGGAAATGATTCCTATGGAAGGCGCCGAGCGTTTGATTGAAAGTATGTTGCCATTTATCATTTGCGCTTTATTGGGAATGAGCTGCACTGCGTGTTTCTCTCTTTCTTTAGAGGGAAAAAACATCTGGATACTGCAATCACTACCCATCAGTCCAAAAACAATTTTTCACAGTAAGATGCTTGTAAATTTAACATTGCTAATACCGACAGCTTTAATCTGCTCGATTCTTCTGTCAATACGGTTTGCAAGTAGCTTCTTAAGTGCCCTCATAATTATTGGGCTTCCACTAATTTATTGTTTGTTTATCCCGGTGTGGGGCATGTTTATTGATATAAAGTTAGGCTACTATGATTGGGTATCAGAAACTGCGATTATCAAACAAAGTGCCAATGCACTGGCAGGACTCATCGGATCGGGATTACTAGGACTATTGCCCATCGTTTTAATATTGTTTGTAGACGGGCTCAGTATTCTTGTAATTGCAGTGGTTGCAAGTCTTGTAATTCTAAGTGCTACCGGGTTTTTATATAAAGTGGTTGCCAATGCCTCTCTTTGATGACGGTGTTAAATTATAGAATTAATCGTGAAATAGTATTTGTCTTTTTGCCAGTTTAATGAGATAATAAAAGGGAAAATGAACCATTGTGAATGAACCCTTAGGAGGTTGTTATGGAATTTATTGGTATAATTGGTGCAATGGAAGAAGAGATACTTGCCCTCAAAAATAAAATGGATGTTCAAGAAGTTCGCTCAATAGCATCCCTTGATTTTGTTATTGGTTTCTTAAATGGTAAAAAAACAGTGATTGTTC
Organism: uncultured Eubacteriales bacterium; assembly: GCA_964627665.1. Classification (GTDB taxonomy): domain Bacteria; phylum Bacillota; class Clostridia; order Lachnospirales; family Vallitaleaceae; genus UBA1351. The sequence goes on along the minus strand of CAZVKG010000050.1, from coordinate 854 downwards.
GAGGCGGAATTGGAAAAGTGAATGCAGCCGTATGCACACAAATATTAATCGATGTATTTTATGTAGATGCCATTATCAACACAGGAGTGGCAGGTGCATTACATAATAAATTAGAAATTGGTGATATCGTTATTTCGAAGGATGCAATCGAACATGATTTTGATGCACGTAACTTTGGTTATGAAGTAGGACAAATTCCGCGAATGGATAATAGCGTCTTTTCATCGGATTCCCACCTAATTAAGTTAGCCTATGATGCCGGAGAAGCATTAGATTCAAACGTGAGAATTCACATAGAACGTATTGTCAGTGGAGACCAATTTATCGCCAGTGATGATAAAAAAACATATTTGCGCGATAAATTCGGTGCCTATTGTACAGAGATGGAAGGTGCAGCTATCGCCCACGTATGTGAGTTAAATAAAGTGCCTTGTGTTATCATCCGTGCAATATCCGATAAAGCGGATTCAAGTGCAGACATTAATTTTAATGAGTTCGTCAACGAAGCAGCAGCTAATTCATGTAAAATGATTGAAGGTATGATGAAGGTGTTATAAATGATTCGTTTTATCTATCGAAACATAAAACGGGGCAAAAAAATGACCTCACGTATAAAAAAAATACGTAAAGCAGGGAAAAACATCCTGAAACTATTGAATTTGCTCGCGTCTTTATATTCCATGTACACCATGGCCGAGCCACATATTAAAAAGGTGTCAGGAACTAATAGAAATACGTATAATGAAGCTTAAATAAAAAAGTCAGTATCTTTTGAAGGATACTGACTTTTTTAAAACAAATAAAAGGGGCTGTTGCGTTAGCAAATAATTTTTGCTAGCGCAAAGCTCCTTTTT
>CAZVKG010000049.1:0-26454 GCA_964627665.1 uncultured Eubacteriales bacterium | reverse complement strand
TAAATAATTCAGTCGCTTGTTCACCGAGTTTTTTGGATAAGGGCATAACCGCAACCTGAATCGGCGCCAATGCCGGATGAAAACGAAGAACTGTTCGTGTATCTCCACCTTCTAACTCTTCTTCATCGTATGCTGCACATAGAAAAGCTAATGTTACTCGATCCGCACCAAGTGACGGCTCAATACAATAAGGAATATACTTTTCTTTTTTCTGGTCATCAAAATAGGTCATGTCTTGACCACTTTCTGTTTGATGCGCTTTCAAATCAAAGTCTGTACGGTCAGCAATACCCCATAGTTCTCCCCATCCAAATGGGAATAAGAACTCAATGTCGCTCGTTGCGTTACTATAGTGAGACAATTCCTCCGCACTATGATCACGTACGCGCATTTCTTCTTGTTTGATGCCTAAATTTTGAAGCCAATTTACACAATAGTCTTTCCAAAACTCAAACCATTCTAAATCCGTTCCGGGCTCACAGAAAAATTCCAATTCCATTTGCTCAAATTCACGCGTTCTAAAAGTAAAGTTTCCGGGTGTTATCTCATTACGGAAGGATTTACCAACTTGACCTATACCAAAAGGTATTTTTTTACGGCTTGTCCGTTGTACATTTTTGAAGTTCACAAAAATACCTTGTGCAGTTTCCGGGCGGAGATAAATCGTATTTGATGCATCTTCTGTAACTCCTTGAAAGGTTTTAAACATAAGATTAAATTGACGAATATCCGTAAAATTATGTGCTCCACAACTTGGACAATTTATATTATGTTCATCAATATAGGTCTTCATGGCTTCATTTGACCAAGAATCAACAGCATCTTCACTTACAAGACCTTCTTCTTTCATGTAATCTTCAATGAGTTGATCCGCTCTAAATCGCTCTTTACATTCTCTACAATCCATTAATGGGTCATTGAATCCACCAACATGACCAGAAGCCACCCAAACTTGTGGATTCATAAGAAGGGCACAATCAACGCCTACATTCAATGGGCTCTCTTTAATGAATTTTTGCCACCATGCTTTTTTTACATTATTTTTCAGCTCAACACCTAGCGGACCATAATCCCATGTGTTTGCTAAACCTCCGTAAATCTCTGATCCAGGATATACAAAACCTCTTGCCTTGGCTAAGGCAACAACTTTTTCCATCGTTTTTTCCATAACTATTTCCTTTCTCATTATACCTATTTAATTGCACAAAAAAAGCAATCCTACGCCCTAAAAAGGGACGAATTGATTGCTCACTCCGCGGTTCCACCCTAATTGATACATATTCGTATCCTCTTAAGTAAATATTGCTCAAAAGTGCCCTTCATTCGCCACTTGTTCTAGTTCACACTATCCTAGAATCACTGAATTCAAGTTCTTCGAATTACTCTTCTTTATCAATGCAATTATTCAATTTTCAAATCATTTGAAGTATATCATATCTCTAAGGAAGACGTCAACTAATTTTCGGATGCCCTATTCCATAATTTCAGATAATTGCATGTTCGTATAATTAACAAGGCCATCATGATTAATCTGATCAAGTGCATCTTTATATGCATAGGCTTCAATTGCCGCTATGCCTTGTTCAACAGATGTAAACATGCGCACCACTCTCTTGTGAACATACTGATCCTCTTCCGATGTTACGTCCATTTGATTTAACTCTTCTTGAACCGCTTGTAATTGACTCATGACATTTTCCAGTTTATCATCATCGTCATATAGCCTTGTTTCCGTATCTACCAATGCACTGTAGTTCATAAGATCGCCATAATCTTGCATGAGTACTTCTAGCTCTACATTATATTCATTTGATGTTAGTCGCCCGGATTCTATAAATCCGGTCAGTTCATTAACTGCTTGCTCAAATTCAGCAAAAGCAAAATGATTTTTCAAAAGCATATAATGATAATCTAAAAGCTGAACAAATAAGTCAACAAGCTTTCTTTGCTCTGAGTTCATATCCATAGCAACTTCACTGTGCACTTGTGAAAATTCTTGCTCAAGCACTTCAAAATTTTTGTCTAGTGTCTGAATAAATATTTCATATTCTTCTATTGAAAATTCAGATTCAAAAAAGACCTCTTCTTGTGAAATTGCTTCTGACAATTCACGAATAATGTCTGCCATCGTCTGTGAAGTTTCTGTTTCATCAGAATTTCCCTGTTTTTCAAAAGCCAAAAATACTAATAATCCAATGAAAATAATACTAATACCTATAATTATTATTGTTTTTTTGTTTATTTGTTTTTTCATTTGATATCCTTAATCGTCAAGTAAATCTATAAAAGCAAGCGACTTATAATCCCCATCAATATAATAACTGAAAAATTGATGAATGATGGATGCAACTTCATTAAAGCGCTCGGGTTCAATTTTAAAATGATACAAACGGCCGATTTTAACTTCTTGAAGAAAATGTAAAATTGTTAAAACTTCTTCTGAAGCACCTAACTTTTCTTGATGCAAATCCGGTTGAAACCCTAGCGTCGAAAGGGCTCTAAATTCAAAAATTCTTCGAATAACTTCAGGCTCTTGCGTTTTGTTTTTCAGCGTTATGAGCGATATATATAGTAGCCTTAGTAATTCATCATTGGGATCCATTTCTTGAATCACTTGATTACAAACCTCTAAGAGATAAAGACCATAATATAAACATTTCAAATCTTCTCTTAGCGAATAAAAGGATTCTATAATATCTACTTGCTTTAATGTAAAACTATTTCTGCCTTCATAAACATGGAATTCTCCAAACACAAAGGGTTGCGTACCTGCTAAGAGACTACTTTTTGCACGTTTTGCACCGTTGGCAAAAACAACCATTTTTCCATAATCTCTAGAAAAAAGAATAATGCGTTTGTCCTGCTCTTTAATAGGCATTTCGTGAAGCACAATTCCTTTTGTTTTTATGAGCGTTGGCATGAAATCACCTCGATTACATTCATTAACCTAAACAATAAAACCAACTTTCTTCTTTACTTTTCTAAGGGTTTTTTCTGCCAAGAAAGATGCGCGTTCACTGTTTGTATGAATAATATCATCGAGATATTTTTTATCTTTCATTAAACGATGAAATTCAACTTGAATTGGCTTCAATTCATTAACCGTTACTTCCGCTACGGAGGCTTTTAATTGACCATAGTTTTTGCCTTCAAAAAAAGCAAGTGCTTCTTCAATGGTATCACCGGTTCCGCAACAATATAAGTCAAGTAAATTCTTAACGCCCGGCTGTTCATTTGTATAGTTAATAACTCCGACAGAATCGGTCACAGCACGTTTAATTTTGTTGGTTAAGATATTTGGCTCGTCAAGTAAGGATAAAGTCGCATTTGGGTTTGCATCGGATTTTGACATCTTTGACGTCGGGTCTTGAAGACTCATGATACGCGCTCCAACTTTTCCAAAATAAGGCTCAGGTATTGTAAATGTATCACTGAGTGTATGGTTAAATCGCTGTGCAATGTCTCTTGCTAATTCTAAGTGTTGCTTTTGGTCCGCACCAATAGGTACAACATCTGTTTGGAATAGCAAAATATCTGCTGCCATTAATACCGGATAGGTATATAAGCCTGCGTTAATATTGCTTTCATTCTTTGTAGATTTATCCTTAAATTGAGTCATCCTATTTAACTCACCCATATAGGTAAAACATCCTAATATCCATGCAAGTTCAGCATGTTGGCGAACATGAGATTGAGGATAAATGATATTTTTGACTGGGTCTAATCCTGTCGCGATATATAGGGCCACAAGTTCTCGTGTTTTATTTCTCAGTTTTGCCGGCTCCTGTCTCACGGTTATCGCGTGAAGGTCAACCACACAATAAATGCTTTCATATTCATCTTGCATTTGAGTCCAGTTCTTTAATGCTCCGTAATAGTTTCCAATCGTAATATTTCCTGACGGTTGAATACCACTAAATATTCGTTTCTTTTTTTCTACTGTTTCACTCATGATTGCACCTCTTTTTTTATATTCATTCCATATGATAATTGACACAATTTTAGCATATAGTCCAATTACTGTAAAGAATCTAATTTATTTTCACATCATTTAATGCTATACTATATCGTAAGACATTCAAAAAACAGTCATACATTTTGAAAGGATTTTTATGAAAATACTTGTTGTTGCAGATGAAGAGTCCACATATTTATGGGATTACTATGATGAAAAACTTTTTAAGGATATTGATTTGATTATCTCTGCCGGAGACCTCAAGGCAAAATACCTCTCATTTTTAACAACGCTTTCAGGAATTCCGGTGTGCTATGTGCCCGGTAATCATGATTATCGTTATGAAACACATCCCCCGTATGGTTGTGATAATATTGATGATCAGATATATGTACATAAAAATATACGTATTTTAGGTTTAGGTGGCTCTTATCGTTACAAAGAAGGTCCATATCAATACTCAGAAAAAGAAATGCAACGACGTATTCGTCGCCTCAAAAATATGATTCGTCAATTTGGTGGTGTGGATATACTTGTGACCCACGCGCCGGCTCTTGGACATGGGGATGGTGATGACTTATGTCATCGAGGATTTGATGCATTTAATAAATTCATCTATGCCTATTCACCCTCTTACTTTATTCACGGGCATCAACACCTGACCTATTCACGTAGCATTAAACGTGTTTCTAAAATTGATGATACAAATGTGATTAATGGTTATAACTATTATCTTTTTGAATATGAAGCAAATAATAAGCAGCTTAATGAAATGAATTTCTTTCAAAAGCTGCTTAATAGCCTAGTATTTTATTTTAAATATTTCAAAACTCCGGTTATGAAAAACTACCGTGATTATAAAAAATATCTAAAAAAGAATCAATAGCGTTTCTTTACACTCATCAACTCTAAAAGCGGATGATTTTTCTCTAATGCATTAATCGATGGTATTGAACCAAGGACTCCATCAACAAACCAGTTCATGGTCATAATGTCGCTTGGATGTAGGTTTTTACCGGATTCTAATTTTACATTACTTTTTTGATCAATCAAGGGGCCTCTAAATGGATGATACTCCCCTTGCATTATCATTAACTTCATGAATTCAACTGATTCACGTAAGGAATAGGGTAAGCTTGATTGGGAATAAAAAATATCCACAACATCTGTATCCATTCCCCACCAATAGTTTATTGCTTTGTCTGTAGAACCCATCGTACTTGATAAGCGATTATAAGAGCCATTCATAATATTTCTAACAATTTTTTCGTAAAACTCTCCCCAATTCCACATGGGTGTTGCCAAATAATTTCTTCGTTCGTTTTGTGAATCTTCATTGACGAAATAAATGCCGGAATTATTTAATTTTGTTGTTGATTCGGATGATTCTTGATGGGAAATAATATCGACACCCATATCCATAAGTTGTTTATTGATATCATACGTTTCCTCAGAAATATCATCTTTATAGTTGGTAACCCATTTCACTTGTACCGTTGCAAATGGATTGACAAATCGAGCACCTAGGGTGAATGCATTGATACTACTAATCACTTCAGGTATTGGGTATGTAACCACATAACCTAAATTATTGGTGCGTGTCATACCACCCGCAATCATTCCGACCAGAAAATTCGGTTCATAAAATCGTCCGAAGTAGGTTCTTACATTCTTTGAAGATAGGTTTTCCGAACAATTTAAAAACTTAACATCACGATACTCGACTGCCACTTTTAATGTTTGATTGATAAAGGTCGGACTTGTTGTAAAAATAACATCAAACCCTTCTTCAGCCGCTTTTTTTATGGTTTCATACGCAGTCTCATCTTCCGAAACATCGTTAAATGCTTTTGTCACAATTTGACCCTTAAAAACATCTTCTAAATGCAATCGACCAATTTCATGGCCATAGGTCCAAACTGATTTTTCTGCAGACTTTGAATGAATAAAAGCGATACGAATATCTTTCATTGTCGATGTAAAATTTGTTAATCCATCAAAAAACGAACGTTTTTCAACACCATCAGAATCTATTTCGAGAGATACGTTATCTCTATTTGACAACAATTCTAATTCCGTCCATATATTTTTCAACTCTTTTTGAACTTCATCCGGACTTTTTTTCTCAATCTCCGGATAAATCCCCAAGTATTTAACCAATGCATCCGCCGTTGTAATCTCTATATTGTTACCACCTAATTCATGATAAATCTTTCGAAACCGATAATAGGTGGCCTCAAAAGAATCTAATCGATCCATCCAATTATGGTTGACTAAAAGTTTATATAGTTTATTAAAGCCTTCTTTATTTGACATCCACAGATAATTGATTTTTGTTTTCTTATAAAATTCTAAAAACTCATAATAGATAACAATGGTTTCATCCTCTGCATCATATTTTGGTATGATGCGTGTTACATCTGCTGTAATAAGTAATGCATCATAGTACTTTAATACAGATACGCGTTTATTTCCTTCTTCTACATAAAACCAATTGAGATATTCATAAACTTTGATTGCATCACGAATACCCTCTTTTAAATGAGCTTCACATAAATTTGTCCACTTTGATCCAAACTCTGTTTTTCTTAGTAGTAAAGGCATATAATTAGGCGCGAAGGAAGATGCTCGACCAATTGTCTTTGTTCCTTTAATTTTTCGAATAGGAATATCCATCGTACCCAGTTGCACCTCAGAAACGACAGATTCTTTTGCCGTTATGGTGTCTAATGCCGGCAAATAAGGATTTTTACCACTGAATTTATGGCTGTTATATTCTTTTAATCCTTTTTTTCTTGCATTTTCATACACATTTAGAATTTCTTCACGCATCACATAATCCTTTCTAAAACAATCTCTATTCTCATTATACTCTATTTCACGATTTCTGAAAAGGATGGATAGACATCTAAGACAAAATATGATTAAATAAAGAAAAGGAGGAAATACAATGAATAAAATACCAAGCTTTACCGTTAATCACTTAACTTTAGATAAAGGTGTATATATATCAAGAATTGACCACCTTGGCGACCATATTATCACAACCTATGATTTACGCATGAAAAAGCCCAATGCAGAACCTGTTATCAATACTGGTGAGATTCATACATTGGAACATTTAGGTGCCACTTTTTTACGTAATCATGCGACCCTTAAAGACGACGTTATCTACTTTGGTCCAATGGGATGTCGTACCGGCTTTTATCTGATACTAAAAGGGGAACGTACGTCGAAAGATATCATCCCACTACTCATTGAATTGTATGAATTTATGGCTACTTTCAATGATGACATACCTGGCGCAAGTGCACGAGACTGTGGTAATTTTCATGATATGAATTTACCAATGGCCAATTTTGAAGCCAAAGCCTATCTCCATGTATTAAAACATATTACCGATCAGCAACTAAGCTACGAATAATAGTTTAAGAATATAAAATAGAAATAAGTGGAAGGGATAGATTAAATAAAACACATATTTGAACCCCTTTCCTTTTTTTTCGTTATAAAAAAGAAGGAATATGACGCTAAAGCCTGCATATATTTGTATGATGCTTGTAGCACCGGCTAATATATTGAGCCAAGCTAATAATCCATTCATTATAACGATAACAAGCATTTTGCCTTTTATTGTCTTACTCTGATAAATCATGAAGATCAAAAAGACACCAAAGAGTCCATAGTCTGTTCGTAAGATTTCAGCTAAGAGAGCTAGCATATAGATTGCTACAAGACTCAAGAGTCGATTTTTATCCTTCCACTCATCATAAATCCATATGCATAGCAATCCAAGGAGCAATGTAAAAAAAACATTTTGATGGGAAATATCCCATGGATTTCTATAAAAAGCCAAGTTAAAGGGTATTTCAGAAACTAATGCGAAGATACCAAATCGAATAGCATATTTTTTTACATTTCGGGTATATCGAAATCCTTCCGTTATTAAAAATGCAAAAATCGGAAAGGCAAGTCGACCGATTATACGCAAAAGACTTAATTCTTGGAAAAAAATAGCCCCTATATGATCAATAATCATTGTAATAATTGCTATCCATTTTAATGTTACTCCTGACATCTTGTCCTCCTAAATTTAAATATGTTGCTAGTTTATCATATCAATAAAAAAAAGAGAAGCTTTTCCCCTTTAGAAAAAAGCCTCTTTTTTTTAACTTAAAAATCTACTTAAAATAGTTAACACCCGATTTGAAAAGTTGTTGGTCTTGTTGTCCATATATATTTTTCGCAACATGTCGACCAATACGCTCTGAATGCCCCATCTTACCTAATACACGCCCGTCTAAGCTCATTATACCCTCAATGGCATACATAGAACCATTGGGATTATCCATTGGTTTCATCGTTGGTAATCCGACTTCATCCACATAGGTTGTTACAACTTGACCCTTTGCAAACAAATCTTTTATTGTTGTCTCATTGGCAACAAAACGACCTTCGCCATGGGATAAGGGAATCTGATGAATATCTCCCGGCATCACTTCTTGTAACCATGGAGATTGATTGGACATAATTTTCGTTCTCGCCATTTTTGATATATGTCGACCAATCGTATTATAGGTTAGTGTCGGTGCATCTTCTGTCAAATCACGAATCTCTCCGTAAGGGACTAAACCTAATTTAATCAAGGCTTGGAAACCGTTACAAATACCTAACATTAAACCATCACGTTCATTAAGCAAGTCCATTACCGCTTCAGAAATGGCTTGATTTCTAAACACTGTCGCGATAAACTTACCGGAACCATCCGGTTCGTCACCGGCACTAAAGCCGCCCGGTATCATAATCATTTGACTCGATCGTATGGCGTTCACAAAATCTTCTACAGATTCTTTTGCCATTGTTGGTGTTAAGTTCCTAAAAACAACTTCATCCACCGTCGCTCCTGCTTTCTCAAAAGCAAGGCGTGTATCATACTCACAATTTGTTCCGGGAAATACGGGAACAAATACTTTTGGTTTTGCAATCTTATGCTTGCACACATATATGGAAGAAGCTTTTGTCAATTGGTCGATTGTCTCGCCGTCTGTAGCTTCTTTCGTTGGAAATATATCTTCTAAAGGTTCTTCCCAACAGGTTTGTATATCTGCTAATGGAACAATTGACCCTTTATATTTGATGATTGAGTCCTTTGTTGTCTGACCTAAATATATGGCTGTTTTTGGTAAATCATATGTAGTTATCGGCTGACTTAATTCTAAAACAATAGATCCGTATGAGGATGCAAATACTTTTTCATCGTCAACATTTTCAAAAGAGAACCCAACTTGATTCCCCAAAGCCATTTTACTCACCGATTCAGCTAGGCCAAATTGTCCAACACTGTTGGCCGACAGGATTCTCCCTTTTTCAATCTCTTGATGAATCCACTCATAATTTGCTTTTAAAGTCTCGATCTCCGGTAGCTCATGGGCATCTCTTGGAAGTTCAATCATCACCACATCATATCCACTATCTTTGAATTCATTTGAGATGACTTTTGTAACATCAACTACATCAACAGCAAAAGAAACTAATGTTGGCGGTACATCAATATCATGAAACGTTCCTGACATGGAATCTTTACCACCAATGGACGGCAAGTTCAACTGATCTTGAATATAGTAAGCACCTAAGAGGGCAGATAAAGGTTCACCCCAACGCTTTGGATCATTACCTAAGCGTTTGAAGTACTCTTGGAAGGTGAAACGGATCTTTTGAAAATCGCCGCCAACAGCAACAACTTTTGCAATTGAATCGACAACGGCATAGACAGCCCCATGATATGGACTCCAACTTGACAAGTAAGGATTATAGCCATGACTCATAATCGTTCCTGTGGTTGTCTCGCCATGAAGAACCGGTATTTTAGCTACCATGGCTTCCATGGGTGTTGCCTGATATTTTCCACCAAAAGGCATAAAGACAGAACCGGCACCAATTGAAGAATCAAAGCGTTCAATAAGCCCTTTTTGAGAACAACTGTTCAAATCCGAAACAGCTTGAATAAATCTTGCTTTATAACCATTTTCGACCGTTTGTTTCTTAATCGCTTTTATTTCTTGATCAAAATAGGAATCCTCAGCCGGGGCATTTACATGAGCCTTCATTTCAACAGATGCACCGTTTGTATCTAAGAAATCTCTACGAATGTTAACGATTTCTTGACCTTTCCAGGTCATGACCAAACGTTTTTCTTCGGTCACCGTCGCAACGTGACTTGCTTCTAAGTTCTCCATCTCAACAAGATGAATAAATCTTTCCTTATCTTTTGGATCAATAACAACGGCCATACGTTCTTGTGATTCTGAGATTGCCAATTCCGTTCCGTCAAGTCCATCATATTTTTTAGGCACAAGATCTAGATCAATAACAAGTCCGTCTGCTAACTCACCAATAGCAACTGAGATGCCACCTGCTCCAAAATCATTACATTTTTTTATCATTTGACTCACTGTTTTATTTCTGAATAAGCGTTGAATTTTTCGCTCTGTGGGTGGATTTCCTTTTTGAACTTCAGCACCACATGTATGAATCGATTCTGTAGTATGCTCTTTTGATGATCCGGTAGCACCTCCACATCCATCTCGACCTGTACGTCCACCAAGTAAAATAATATAATCACCTGGATCGGAGGTTTCACGAATGACATTTTCTTTGGGTGCTGCTGCAATCACTGCGCCTATTTCCAAACGCTTTGCCACATAATTCGGATGATATATTTCACGAACCAATCCGGTTGCAAGACCAATTTGATTTCCATATGAACTATATCCATGGGCACTTTCTGTGACAATTTTTCGTTGGGGTAATTTTCCTTCCATTGTTTCAGCAATAGGCAATCTTGGATCTGCTGCCCCCGTGATTCGCATTGCTTGATAGACATAGGAACGACCGGATAAGGGGTCTCGAATCGCACCACCAAGACAGGTAGCCGCACCACCAAATGGTTCAATCTCTGTAGGATGGTTATGTGTTTCATTTTTGAACATCACAAGCCATTCTTCCTTATTACCATCGACATCCACATCCACCATAATACTACAGGCATTGATTTCATCCGACACTTCTAAATCGTCTAAGTGCCCTTCTTTACGCATTTTTTTCATGGCCATTAAAGCAATATCCATTAAACACACCGGCTTAGCACTAATGCGATCACCATAGACTAATTCACGGTCTTTTAAATACTGCTTATAGGTATTTTTTATCGGTTCAACACCCTTATCCGTATCGAAAGTAATCTCTTCTAATTCTGTTAAAAAGGTTGTATGGCGACAATGATCCGACCAATAGGTATCTAAAGCACGAATTTCTGTAATTGTGGGATCTCTTTTTTCAACATTTTTGAAATAGGTCTGTGTATGTAATAAATCTTTGTTTGTCATCGCAAGTCCAAGTTTTTCCCATAATGCTTGCACTCGGCTTTCGTCTAATTCAATGAAGCCTTCAATATATTCCACTGCATGGGGAACTTCATAATCTAATTCTAATGTACTTGGTTTTTCTAAGTCGGCTTCACGAGAATCTACCGGATTGATACAATAGGATTTGATGCGTTTGACATCATTTTCTGACAAAGTTCCGGAAAGCACAATAATTTTTGCTACACTAACAATAGGTTCAACATCTCTATCAATTAGCTTTATGCATTGAACCAAGGAATCACTACGTTGGTCATATTGGCCCGGAAGATATTCGATTCCGAAGGCTTCATCGGCTGTACTCATTGGAAATGTTTCATAATAGACCTTATCGACTGTGGGTTCTGAATAGATGGTATCTATACTTTTTAAATATATATCATCTGATAAATAGTCTGTATCATAACGATGTAATATACGTACATCCTTTAGTTGGCCTAAATTTAAGTGTTCTTTTAAATCCACAAATAGCTGTTTTGCTTCAATGTTAAACTCCGATTTTTTTTCAACAAAAAGTCGTTTAATCGCCATTATATCCTCCAAATTGTCACTCGATTACTTATTTACAATCCTACTCTATCATGATATTATTAAGAAGTAAAATTAATACTACTTATTATATTTATTAATACAGCTAATGAATGAGAGGTCCTATGAATATTAATCTTGAACTTTATCGAATTTTCTATCACGTTGCTCAAACCTTAAGTTTTTCAAAAGCCGCTCAAGAACTATTTTTATCTCAATCCGCGGTTAGTCAACATATATCTAGCCTAGAAAAAAGTCTAAATATACAGCTGTTCTACCGAAGCACTAAAAAAGTTCAACTCACCAACGAAGGTCACCTTCTTCTGCAACATATCCAACCTGCCTTACATTCTATATTGCAAGGCGAAAAATTGTTAACTGAAACCTCAGAAATGACTCGCGGTCGACTGCATATTGCGGCAAGTGATACTATCTGCAAATACTTTTTACTTCAACATTTGCATGACTATCATGAAAACTATCCTAATATTGAAATTATGATTACCAATCGAACTTCAATCGAATGCGTAAAACTCCTTAAAAACAATATGGTTGACCTCGTGTTCACCAATTTGCCCAATGACATTATTGATGCAAATTTACACGTTGACGAAATTCTTACCTTTCAGGATATTGTCATTGCTCCTCAAAAATATAAAGAACTGAACTCTTTAGGTATTTCCTATAAAGAACTCCTGGATTATCCTATCCTCCTTCTTGATCGTAATAGCTCGACCACCCACTATCTTCAACAGGTTTTTAAAGAAAAACAGTTAGAATTAACACCTTCGATTGAACTGGGTAGTATTGATTTACTCGTTGAACTAACACGGATTGGATTAGGCATTACTTTTATACCGGATTACGTTTTACCTATTGAACCTAAAGGCTATTTTAAAGTGGCTCTTAATACATCCTTACCAAAAAGAAAGCTTGGGATGGTCTCCCAAGCAAAAGCGCCTTTGTCAAACTCCGTAAAAACATTTATGAATTTAGTGATGACTCAAAGCTAAGATTTCTTGGGCTGCTTTATCTGCCACCGTATTGACCATTTTTTCTTCTGCATTTTGATCATTTGTTTTAACTTCTTTTACAATTAAATCCATAAGAATAAAATATTTAGCACCTTCGTCAATCTCATCAAGTTGAATTTTATGGCGAGATTCGAATCGGTCTAATGGATATTTATCTAGATACCAGTAATATAAATCATCATATTGCTTTCGTAAATTTGCATGCTCCACCTTTTTTTCATCCATTTTCTTTTTTGAAAAAATACCTGCGAGGGCAAAGACTGCACCTAGAAACACAATAATATATGCCATATTTCCGGCAAATATTTGAATAATTCCTAACGCACTAACCAAACCAACACCAAACATAACAATGCCGATACCTAATAATGCTTGATAGCTACTTTTCATTTCAGTCAATTCACGATTATCTTCAATCTCCAACATTGTATACTCATCAATAAAATAATCCTCTGCTTCAACTTCTTCTTTTTCACCAATTAAAAAACCGCGAATTAGTCGCGAAGCCTCTTCCCAATCATCTTGATGTACATTGACCAGAAACTCGTTACCACTCGACTCTATTACTGAGGCCGTTTTAATTCCTGAATATTCAAGAAATTCTAATGCACGTTCACCTTCTTCTTCTGACTTTACGACGATAAGTAATCGGTCTGTTTCAATGTCCTTAATTTCATGAACTAAAGGAACATGACAATCTGCGCACATTTCCACATGATCCTCATACTCTTCCTTGCACTTTGGGCACCATGCCATAATATCTTCCTCCAAAATATATTATTTTACAATCTGATGTCAATGAATTGAATTCTTTACGTTTTCATATTATAATAATATGAGCGAACACATAAAACATCATTTATACTAGTATAACAAAAATAAAAATAGACGACAACTAATGATAGACAAATAATTTTACGCGTTGTTATAGGAAGGCTTAAAAATGATAACCTACCAATACGAATATATAAATTCAAATGCACTAAAAAATTATCTGATCGATTTAAACCTTAGTGAAAAAAAACAATATCTATTTCAGATTTTTTCAAATAAAAATTCAGAAGATTTTCAATCCATTTATTCAGACATCACTCACCAAGTATCAACTGCTCAAGTCATCGGTGCTATGACACATGAGCTTATTTATAATGGAAAAGTATATCACGATAAGACCATTATTATTGTTTCCATTTTCGAACGTGTACACTTTCATTTAATCTCCCAAAATCATGAAAGCTTTAGCGAAGTAAATATTCCTCCACGTATCTATGGACAACCGGAAAATCCATCCTTTATTCAAATTCTTAGCACATTATCAGTTAGCCAAAATCATTTGCTTATCGATACATTAAATGATGTGCTACCGAATGCGACAATTGGCGGCGGAATTCTAAAAACAGGTGAAACAAGTCATAATGATATTCGTCTTTTTAATAATGGAGAATTTTTTAAGCATGGTTATATTGGCGTAATATTTCAAAGTCCCTACTTAGATTTTCATGATTTTTATACGACCCATATTATTTCTATTGGCCGTGAACACAAAGTTACAAAGGCTCATGGACATCATATTGAAACCATTGATAATATCCCTGCCAGACAGTTTTATAAAAGCTATCTTGGAGTCGATGTTGAACAAATTCCTCAAGCCGGGCATAAATTCCCTCTTGTTCTCCATTATGGTAATTTTTCGATTCCTTCAACGGTCATGATTGCTGATCAAGATGATATATTATATTCCGATATTCCTGTTTATAAAAATGATCGAATAACTTTAGGATATGGTGATTCCAGCTATTTCGGCAAAAAATTAAAACAAATCAAAAACCATTTACCCTCGATTCCTTGCCAATATTTGGTAACCTTCTCTTCACGTGCTCAAACACTGGATATTCTTCGTCACGTCGCTGATTATAACATTCATCTTCCGTTTTTCGGATTACTCACAGATTTTGAGTTTGTACATGTCGATAAAAAAAGTTACATAAGCACACATAGTACATCTATTATTACCATGGCTTCAGACAGTACATCCATGGTTTCTGAAAACACTGAAGATATGTATTTTACACAAACACAGGAAGAAATCGAACAGTCCATCTTATTAAAACTTGTCGAAAATACATCGAGAGAATTAAACACCTTAAATAAAACCCTTGAGAAAATGGTTAATGAAAAAACAGAAGAATTAACAAAGCATTATTATCAAGATCCTTTAACCCATTTGCCAAACCTCAATAAGCTTACCGAAGATATTACTCATGAGAATATTCAAGCCCTTTGTCTCATTGATATCAGTGCCTTTATTAATATTAATAATTTTTACGGAACAATCATCGGGAACAAGGTTCTTATTGAATTAGCCGAATTAATTACAGCTTATGACGAACTAAATGCATTAAAAACTTATCGTATACACTCGGATATTTTTGCCGTTGCCAGTTTTGATCATAGTCTAAAATTATTTACAAATCGGATGCGTCTTCTTCAAAAAAAGATACATAAACATTGTTTCGTCAATAAAAATCATAAGATATATATCAATACAACCTTTGCCTTGTCTTCTATGCAACTTTCTCTTTATGAGAATTCGAGTATGACATTAGAGCATGCAAAATCAGAAAAAATTTCTTTTTTGGTGTATAATGAGAACCTTAAAATTGAAGAGTCCATCATTTCAAATTTAACATGGACGTCCATCATACGAAGTGCCATCGAAGAAGATCGAATCATTCCTTTTTTTCAACCCATATATAATAATTCTATTGAAAAAATTGATCGATTCGAAGTCCTCATGCGACTGATGGATGATGATGGTAATATTGTTAGTCCTTTCCAATTTTTGCCCATTGCAAAAAAAGCGGGACTTTACAACCAATTGACAAAAATCATCATCACAAAATCCTTCCAGTATTTTACTAACAAAGATTATAAGTTTTCTATAAACTTATCCGTTGATGATATTTATCATAACCATACCCGTCGTTTTATCTATGACCAATTGATGGCATTTAATCGACCCTATAATGTTATTTTTGAACTTGTAGAATCCGAAGGAATTGAAAATTATTCCATTATGTCTGATTTCATCAAAGAAATTAAACGTTATGGCGCAGAAATAGCCATTGATGATTTTGGTACTGGCTTTAGTAATTTTAACTACTTACACAAGCTAAATGTTGATTGTATTAAAATAGATGGAAGTATTATTCAACAAATGTTGACAGAACCTTCAGCTGAACTTGTCGCTGAAACCATTGTAAACTTTGCTTCAAGGCTAGGTATTACAACGGTAGCAGAATATGTTTCTGATGAAGCTATATTTAATAAAACAAAAGAAATCGGAATCGGGTATTCTCAAGGTTATTTTATTGCACGCCCAGGTTCTGATATAGTGATGTAGGAGGAATATATGAAAAAATGGGATTTAACACAACTGTATTCGGATTTTGATTCACCACAAATACAGGCAGATTTAAAGCGTGTTGCTGTACTTATTGCAGATGCACGTAAAACAATTTCCGACTTAAGGCTTGAAGACAATGATTTAGGTCAAAAACTATTAAGACTTCAAGAAAACAGAAACGAGATTCAAGAGCTCCTTGATGGATTGCATAATTTTGGTCATCTTTCATATGCAACAGATACATCAAATCACATGGCAGCTAAACTTATTGAAAATGTCGAGGCTTTATTACCTCAACATACATTACTTGAAGCTGAACTTATTCTTTTTCTGAAAGACATCCCTGATTTAGATAGGATTATTGACACAACTTCAGGACTTAATGACTATAAATTTGTGCTTAACGAAGAAAAAAAAGCCGGTGAGCATTTGCTTAGTCGCGACGAGGAACTTCTCCTTGCTGAGTTGACGAATACAGGATCTTCTGCATGGGGACGGCTCCAAGACCAAATTGTTTCTTCCTTAACCGGTGTGTATGATAACAAGCCAACGACATTAACTGTTTTACGTTCAAAAGCCTATGACAAAGATTCAACTATTCGAAAATCTGCATATGAAGCCGAATTATCTGCATACACAAAAAAAGAGCGAGAATCTGCTGCTTGCCTAAATGCAATTAAAGGCGAGGTCATTACGGTCGCAAAAAAAAGACGTTATGCAACGCCTCTTGAGATGACATTGGAAGCTTCACGTATGGACAAGGAAACCCTTGATGCCATGTTAACAGCCATTGGCGAATATCTCCCTTTCTTTAGAAAGTATTTATCAAAGAAAGCGTCTTTGCTTGGGCATAAAAATGGCTTACCTTTTTACGACTTGTTCGCGCCTGTTGGTTCTGTCGATATTCGTTATAGCTATGATGAAGCACGCGATTATATCGTAAAACACTTCACACATTTTAGTGAATCATTAGGAACATTTGCCCAAAATGCCTTTGATCAAAATTGGATTGATCCTTTTCCAAAAGATAACAAAGTCGCAGGGGCTTTTTGTTCCAACATTCATAAACTTGGCCAAAGTCGTATACTCTCTAATTTTACCGGTAGCTTTAATGACATGACCACATTGGCACATGAACTGGGCCATGGCTATCACGGCGAATGCTTAAAAGATGCAAAGGCACTGAATGCTGATTATCCTATGCCGTTAGCAGAAACCGCATCGATTTTTTGTGAAACCATCGTTTTTCAAGCCGCTCTTGAAGAAGCCACTCCTGAAGAGGCCAAAGTTATTCTTGAAAATGATTTAATGGGTTCAACACAAGTTATTGTTGATATCTATAGTCGATATCTTTTTGAGACAAGCTTATTCGAAAAGCGCAAGGACAGTTCATTATCGGTCGATGAATTAAAAGAAACGATGATTAAGGCACAAAAAGAGGCTTATGGAGATGCACTTGATGCAAGCTATCTTCATCCATATATGTGGATGTGTAAACCCCATTATTATGAGGCTTCGACTAATTTTTATAATTTCCCATATGCCTTTGGTCTTCTCTTTGCAAAAGGCCTCTTTAACATTTATCAAAATGACAAAGAAGCCTTTATTCCAAGATATAATCAGCTATTAAAATCAACTGGATCACATTCAATACATGATGTTCTTAGTATTATGGACATTGATTCACATGATCCCGAATTTTTTAGAAGTTCTCTTGAACTTATTAAAAATGATATTGACTATTTCATTCGCTTAGATTGATTTGAGTTTTCTTTAATTCACTTTGTTTCGAGGTTTTCCTCGATAAAAGGCTTCAATGTTTTGATAAACTTCATGAATCATCCGATTTCTTGACTCCACACTTGCCCAAGCAATGTGTGGAGTTATTATTAATTTATCTGAATCCACTAATTGGTCAATCGGATGATGCTCTTTCATAGGCTCTTTTTCAAGAACGTCAATTCCGGCTCGAGAGATCCATTTATTGTTTAGGGCCTCCACCAAATCAACTTCATTTACAATAGGTCCCCGTCCAAAATTCATTAATATCGATGACGATTTCATCTTTTTAAACACATCCCTATGAAAAAGATTGTGTGTACTTTCGGTAAGCGGCGCATGTATACTAATGATATCGGATTCACTTATTAGTCTTTCAAAATCTACGCGTTCATAATCTGAACGATTGTTTTTACCACTTGTCGAATAATAAATAACGCGACACCCAAACATGGTTGCAATCTTTGCAACTTCCTGACCGATAGCCCCTAAGCCAACAATCCCTAAGGTTTGTCCGGATAGCTCATGCCATGTCATTGTATAATGGGAAAAGGCAGTATCATTAACATAGTTTCCTTCTTTAACATAAGTGTCATATCCCTTCATAGGAACCAATAGATAGAACAGCATTGAAAAAGTCAACTGAACAACGCTTTGGGTTGAGTAGCCTTTAATATTTGAAACACATATATTATAGTCCTTAGCCGCATCTAAGTCCACAGTATTTGTACCTGTGGAGGTCAAACATATTAATTTCAATTCCGGTAAAGATTGAAGGATTTCTCGAGTGTATTGAACTTTGTTTGATATCAAAACCTCTGCATTCTTACACCGTCTTATGACCTGGTCTTGTGATGTATGCCGATAAGTTTCAACCTCGCCAAGTTTTTGATAGACAGAATAGTCCAAATCAAAACCGAGGGTATCCGTATCTAATAGAATAATCTTCATGTTTGACTCCTTTATTGTCAGCACTATAGTTTTGCGTGTATAGGTAAAACAAGAATAAATTCACTGCCTTTTCCAAGACGACTCTTTACTCGAATTTTTCCTTTATGTCCTAAAATAATAACTTTTGCAATAGAAAGTCCTAATCCGTGTCCTCCTGTTTGTCGTGTTCTAGACTCATCTGAGCGATAAAATCGTTCAAACAAATACGGTAAGGCTTCTTTTTTGATTCCAATTCCACTATCTTTTATATGAATATATACGTTTTTATCTTGAATATATGCCTTTACAAAAACATCTCCGTG
The DNA here is from genome assembly GCA_964627665.1 of uncultured Eubacteriales bacterium. GTDB lineage: Bacteria > Bacillota > Clostridia > Lachnospirales > Vallitaleaceae > UBA1351. The sequence goes on along the minus strand of CAZVKG010000049.1, from coordinate 7,078 downwards.
TTCAGGCGTATACTTGATGGCATTATCAACAAAAATACGAATCGTTTGCTTGATTTTAACCGGATCTAGACTTACAAATAATCCTTTTTCCACTTCACACGCAATACGCTGCTCTTTTGTATTTAACATATTAAACTCTTTTATCGTACTACATATAAGTTCAGCCAAATCAAACGTCTCAAATTCATATTGAAGGGTTTGATTATCCGAACGTACCAAGGTTAGCAGATTTTCAACAAGTTGCTGCATACTTTTTGATTCGCTGATAATGGCATCAATAGATTCATCAATTATTTCAGGATCTTTTTTTCCCCATCGCTCAAGCATAGATGCATAACCGTTAATGATACTAATCGGCGTTCTAAGTTCATGAGATACATCAGATACAAACCGTTTTTGCTTTGAATAGTCTTTATCCAATCGATCAAGCATATCATTTAACGTTAACGCTAAATCTTTCAGCTCATATTTTGTTGAATTCACATCAAGACGTAAGGTCAAATTACTAATTGACACTTCTTCTGCCGCTTTGGTCATATGATAAATTGGATTAAGCACTTTCTTTACCCGTGCGCCTCCGATCATGCACATCAAGACAAAACCAATAATATGAAAAATCAATAACAAAATGCCGAGTGTCACTAGTTCGGATTCATATAAAGTCACCGGATATAAGGTGTAGATAACATACGTATAATTTTCCTCCTCCGAATCATAATACTGATTGTCCAAACGTTTTGCAATAAGTTGTTCATTGATAAAAAAATCCATACGCTTAATTACATCATAGGAAAATACATAATTCTGAAATGCACCGGTTTGAATGGTAAACTCTTTGATACTGTTTTCAAAGTCCGAATACCCTATTATTTCAAAGGAAATATTTGAACTTTGTGTCATTTGATTTATTTTGACTTCAGTTTCTTGTAAAGAATAAATTTCTTGATTATATGCAAGCAATACGCGATTCACTTCATAACTTTCCTTTTCAACGTCTCCGGATATATTATTAAAAGCAAAAATTATGGGAATTAAAAGAACACTGATTAAACCTATAAAAAAATAGAGCAACAAATAGTCAAACGTAATTTTTCGACGCATTGATAAATGAAAATGTTTAAAGGTATTCTTAATCGCTTTGGATAATCTATTCATCATATATAATATATCCAACTCCTCTAACCGTTTTAATCATATCCACTCCGTATTTTTGGTCGATTTTGGATCGCAAATACCGAATATATACATCAATGACATTGGTGTCACCATAGTAATCATAACCCCAAACTTTTTCTAGAATTTTTTCTCGATCTAAGGCGATATTTTTATTTTCAAGTAGATAACGCAAAAGTTCATATTCTTTTTTTGTCAGTTCAATGATGTCTTCTTTATACTGCACTTGATGTTTAATATGATCAACCTGCAATTCTTTATACTTTAAGACCTCTGATTTTTCTGATGGCTCCGACGACTTTCGCTTAATCGCAACACGGATCCGTGCCAATAACTCTTCAATAGCAAATGGCTTGGTCATGTAGTCATCTGCACCCATATCTAATCCCATAACTTTATCTGAAACATCATCTTTGGCTGTAAGCATTATAATTGGAACGGTTTGCTTATTCTGTCTTAATCTACGACACACTTCAATTCCGCTCATCCCCGGCAACATTAGGTCCAGAATGATTAGGTCAGGTAGCTCTGCCAAAGCCATTTCAAGCCCTGTTCTTCCATCATATGCCTTCAACACTTGATATTCTTCATGACGGAGTTCAAGCTCCAAAAAACGCGATATTTTTTTTTCATCTTCTACAATTAATATTTTTTCTGACATTTTGCCTCCTACTTATCAATCGTCACTTCGTAATAATCCTCACTATCATCCTCAATAGAATTATTCGTACTTCTTACTTGCTCTTCTACTGAATGAACCGTTTCATGGCTGCTAGAATCGTCAGTTACAATGATATCTTCTTCTAACACATCGATATCTGACTCCGATGTGGGTTTATTCTCTTTTTTTACGGTTCTATAAAAGCGAAATGTTTCTTGGTTTTCAATCTTGTGCAACTTAAGTTGGCATTCAGCAACCAAGGCGATAATAACAAAGATGACGCCAACTGTAATCGTTTTATCAATACCGATGATTAGCAACAATACAAAAAACAAAAAAATAGGCATATCCATAAGAACATCATCTTTTCGATATACCTTTAATCGATAAACGAATGTTATATTGAGTAGATTTTCTATACCTCTAAAACCACGATGAAATAACGAGTTTTGTTTTCTTCTCGCATACGCTTCCGCCATATCAATATTACCACCAGCGCGACGTACGTAGCGTTCAGCATCTTCATATGACACATCAACACGTCGTTGTAATTCTCGAATCATTTTATCCGTAATAATCACGGTGGCACCTCCTTATCATTCAAGTTTTAATTCTAAGTCTAGTATACTCTATTGATATTTTATCGTGTTTAATATCACATTAGAAATTGATTAAAAACGCCCACCGCCACCACCGTGACTTCGACCACTACTCCCTGTATGACTTCCACCTCCGGAAGAAGATTTTGTTTCAATTTTTACACGATGGATGTTTTCTCGTATAAACCGATCCGTTTGACGCTCTAGCTTAAAGCTACCGGGCGCTTCATATGTCCGATTTGTAACCGTCACTTTACCTTTACTTGATAAGGTGATTATTCCTGTGGCTATGGACGCAAGAAGAATCCCTGCAATGTATGGTATCGGAGATTTAACCATATCTCCAACCTTTGTAAGAAACGTTTTTTGGACAACCGGCATATTGCCGTTCTCCTCTATGCTTTCGATATTACGAATCAATTCAAGGCCGGCTTCATAATACTGACCATTACTTAAATAGGGCGTGATTTGATCAATCATCACGTCTATTGATGATTCATATTGATTGATTGTCTGACTTCCTGTCGTACTAATCCAGAGTTCACGTGCATCCATGTTGACAAGAAGAAGAATTCCGTCATGGTCATTACCAATTCCAAATCCATTATAATCAAAGTAATCATCTGCAAACACCATGGATGTTTTCCCTTCGGTATCGTCTGTAATTACAATGACTACATCCATTAAAAAATTGTCTTGAATCTCTTCAATCTCTGATTGTAAATAAACAATCTCCTTTTCGCTCAAAAAACCCATCTCGTCAATGACATTTTGACTACTTGCAAATAATACTAACGATTGAAAAAAGAAAATAACGAAAAAGCTAAGCCAAAAAATACGACTTATATATCCTTTTAACTTAAACAAACAGAGCACCTCCTAATACCGTAACTACCCAAGTTATTCCGAATAGAATAAGCCAAAAAATAATTTGACGTCTATGATCTATGGGTGTTTCACCAACGACCTTTCCCGTTTGGCCATTGATTAAAAACATATGTTTTTCATCATTAAATTCATTGACCAGCAAATATACCGGCATGAGAGCATAAGATTCTGTAGTCTCTTTTAAATTTGAATAAGAATTACTCACAGTAAAGCTAGTATAGCCAGAAACGGTATTACGAATTCGGTCTGTAACAAACTGTTGGACACGCTCACGCATTGTTTTTTCAGATGTTTTTTCATCAACATCATATTTTTCAGCGAAAAATCCGGTCATATAATGCATGGAAAAATCTGTTATTGTTTGATAATCATAAGGTTCAATCATAACCATAAACTTATCATCCAATTTGGTCGATGCGTCAACCGGAACGCGTTCATATTTGACACGACCACCACGCTCTACATGATAGTACTTTGTCTTTGTATATTGATATTTCCCAGCGCGCCAACTTGTAACAATAGTTCCTTGCCCTTCTATATACCCTTCCGTCTCGCAGTCAAAAAGCCAAAATGGCGCATAGATGCCTTTGATTTTTTCGATTTCTTCATCGTTCTTAAACAATGTCGGGGCAAAGAGTTTTTTTTGAATCCATTCTTTATAGATTCTTTCTGCGTCTGCATGGGTGAGCTTAAATGGAATCACATATTTAGGGTGAAACTCACCTTTAAAGCGCTCTTTAATTAAACTTGGACTTTTACAATATAAACAGAATGTTGCCGATGTAGTTTCGTCAGCGACAATTTCTGCACCACAATTATTGCAATGATAAGAATTCAATTCACTTGATTCTTCATTGGATTGTTCCTTTATTTGCTCCTCTTTATATACCGTGTCAAGCTCTTCTTTTGTAAACTCACTAAAGCAATAATGGCATTTCCAATGACCACTTGTCGGATCAAAGCCTAACGGCGCATTACAATTTAAACATTTATATGAACTTGTTGATGCCATTGCGCCTCCTTAATTTCTATCTGTCAAATCAAATGGGTCTCCACAACTCGGACAAAACTTGGGTGGATTTTTAGGATCTTTGGGAACCCATCCGCATTTGTTACATGTATAAGTATTATCTTCAGGTTTGGACTTTCCACATTCTGTGCAGAATTTACCTTGATTTTTATGTCCACACGAACATAGCCATTCATTTACTTCAACTTTTTGAGAACCGCAATGGCTACAAAATTTTGCACTTTCCGGATTCTCATTTCCACATGAGCATATCCAACCACCACTATTAGCATTTGATGCTCCAATATTTACATCGGCTTTCTGATTATTCGATGCGGATTGTTGAGGGTTTAATACCCCGTCTAAATTGCCTGCGGCATTCATACCCATACCAATACCTGCAAATCCCATCATCGATCCGCCTTCATTGGATCCAGCACCCTCTAAACCAGCTGCCAAGCCACCGGCAACACGGGCTGCTCTAGCATTTGAATCGAAAAGTATTGAATCATTCCCGTATTTTGATAATAACTCATCTGTTTTTTCATCATAATTAATGCCTGCAATACCTACCGATTGAATATAAAAACCACGTTTACTTAGCCATTCTTCATCTAATGTATCTGCCATATATTTTCCTAGACGTGCACTTTGAATCGGTATATCAGATACAAGAACTTGATCCATTGACAAACTAGCTAATGCTGTCTGATATGCCATTAAAAATTCATTGATATATTGCTCTGCCATATCATCTTTTTTGAAGTCCGTTTTACTTTGTTTATCACAAACTTCGTTGTAAAATAATATAGGATCACTGATTTTGATTGAATATGTACCAAAGGATGTGATTTTACAAGGAACAACACGTCCGGGAACAAGGACACGATCTGTATATGGAAGTGGATTTTTTGTACCAAAGCGAATATCCGGAATCTCCATTTTATTCACATATACGACGCGCTGTTTTTGTGGTGTCGTACCTGAAAATTTTAACCGCTCCCATGTATCTAAAAGGGTATTTTTTATTCCTCCCGGCCGTTCAATACTCTGTTTGTCCGTATTATTATACCCTTCAATAGTTTTATCTGAATCTGATGAGAAAAAAATTGAAGGTGCTCTTGAATTATCCACTTGATAATATCCGGCTTCATCTGTTGCCGAAATAATCTTCCCGCCATCTACGAGAAGCATATATGTATTTTCCGGTACATGGATAATGGATCCATTGGAAATAACATCTTCTGTACCTTTTCGGTTACTATTTCTTTTATCATCTTTTCGAACAAGAACACCTGCCGTTGATAAGGTAGAATTATTTATTGATCTTGGTTCAACTGTTTCTAGCCATTGATCGGCTAATCCCCCGCCAATTGAATTCATTGCTGCTTTTATAATACCCATTATGTTCATCCTTTCTTAAAAAATATAGTTTAAAAATATTTTCTCATATAATGGAATAAATCGCAAGAAAAAAGAATAGACTTTCATCTATTCTATGCAATATCATTAATTCCTGTTATAGTTACATTTCTTAATAAACGGTCCTCTTTCAAATCAATTATTTGAGGTGGAACTTTATTTCCATATTTATCTACAAATACTTTTACACGAGGCCGCATACATGCTTCAGGATTATTTTTCACAACAATACCTAAATCGCCGGTGCTTAATCGTACATAAGTCCCCACCGGATAAGGTGCTACTTTTTTTGCAAAAATTTTCGTTAACTTGACATCAAACATAATACCGCCATTTGCCATTATATATTCCATTGCCTCCGATGGTAATAAACCCTTTCTATAGGGTCGATTTGATGTCAAGGCATCGTATACATCCGCAACACAAATAATACGACCGAGAAGAGAAATATCTTCTTTTGATTTTTGATTCGGATATCCCAAACCATTATAGTGCTCATGATGTTGTAGAACGGCAACATAAACTGCTGCAGGAATTTCAAAGGTATTTTTCAGATAAGTATACCCATACTCAGAATGTTTGCGAATTGTCGTATATTCACTTTCGGTAAGCGCCTCCGGCTTATTTAAAATATCCTTATCAATAAATATTTTACCGATATCGTGAAGAATTGATGCCAAACCAAGATTAAATAATTGTTCTCTCGACAATCCTAACTCGGCTCCGATTAATATGCTTAATACAGCAACATTAACCGAATGAAAAAAAGTGTAATCATCAAAAAATTTTAAGTCGATGAGATTAATCATCGTATCTTTATTTTCGAGTATTTCCTCAACGATATTTGTAATTAGCATCTTTGTAACATCAATTTTTTGTTTTGCTTGCTTTTGCCCTGAAATTGTTGATAGATCATTATAGATAAAGGCATCTTTTACGGATTGAATTGCCTTCATTCGAAGCTCATCGCGAATAACATCTCTGACTTCAATATCTTTCGATATTTCGTCATCAATATATATTCCTTGATAACCTAATCGAGCTATTCTTTCGATATAACCTTTTTGAACTGTCGTTCCTTCACGTAATAAAAGTTGTTGATTTATATCATAAAGACTTTTGGCAATAACCATGCCTTCCATTAAGCTTTGTACCGGGATAAATCTCATATGCGCTCTCCTTAGTTACTTCCTAAGTTGATATTATATACGAATTCCCTTGATTTTTCAAGACGAATGTCAAAATGATTTACCTTTTGGGTACATTAGACTAGAACAAAGAGGCTTCGCCTCGTTATAAGTCGGTTGCTTTAGCAACTGGCTTTTC